>CAZEJB010000022.1:60405-64112 GCA_964512635.1 uncultured Planctomycetales bacterium | reverse complement strand
GCTGGCAGTCAGCATGACGCTGATCGCAAGCACAATGCCAAGGATAAACCGCATACGTGCACTCTCCTTTAAAAGGATAAAAGACCGGCACATCGTGTGTCCGATCCTTAGTCACGTCGGGGTCATCAGGTGGGCCAGGCGTTTGCGTCCGGCTTCTCAACCTCAGACACTCGCCAAGCTTGACCTTCCTCCCCTTGGTGACGGCAGGAATACTAGCACACGATTCACGGATTCTTGCCTTTGTCTTCCCGTAAAATTTATACAAAATCTGCCAAAGGCAGCTTTTGATATTTACTTACAGGTGGCAAAGGCTTGGTCCGTTGCCGTACCTGTAATAGTCGGAGCAGGCACCCGGAACTTAAAAGCCAGCCGCAAAAAGTTATCCAAAACTGCTGAACAACCGTGAAAGCGACCAGAAAATCGAAACATAGATAGATGTCTAACCTTTCCATCGGGCAAAGCCGACTCCGTCCCGCAGGGGCAGAAGCAGCAGTTCCCATGAAGCATCCTGGCGCAGACGCTGAGTCAACTCTCGGATTCCAACTGTGCTGGGCCGCTGGTCGGTCTCATCCGCCACTGTCCCACTCCAGAGCAGATTGTCGACTATCAGCATTCCACCGGGGCGCAGCTTCTGTTCTATGACATCCAGGGCTGCCGGATAGCCTTCCTTGTCGATATCCATGAAAATGATGTCCCAGCCGGCAGCCTCTTGCTGCAGCGCGGCCACGGCTTCGCCGTCAATGTAGCGCACCAGGCCGCCAAAGCCGGCACGGTCGAGGTTCCCGCGCGCGTCCGCGCTAAGCTGGCTGTCCCAAACGGTGTGGACAACTTCGCCGTTTCCACCGTTTACCGCCAGGTTATCAGCCACGCCGCGGCAGAAGAACCAGGTGGAATATCCATAACCTGATCCGAGCTCATAGACTCGTTTGGCACCGGTCAGGCGAGTGAAAAAGTGGAGCCAGGGACCCACATGCGGCCCGATGATCGGGAACTGCTCGCGCTGGGCCCGCTGTTCCATCTCGATGAGCAGCGGGTCGTCGAAGCGGGTTACGCGCTCGATGTAATCGGCAATCTGGGCTTCCAGCATTGGCATGCACTCAGTATAAGACTTGCGGCAGTCCGTACAAAAGGCACGTCCGAACACCTTATATATAAAGACAAGCCCGTCTCTGACACCATGGAGCCTGGAGTCTCGCGGGCGCAGTTAACTACATCCCTTGCCGCGCCTGAATGTCCCGATACAGCAGGCTGATCAGCCAGATGCCCATTCCTAGCTGTACGACACTGCTGACGACCTGTAGCCAGCCAGGCATCATCTGAAACTGCTGTTGAGACGCAAGCATGGCAGCCGGGGCAAACAAAGAGGCAATAGTCGACAAGAGTCCACAGCCATTGCAGCCCAGGCAGGTCCACTTGGCCCAGATCTCGGCACCAAAGAGAATCCACCACATAATGGCCAGATGAATGCCCATTCCGATAACAAACGTCGGGATGAAGATCGCGAGGGTCAGTCCTGACTGAAAGCCGACCTGCGGATTCCCCGCCAGAAAAATAGACATGAAGATAGCCATGATCACGGACCAGCCAATTTCCGCCATCAGCCAATAGCGTTTCTCCTGGCTCAGAGCATCATCGCCGCTGCCGCCGCCACGGGCATAGGGGTCAAAGGCGTCGGTCCGGCTGCCGAGCAACGAAGGTGACGGCGCAGTGTAAGTGGCAGCATCCTGCTCGCTTTCATAGCCGACGACCTTACCGTCGCGATAGATCGGCTTGCGCTGGATGCCACGCCCGGAAGGCTGGTCCGGTGCCGCGCTGCGTTGTTGCTGAGCTGCCCGCGCAGCTTCCTCGGCAGGATCTTCCGAGTTGCCGCAGCGGCACTCCCAGCGGCCAAGCCGCCAGTCCATGGGCTGGCCGCATTGTGAACAATAGTGTTTTTCCGTGGGCTGTGGCATTTCTTCCCCCGAACCGGCACATCGAAAACCTTGATGAAATTATGGCTGATTGCAGCGCGCAGGGCAAGTCCCGGCGGGAGTGTTTCAATCGTTAGTTCTGAACCGGAGCACCTACTGGCTACAGCTCAGGCATCAACCGGCGTGTTCTCGCGACGCCACTCATAAAACATCAGGACCGCAAAGCTGAGCAGAATCAGCATATCCACCACATGTTTGATCCGGGCGATGGCTACATAGCCAGACCAGAGATGGGCGCATTGCAGTAGATCCAGGGCAATGAAGCCCAGAGCCAGCACGCCTGCTATGAGCTTGGCCGCAGCCCAGTCTACGTAGAGGGCAAGGGCGGCGATACCTACTGTGAGCAGAGAAGCAATCAGGGTCGCGCCAATCAGGCTTCCATCCGGGAACACAGCCGGCACCGTCCAGAGCAATGCCAGGTTACCGCCGGTAAGCAGCAGGCCAGCCGCAATCAGGAACCAGAGCTTTGTGAGGCTGAATGCATCGGGTGGTGCAACTTCATAGCTGTGCAGGAGGCCGCGATAAGACCCGCCCTGGCTGCCGGGATGAGCGTCCACAGCTGACTGCAGGCGCGCACCTGATGAGGCCCCACCGGTAAGATTCGAGCCATCTTCGGCCGACCGGGGACGGCGGCCCGCAGTGCCTGTGGCCGGTTTGTACCAGCCGCAGCCCGGACACTCAAGATCAGCCAAACGCCTGATGAGTCCCCCGCCGCATCTGGGGCAGCTGGATAGCTCGCTGCACATGGAGAAAGGTTATCAGAAATCACGCCCAGGTTGCCCTGTTGTCGCCCTGGGTCGGCAGTCCTGGATCCAAGCGGAATCCATCAGCCCTGCCCTGCCCTGTCTGGACTCTACAAGTCTGCCGGTAAACTGAAGCTATGAGTGGAGAGCTAAGCGCGCAGAAGTCAGGTGAAACAGTTTCCCAACGCCCGGACGGGCCGCTGACCATTGCCGGCCGTACCTTCAGCAGCCGGCTGTTGATGGGCACCGGGAAGTTCCCTGATCCTGAGCAGATGATGGCGGCCTATGACGCCGGCGAAACAGAATGCGTCACGGTTGCCATCCGGCGGGTGGATCTCTCCCCCGATCGTCCTCAGAAGAACTTCATTGACTATCTCGATCTCAGCCGGATCCAGCTTTTGCCCAACACCGCCGGCTGTTTTGACCTGGACAGCGCGCTGCGGGTGGCGCGGCTGGGCCGCGAGGCCTGCCAGACCAACTGGATCAAGCTGGAAGTCCTCGGCGACGAGAAGACACTGTTGCCGGATGTCGCGGCGACGATCGAAGGCACCAAGCGGCTGAAGGACGAGGGCTTTGTTGTACTGGCCTATACCAGCCAGGACCCGATAGTCGCCCGCAAGCTCTTCGAGGCCGGCGCTGACGCGGTGATGCCGCTGGCCAGCCCGATTGGCAGCGGGCAAGGGCTGCCGGACTTCGGCGGCCTTCTGTTTATCCTCGAGGAGCTCAGCGGAAAGGTGCCGATCATCGTTGATGCGGGGATTGGCGCGCCCAGCGACGCCGCGCTGGCGATGGAACTGGGGGCCGACGCCTGCCTGATCAACACCGCCATCGCGCTGGCCGCCGATCCGCCGGCGATGGCGCGGGCGATGCGCCTGGGTATTGAGGCCGGGCGACTGGCTTACCTTTCAGGACGGATACCAAAGAAGCGCTATGCCTCCGCCAGCAGCCCGATGGATGGCAGAGTTGGGTCGTAGGGGCCGCGAATGTGGCCCTG
>CAZEJB010000022.1:0-60305 GCA_964512635.1 uncultured Planctomycetales bacterium | reverse complement strand
CCAGCAGCCCGATGGATGGCAGAGTTGGGTCGTAGGGGCCGCGAATGTGGCCCTGTGCACTCGTAGAGGCCGCAGAAATGCGGCCCTGTATTGGTTCCGGCATGCGGCAGCGCAACCCTATGAGTCTATAGAGTTAGGTGATACCAATTCGTGAGGCCAATCATGCGAACAAATCCGCGCCGGAAGATTCATCATCTGAAACACTTCGATTACTCCAGCCCCGGGGCTTACTTCATCACAATTTGCAGTTTCAGGAGAAAGTGCACCTTTGGCAAGATAGTTGATTCCAATGTCGAGCTAAGTCCTTTGGGAAAGATCCTTCTTGCGTGCTGGATGGAGCTTGCGATACGGTTCTCAAACATTGAGTTGGTTGATCAGGTAGTTATGCCAAACCACTTCCACGGCGTGATCTGGATCAAAGCGCCTGGTTCAAGGAATCTGTCAACAGGTTCAACTGTTCATGTGGCTTTAAGTCGGTTGGTCCATTCACTCAAGGCTGGAGTTACCAGAATCGCTCGCCTGGAGCTGGGTGTGGAGCAGGTATGGCAGGATGATTACTACGACCATGTCGTGCGCGGAGAAGAGGACCTTTTGCGCATCCGACAGTACATCCAGGACAATCCAAGGGCCTGGCATCTGGATCGAGAGAATGAGCAGCGAGTAGGGTTGAATCCGATTTATGAATACTTGGATTCATTTGCACAAGTCCCATAGTTACAAGGTGGGCCGCATTTCTGCGGCCGCTACGAATACCTAGGCTGATGGCGCGTCGCCAGGGTGGCTTGAGGCCGGTCCAGGCGGCTCCTTGCCATCTTCCTCATCAGTCCCAGGCTTGATCAGATGTTCGATCTCGCCGCCGCGCTCCATGAACTCGATCTCGCCGCTCTGTGACAAGAGATCCAGAGCGGGCATCATGATGCCTTTCTCTTCCTGGCGCAGCACAAAGATGTTCAGCAGGATCTTTCCCGCTGCCGCCGCGGGCAGAGCCAGCAACAGGCCGGCGACTCCGCCGACGCTTCCGCCGACCAGCATCGCAATGATCACTGTCAGCGGGTGGATATTCATCGTCTCGCCGGTCAGCTTCGGCGCGATCAGGTAGTTCTGGACTGTCTGCAGCAGCAGGTTAACGCCCAGCACCCAGAACAGGGTTGTCGGGTTCGGGCCGACCAGCACAACGATGGCGATGGGGATAAAGGCCAGCAGGCCGCCGACAACCGGGATGAACTCGCCGATGAACAGGCCGACCGCCAGGAGCAGCCAGTAGTCCACCCCCAGCAGAGCCATCGTGAGGCCCATGAAGAAGCCGATGAACAGCGCCATCAGCACGCGGCTGTAGATGTATCCGCCGAGGCTCTTGTTGATCGCGTCCAGCGCGCGCTCCACATCGCGATGCTGGCGCTCGGGGAACAGCCGCACAAAGCTGCGGCGGAAGCGCGCGGCGTCCAGCAGCAGGTACAGCGAGACGATTGGAACGATCAGCAAGCCCGCCATCACCGTCCCGGCCCCGGACAGAAAAGTCTGGGTCGCCCCCAGCGCGCGGTTCAGGATGATCGGCGCGGAGCTTTGCATCTGGGCCACCAGCTGAGCCAGATAGGCGTCAAGGCCCTGAGCTTCCTTTCCCGGAGCATACTGCTGCTGAATGCCGATCAACAGATTGTTGAGCAGATCGTACTGGCTTGGCAGCTCCTGCAGGTATCCCGGGAGCGCCTTAACAAACTCTGCTGACTGGATATAAAGCAGGGCGCCGGCCGTAGGTATGGCGCTCAGCAGCAGCAGGAAAAAGGTGTAAAAGACAACCCTTGTGGCGGCCGGACGGGGCATCTTTCGTGACAGCCATTGAATCGGCCAGGCCAGGAAATAGGCCAGGAAGGCCGAGAATGAAAGCATCAGCAGGACATTGCGCAGGGCGTGCAGCATATAAAGGATGCCGACCACCATGGCGACGGCCAGCGCGGCCAGCACATAGCGCCTGAAAACTGCCGATGCCCGCTCAGTGTGTTGCACGCATGTATTCTACTAGGCAATTAACTCAAGGCGCAGATACCGCGGGATAGAATGAACTGTGAAGAAGATTGCCTCAAACCGACTCGCCAGCCTGATGGCCCTCTTCAAGCTGCCGCAGATGCTCCGTCTGGCTGCATCCCTGCTGACCGACCGCCGGGTGTCTGTCTGGCTCAAGCTCGGGGCGGCCGCCGGCGTGGCCTATGTCTTTTCTCCGCTTGATGTAATTCCGGACTTCACCGGCATTGGCGTGCTGGACGACATCGTGGTTTCAATTCTGATTGTTCAGACCCTGATCGATCTTGCTCCTGATCACGTGGTCGACGAGCACTGCAGCCGCCTCGGCCTCAAGCGTGCTGAGCTGGATATGGACGTTCCAGGGCTGATTGGTGATGCGGTCGAACTGGTCGCCGGCTGGTGGGCCGGAGCAAGCGCAGCCCGTGCCGCCTTCGCCGAGGATCTGACCAGCGAGACAAAGGCTGCCCGGACAGCTGCGCGTGCGACCGGACCTGACATGGAGCCTTCAGACCGTCCTTCGGGTAACGGCACCGCAGCCGCCACAACCAGCGAAACGGCGCGCATGCGCGTCGAGGCGCCTGCTGCAGACGAACCCGAGGAGTTGCCCAAAAGCATCAAGCGCTACAGCGCCTACCGCGAGGACCAGAACTGAGCTGCGCCGCCGGGGCTGATACGGGCAGCGGCCTCAGAGTCGCTTTCTTTGGTAGTACGCACTTCAGCGTGCTGGTGCTGCGTGAGATCCTGGCCAGCCGTCATCAGGTCTGCGCGGTTGTAAGCCAGCCCGACCAGCCCGCCGGCCGCAGGATGGAGTTCAAGCCAACTGTGGTATCTGAAACAGCATCTGAACTGGGCATTTCGCTCCTCAAACCGCAGCGCCTGCGCGGCGACATCCAGTTCCTGGCCGAGCTGCAGAATCACCAGCCGGAAGCACTGCTGACAGCCAGCTACGGGCAGATCCTTCCGCGCAGTGTGCTGAGCGTCACGCCCTGGCCGCTGAACGTCCATCCAAGTGCTCTGCCGAAACTGCGTGGCGCCAGCCCGATCCGTACTGCCCTGCTGCAAGGCTTGCGCTCAACAGAATGCTGCATTATGAAGATGACACCGCGCCTTGATGACGGCGCAATACTGCGCCGATCCCCCTGTGAGATACCTCTTCACTGGAACTATGCCCAACTTGAGCAGGAGCTTGGCGAGCTTGGCGGTCGGCTTGCCGTGCAGGCACTCGACCAGGTCGCGCAGGGAATCGCTCAGCCAGTCGAGCAGGACCACGAACAGGCAAGCTATTGCGGGACTTACCGACGCGAAGACAGCGTTATCGACTGGTCTCGCTCGGCGGCTGAGTTGTTCGACTTTGTGCGCGCCTGGGATCCGGACATCGGAGCATTGACCGCACTTCCTGACGGCAAGCGTCTGAAGGTCTGGCTGGTGCAGCCGGCCCTTGATCAAAGTGCGACTCATCTGCCTCCCGGCAGCATAGTGTCTGCCGACAAGAGCGGAATCCTGGTGAGATGCGGCCAGGATGCCCTGAGCATTCTTGAGCTGCAGCCGGAAAACAAGCGCCGCATGAGCGCCGGCGAGTTTCTGGCTGGCACCAAACTGCTTCCTGGCAGCCGTCTCGGCTGAGCTCCCACTGCCGGCTTCTGCCGTCTCTTCAGCACTCAACTTCATCTCAAACCACCACAAACTTCCAGTCTGGTTTATCACGGCTTCAAAGCAGCGGACTAACATTCTCTTGAACAACCGGCTGCCGGAAACAGAGCTTCGGGGGTGGCAGCCCAACTTTGGAAGCAAGCCGGCGCGGCGGCGGTCCAATCCCGCCCCGCGCTGTGCCAGCCTGACCTATTGTCCTCCCGCGGCTGCTATGCTCTGGCCATGCCAGCAACCGCATGGATCGCGCTGGGAGGCGTCTGTGGAACACTAGCGCGCTATGGCGTCAGCCTGGCCCTCCACAAGCTGCTGGGTGAGCGCTTTGCCTGGGGCACTCTCGGCGTAAACCTTCTGGGCTGCTTTCTGATCGGCTTGCTGATGCAGGTCGGCCTGGGAGGAAAACTGATATCCAGTGAACTGCGCATGACCCTGGGCATCGGCTTCATGGGGGCCTTCACCACCTTCAGCACCTTCGGCTATGAGACACTGCGCTTTATTCAGGATGGTTCCTGGCGTCTGGCCCTGCTGAACATTGCCGCAAACCTGATTCTGGGCCTCGCGCTGGTCTGGCTCGGTACAATTCTCGGACGGGCAATTACCGGAGGTGGATAATGAATGGTCCTGTTGAAATGGTTCTGCTGCGCGTCTTTCTTGGCGAGGCTGACCGCTTTAAGGGCCGGCCCGCATATCAGGCCCTGGTTGAGGCGCTCAGGGAGCACGGCATAGCCGGCGCTACCGCCCTGCGAGGGCTGATGGGCTATGGAGCGCACAGCACGATGCACACAAGTGCGCTGCTGGACCTTTCCGCCGACCTCCCCATTGTGGTTGAAGCCATCGACACTGCCGAGCAGGTGGAGTATGCGCTGAGGCAGCTCGCCGAGCTGGGATTCGACCCGCCGCTGCTGACTACCGAGAAGGTGCAGGCCTATACCAACCCGGTGCGCGACCGCAAGTAGGCTTTTCAGGTGCGATTTGCGGCCGATCACAACCTCGATGGACCTCCATGGAACATTCAGGACTGCCGGCCCGTCTCTGCCTATAATGGCTGCCTCAATGCACTCTCCCCACTTTCGCGCGCTCCCGCTGGCCGGCCTTGCAGCCCTGCTGCTGGCGGCCCTGCTGTGCGGCTGCGACTACCCTGAGCAGGGCTTCTACGAACTGGTCGGCGTTAACGCCCAGGGTGATGCAGTTATCGCGCACCCCTTTATGGTTGAGGAGATTGTTGACGATACCGAATTGACTATTGGCTTCAGGGTGCTTTTGCCTGGCCCGGAGAAGGGGACTTTGGCTGAAGCTGAGTTGTCCAATAGCACTGATCTCAGCCGCCGCGGATGGCACCTTTCGCTGGCGGACAGCGACACGCGGGCTGGTGATCTGGATATCGATCTTGACCACATTGACCTGGACACCGGCGACGGGCGGCTCGAATTCAGCGGGCTGTATCGCGCTGGCACCAAGGCCACCCCGGCTAACATTGGCGGTTTCGCAGCCCCGAGCAGCGCCGATGGCATCAGTCGCCTGATTTCCAAGCTGGATCTGCCCAAGATGCCTAAGGGCTATCCAAGGGTTGATCGCTTTGAGCTGCGGCCGATCAGCCAGGAGCTGTTTGAGCAGCGCATTGGGGCAAAACTCTCCGCAGCGCGTCGTCTGAGCGCACTAAAGCCGGCAGGTCTGACCAGTAAGCACATGGTTAAGGCGGAAAAGGGAGAACAGAAGCCCAGTCGATCCGGCGGCGCCAAGCCTTAGCGCAGCCGACTCGAATTCCCCGCAGCTAGGCGGGGAGCATGCCAGCGCTATTCCAGATCGCCGAAATGGCCTTCAACATAAGCGCGCTCAAGCTGGGCCTCGTTACCATGGCGGCCCGAGATCACGTCAAACACGCTGCTGTCGCGGCTGCCGATCTCAAGGTTGAGCAGCAGGTTATCACTGACCCACTCGCGATAGCGCAGATCAAAACGCAGACCCTGCTGAAAATCACCCAGGTCGCTGAGACCCGAACCGGCAAACTGCATGCGATAGGTAATCTGGCCGCTAAAGGGGCTGTCCCAGTCCTGGCAACCCCGGGAGAGTTCCTCACCGAGGCAGTCAAGCTGACCGCGCTGGGCCATCAGCGTTGAGGAGGCGGAATCCAGGCTGAACTCCAGTTCATCACAATCGGCAGCAAGCTCCGCCGTATCACTCATCAGGTTTGCATAGTCCGCACTCTCGATGGGATCCGGGGCGGGCTGCAGATCTGCAGGGTCAATTGCGGCAAGCTGCTCGGCGCAAGTCACCATGTCCGGTTCATCAGCAGACGAAACGGGATCAGTCTGCGCCAGCGCCGGAATGACGCAGCTCGCGCAGATGACGAATCCGAGACCGAGCGTTAACAGTTGCTGCATTGGAACCTCCAGCCGCGGGCAAGCGGCACAGCTATCTACATTATCTGCATGCCACCCCGCTATGGCAAACAAGCCAGGGTAAAAGTCGGAATTGTCAAGGCGCGCGATCCGGCCTGCGCTGCTACAATCCCGCGCGCATGGATCTGGTCACGGGAATCACTGGGCAGGACGGCGGGTATCTGGCCGAGCTGTTGCTGGCAGCCGGACGCCGCACAGTCGGGCTGGTGATGCCGGGCGAGAGCATGCCGGCCTGGGTTACCGAACTGCAGGGTCGCGGACTTGGGCTGGCTGCCTGCGATCTTGCCGAACCTTCCGCATTGCGTCAGCTGCTTCGCGAGCTTAAGCCGGAGCGGGTTTACCACTGCGCTGCCATTTCAGTCCCGCTGGAGGCTGCCGCAAACACCCAGCGCAGTCAGCAGGTCAACGTCACCAGTGTCGAGGTGCTGTGCGACTGGCTGCGGCGCGAGGCACACGACGCGCGCGTACTCGCCGTCAGCTCGAGCACAATCTTCGGCTCCTCCTCCGAGGGCCTGTTTGATGAGACGAGCCCGGTGCAGGCGGATGGCGAATATGCCCGTCAGAAGGCCCGGGTGCGCGAGCTGGCCACGGAAGCTCGGGGACGCGGCCTTTACTGCGCCTGCGCTATTCCTTTCAATCATGAGAGCCCCCGCCGCCCGGACAGTTTTGTGTTGCCCAAGGTCTGTCGCGCGGCGGCACGAATCAGCCGCGGCCGGCAAAATGGGCTGGAGCTTGGCGCTCTCAGTCCGATCCGTGACTGGGGCTATGCACCGGAGTACGCCCAGGCACTCCAATGGATGCTGGATGTACCGCAGCCGCTGGAACTTGTGCTGGCCACAGGCGAGGCGCACAGCGTGCAGGAACTCGTTGAGACGGCTTTCGGCCTGGCCGGACTGGACTGGCGTGCGCATGTTTCCAGCGACAGCAGCCTGCTGCGCCCGCTGGACCCGCAGAGCAGCGTCGGCAATCCCAGACGGGCATTCGTCGAGCTAGGCTGGGAAGCCCGAACCAGATTCAGTGAACTGGTGGGACTGATCTATGCCGCCGCGCTGCTCGAAGCCTGATGGACGGCCGAAGCTGAGCAAAGAGGCGGAATTTGCCCGTAAATCTGTCGCAGTTGCTCTTTATTTGCTATACTTGCGTTGAGTTAAAGACCGAGGAAGGCAATGGCATCATTGAACCGTGTCCTGCTCATTGGCAACGTGGGCCGGGACCCCGAAGTACGCTACACCCAGAATGGCCGCGCGGTAGGAAACTTCTCGCTGGCGACCACGGATGTGTTCGGCGGCCGCGAAGGCACCGAACGCCAGGAGCGCACAGAATGGCATAACGTTGTGGTCTGGGGCCGCAACGCCGAGATTGCGCAGCAGTACGTGCGCAAGGGCCGTCAGCTCTATGTTGAAGGCCGCCTGCAGACCCGCGACTGGGTCGACCCCCAGGGCGTAAAGCACTACAAAACTGAGGTCGTCTGCGACCGCTTTCTGCTGCTGGGGCGCCGCGATGAAGGCGGCGGGGGCGGTGACTTTGGCGGTGGCGGGGGCGGGGGCGGCTACAGCCGTGGCCCGGCTCAGGGTGGCGGTGGCTACGGCCAGGGCCCCAGCCAGGCCTTTGACGACTTCGACGTGGGAGACCTCGGCCCGCCGCTGGACATGGACGATAACCCGCTCAGCCCCGGCGACTAGCTGCTGAACTTTCTCCCGGACTTGCCGTCTCATACAGACCAGGGGACCGGCGCCTTGCGCCGCGCTGGAGGGTTGAATGCGTTTCAGGATTGCAACAGTCATGGTCATTGCCGCTGTGCTGCTCAGCAGCGTGGCACTGCACGCGGCCGAGAAGGCCAAGACTATCAAGGGCACCTTTACCGCCGAAATGAAGCTTGGCTCGCCTTCGGGATCCTCGTCGAGCGGCAAGAACGGAGCCGGCAAGGCCGGGGCTGCCAAGTCCGGTGGTACGTCTATTCCCGGCTTTGCCGGTAACATGAATTTCGATGGCCAGCTCTTCTGGGATTCTCCCAAACTGCGTCTGGATCTGACCGAAAAGAACACCGGCGAAAGCATGCGCATCCATGTCGACTTCGGCACCAGCGAAGCAGTACTGCTTTATCCTGACACGCTTAACGGCATCAAGGGCAAACTTGGACAGCTTGACCAGGCTGGTTACATCGCGCAGTTCAAGAGCCTGCTGCAGCAGGGCGACGCCCGGGGCAAGCTGCCCGAAGGCTGGAGCCGCAGCAAGGCTGGCAGCGAAAAGGTCGGCAAGCTTGACACGACAAAGTGGAATGTCAGCGGCCCCAAAGGCGAGCAGGTTGTCTGGTGGATCGGCAAGGATGACAAGCCCATCAAAGTCACCGCCGGTTCAGCCAAGGACAGCAAGATCACCATCAATTTTGGTGATTTGAGTTACGGCGCGCCGATTCCTGCCGACAGCTTCGCGGTTTCCAAAGACTTCACCGTGCTGACCTTCAAAGAGCCGAAGAAGAGCTAAAGTCCCTGCCTGCTGCTAAGCGTCCTTCAGCGCGCTAGAATTGCTGCATGGCGCGGCCTTCAATTCTCCAGGCTGATCTGCTGGCTGATCTGCTGCCCTCGCTGAAAGAGTGGCGTGACGCTATAGCCGGTCTGCGCGACAACGCGCTGTATCAGTTGCTAAGCCGCTCGGCCGCACGCCGCAGTACTGAAAGCCGCAAGAGCCTGCCGCGCCAGACCTTGGTCTATGCGCTGGGCTTTGCCATCACCTTCGGGCTGAGCTACTTTCTGCTTCCGCGTCTTGCATATATCCCCTTTGACATCCGTCTGCCGCTGGCGCTCCTGATTTCTACAGTTTTGCTGGCGTCATACTGGATTTCCACGGGGCTTTACGACACGGCGATCTACGCCCAGCGTCTGCTCTCCGTGCCGGGGACCCTGGGCGCCGGCGAGGTCAACCTCGATGAGTCGATGCTCTCAGCCCGGCTGGACGAGCGCGAGTTTGTCTGCGCGCTGGTGGCAATCTGCGTCCCGCGTCTGTGGATGCGCTGGGCCTTTGCCGCGCCGATTTTCATGACGCTCTATGCCTTGTTTCTGGTCGTCATCAACGCCGTCGAGAGCAGTGCGCGCCTGGGCTGGATGGCGCAGTTGCCCTACAGCTACGAGCCCCTGCTGATGCTCCGTTCAAGCCCGCTCAGCTTGCTGGTGCTATACGGAGTGGGGTTCCTGAGCTCGATCCTGATGCTGCTCTTTCTGATTGCCCTGGGCCGCAGCATCAGCCAGTTCTGGCAGGCCCAGCTGGTGGCGGCATCGATCGCCGCTGCGCAGATTCTCTATATCCCCCTCGGCTTCGCGGCCTTCTTCAACTGGTATGACTACATGACCACCGCCTATGCCGACCTGCAGCACCTTGGCGCTGCCATTGCTCCCTTCGGCCCGCTGATCTGGATTACAGCGGTGATGCACTTCGCCCGCCCCCGGCCGCTCCTGCGCATTTTCCTGGCCGCCCTGCCGCCCCCGGCGGGTATCGCGCTGTGGTGGCTGATGATCATGAACTTCGACGCCGGTATCAGCGCTTCCAGTCTGCGCAATCTGGGCAACACCATGGGCTGGTACTTCTCCAGCGCCGCGCTCATGAACCCGCTGGCCCTGCCCTTTGGTGAGTGCCTCGGCGTCGGCGCCAAAGTTGCCGGGGCATTCTGCTCGCTGCAGTGGTACCGGCTGCCGCTGCTGCTTCTGATGCTTGCAGCGCTGGCCGGAATCTGCGCGACCGCCGCCCGCCATGCCGTCTATGACTGGCGCCACGCGGAAGACTAGGCCGCCCGCCGAGCCGGCTTCCGGTTACCTATAGCCCCCGCGCTGTATCAGCAATTACGTCGGGAGCAATGACACGGCTGAAGTACAAATGCTTCCCGGGCCTGCTGGCCCGCCTTTGCGTGCTGTGCGCGATCCTTCTGCTCGGCGCCTGTGCCTCAGCGCCGGCAACGCTGAGCCCCGCAGACACGCTGGCCAAGCCGGCTGCCGACTCTCAGCGGGTGCACATTCCGCGCCTCCCATCGCCCCGGCCCGGTGATCGCCTGCAACAGATCCCGCGCAGCGCCAGCCAGTACATCCTGGCCGCTCATGACCTGCAGGCCAGTTATGGCGCGGCCTTCGACGGCGAATACCTGACCCTTGGCGATCCGCTCCTCGACAGCTTCGCTGTTTTTGCTGCCACGCTGGACGCGGAGGCTCAGCCGCCCAGCGTCCTGCAACTCAGCGGTGCCGCTTCCGGCCTCTGGCTGGCCTGGGCCGACTGGGGGCACAGCGCCTGGTCCTGGGAGACGCAGGCCCGCAGCTTTGACAGTACGGCAACCGCAGCGCTACCGGTTGATGGGCTTCTCAGCGCCGGCCGCGAGCTGCGCTTTGCGCTCTTCTGTCCTGCCGGATCCAGCGCCAGGATCAAGCTTGACCTCAACATGGAAGCGCCACAGGACGCGCCCTGGAACCTGCTGCTGTGGATGGCGGCGGACAACAACCTTTCGCCCTACGGCGTCATGGATCTTAACGAGCTGGAAAGCGTCGGCAGCACGGGCAAGGTGCGCATCCTCGCAGGCTATGACATCCCCTACGACTTTGAAGCCGGCACCAGCGGTATCGAGCAGGTGAACTTCATCAAGGTCGCCGCGGATGCCGATCCCGCAGCAGTCAACAACACCGCAGATCCAGCCAATGTCACCTTCGAGCGCAGCGGCTATGACTGCGGCGATCCTCGGCACCTGCGGGAATTCGTGCAGTGGGCCAGTGATAACTTCCCGGCAGAGCACACAGCCCTTGTGCTCTGGGGCCATGGCACAGGCTGGCGCCCGGAGCGTGATGCACCGCCCGCAGACAAGGGCGGCAGCAGCGCGATTCGCTCCAACAGCGGCGTGCTGATTGACTACAGCGACGGCATCGGCGGGCATACCAGCAACGGCTGGATTGCTGCTGAGCTGGAGGGCTTCCACTTCGATCTGCTGCTCTTCGATTCCTGCTCCATGGGCGACGTCGAGAGCCTTTTTGAGTATCGTGAACTGGCGGACTACATGGTCGCCAGCTCGGTGATCGTACCCATCTGGGGCTTCCCCTATGACGCCGTGATGAGCCAGTGGGCAAGCGCCCCCGGCACACTTTCTGCCCCTGAGGTCGGGCATGTCTTCATGGACGCCTTCCTGGCTGAATACGATGATCGCGAGATCTGCCATGCGCTCATCGACAGTGCGGCGCTGACTGAGCTCGGGGGCGAGCTGCAGTTTCTCGGGCTCAGCCTGGGTCTCGCCAACAAGGATCTGGCCAGCGAGTTCCGGGACGTGGTTGAAGCGCAGCCCCTGCTGGGCGAGCAACAGGACCTCGGCGCCTTCCTTGACGATTACCTTGCAACAGTCAACGACCCGGTCCTGCGCTCGCAGGCCGAGCAGGTCCGCGCGGCCTACGAAAACACGGTCCGGTACTTCGTCTCTGAAAACGCGCCGGGGCGCAGCGGGCTGTACATGTTTCTGCCCGGCCCTGGTTACACCAGCTCCTACAGCGCCATGTACCGTCCGCTGGCCTTTAACCAGTACACGCAGTGGCTGGAGAGCCTCGAAGCGGTTGGCTTCGAGTAGGGCGGATTGCGAATGGCAGACTGCGGATGGCTGAAGGCTAGTGATGGACAGCAGAATAGGGATGGAAGATTTCTCAGGAAGCAGCAGCGCGGCCCTGACCACGCACCGTGCAAGATTGCCGCGCCGTCCCGGAACCCGATCCAGCGCAGAGATACAGAGAACGCATAGTTTCGCAGAGCAGGGACCAAAGGTGATCTACTCTCCGCCATTTTCGGGAGTTCTTGCAGACCACACTTAAGTTCAGTCTGATGACTTTTCGTTCAGAATCAGGATTCTGGACTTAAATCTCTGCGGTCCTCCGGGTTCTCTGTATCTCTGCGTTGGATCGGATCTTCTCCCTTTAGAATAGGTGCATGGAGCTGCTTCCCACCCGCGTCAATCCGTCCGGCGACGACTTCAAGCGCAATAGCGATGCGCACCGCGCGCTGGAGGCGCAGTACGACGAGATCCTGGCGCGGATCAAGGAGGGCGGCGGCGAGAAGTACCAGGCGCGCCAGCGCGAGCAGGGCAAGCTTTTGGCCCGCGAGCGCCTCGAGCTGCTGCTTGACCCCGGCACGCCCTGGCTGGAGCTGTCATCGCTGGCCGGCTACCAGCTTTACGATTCCGACCCGCTGCCCGCCGGCGGCCTGATCTCCGGCATCGGTTCGGTACAGGGCCGGCCCTGCATGATCCTGGCCAACGACGCGACGGTCAAGGGCGGCACCTATCACCCGATCACCGTGCGCAAGCACCTGCGGGCGCAGGAGATCGCCCTTGAGAACCGCCTGCCCTGCATCTATCTGGTCGATTCCGGCGGCGCCTTCCTGCCGATGCAAAGCGAGGTCTTCCCGGACTATGACGATTTCGGGCGGATCTTCTATAACCAGGCGCGGCTGAGCGCCGCGGGCATCCCGCAGCTTTCCGCCGTGCTCGGCATGTGTACCGCGGGCGGGGCCTATGTGCCGGCGATGAGCGACGAGGCCGTGATCACCCGCGGCGGCACGATCTTCCTCGCCGGTCCGCCGCTGGTGCAGGCCGCCACCGGCGAGATCATCAGCGCCCGCGAGCTCGGCGGCGGCGAGGTGCATACGCGCATCAGCGGCGTGGCCGACCGCCTGGCCGAGGACGACCCGCACGCGATCCGCATCCTTCGGGACATGGCGGAGGCGCTCGGCGGGAGCGCGGACTTTAGTCCGCATTCTTCTCTTGTGGGGGCGCACGGATGTGCGCCCAGCGGTGCCGTGGGCGCACATCCGTGCGCCCCTACCCGGGAAGCCCCTGCCCCGCCGCGCTATGACCCGGATGAGCTCTACGGCCTGGTGCCCGCCGACCTGCGCAAGCCCTACGAGGTCAAGGAAGTCATCGCGCGCCTGGTCGATGACAGCCGCTTCCACGAGTTCAAGCGCGAGTATGGCGAGACCCTGATCTGCGGCTTCGCGCGCATCGAGGGCTACCTCGTCGGCATCCTGGCCAACCAGGGCATCCTGTTCAGCTCCTCGGCGCTGAAGGCGACGCACTTCATCGAGCTGTGCTGCCAGCGCGGCGTGCCGCTGGTCTTCCTGCAGAACATCACCGGTTATATGGTCGGCCGCGAGGCCGAGCACGGCGGCATCGCCAAGGACGGCGCGAAGATGGTCCACGCCGTGGCCAACGCGCAGGTGCCGAAGTTCACCGTGATCATCGGCGGCAGCTATGGCGCGGGGAACTACGGCATGTGCGGCCGGGGCTATCAGCCGCGCCTGCTGTGGATGTGGCCCAACAGCCGCATCAGCGTAATGGGCGGCGAGCAGGCGGCGGCGGTGCTGGCGCAGGTCAAGCAGGAGCAGCTGGCCCGCGAGGGCGCCGAGCCGATGACCCCCGAGGAAGAAGCGCTGTTCAAGCACCCGACCCTGGAGAAATACGAGCGTGAGGGCAGCCCCTATTACTCCACCGCCAGGCTGTGGGACGACGGCATCCTGCGCCTGAGGGATACCCGCAGCGCACTCGCGCTGGGGATCGCGATGAGCCAGGGCGCAGCGGTGGGGAGAATGAAGATGGGAGTGATGAGGATGTGATGATGACATACAAAGAGCTCCTTAGAGACAATCCGTTCAAAGGCTATTCAAGAGAAGAACTCGAATCTCAATGGAAGCGAGGAATTGACTTATTCTTGGACCGCACTGAGGACCGCTTACACAGTTTTGTCAAGATCGTTAGATATCTAATAGAGGATCTGTACTCTGGCAGAGACAAACTAGGTACAAGCTTCCCATTGATGATGATATCTGGCTATCTCTTGAGTATTGAATCCAGTCCACAATCGTCTGATGATGTTAACAGTGACACGGCGACTGCAGAACTTCTCCAGCTTGTTAGTGAATTGTGGCAGATCATAGAAGCTATGTTACAAATGGGTGTGGATAAATCACCAGGCAATGAGTACCGATGGTTGAGACAACGAGCTTTGTCGGAGCGTTTCACTATGCCACATAAGACAAATGTAACACTCTTGGTGGAAATCTTGTACTCTCTCTTTGGGGGCACTTTTTCCGATACTTTCAAGAAATTTCTAGGATTCACAATAGACGACCTATTTCTGTTTGTCAACGCCGTTACTCGCATCCAGACTGATCACATTGCTGACCGCATGGATCCCTTGTTTGACGCCAATCCGAGCTTATTTGAGGCCATCAGGTATAGACATGAATTGGTCCTAACCAATTCTGAGACCAACCATATTCACGATTGCATGCTGGATTATCCGGTAAAGATTAGCCTGGAGTGCATAGCCAACGAAACGAACCTACCCCTTGAAGTGATCCAGCACATCGCGATAAGTCTTGGAATCAAGGCCAACTGCACTAGTAGGGAGGATGTTCTGTCGCTAGAGCTGTTTGCTGAGCTTTGTCGATTCCGCACATATCCAATGCTCTACACGGAAGACTATCTTTACGTCATGGATTCAAGTCTATTAGTTAGCAGTGCCATAGATTCTTTACAAGTGAGTATTTTCCAAATGGGTGATGAATCCTTAACACAATCGTTCAATGAACACAGAATGATGATATCAGAACAGCTCGCTAGGGAGTACTTGGAAAGGGTGTTTCCTAGTCACGAAGTGTATAGCAACATCTTCTACAGCGACACCGAAGGCAAACGCAAAGAGATTGACGTAATGGTAGTGCATGACAGCTGCCTCTTGATTATTGAGGTAAAGTCGGCTGCGTTCACGACAAGCACGAGAAAGATGAGTTCTCTGAACATATTTGATGACTATTGGAAGTCAATTGGGAAAGGTATTGGTCAGATTAGAAGCTTTCGGAAGGCACTTGCAGAGTCTAAAGAGTTAGCTATCTATGATGCCTCAGGAAATCAAGTTGACAGATTAGCCCACGATAATCTTGAGACTGTTATAGGTCTAGTCGTGACCTTAGATTGGTCTATGGCGAGAAGTGATCACTTACGACGCGGTATGTTTGAAGGCGACCTAAATCCGTACGATTGTGAGTGGACAGTTTCTCTGCCTGACTTGAGTGCCATAACCTGGCTGTTGCAGGAGCCTATTCACGTATTCAACTTTTTGACCAATAGACTAGCTGTCTTGAGGGACAAAACCATAGCGGATACGTCTGACACTGTTGCTCTTATGATGTATCACGAAGACGGCATGGCCCCATTGAAAGTTGCGACCCAATTGTCGAGGACCAAGGAGTTCACAGGAATTGCATTCATTACGGAGCCCATCGACAAGAGATTGGAGCTGCTTGAGGATGAATACTATTATCAGGATAATTACCGTGAAACTATCAAGCCACGTACGTTAACTGGATTACAGGAGAGGGTGGTTGAAATACTCAATGCACAGAGACCCCGTGGTTATATTGCAGGAGCAAGCATATTACTTGATGCGCTCGATGAGCGAATCAGCGCGATAGATGCGGCTATAGAAAATGCTGGACGAATGGCACGATGTGGAGAGATTCAGAGTGGACCTCTAGTTCATTGGGAACAACCCCTAACCAGGCGTAGAGTAGCATTGTTGATCAAAAGTGACGTAGGCCCAAACACCGTAGAGGATTGGAAGTTAAGGGGAGTTGGCTGGATGCGTGTCTCGCACTGCAAAAGTGGCCTCCTGGTCATGATGGATGCTTCGTTTGCCAGTATCCGTGGTGTTTACTGTCTTAAGGATACAGATAACCATGAAGAGCTTCCGCTTAGTCACATTTTGGCGACCACAGGTTCGGTCAAGAAATTTCAGATTGGGAGGAATGATAAATGCTTCTGCGGGAGTGGCAAGAAGTACAAGAAGTGTTGTTTGGGTTAGTTGAATTGAATCGGACCAGCAAATGTAAATGACTTGGGAGGAGTAGTCGGCGGCCTCTCAGGTTGGCAATACAGTAGAGCTACTTCGTCCTCTTATAACAGCTCAAACACACCGGCTTCAGCATGCTGCTCTTGTGCGGCTTGCCGCAGTCGTGGCAGAACTTCTCCACGTACTCCGGGTTCTTGTACTTGGACCACGCGCTGTAGCAGCCAGCGCACATCGGCTTCTCGAAGTTCCAGGCGATCTTCTCGCCGCAGCGGATGCAGCTGGCCGGGTTGACAGCCACGGCGACAGCACTGGCGGCACCGGCAGCAAGGCCTACCGCCGATTTGAAAGCGCCGATGGCCTTGTTCTCCCCTTTAATCAAGGTCGCACGCTGGAGCAGGTCATTGGTGTACTCCATGGTCGCCCTGAGCAGCTCAGTCTCCGTGGTGTGCAGCGCGAACTCTTCATTGTTCTGTGCTGAGACATCGTAGAGATTCATCGAGGTCAACAAACAAGAGGATTCGTTGGCGTAGACCTTGGCATGCAAATTGTTGATAGTGCCGAGCTTGACACCATAGCCAAGCAGCTTCTTCGACATGTCGCGGTACTCTTCAACCTTGTCCGCTCTGAACAGGACAGTGGTTTCAACGCCGCGCTTGCCTGCCGCCTGCAGCGCTTCTTCAAGATGCCCCCAGGTGCGGATGAAAGGGGTCACCAGAACCACGCGGCGTCTGGCTTCCCTAACGAGCTCAATAACCTTCGGCCCAATCATGTAAGTTGGGATGACAACTGTTGTCATGCGAACAGCCTCCCGGATTGCAAGATGATACAACCACCCGAGGCCGGTGGGGCCGGTTTGAAACCGGCGGGTCTTGCCCGCTACACAGCCGAACGAAAAGACGCGCGGACGGGGCCGCGCTGCTACGGGAAACCGGCGGGGCTTGCCCAGTCCGGGCTGCCCGGAAACATCACCATCCCGCCGGTAGCGTTGAAGCGCATACCGGCGCCACCGGCCGAGCGGCTGAGTTGCTGCCCGGAAATGCCATGGTTTCGCCGGCACGGGGGCCGGCGCTACTCTGCGCTGCGCCGCCACTGAGTGCGGCGCTACCGGCCTCGCCGCTGAAACATGGCCCGGAAGCGCGAGCGCAGCGAGCGACATTCCGTGCCAAGCGCAGCGCGGCACGGCCTCCGGTACAGCGTGCAGGACTATGTCCGGCGGTCCCAGAGAAGATGCCGGCTAAAGCCGGCGGTCCAAGGGGAGCAAATCACGCCCGCCGACGGCGAAGTTGAGACTGCCGCACAGGGCTTGCTGGTAAAATCGCGGCGAGCACTGATTGGCTATCCAGGGTGTCCGGTCTGCCGCTTGACCGCGCCTTAGCCATGAAGCTGCAAGCAAGCTGTCGGCTCTGACGGCTTTCCCGGGGGAAATCAATGAGAATCGGAATCACTCCTGCTTTGTGCGCGTTGGCGCTGATCATCCTGCTGGCCCAGGCCGGCTGCGGCGGGTCGTCTTCCACCACAGGCGATAGTCTTGCCGGCGGGCAAACGGCCTCCAGGGGCGCCCTGCCCGCCCTGCCGCAGCTGCCCGACCCGGCCGGCCTGCTGACTCCGCGCAGTTCCTCGGCGGTGACCCTCAGCCTTGACGGCGCAGATTTTGACGCGACGCTGCCGAGCCGCGGCATTACCGTTGATGGCACAAACGCGCTGTTCGCCCCAACTGACTTTGGGGTCAACCCGCCGGTCTTCAGCTTCGCTGTTTACCGTTTCAACCTTGAGGGCCTGCAGCCCGGGAGCCTGGAGATTTTCAGCGGCTTCACCCTGGACACCTCGCCGATCCTTGGCCTTGCCGACTGGAGCGCGAACCGCTGGGACTGGAGCACGCTTAGCGGCGGCGACACCATTGGCGCGGATAACATCGCCCCTGACGGGACAGTGCTGGTCGCGGTGGTGACCTATAACGGCGCGCTGGGCTATGAGCTGCAGCGCCTGAGCTTCGCGGCCTATGATGAAGTTGAGGATAACGACACACCCGCGACGGCCAACACCCTGCCCGGCGCGAACTTCAGCGGCTTCCGCGGCAATGCCGGCAACTACGACGAGATCCCCGGCTACGACGGTGATGGCGAGGACTGGTTTACGCTGACGGATACCTTTGCCGCCGGCCAGTCGCTGGATCTGACCGTGTTTTATCAGGTCGGCGAGTTCAGCATCGCTGAAGGCGACGTGGACCTGGAGGTCTATTCGACAGCCGACGTCCTGCTTAAGACCGGCAACCCGGGGATCTACTCTACTGCTGCGAAACTCGTCTTTGGCACCGACTTCCAGGATGCCGATCTGCCGCTCAAACTGCGCATCTTCTGCGACCCGCAGGAGCGCTTCAAGGGCGGTGATTACCGCATAACAAGCCGTTCCGGCTTTGCCCCGACGGCCGTGCTGGACGTCGATAAGTTCGTCGAGGACCTGCCCGCGAACCTGATCCTTGACGCCAGCGCTTCGACCGACCCCGATGGCGACATTGTGTCGTACGAGTGGGACTACGCCGGCCCGGGTGATATCGAGGCCGATGACATCATAACCACCCTGCCGCAGCTTGAGGTTGAGTGGAGCGAGCCCGGCGCCTACACCGTCTACCTGACCGTGCGCGACTCAAAGAACTACGTTTCCTTCGCCAGCGACGTGATCCTGCTGGGTCCTAACCCCTTTGACGAGATTGAGCCGAATGACACGGCGCAGCCGCTGGACCCGCTGAAGAACGGCGGCTGGAAGGGCAACACCGGCTCGGACGACACTGTGGCGGTGGTTTATGACGGCTCCGCCGACTATTTCTCGATCGCGGTCCCGGTGGGTCAGAGTGCCCGCTTTGCCATTGAGACCACCGACGGTTCGGGAGCCTCGATCGAGGCACTCTATTACTTCTCTCCCGACAAAATCCAGGGTTTCCCGCTTTACTGCGACCGCGCTTACCAGCTCAAGAACAACAGCCTGTCGGAGCAGACCTTTTATGTCCAGGTTGGCGAGGGCTTCAGCGGCGCCAGCGGCGGCGACTACACCCTGACCTGGGGCGAGGGCATCGAGCCCACTGCGCCGACGATCGTGGCCGATGTCGCTGAAGGCAGCGCGCCGCTGACGGTCAACTTCTCCGCCACGGATCTGAACGACCCGGACGGTTCCATCGTGCGTTATGAGTGGGACTTCCAGGATGACGGCCTGGTTGACTCGACTGAGGCTACTCCGTCCTTCACCTACACCGAGACGGGCAACCAGATCGTCCGAGTGGTGGTTTACGACGATGACGAGCTGCGAAACGGAGCCGGCAAGCTGATCAAGGTGAACTAGCGCCCAGCCAACCCTGCGGGCCGGTGGTTTACCGCCTGAGATACGCGGCCCGTTGTGTAGTGAATCAGTTCAGGTGCTGCCCTGGCAGCTCTGATAGTGGCGGCTCTGCTATCGGTCGGCCGCGAGTTAGCTGTCTGCGTCGCCACAGACCTGGACCAGTGGCCCACTCCTGGACAATCGCCGTCGTTTCGGCCGGCAGGCGCGATAAACCCGGGCCCCGCGGGGTAGCCTGCTGCTGAGACAGAAGAAGCCCCGCTGCAGCGTGTCTGGGGCCGCCGTGGCAACCTGAGCAGGATCGACTGCATGTTGTTGCAAATGCGAACTGCACCGGGTTTGTCGGCCTGGCGGGAGACAGCGGGATTCTTGCTTTGGAGAACATGGAAAGGGAAAACTACAAAAGGGGCTTTTTCGGTCGGTTTATCGTCCTCCAGATTAAAATTCACCCTCACTGGGCCAGCGAAGTTGTGATTCCACGTTGCCCGGCGCGCTGGAAAGTTAAAAAGCACCGCCCCTGGCCTGAGCTGCATCGGCAGGCACAGGGGCGAGAAGCTGAGCTTGCTGAGCACGATACTGGAAAAGGTATTCAAGATAATGGCTCAATAGGGAGTATGACAGTTCTGCGTCCTGTGGTCTCTGCAGCGCGCTATCATTGGCAGACCTTATCTTTAGGGGCACACCATGCTGATCGTCCGCGAAGTCTTCACCGCCAAGCCCGGCCAGGCCTCCAAGCTGGCCCAGCTCTTCAAGCGCTCAATGGGCGGACAACCCGGAGTGCGGATCCTCACCGACTTTATTGGGGACTACAACACAGTGGTGATGGAGATGCAGGTCGAGAATATGGCGCAGTGGGAGCGCCAGATCGAGGAATACAAGAGCGGCAAGGCCCCGATGGGCGACACAACCCCGGAGGAATGGGCCGGCTATACCGCCATGTGGAAGACCGGCCGCCGGGAGATCTATCAGGTCGTCGAATAGCCAGCCGTTATCGGATCAGCTCCATTAGCCAGCTAACTGCCAACTACGCCTCCGCCGTTGGTCGGAGCAGTGCGGCTTGAATCGTTGCCAACAACTTATCAACAAGTTGCCCGTTCAGCACCTGGCCAGAAGCCGGCTATTTCCACTTGATGCTGCAGCCGACCGCGCCCGTCTCTGCTGGGTCGGGGCTGTCTCCAGCCAGCACTGCCTCAATGGCGTTGCGCAGGTCGTGACTTTGCGCCCTGGCCGCATCCTGATAGTTGTCGTCAATCCGGCCGTGATAGCGGAGCGTTCCTTTGGAGTCAAAGAGAAAGGCCTCCGGGGTGCGCTGCGCGCCGAAAGCCCGGGCGACATCCTGCGATTCATCCTGCAGATAGGGGAAGTTGTAACCCATCTCCGCGGCCCGCTGCTGCATCGCCTCGAAGCCGTCCTG
The DNA here is from genome assembly GCA_964512635.1 of uncultured Planctomycetales bacterium. GTDB lineage: Bacteria > 4484-113 > 4484-113 > 4484-113 > JAFGCY01 > JADZFO01. The sequence continues at coordinate 39,645 of CAZEJB010000022.1, read as the reverse complement.
GGGGTAGGCATCGGGGTTGTTGGAGCAGATGGCGGCAAAGCGAACACCGCGATCCAGATACTCCTTCTGCATGTCGATGATGCGCTGCTGGTTGGGCTGGACATAGGGGCAATGGTTGCACCAGAACAGGATAACGGTGACCTTCTCACCGCTGATCTGCTCAAGGTTATAGTGCTGGCCGTCGGTGGCCGGCAGAATGAAGTCAGGTGCTACAGTGCCGATACTCATGAACATGACTTACCTCTTCGAGGTCAGTATCAGGGATTTCCTGACAGGCTGGCAGCCTGACCGGATAAACGACAGCAAACGCTGTCATCCAACAAAATTCGGTAAGACTAGCCAGTTTGTTAAGAAATCTGGTATACTTCGAGCCTCAAACCCAATTAGAGGTAACTAAGCGAGGGGGTTATGCGCAAGCTGTTCACAGCGGCCAGCCTGATTGGCCTCATTGTCGTCACCCTGGCCAGCATGGCCATGGCAGATACCGGCTGGGGTGCCGGCGAGGTGGCTTCGGCCGGCGATCAGGTTATGACCGCCGCCGAGATGCCCGCTGGTGGTTCCATGCCGGCTGGCGAGGATCTCTGCTGCTGGCTGAAGATGCCTTGCACCTGCGAGATCACTTGTGTCAACCTGAGCATTAACTGCTGCGGTTGCGACTGTGAAGAGGGTTCTAACGACCCGATCATCGTCGAGTTCTGGGGTGGCGATGGCGCCCTCCTGGGCAGCGCCAGCCTGGGCGGCCAGTGGTGCGGTCCTTGCGGCAGCGAGTCCTTCACCGGCGCGCTGGACAAGGCCGTTAACCCGCAGGACGTCTGCAAGGTTAGCTTCCGTAGCCCCGGCGACCACAAGCTGCAGCTGAACTGGCTGAAGCTGAAGGTCGGCACCGAGAGCGCCTGCTCCTGCAAGACCAAGTGGTGGACCGTCCTCAAGTGCAAGTTCTGCTGCACCGAGCTGGGCGGCGACAAGACCCTGATCGCCAGCAGCGGCTGGTAGTCAAGGCGCAGCCTTCGGGCTGCTGATTCAGAACCTCTAAGGGCGGGCCATTGTGCCCGCCCTTTTTGTTTGCACTTTCTAACCTTCACCTAACTACTCATTTGTTAACTCAGACAACCATCGGTTCTGCATCGGGTGATTGAAACCGAAGTTCGTTCCGAAGAGCTGCTCACTGCGAATCAGGACAGACTTACAGATAGCTCCGGATTCTCGCAGCCTTTACGCCAGCTATAAGCCAGCTTAACCAGGCCTGCCTATACTGCGCTTCTCATTTCAACGAAGAGTTAAGGAGACGTGGGGGATATGCGCAAGCTGATTGCATTGGCCAGCCTGGCTGGTCTGCTGGTGGCGGGTTACTGCGGACAGGCTCAGGCCGAAAGCGGCTGGGCCAGCGGCTCTGACCCGTTGACCATCGCGGCTGAGGTAAGCTCGCAGCCATCCGGCGAGGTGCTGTGCTGCGATCTGAACATGCCGTATGTCTGCGAAATCCAGCAGGTCGCGCTGACCATTTCCTGCTGTGGCTGCGACGGCGGCTGCGAACCGGGCAGCCAGGACGGCATCATTGTTGGCTTCTACGACAAGGACTGGAAGCTGCAGGCGATGGCCAAACTTGGCGGGCCGTGGTGCGACTGCGACGAAAAGAACCACTTCGTCGGCAAGCTGGATAAGGCGATTGACCCATCACTCATATGCCATGTGCGCCTCAGCAAGCCCGGCGATGATCCGCTGTCGATCAAGGGCTTCAAGATCAAGGTCAGCTCGACCGACGAGTGCAATTGCCCGCGCCCCAAGTGGTGGACCATTGCGCACTGCCAGAACTGCTGCAATGAGATCAGCGCGGACATGGCCTACATCGTCAACAGCGCCTGCTGCGGAGAGTAGCTTTCGGACAGCCGATGCCGTCCAAATCATAGTCATTCAATCTGTGAACAGCTGGCGGGCCGCAAGGCCCGCTTTGCTTTCATGCGGTGGGCCACCAGTCCGGCTTATCCGCCGGCGAGCTGTCCTCGGTCTGCATGAACTCGACCAGCTTAGCCTCATCCCAGACAGGCACGCCGAGGCTTTCGGCCTTGGCCAGTTTGCTGCCGGCGCCCGGACCGGCGATGACCAGCCCGGTCTTCTTGCTGACGCTGTCGCTGGCGGTAGCCCCATTCTGCTCCAGCCATTCCTTGAGCTGGTCGCGAGTGGCGAAGCTTATCGTGCCGGTCAGGACAACTGTCTTGCCGGCAAAGGGCTGCGGTCCCCCGCCCTCGCCTGACGACTGTTCGCTGACTCTCAGACCGACCTCGCCGAGGCGCTGGCACAGGGCCGCGTTGCCGGGTTCGGCAAACCAGGCTCGGATCTCCTGGGCGATCAGTTTGCCGACCGAGTAGACCTCCATCAGCTGTTCCTCAGTCGCCGCGCCAATCAACTCGAGGCTGCCAAAGTGCTTCGCCAGCAGCTTGGCCGTCTGGCTGCCGACCTGCGGTATCTCAAGCGCGACAATCACGCGCCAAAGCGGGCGGCTACGCGAGCCGTTGATCACCGCCAGTGTGTTGTCCGCTGAGACATCAGCAAACTTCTCAAGCGCCACCAGCTGCTCGCGGGTCAGACGATAGAGGTCGTCGATGTCCTTTACCAGCCCGGCTTTCACCAGCCGCACCGCAGTCTTTTCGCTGAGCCCCTCAATATCCATCACGTCGCGGCTGCAGAAATAGGCGATGCGCTGGGCCAGGCGGCCGGGGCAGATGCGGTTTGGACAGGCCCAGTTGTGTGCGCGCTCGTCGATCACCAGCGGGGTGGCGCAGTGGATGCAGCTATCCGGGTAGACGATAGGAGTCTCCGAGCCGTCGCGCTCGCGCGCCGTGCGCCCGGTGATCTTGGGGATTACCTCGCCGCCGCGCTTGACGAAGACCTCGTCGCCAAGCTTGATGTCGAGGCGCTCTATCTCATCCAGGTTATGCAGGGTCGCACGGGCCACAGTTACGCCCTGGATGTTAACCGGTTCCAGTTCGGCCACTGGACTATAGACCCCCGTGCGGCTGATGCTGAAGGACACGTTATTCAGCCGGGTGCTGGCTTCGAGTTCGGGCCACTTGAAGGCGATCATGAAGCGCGGGGCCTTGGCAGTGAAGCCCAGGGCCTCCCACTTGCTGAGGTCGTTGTACTTCACGACCATGCCGTCGATTGCATAAGGCAATGCATCGGCATCCTCGCCGGGATAGAGGCCCCGACGCCGGGCCAGTTCGTCATGGTAGTCCAGCACTTCCTGTGCTCCGCTGCAGATGCGGCCCTCGGGATTAACCGGCAGGCCAAGACCACGCATGAACTCTATGCTCTCGGCCTGGGTTTTCAGGCCATAGCGCTGGGGGTCGACCAGGGCATAGAGAAAAATGCTCATCGGCCGTGCGGCGGTGATCCGGCTGTCGAGCTGGCGCAGGCTGCCGGCGGCCGTGTTCCTGGCCGTGGCATACACCTGTCCACCCGTCGCCTTCTGATGCTCGTTGAGCTTTTCAAAGTCCAGGGTGCGGATGAAGACCTCGCCGCGCACGATGCCGCTAAAGTTGCGATCCTTGAGGCTGATCGGCAGGGGACGCAGGGTACGCACATTGGCAGTGATGTCCTCTCCCACACTGCCGTCACCACGTGTTGCCCCCCGAATGAAGCTGCCGTTCTCGAACTCAAGGCTTACTGCCAATCCGTCTAGCTTCGGCTCGCAGAAATATTCCAGCGAATTGCCGGCCTCCGAAAACAGTCCGCCCCCTTCACCCCCGGCAAGCAGTTTGCGCAACCGTTCGTCAAAGGCCATGAACTCGGCATCGGTCAGGGCATTGTCGAGGCTGGTCATCGGTACGCTGTGCGTGACCTGGGCGAAGTTCGGCAGTACCGCTCCGCCAACGCGCTGTGTCGGGCTGTCCGGCGTCACCAGCTCGGGATGAGCTTCCTCAATCTGCACCAGTTCCCGGTATAAGGCATCCCACTGGGCGTCACTGATTTCCGGGCTGTCGAGCACGTAGTAGCGGTAGTTATGGTGCGCGATCTGCTCGCGCAGCTCTGCTGCGCGCTGCTCGGGAGATCCTGACTTGCCGGCCTTGCCACTGCTCATGGCCTAATTGTATGGTCTGCTGCCTAGCGGCCCCAAGACTGCGCCCTGCATCAGCGCCACTTTGGATTGCACAAAGTGGGGCGCGTTTCTGACAAGCTGCCTCTTAGTGCTTGCCGTTGCTGGTGGTTACCGGGACGGCGTCATAGCAGACCTCGCCGTCGCAGACCACCGCGTCCCCACCGCGCAGCTGGGCGCTCTTGAGGCAATCCTCGGCGCGGTCCAGGAGGTGGAAGACCTGGCTGTCGTCGCGTACCGGTTCATCCAGCAGGCTGACATTCTGCTCCCAGCTCAAGACAGAAATTCCCGCGCTGACCGAGGGCTGATACTTCTGGTCGAAATTGCAGCTGGTCCGGCGGGCCAGGTTGCGCAGGCGCGAAGCTACCACCCGGGCACCATCGGAATCCGTATTCCACAGCAGCATCACAAAGCTGTCCGAGCCGAAGCGGGCCAGCACGTCGCTTCCGCGTTTGTCGCTGGACATGCCATCGGCGAGCTGTGCAAGCAGCTGATCGCCAGCGTCATGACCGTAGCTCTCGTTGACCGCGCGCAGGCAGTCGACATCAACCATCACGCAGGCCAGAGGAACTTTATGCCGCCGGGCCCGGCTGATTTCTTCGCAGAGCCTCAGCTGGATGTAGCGCCGGTCATAGAGGCCGGTCAGGCGGTCACGGACGGTCAGGGCACGATATTCCATTTCGTTGTGTTTGAGCATGGCAAGGACTGTTATCTTGGTCAGCAGCTGTATCTCATTACAGGGCTCAACGAGGTAGTCATAGGCGCCCATGGACAGGCAGGCCATGGCGACTGCGGGATCGGTACCTTCAGGGTAGAGCATCACTACTGGCAGCTGGCTGTGCTCCGAGTCGGGCTGTTTCAGCCGCGCCAGCAGATCCAGCTCAGATTCGGCGTCAGGCTCGGCTGCAGCAATCAGCATGACGCTGCAGTCCGTGCTTTGCAATGCGGCCTGCAGCTCCGGCTCCGTATGCGCGGCGGCATAACTGAGCCCGCTGGCGTCCAGCAAACCGCGCAGGCCCTGCAGGGCTTCGGGCCGAGTGCTGTAAACCACTATCAGGGCGCGTGTAGGCGCGTCCCCGCCGTTAAGTGCCTTGTCCATCTCTGAAAATATCGGCAGCTTTGTTCCAAAACTAATCTATTGGAGCGTCTGGGGCGGTTCATTTTTTGCCGCGACCTGACTGCGACGGAGCTGCTGATAGGCGTAAATCTGTTCCAGTTCCGCCTCATGCCGTCCATCCAGGATTTCCAGCAGGGCCTGTTTGACTGCCAGGGTCCGCGGCCAGACATCCAGCAGACGGATGACTGAAAAGACCAGCAGCGGCAGACCAAGCAGGAAGATCGCGCTGCAGGATGCAAAGCCAATCAACAGGCCGTCCTGAAAGCAACTGAGCTGCGACAGGCCCGGCACAGGCTGTTCCATCAGCCCATTGCAGGCCCGCCAATACTGTTTGTAGTAATGCGCGCTGTGGTTGATCCGTTCGAGCAGTCCGTCGCCGAGGGGAACCTGCCGCATTACGGGGCGGTAACGTTCCCGGCGCTGCTCCTCTATGGAGCGGCCGAAGGCCTCATCCATGACAACCAGCAGCATCGGGCCGTAAAGCATGTCCTGCAGGCTTTGCTGCAGCAGGCGTTTGTAGTTCCGCTCGCCAAAGTAGACCAAAGCCGCAATTGAGAGCATTGATACCGGGAAGACTGCCACACTGCCGAAGGCGCCCAGAACCAGGCCCAGCGAACCAAGTCCGAAGAAACCGCAACAGATCAACAGCAGATACCAGCTTTGGCGCTCCTGATCAACTTGCCGGCGCAGACGCACCAGCAGCGGCTGGCTTGGAAGAACGGCCTGCGGGAAGGGCGAGCTTGGAACTGAGACAGCTTTCGCCGCAACTGTTTGGTCCTGCCTCGGCGGAGGCGGTGACAGAGGCGAAATCACTGACTGGGACGGCGGCGGCGCGGAGGCTGCTGAAGTATGAAGGCCATCCACGCAATCGTCCTCGATTTGCCGCTGCTTGGGCTGCTGCACGGCCTGATGTTAACACGACCCCGCAGCGCTATCATTGTCATTCCAAGGGGGAGCTATCCATGTCACGTCAGAACACCGCTTCGCTGCAAAAGTATGTCAAGATCACTTTCGGAATGCAATGGGGCGCCGGCCTGCTTGCGGGTCTGGTAGCGCTCCTGCTGGTGCTCCCCGCCCGTGCCGGAGCTGAAGAGCTGAAGCTGGGCATCATCAGCACCAACGACAGCCACGGCCATATCCTGCCTTTCAAGTGGAAGGGCGAAGAGGGCTGGGGCGGCATGGCCAAGCGCCGCGCAGCCATGCAGCGCATCCGCAGCGATTTCGACTATTACTGGCTGACGCTCGACGGCGGGGATGTTTTCCAGGGGACGCCGCTGAGCAACCTGCTGACCGGCTTTCTGGATCTCGAGTGCATGAACCAGATGGGCTACGACGCAATGGCCGTGGGTAATCACGAGTTCGACTTCGGCTATGAGCTTCTGCGCGGGCGCATCAACGATGTGAACTTCCCCGTGCTGAGCTGCAATGTGATTGACCGCGAGCGCGGTGTGCCGATGACAGCACCCTATACCATCCTGCGACGCGGCGACTACCGCATCGGCATCATCGGCCTGACGACGGAAACCCTGGCCGGCGAGACTATTCCCAAGATCAAGGACCAGGTGCTGATCTATCCTGCTACTCCGGTTGTCAAGGAGCTTGCAGGCTATCTGCGCAGCATCGGCTGTGACATTGTCATCGCCCTTGGCCATCAGGGCTACAACCGGGATCTGGCCATGGCCAAAGCCGTGCCAGAGCTTGACGTAATTGTCGGTGGACATACGCACACATTTCTCGACGACCCCACACAAGTTGGTAATGTGGTGGTGACCCAGGATGGCTGTTTTGGGGTACAGCTCGGCGTGCTGCGCCTGAGCTTCACTCGCAGCGGGCCCGGCGAGCGCTTCAGCCTGGCCGGCTACACCAGCGAGTTTGTGCCGATGTCGCCGGGGCTGCCCGAGGATGACGGCCTTAAGGCTCTGGTAGGAGACTACAACGATCGCTTTGAAGCCGAGATGAGTAAAGTGGTCTGTACCAGCCTGCAGGACTTCAGCGTTGAGAAGGTCCGGCAGGAAGAAAGCGCACTGGGCGACATGGTCGCCGACGCGCTGCGGGCGCAGGTCGGCGCCGATGTTGCGCTGTTCAACGGCGGCAACTTCCGCAGCGGCCTTTACAATGGCCCTATAACCTTTGGTGCGCTATATGAGATGCTGCCATATGATAACTTCCTGCTGCGGCTCAAAGTCAGCGGCAGCCGCCTGCGGGAAGTCCTGGCGCATGGCGGTAGTCAGTGGGGCGATGGCGGCTTCCCGCAGGTCAGCGGCATGCGCCTGCGCTACCTCGACGGCAAGCTGGCAGAAGCAAGCATCGGTGGCGAGCCGCTGGACGACAGCCGAGAATACACTCTGCTCGTCACCGACTTCGTCGGCTCTGGCGGCGATGGCTATCCTTTCGCCGAAGACCCCTATGGCCCCGGTCTGACCGGTCTGGAGCAGCGCGCCACCTTTGCCCTCTGGGCCAGCCAACAGCACGAGCTGAGTTACGAGACCGATGGCCGGGTCGTGTTTGAATGGAGCAACGGCCCGCCTGCAGCCGGTGATTAGTCCCTGCAATCTGCTGGAGAATACTGGCGAGTCGAATGAAAGGCAGACGAGCTGCGCGTAAGGCATAATTCCGCGCATGCCGGATTCTCCCCGCAAACGCGTCAACTGGTGGTTCGTCTTCATCGGGCTGTTGATGCTCGTGCTGGCGCTGCTCACCCTTAGCAAGTGCCATACCCTGGTTGAAACCAGCATTGAGATCAATGCCACTCCTGAGCAGGTCTGGTCAGTACTGACCAATTTCGAGACTTACCCCGAGTGGAACCCCTTCATCAAACAGATCAGTGGTACCCCCGAAGCCGGCCAGACTCTCAGCGTCACCATTGAACCGCCGGGCGGCAAGTCTCAGCACTTCACTCCGAGGGTACTCTCCGCAGAGCCCGGCCACGAGCTTCGCTGGCTGGGTCAGGTGGGCATGGCCCGTGTTTTCGACGGCCGCCACTATTTTGTGATCGATACCGAGGGGCAGCCGGACGGCTGGGTCAAGTTTGTACATGGCGAGAGCTTCGAGGGCCTGCTGGTGCCATTCATGGCCAAGCAGCTTGATACAAAAGTCCGTCAGGGTTTTGAGGCCATGAACCAGGCGCTGGCCGAGAGGATCAAGGTTGCCTACCCTGCCCTGCTGCCCGGCTCCGCTGCCGGATTTCTGTACGCGCCTCCTGGCGCCGTGATCTATCGCCTGCAGCCGTCAATGATTGAGCGCGGCGCGGCAGGTACAGCCGGCTACACCAGTTCCATTGCCTATTTCACTTCCGGGTCTGAAAGTGAGGTGAACCTTGATGGCCTGGGCGACCAACTGATCCAGGCCGGCTTCGACCTTGAACACAGCGAAACAACTGTTCTTGGAAGCCGCACGGACTACTACATCCTTCCAGACGGTAGTCTCGAGGTTTTGCTCGGGCACTTCACTACCATTAAACAGCTCGCCGATACCATGTCCGCGGTGGGCCGGCCCATCTTCCCCGAAGGCTTTCCGGCGGAGTTTCTTGTTGGCGACAGCTATACCGGCTATCGGATCGAGCTGCGTGAGTTCAGCAGAGAGACTGCCTCAACCTTCCATGCTGATTCTCCTACAGCAGCTAATGCTGAGAGAGCCCCTTTGGGAGAACCGGCAGCAGGTGACGACGGCGATGAGGCAGACGCAGGAGCCGACGAAACGCGTACACCCTAGGGCTCCCGCACGGCGCGAAAGCCCATCGTCCCCATTGAGCGCTCCTTCGGCATCGACAGGACCTCGCCGTTAAAGGCAATTCGGAAGGCACGCTCGGGCCCATCCTCGCTGGCCGTCCACCAGTAGATCGTCTCGGCGTAAACCACCCACAGCGGCGATTCCTTGTCCGGCTTAGTCTGATAGCTTGCGCCTTTGGCTATGCCATCCCACGTGCCGCCGGCATTGCGGCCGCCGCGTGTCAGGGAGGCAGACGCTTCCTCCACTGTGGGCAGGCGCCAGATGTTCTGAGGCTCTGCTTCCAGCCTCGTACCATCTGCGCTTAAGTGGGAGCAGATGACCTGCGCTTCCTGCCATGTGCAGGCATGCTGCGCATCCACGACCCAGCCTGGACCTGCCGGTGCCCAGATCAGGCTTACTCCGTTGCCCTGGACTAGACGCAGACCGCGCAGTCCGTCGTCTGTGCGTTGGCTGACCCGGATCGCCGGCTCAAGTCCGAAAGCCAGAGCCACCAGCAGCGGTAAGCCTATGGCGAGGCGGTAGGCGACTTTCAGGGGCAGTGGGCGCCCGCAGAACCAAAGCAGTCCAATCGCGAACAACGGGAGAGTCAAAGGCAACCAGCTCAGGATTACGCCAGGACTGACTGCATCCGCCATCCGGTTGAAAACGAAGAAGCTGAAAACCAGACCGAGCAATATCCACGCAGCTGCGCCCAGGCGCGGCCAGCGCAGCCCGATCAAGCCCAGGCCCATACAGATCAGCATCGGGCCAAGATAGGCCAGCGTCCACAGCAGGCGCAGGCCGAGGGATGGCATCCACCAGCCTTCGTGGAAGTTCTCCATGACTCCCCAGAAGGCCCAGAAGCAGGCGAGCGCTGTGCTCAGCCCAAGGGCGATCCATCCGAGCAGATTGCGGCGGCGGTCCACCTTCAGAGCTTAGCATCTTCAGGTGCGCTGACCGCCGCCAGGAGGATGTTGCTAGCCGTTGGGATCCATAGCTCCGCCGCCGTCAACTGCCGAGCCAACAGGGTCGATACACACGCCGGAGGAAACGCTTCGGCCGCTGGGATCAATGCTTGTACCGCTTGAGGTCTCGCGCCCGCTGGGATCGAGACTGGTCCCGCTTGATACCTCGTGACCATTGGGGTCAATGCGTACGCTGACCGATGCATCGCGTGCATCGAGTGCGCCGACAGAATCTGCTCCACAGCCACAGCAGCACATCACTACCACGGCGGCGAGTATTACATAGTAACGCATAATACACCTCAGCTGGTAATTTTCGAGCGGCGCTATTCAGTTGGGTCCATGCCTGGACCGCCGTCAGCGTTGTCGCCGCCGTTTGGGTCGATGCAGGTTCCTGCAGAAACAGTGCGGCCGTTGGGGTCCATATGACTCCCGTTAGATGCACTGCGGCCGTTATCGTCCATACGTGGACCGACCGAGACGCCCTTATCACCGTTGGGGTCGATGCCGCGTCCATCAGAAACTTCGCGATTAAGGGTTGAGGCGCCGCAGGAGGCCTGTATCAGGACAGCAGCGAGTGCGATTGCGCCGAGAAGTGACTTCATTTCCAACCTCCAGAACTGCAGACTCAAGCTTTGACAGTGGAGCCTAGTCCATCCATTCCGCGCGCAGCGAGACTGTCCTGCCGTCAGGATCCATCGTGCCGCGCGAAGAACTTCCTTTGCCGCCATTGGGGTCGATGATCACGCCGGCCGAGCCGCTCTTGCCGCCGTTAGGGTCGATAACAATTCCGGCCGAGCCGCTCTTGCCGCCATTGGGGTCGATAAAAGCCCCCTCAGAGACTTCACGACCACCGAACTCTGCGCTGCAGGAGCAAAGCAGCGCGAACAGAACGCTCAAAACAGTCAGGGCTATCACTTGCTTCATTTCTATCTCCCTTGCCATTCCGGCATGTCCTAATCCATCCACTGGGCTTTGAGTTCTGCCTCTTCGCCGCCATCGCCATCCTCTCCGTTGGGATCCATGGCCGACCCGGCGGAGACTGTCCGGCCATTCGGATCGATACAGGCGGTATAGGAAGACTCGCGTCCATTGGGGTCAATTCCACTGCCCTGCGAAGCTTCGCGGCCATTTGGATCGATGCAGGCGCCGCCTGAGGCGCCCTTGCCCCCATAGGGGTCCAGCCCGCTTCCTTCGGCAGTCTGGCGCGAATTGAGTTCGGTCGCGATTCCTGGCCCCGAACATGAGGCCGCGGCAAGCAGGGAGAAGCAAAGGCAAGTCAGGATGAGAAAACGCATTTCAGGCTCCCGGTGTTTCATGCCAGCAGCCCTCTGACAAGAACTATGACAACTCCAATGAGCGTTTGGTGATGCCTGGAGCCAAAAAATGATTTTCGTTAGATGTCTAACTACTCTGACCGGGTATTTGAGGCATGAGCATCAGTTACGCTAAGCAGGTGCAGGAAGACTTCAACCCGGTCGATCCAGGTACACGCATTGGACATGTCCACCTGAAGGTGGCGGACATCGAGCGCAGCCTGCGCTTCTACCGCGACATCCTGGGTTTCGAGGTGACCCAGCGCTATGGCGGGCAGGCCGTGTTCCTCAGCGCCGGCGGCTACCACCACCACATCGGCTTGAACACCTGGGACAGCGCCGGGGCGGATCCTCCCCCGCCGGGGCACACGGGTCTGTTCCATGTGGCGATCCTCTACCCGACTCGCGAAGCGCTGGCGGATGCCTACCGCCGCCTGGAGGCGGCGCGCTGGCCGCTGGGCGGGGCGTCCGACCACGGCGTCAGCCTGGCGCTGTACCTTGAGGACCCGGATGAGAACGGTGTAGAGCTGTACTGGGACCGGCCGGAAAGCCAGTGGCCGCGCGACGAACAGGGCGGCATCGCCATGTACACCCGGCCAATGCGGATGAGCGAGCTGCTTGAAGAGAAGGCCTAAGGCGGAAGAAAGGACCAGGGATCAGGGGCGAGGTACGAGAAAGGCGGAAGGCAAAAGGAAGAAGGGAAGGTAGATGGGCGGCAGCCAGGAATGGGTCTTGCCGCGGGCCCAGGCTAGCTGTGACCCTCCGTTCCATGCGCTTCGTCATGCGAAGTAGTGGCGGGTCTTGACCCGCCTTCCCCCGCACTGGAAGAGGGCGGGGACTCTGCCCCGCCCCTACAAAAACAACGTTGTCGGCCCCTACAAAGAAAAGGTTGTCGGCTAGACGCTCTCTCTCAGCATAGGGCCGAGACTAGCTCGGCCGGTAAGTAACGCGCGGACAAGCTCGGCCCCTACTCTGTTAGTGTCCCGGCCTCGACATAGACCAGGTTATCCGGGTTCATCGCAGAGCGAATCACCGCGCGCACGTCATCAGCGCTGACCGCCGCGACCTGCTCGGAGTAGGTGCGGACATAATCGACGCCAAGACCACGATAAACTGCGTCAGTCAATGCGCTGACCAGTGCGCTCTTGGACGCCAGCCTGACTTCATAGCTGCCGCTCATGTATGCCCGGGCGGTGGCTATCTCTTCATCGGTTGGCCCGTCCTTGAAGTAGGCCGCCAGTTCTTCAGCCGTCGCAGCCCTGGCCTTGGCTATGTTCATCGCGTTAACCTCTGCAGTCGCACTCCACAGGCCCGGGGTCAGGTTGTCGTCAAAGCCACTGCGAGCCCCGTATGTCAGACCTTCAGCGATACGCAGACGGCCGTTCAGACGCGTAGTGAAACCGCCGCCAAAGATGTAGTTGGCCAGCTGACGTGTGGGTAGACTGTAATCCGCGACCGGGCCGCTTGGTCCCAGCCAAAGCAGGCTGACATCCCGCTTGTCGGCCATCGGCAGGCTGATGCTGCGCTGGGTCGGCGTATGCGCTTCAGTGCTGCGAGCCAGCAGAGCGCTGCGGTCGGCGGCGGTGCCGGTCCACGCCCCGAGGCGCTGCTCCAGCTGCTCACGCAGGCTGGATGTATCCACATCTCCCACAAAGGTGAGGATCGCGCCCTCTGGAATGCTGTGCGTCTTGTACCAGGTTTTGATGTCGTCAACGGTGACTGACTTGACGCCCTCCTCCGTTCCGTCCACCAGGCGGGCATAGGGATGGCCCTCGCCGTAGAGCGCTGCCAGGGCCGCCAGACGGGCTGCTGTGCCAGTATCATTGTCCGCTTCCAGCAGGCCGGCCAGAGTCTGTTGACGCAGACGCTCCAGCTCCTCGGGCGGGAAGCTGGGCGTCAGAAGCTCAGCCTGCAGCAGGTCAAGCATCTTGCCGAGATCCTCGCTCAAACAGCGGCCCGAGACCGAGAAGCTCTCACGGCCGGCGCCAAAGCCCAGTCGAATGCCGTCATTCTCGGCAATCTCTGCCAGCTGCTGTTTACTGTGTTCTTGCGTACCACGGCTGAGCATGCCGATCGCCAGGCTGGCCAGACCAGCCTTATCCGCCGGTTCGTCTACGGAGCCCGCGCGCACCAGTCCTGCCATGTTCACACTGATGTTGTCATGACTCTCTCGCACCACCACGGTCAGGCCGTTACTGAGCGTGAACACCGAGGCATAGTCGGATGGCAGTTCTGCACCCAGACTTATCTCGCTGCCAATTGGTACTTCTGTGTCGGGCAGCATCGAAACGCCGCCATAGTAAGACTCATCCCATGGGTCGGGCATATAGGCATGGCCGCTGGACCGGCCGTCTGCGGCGGGGCCGCCGCCCTCGCCTTCTCCACTGGGCTGGGCGTCATAAAGTCCGACCGTCCTGTTATCCTGGGTCAGGTACATTGCCGCCACTCGCTGAACGTCTGCTGGGGTAACCGCTTCGATGCCGGGCAGGTAGTCGTACATCCGTCGCCAGTCGCCGCCATAGGTTTCGAAATTGATCAGGTTGCGCGCCTGGGACGCCAGGTTATCGGCGGCGAAGACGTAGTTCACACGCTCCTGCTTCTTGGCCCGCGCGAGTTCGTCCGGGCTGACCCCGTCGTCGATCAGGCGCTGAACCTCCGCATACAATGCTGCTTCCACTGTGGCCGGATCAACACCTGGGCTGACCGATGCATCCAGTTCAAAGAGGCTGGGATCGGAGAAGTTGAAACCGCCGCTGGATGCGCTGGCCCCCGTGGTCAATCCGCTGTCCACCATTGCCGGATAAAGCCGGCTGGTCCTGCCGCGGCCCAGGATGCTGGCCAGAACCTGCAGTGCATAGCAGTCCTTGTTGCGGTTGTCGGGGATGTGCCAGGCGATCTGCAGATAGTCCACATCGCCGCTGCGCTTGATGGTGAAGCGGCGCTCGCCGCGCTGCTTTGGTTCCTGCGGCAGTCGCGGTGTGACATGACCGCTGGCGGGGATCGGGCCGAAGTGCTGGCTGATCTTCTCGTACAGCTCGGCGGAATTGAAATCACCGACAGCGACGATGAAGGCATTGTCCGGCTGGTACCAGCGGTCGTAGTATTCCTTCAGGTCGGTCGCCGTAATGCCCTCGACATCGTCGACCCAGCCGATCACAGGGATGCCGTATGGATGTGCCTTAAAAGCGTTGGCCATCATTTCGTCGTTGAGCTGGCCCTGGGGCGAGTCCTCGTCCTGCTCCAGCTCGTTGCGCACTACCGGCATTTCAAGACGATGGTCCTCAGCCAGCATCAGGGCGCCGCGCATGCGGTCGGACTCCAGCTCCAGCGAGAGGTCGATCGCGCTGGCCGGGATGGTCTCGAAATAGATCGTGCGGTCGTTCCAGGTCGAGGCGTTGTGCTGCGCTCCAACCGGCTGCAGCAGCTTGTCGAAGTCGCCCAGCGGGTGCTTTGCCGTGGTCTTGAACATCATGTGCTCAAGCAGGTGGCTAATGCCGGTGATGCCGGGGCGCTCGTTTTTGGAGCCAACGCGATAGACCACATAGAAGCTGATCACCGGCGCGTCGTGGTTCTCAATCAGCAGCACTTTCAGACCGTTGCTCAGCTTGTACTCGTTGACTTCTTCCGGCCCGGCCTGGGCCAGCCCGGGAAGAAGGCTGCCAAGCCCGATCAGGGCCAGCACTAGCAGGAGTGGATGGCAGGTGCGGTGCAACGGACGCATATGCGACCTCCGGAGCAGAATGAGGCATCTATCGTACACGCTGCTGAAATCGCGCACGTGTCCTTCGCTCGCTTCAAAACTGCCGATCTGCTCGCTCGGTCGCTATTCCTCCGCTAAACTATGCGCCGGCAAAGCGGCGCCCGCGCGCCGCATCAACACCAGCATCAAGACAGCGGCAGCGCGAGCTGCGCGCCGCAGCAAGGGGAAGGAAATGGCAGGCAGCGGCATCAGCAAGATTGGCGTGATCGGCATCGGGACGATGGGCAGCGGCATCGCCCAAACCGCGGCGCAGCAGGGCTTCGACACCGTTGTGGTAGACATCAGCCCGGAGTCCGTGGAGCGCGGCATGGCCGGCATCCGCTCCAGCCTCGACCGTATGGTCGGCAGCTTTGAAAAGAGCGGCGGCGAGCGCGGCATCTCCGGCGAGGCCCGCGACGCCACCCTGGCCCGCCTGCAGGCGCACACGGGCCTTGAGATGCTGGCCGACCGCGACATCATCATCGAGGCGGCGGTCGAGAAGCTGGAGATCAAGGAAGAGATCTACAGCCGCCTGGTGGCCCTGGGCTTCAGCGGCCTGCTGGTCAGCAACACCAGCAGCATCAGCATCACCAGGCTGGCGGCGGCCTATGGCATTCCCGAGAACTTCATGGGCATGCACTTCATGAACCCGGTGCCGATCCAGCCTGGCGTAGAGATCATCCGCGGCCTGCTGACTTCCGACGAGACCCATCGCCGCGTGGTGGCTCTATGCCACGAGCTGGGCAAGACAGATATCCCGGCGGAGGACAAGGCCGGCTTCGGCGTCAACCGCATGTGGGTGCCCTTCGTCAACGAGGCGGTGCGCGTGGTCGAGGAAGGCGTGATGACGCCTGACGAGGCCGACCGCGCGACCCAGCTCTGCCTGGCGCACAAGATGGGCCCGCTGATGACCGCCGACTTCGTCGGCCTGGATGTGGTGCTGTTTATCTGCAATGTCCTGACCGAGGAGTTCGGCACGGCCTACACCGCCAGCCCGCTGCTGAAGCGGCTGGTTGAAGCCGGACAGCTGGGGGCCAAGAGCGGCGCGGGCTTTTACCTCTGGGAAGGCGGCCGCAGCGTCGGCATGAACCCGGCGGTGCTGCGGTATCGGACGAAGTAGTCGTCCAGGTTCAATCTTGATCAGCAGCCAGTCTGCTAAGCTAAGTCGGTGACAGAAACGCGACCCCTGCGCGTACTGCGCGTTATGCCGCTGCTGGGCAGCGCCGGCACCGAGGTGCAGTGCATCGAGGTGCTGGATGAGCTGGCCGCCCACAGCGCGGCATACGGCATCGCGCCCGAACTGGCGGTGATGTACCGCAACCCGGTGGAGGGCGCGCGGCGGCCGGCGGCCTGCCCCGTGCATGAACTGGGCGTGAAGCGGCGCAAGCACAGCGGGATCATGGTCGCCTCGCACAAGCTTTCGCGCATCATCCCCGGTTTTGACGTGGTGCATGCCCTGCTCTGGCCGGCGGTCTGGGCCGTCTCGATGGCCCGCCGCGGGGACTGCGCCTTCGTCGCATCGATCCACGGCAGCCATGAGCAAAGCGGCCCGCTGGGGCTGAAGCGCGCGATCGACCGCCCGATGATGGCCCGCGCCGACGCGCTGGTCTTTAACAGCGAGGCCGGGCGCAGCGCGCTGACTCCCCACTTTGGGGTCGACCCCGGGGCGATCAGCGTGATTCCCAACGGCAAGCAGCCCTACCCCAGCCCGCCGGAAGAAAGCCAGCGCAGCGGAATCGTCTGTATGGCGCGCTTCCGGCGCCCCAAGCGCCACGACCTGCTGCTGGGCGGTCTGGCGCTGTTGCCGGCTGAGCGGCGGCCAGTGGCGCGCTTTGTGGGCTACGACACCCGCACCCCGGAGTTCCAGAAGCTTGCAGCGGGCCTCGGACTCAGCGCTGGAATTGAATCTCTCGGCGGTGTACCCGACCCTAACCCCTGGCTTGCCGGCGCACTGATCAGCGCGCTGCCCACCGACCACGAAGGGATGCCCAATGCCGTGCTCGAAAGCTGGAACACCATCACCTGCGTGATAGCCAGCCGGGTACCCGGAGTGCAGGAACTCGTGCGCGATGGCGTCGACGGCCTGCTTGTCGACAATACTCCGGAAGCCTGGGCCGCTGGCCTGACGCGCCTGCTGGACGATGCACCCTTGCGCCAGCGCCTCGCGGCTGCAGGGCGCGCGCGTTTTGAGGCCGAGTTTTCTCTGCAGCATACAGCGCAAGCCTGGGCGGAGCTCTACAGGAAGGTCACAGAGCGGAAGGCTGATTGAGCGCAACCACCAGTTGCCTCTCCCTTACTCGTATCGAAGCGCGCTGATGGGCTCCAGCTGGGCTGCTCGCGTCGCAGGATAGACGCCAAAGAAGAGCCCGACGCTTACAGTGACAATCACTGCCACCGCGATTGCCACTGGGGTGATAACCGGGTCGGGGATCTGGGCTTCCTCTGGCAACCGCGCCATGTACTTACAGGCCACCAGCGCGCCGAGTGTGCCGATCGTGCCGCCGGCAATGCAGATCGTGATCGCCTCAACCATGAACTGGCTGAGGATCGCAAAGGCGGTGGCGCCGACGGCCTTGCGCAGGCCGATCTCGCGGGTGCGCTCCTGCACGGTCACCAGCATGATGTTCATCACGCCGACGCCTCCGATGAACAGACTCAGCGCTCCCATGACTACCAGGAATTTCTGCATGCTCTCGGCCGTTTGCTCGCGGCGCTCGCGCCACTCGGCAATGTTCCACACGCCGATCGGGTCGTTCTCGTTCTTTTCTTCTTCGGTGTCACCCTCGGCGGCCGGGATCTTCGGGTGCCGCATACGCAGCACTTCCCGCACCTGCCGGGCGGCCAGCTCAGCGTACTTCGCATCGCGGACCGACATGGCGATCTCGCCGATACCGGCAAAGCTGGAGATGCGGTCCTCGGCCGTATAGAAGGGAATGATCACGCGGTCGTCTCCACGCTGCCAGCGGCTGCCACCTTTCTCCTTCAAAACGCCGACCACGCGGTAGCGCTTGCCATCGACAGTTACGTACTGGTCCAGTGGATTGGCCTCAAAGAAGAGGTCGTACTTGGTCTGATGCGCCAGCACACAAACACGCTCGCGCATGACGTTCTCTTCCAGCGTGAAGGGCCCGCCCAGCTCAAACAGATCATTGTTGATCTCGAAGAACTCGGGCTCAGTCGCAATGACTGTGTAGTTGTCCAGAGTCGTGGTCCCTTCGCGAACCCGCAGCTGCATTTCGGCAGTCGGCACGACCTTGGCCAGGGTGCTGCACTCTGAACGCAGGGCTTCAACATCATCCATGTTGAAGGCCTCGCTCTCCGGA
Organism: uncultured Planctomycetales bacterium; assembly: GCA_964512635.1. Classification (GTDB taxonomy): domain Bacteria; phylum 4484-113; class 4484-113; order 4484-113; family JAFGCY01; genus JADZFO01. Next base: position 21,384 of record CAZEJB010000022.1, on the reverse strand, counting down.
ATGACATGTTGCCCGCTCCAGCGGTCCAGCCAGACGCCCATGCGGTTGGCACCCCAGCTTTCAAAGCGCTTGAGCAACTCCTGCTTCTGGCCTTCGCTGAAGGCGATCAGCACAATCACGCTGCCTACGCCCACCACAATGCCCAGCATGGTCAGCAGCGTGCGTAGCTGGTTGGCCCACATGCCGCGCCAAGCGACCCGCACCGTCTGCAGAACAAACATGCCTTAACCTCTTTCTAGTTGCTCAGCGATATCGACACCACCCGGTAAGGGACATTGACCAGGCTGAAGCCCAGCAGCAGGATATCTCCGTTGCTGTCCTGCGTAGCGCCAATGGGAATACCCTGGATGTCGTAGTTGAGTTCATAACGCTTCCAGGTACCGAACTTCTCATAGATCCTGAATCGGCTGTTCGGGTTGATACCGCCGGGGCTGTGGTGATAGCCGACCACCGGGCTGGCGTCAAAGTACCAGCACTTGCAGCTGTAGGCGTTGCCGCCACTGGTGCTTTCGACCTTTTCCCAGGCCAGAGCAGCGCCGGAGCCCTGTCCCAGCGGATCAATGCCGACCCAGATCCCGGGGTCAGCAGTGCGCTCCACTACCAGGGCATAGCTGCCGTCGCTGTGGTAGTCAAAGCCAAGCCGCCCAATTGCGTTAATCGTGTCGCTGCCCAGCAGGACCGGCGCCTGCCAGACGCCTCCGCTTGTTTCGGCCAAACGCAGGTTACTGCCTGAATCGTAGAAGGCGAGGCCCCACTCGCCGCTGGCCTTGGGACGCAGCTCAAAGGCCGGCAGATCAGTTGAGCCGTTGTAGACCGTTGTCTCGGCGCTCCAGACTGTCCCGTTCCAGCTGCGGACGATAATGTCGTGGTTGTTATCGTTGCTGTAAGCAACCAGAACCTGGTCATTAGCCGGGTTGTGCGCCAGGCGAACCTGCTGCACAGGTCCGGTGTTGAGCTCAAGCGTTCCTGTGGTATTGCCGATGCTGAAGCGGTAGAGCAGCAGGCGCTGAGTGTTCGTCAGACTGCCAAGGAAGAACTCGTCGCTGGTCCCGGTGCGGCAGGCGCTGGCCAGATCGGCGTAGTTGTCCACACCGTAGAAGCCCGCCGGTCCGGAGTTCTGAGCCACCGAGGTCAAGTGATGAGTCATCGCGGTCGGCACATTTTCCTGCGACAGGCAGAACACAGACCCATCGCCCATCAGCACAGGCACATGCGTGGTGGTTACACCAGTCGCAACCGTCGGAGTGTAGCGAATAGCGCTTTCATCTGTCGTGGTGCCATCCATGCTGAAAGTGGCAATCTCACCATCGCGAGTCTCATTGAGCGCATTGAACACACGCTCGCCGGCGCCGGAACCATATGGCGCGCCAGCGCCGCCAGTGGCCCGCCCGACACCGCTGGCAAGGTCAGTGGCCATTGCACTGCCGCTGTCAAAGTGCATATAGTGATCAACAGCGGAGGTATCAGTGTCTGTCCAGTAAAACTCGCCGGCATTGTCTCCGGCAAACTTCAGACCAGCCATTGCGGTGGGAGTCCTCGAAGGGGCAAAGAACTGGCTGGCGCCATTCGCGCTGCCAAAGTTATCACCGTAATAGATACGTGGTGTGGCTGTCTGGCAGTACCAGTAAGCCTGCGTATCATCTGCAGGGTTCAGCTCCGCACGCACATCGACGATGCCGCCGGAGACAGTTTGAGTGACTGCGGAGTTGAAGGCCGAATCGGTTGCCGTTCCGAGGCGCAGTGCATTAGCTACTGCGCTGTAAACCAGCAAAGTGGTCGTATCGTTGCGGACCAGGTCCATGTCGACGTTGTAGTTTGTATTGGCCGAGTAGATCTTGGCCGTAAAGAGTGTGCCGTCAGACTTCTCGTGCCAGATGTCAAGGTCCCAGTCGGGCGGCTGCTGGCTGCCCGGCTGCGGGTGATTGGGCAGCACGACGCTAAGCCTGCCGTTGTTCTGGCTGTAGCACAGACGGGCCTTGCCGGCACCAACGCGGTTCTGGATCGACGCAGTCTTGGCCGTGTTCCAGTTCGCGCCGTTGTACTCAAACACAGTCCAGATCGCCTGGGAGGTCGGGTTGGGGTCAACGATCTGAGCGGCAGCGGCAACAACGCCAACCTTGCCCGGCCCAAGCGCCACATCCGTAATAGGCGCCGTGCTGAGCCCCGTGAGCGGCAGAGTTAGCCAATTGCTGCCATCAAAGTAGTCCAAATAGGTGCTGCCCGTCAGGGTATACATGATGGCCAGTCGGCCGCTTTCGTCTCCATCAGCGGCCACAACAGTCGCTGGATCGCCACGTCCGTCCGAATGAAGCTGATACTGCGTGTTAAAGCTGACCAGAATGTCGCGCATGACAGTGTTGGTTGCCACGCCGTCGGAAGCTGTCAGCTTCACGGTATACACGCCACGGGCCGGGTAGGTCCACTGCGCAAGCTGTGAGCCTGTTGTTTCCAGATCCGGCGCGCCGCCGCTGTTATCAAAGTCCCACTGGAAGGTCAGCTCGGCAAGGGTGTTGTCTTCATCCGTCGTCAGCGAGGGGTTGAAGATTGTTATGCTGCCCACCGCCGCCGGATCAGGTGTCATATCAAAGTTGGCCACCGGGGCGGAGTTGTCCAGGGTGGTGAAGTTACCCAGGTCGCTGAGCGTACCGGCCTGGTTTCCAAAGTCATAAGCCTGCACACGGAAGAAGTACTCAGTCATCGGATCCAGGCCCGTGATCGTGTAACTCGTGGTGGCGGCCGGAATAAGGCTCGGATTGTTCGGCATCGCCGGCGGCACCGTAAAGCCACTGCTGGTCTCAGCATAAACCTGATAGCCTTTGATATCCAGATCGCCCGGGGCAGTCCAGCTGACATGGGCGCTCTTTGATCCTATGCTGTCGACCTGAAGATCCGTGGGGGCCCCGGGGATGTCATCGAAGGGAGTCGTAACCGTCAGCACCGCTGTCGGCTGGCTTTCGTTATCCCTTGTATCGAGAGCAGTCAGGCGGAAGAAGTAGTCCGTTTCAGCGCTGAGCTGGTCCACCAGAAACTGCGAAAGGGCAATCGGCGAAGTGTTGATCTTGTCTGTTGACGGATCGCTCAGTTCAAAGTCTGCCGTCTGGCCGCGATAGAGGTTGTAGCCGTCCAGATCACTTTCCTGATTATCATCCCATTGCAGGCTGGCTCGTGTCGGCAGGATCTGCTCGGCGGCGAAGCCGGTAGGAGTGGCCGGCGGGTTAACATCGCGGTTGCTGCGCAGGTTAAGGCTGACCACAGTCGAATCGTTGTTGAAGCTCTGGATTACCGCTACATAGGTGTTGCGGCCCTCGGAGATGTAGGTTGAAGAGCCGGGGTACTGATAGCTTGTGACCGAACCATCCAGTGGCCCTACCAGTTCCCAGCGATTATCGCTGTAGTTTGACAAAGCCAGGTACATGCCAGGCACGCCGGCACCGACGCTGTAGTCCAGCAGCAGCTGCTGCGGAAAATCATTGCTTGCAAAGGAGCCCCAGCGCCAGATGGCCCAGGTGTAATCAGAAGCAGTGCCTGTAAGTACCAGATCGCTACCCTGCACCTCAGTCCCGCTTGCGGAGCGCTTGATCGACATATCGCCTGTCTGAATATTGTCCACCGCAACCGTCAGTCGCGGCAGGCTCATATCCAGATCGTCGCTCGGAAGCGCAGGCAGGCCCGGGAAGAGCGAATCCTCCGCGGCCCCTTGCTGGTCACTGTTCCCCCCGGAGGGCTGTCCGGAGTTCAGGCTGTCGCCCGCACCGCGGCCCATACAGCCGCCGAGGGCAAGCATGGCGATCAACAGCCACAAAATGGCCAGTCGGAGGTCAGTCTTCATTGCGCGATCCTCGCACGGTGGAGTTAATGCCGGATACAGATTTATACCATCAGCGAGTCTGCTGCAGTTCCGGATTCAGCCTACCCGGAACGCAATCCAAACTGAGCTCGACTAGAAGCGACGCGGCTCTTCCTTGATCGGTCGCTCCAGAATAACTGTTTCGTCCTCTTTGACACCACTTTTGATCTCATAACGGAGGCCATCCGAGAATCCAAGCTCAACATCCCGGCGCTCGCGAACAGCCTGGTCGTCCGGCTTGGGCAGGACTTCCACATAGGCCTTGCCTTCCTCGTCGTACTTGACGTACTGCGCGGGCAGCACCAGCACATCAGGGTGGTCCTGCAGCACCAGCTCAACGCTGGCCGTCAGGTTTGGCAGGAGTTCCGGCACGGCCGGGGGCTTTTCCTCCCCAGCCGGGGCCTCGCCCTTGCCGCCATCTCCGCCAGCGCCCGGTGCGCCGCCACGGCCGCCACCGCCACCGCCACGACGTCCACCACCTCCGCCAGGGCGACGCATCCTGCCGCCTCCGCCGCCACCGCCCATCCTGCTGCCACCGAGGTCGCCGCGGCTCATCTCGATCTTGCCACTTTGCAGGTCAATGGCGATGTCCACCGGGAAGCGTGTGCCACTTGAACCGTTGTTGCCGCCGCCGCCACTTGAACCGTCATCGCCCTGGGGGTAGATCTTGTTCAAGGTGCCGGTCCAGACCCAGTTCTGGTAGGCATCAAAACTGATGCGGCAGGGCATGTTGACCTGCACACGGCCAAGGTCTGTCTCTTCAAGCATCGCCTTGACGTACATCTTTGACAGGTCGCCAATGGTCGCCACCACCGTTCCGCCGGTATTGCCGCTGGTGCCGGATGCAACCGCGGTGCCGATCTCCACCGGACGCGTCAGCACCTTGCCTCCGAGTGGGGCCTTTATCGTCGTATAGCCCAGTTCTTCCTGGACGTTCGCGACCTCGGCCTCGGCCCGTTCAACCGCAGCCTTGGCAATCTCGATTTCTTCGGGTTGTGCTCCAGCCTTCTGGATGTCGTACTGCTTGCGAGCCTCGTTCAGGCGCTCCTCAGCCTGGCTGACCGCCTGCTGGGCATCGCTGAGTTCCTTGTCCGTGGCATAGCCCTTTTCGTGCATCTCGGCGATGCGCTCGGCCTCCACAACAGCCTTGTCGTGGTCCAGCTCGGCGCTGCGGATAGCGCTCTCGAGGCTTGCGCGCTGCTCGGGGCTGATATTGCGCTTGGTCAGGGCCAACTGCGCCTTGGCAGTTGTCAGGCCGGCCTGGGCCTGGCGCAGTCGCTGCAGAATATCCTTGTTGTCCAGTTCGGCCAGAATATCGCCGGCCTGGACTATATCCCCCGGCTCCACATTGATCTTCTGTACAACTCCGCTGGCTTTGGATTTGACTTCGACCAGCGTGATCGGCTTGACCGAACCATCACAGGGAACTACCTGACGCAGATCTGTACGCACCACCTGAGTCGTCTGGACGTCCATTTCCTTCTTTTCTTCCTTGAAAAGAGGCAGAACCCATTTCCAGACACCAAAGAGCAGAGCGGCCGCCACGAGCCAGGGGATGAATGCCTTCACTATCCTCACGCGGCTAGTGTAGCGCCTGTCGTTTAATATTGTGCAATCAACATGCGGATTCACATAAGTCAGCACTTCGCCGGCAGCGCCGGATGCGACGCCAGTCCCGGCTTGTCCAGATTGACACTGCCAAAAGGCGCGGGTATACTTCTTCCCCCACCTCTTTTGGGTCGCTAGCTCAGTTGGTTAGAGCGCATCCCTGATAAGGATGAGGTCGCTGGTTCGATTCCAGCGCGACCCACCATTACCACCCCGCACCGCTCCACCCTTTCGCTGCTTCTGCGCAGCAGCGTGCTGTTTCCGCAACAGCGGCTAAAATAGGCGCCGTCCAAATCCCCGGTCCGCCGGGAACTCCACGGAGAAGCCAATGAGCAGCCTCTATCAGCGCCCCGAACTGAAGGATCTTGACCTGCCCCTGGGCAAGCGTGTGCGCCTGCACCGCCTGCTCTTCCAGCGCGGGCCGGGTAACGGACGGATGATGATACTGCCCATTGACCAGGGCGTGGAGCACGGCACCTACAACTTCTTCGGCAATCCCGACAGCAAGTACCCGCGCTATCAGTATGAACTGGCGCTCCGCGGCAACTACAACGCCATTGCCTGCCACTACGGCTTTGCCAGCAAGTATTACCGTGACTACGCTGGCCAGGTGCCGCTGATTCTGAAGATAAACGGCCGCACCTCCATCCCCAATGACGACGAGGCTTTCAGCACCCTGATCAGCACAGTTGAGGATGCCGCCAGGCTCGGAGCCGACGCGGTGGGCTATACGCTTTATGTCGGCAGCCCGCGCCAGGATGAGGACATCGCCCAGCTGTGTGAAGTACGGCAGGAATGTGACACTCTGGGCATGCCGCTGGTAGTCTGGGCCTATCCCCGCGGCAGCGCGGTTAACGCCAAGGGCGGCCGCGACAGCTTCTATGCGGTGGACTACGCGGCCCGACTCAGCGAGGAGTGCGGCGCCGACATTGTTAAGGTCAACTTCCCCAAGATTGACCCCGTGCGCGATGCCAGCGCCCCAGCACCGTTCAACAAGCTGCAGGTCAGCGAAGAAGAGGCGCTGCGGCAGGTGGTGGAGAGTGCCGGCCGCTCCTTCGTGCTGCTGTCCGGCGGCTCCAAGGTCAGCGATGATGAACTGCTCGACAAGGTCCGACTGGGACTGCGCTGCGGCGCCACCGGCCTGATCTTCGGCCGTAACATGTGGCTGCGCCCGATGGAGGAGGCCCTCGCCATGAGCGCGAAGGTGCGCCAGATCCTGCTGGAAGCCTAGCGCTCAGCTTGGGAATCGCCAGGGCCTCACATTTGAAGGTCAGGACCCGGGGGCGAGATTCCGGCGCCGGTCAAAAGCACTGTATTAGGGCCATAGTGTGGCCTTGAGCACTGAGCTGCAGTTGCAGCAGCCTTAGCGATTTGCGCAGGTTGGGCATGGCCTGCCGCTACTGCTCTGCAATGGAAGAGCCCGGGCTAACACAATGAACAAGTCCTGCCAAGACCGCCGCTGCGGCGATCCGGATATCATTAACAACTGCCTGGCGGGGCTTGGCTAGTCGATTCAACTCGTCTGCGCACTGTTATTCAGGCTGCCACAAAGCACCGATCCATGTAATGAACCTTAGCTTGAGTCATTGGATCTGAGCGATTGGACCCTGGACTCACAGCCACAGATCCTTGGTTCTTCAATCCTGGAACCTGAGTCTTCAACCTCATGAATCAACAGGTGCTGCCCGGGTCTTGCCCCCTGCACAAACCCACTCCGGCTTCAAGAGCAAACTGCGCAGAACCAAAAAGAAGGGGCTCCCTTGCGGGAGCCCCAGCTTGTTCGCAGGTTGGATCATTTGCCCCCCGCCGCCACGTTGGCGAAGGGCGGGCGGGTAACGCGAGTTGACCGGGTTCCGAGTCCCGGTCCGCCCGTATTACTCGGTCACTTCAACGTTCACACGGCCCGACTTCTTGTCAACGCCGGAATCCAGAGTGATCACCACGCCGTCGACGACGGTATCGCTACCACCATCATTGGCCAGGCGGCTGGGGGCGTTGCCGTTGGCGCCGTTGCACAGGCAGCTGACATCCGGATAGAGACCGGAGCCGCCGGAGCAGTCGGTGCTGCAGGGCTCGGTGCGGTAACGGCCCTTGTAGTTACCGTTACGGTTGTAGACATCCTGACCACCGGTGCGGATCGCGCCGTAGCCGGCGACGGTGTAGCCCAGGCAGTCCGGAAGGCCGGTCAGGCCGAAGGCGGTACCCTCGATACCGGCGCGGGGCCAGTACGAGAAGTTACCGGTCAGACGACGGTTACCGGACGGATCCTGCCAGCCATTCGGCGGGTCCTTCAGCTCGCTGAAGTCGCCGTAAGGCGGGTTGTTGAAGATGTGGTGAACCCAGCCGTCGCCGTTAAGGGTCTGGAGGGGGCTGGTCCAGGTAGGACCGAAGCACTCCCACATCTTGTTGCTGTCACGACCACCCACGATACGGTCGAAAGGACCGCCGCCCGGATAACCGGAGAAGGGGGTGTGATCAATGTGCGGGGTCAGAGTGGTGCTCTTGCTCTTCAGGAAGGGGTTACCCGGATAGGAGGGCATGTAGGCCTCCATGATCAGGATATCGCCCACGTCCTGGCCAGCGGGCTGCCAGCCAGCCTGACGCTCCTGGTTGGTGATATCGCCAACGGTCAGACCCTGGGTGTCAACCCAGTCCTGCCAGACCGTGAAGGTATCAGTCCAGTCGCCGCCCATGATAAACAGCGGGTAGATCTCGCCCGGGCTGTCAACCGCGTAGCGCTCCAGCGCAAGCTGGATCGCGTGGCAGTTCTGCTTGACTTCGGCTTCCTTGGCCTTGTCCTTGATCTTGATGAAGTTCGGCAGCGCAATCGCCACCAGGATGCCGATGATCACAATGACCACCAGCAGTTCGATAAGCGTAAAACCTTTACGCATCAATGTTGTCCTCCTGAACCGTCTCTTGAATGCTGCTAACCGATTACCCGGTTATGACGACTCGCGGGTCGTGTCCGAGACCTTCTTGTCCATACCACTACCGAGGTGGATGATAAAGAAGTCAGGGATGCTGTCGCTAAACGGGCGCTCGTCGTAATCGCCGGAACCCGGATACTCGCCAGTGGTAACCCACGGGTTGCGCTCCTGGCCGAGGGTCAGATAGCCGGTACGCCACTGATGCCACGAGCCCAGCAGCAGGCTTTCGTCGAGGTCCTGGCCCTTGGTGCGGGAGGAGCCGAAAGCGGTCAGGTCATAGCCAGCCACATCGTAGCTGGCGATTTCGCCGCTGTCGTCCAGATCCGGCGGGAAAGCATCTTCACCGATGAAGCCAACGAAATCCACCTTGCTGGTCTGATAGACCATGTGGCCGGAGTGGCTGACGCCGTCCGCCCAGCGGGGGTGGTAGTAGAAGTTACCGGGGAACTCCATCTTGATGTAGTCGTCGTTGGTGGTACCGTCGTTGAACATGACCAGCTGCGGGTACTCGCCCCACCAGCCCATGTTGAACATCTTGGTGCCGTCTTCGCCGCCGTGGCAGGCGTAGCCATCGAAGACCCAGTTCAGGGCGTCCAGACCGAAGGTACGGTCCGCACGGGTGCCCTGGCTGAACGGGTTGCCCGGGTACTTCGGCATGTAGCCTTCGAAGGCAATGGTGTCACCATAAGGGGACTCCAGGGTGCCATCCTTCAGGCCCTGCCAGTTGCCGTCCTCGTAGTCCCAGGTGTCGGTGCTGGCGCAGAACAGGTCAAACGGATGCTGCATGCTGCCGCCCCAATTGGTGTGGCCGCCGTATCCGCTACCGGACACGTTACCGACCGAACCAATGTTGAAGGACGCCGTGCCACCCCACAAGAAGTAGGGATAGTTGCCGTCAGCATCAACCGCATACCGCTCGATCGCAAGCTGGATCGAGTGCAGGTTCTGCTTGACCTCTGCTTCCTTCGCCTTGTCCTTAATCTTGATGAAGTTAGGCAAGGCGATGGCGACAAGGATGCCGATGATGACAATCACCACCAGCAACTCGATGAGCGTGAAGCCCTTGTTTCGCAAGGCTTGGACTCCTCCTTTCTGGTATATGTTGCGGGAAGCCACGATGATCGCGAGGTACCTGTAAGCTAAATCAAAGTATAACCACCCCCCTTGGCCTTGTCAACGCCGTTTTTTCCAGTTTCCTGACGCATCGTGGATTGTTCTCTAACCGGACAATAGACGCACTGGAAGGCCAAACGTTACAGCTTGGCAAAGGGTTTGAGGCCAGTATTAATGCGGCTTCACCATCAATGGTGAAAGTTTCGTGTAAATTTGTGACAGATACTGCCGCAGCCTGCTATTCGCGTCATTCTGCTCCGCTTCTGAGGCTTAACCGCCGCCGTCCAGCATCTGCTGCCAGCCTGAGCTGAGTTCAAAAAAGTGCATGTCGTCGCTGCAGGATTCCAGCACCCGGCTCAGCGCGGCAACACAATTGGCATCCAGGTGCGCTCCGCTCTCCCGGCCGTAGCGATCAATATGTGCAGCCGTCAGCATCCGGCACTCTTCCAGGGCTTCCTGGGGGCTTTTGCCTTTCTTGTATGTGCGTGTCTGGGTCAGGGCGTGAAACACATCCGCCACCGCCAGGATGCGGCCTTCCAGCGGAATCTCATCCCCTCGGAGGCCGTAGGGATACCCTGTGCCGTCCAGCTTCTCGTGGTGCATCGCTGCAATAGCCGGCACATCGGCCAGGTCGCGCCGGAAGGCAATACGGCTGAGAATCAGGCCGGTCTTCAGCACATGGCTGCGCATGCGCCGGACTTCATGCCGTTCGAGGCCGCCCGGCTTGAGCAGCACTTCATCCGGCACGCCGATTTTGCCGTAGTCATGCAGGATGGCCGCGATGCGGATCCGCTCTATGCGCGCATCAGAAAGTCCCAGCTCGCGGGCAATCGCCACGGCGATGCCGGTGACATACATCGTATGCTTGCTGGTCGTCGGGTCGCGGGCATCTACACTTGAAGCCAGAGTAATCAGCAGGCTGTTGAACTGCCGCTTCTGCTCTTCATAAAGCTGGGCATTTTCGATCGCCACCGCCACGAACCCAGCCATCGCCTCAAGCAGCTCGATGTCCGCCGGCGTGAACACACCTACTCCATCCGTCCCAGCGGCGTCAATGCGGTTGATTGACTGAAAAACTCCGAGCAGGGCCCCACGCTGTGTCTGCATCGGAACGGCAACTATTGAGCGGGTGCGATAGCCGGTGCTGCGGTCGATCTCTGGGTTAAACAGCTCGCTCAGGTAGGCATCATCAATGGTAATGCTACGACGCTGGCGGGCGGCAGCTCCGACCACCCCCCGGTCCAGTGGCACTCGGAACTCCTGGCTCAGCCCCTCGCCGATGAAGGTATAGAGCTCGTCGCGGTCCTGGTCATGCAGCCACAGGGTCGAGCGCTGGGCCTGCACCAGGCGACTGGCCTGTTCAATGACTTCGCTGATCAGTGGCCGCAGTTCAAGCCGGCCGGCAATCAGGCGGCTGACCTCCAGCAGGCGTGCAAGCTGCTGCGCCGCTTCAACGGTTGGCGCGCTCTGTCCCGCAGGAGATGGCTCGGACACGTGGGGATTGTAACGCCAAGAAGGCGCCAACATAACTGGAGGGTTTGCTCAAACCACCCGGCAACTAGCCGTCGCTGCGGCCCCAGTCGTAAGGAATCTCGCCGCTGTGCGGGGCGACCCGGAACTCATCGGGCTGAGCGTAGTTGTAAGTCTCGGTCGGGATGTTGAGCAGCAGGACCATTTCGGTGCCGATGTTCTTGTAGCCGTGATAGACCAGTGGCGGGATGACAACCAGCCGCCGCGACTGCTCGCCGCAATAGAACTCGTTGACCTCGCCGCGGGTCGGGCTGTCTTCCCGGGAGTCATAGAGGACCACTTTGGCCATGCCGGCCAGTACGCAGAAGTGGTCGGTCTGCAGGGTGTGGTAGTGCCAGGCCTTGACCACGCCGGGATAGGCGGCCGTGACATAGGCCTGCCCAAACTGCTGGAACAGCGGGTCGTCCCGGCGCAGGATTTCCATCAGGAAACCACGCTCGTCGGGAATCAGCTTGAGGTCCTTGACCTGAACACCCTGAATCATGACGGATATGATGCCATGAGGTTGGGAGGAATCACCGGGGACAGGTTACCGGGCCAAGTAGTGGCGCACAGCGTGCGCCAGACGCCTATCCGCCGTGGCCGTGGTAGCTGTTCAGCACCCTGGCGCTGAGGCTCAGGTTGCGGCCGGGGTTGCTGTAGATAGCGGGCTGGCTGCCAACAGGCGGCAAAGCCGCTGCGCGCACGTTCTCCGGTCCGGAGTTGCGGCTGCTCTGGCCGCTACCGGTGCCGACCGCGCCGCCCTGCCCTGCCGGCCTTGGTCCGCGGTCGCGCCAGGCGTCGCGGCTTGGCAGCAGGTTATGTACACTTTCGGCGATGATGAAGCTGGACTGGTCGGGGCGGCTGGGCATACTGCGCGCCAGGGCCCGCTCCATACAATCGTGGGTCTGGATGCCCCATTGCTCAGCGTACTGGTGCAGTTCGTTGCCGGTGGGAAGCACCAGGTGAACATGCAGGGCCTGAGCCAGCTGGCGCAGCGCCAGTGCCGTCAGACCGCTGAGCGAGCAGTCGCTGGCCAGCCTAAGGCGGGTTTCGCTGAGGTTGAGCCCGCGCCAGCTTTCCAGATCTTCTGCCCCTTCGCCCCGGGCCAGGCTGGCCACTGCGATCAGGCTGCCGCCGGGCTTGACCAGCCCCTTGCAGCGCCACAGTGCCCCGGTGACCTCGCTGAGGCTGCCGTCGTACTGCCTGCCACCAAGGCCCAGGATCGCCAGATCGGCCTGCTCAGAGACAATGATCTTATTGCGCTCTTCCAGCTCTTTGGCGGCCAGTCGATGCAGATAACCCGCATCTCCGGCTGACAGCCATACCAGCTCGCCGCCGGGGTTGATGATCACATTGATTGCAAAACTCGGTTTCAGCAGAGCCAGCGCTTCGAGGCCATCCTCGCTGACCGGGTTGCTCAGCACTGAGCCGGCCTGCATCAGGGGATGCAGATCACCGCGTCGCGGGTCGAAGGCCCGGCGCTGCTGGCTCCTGATGCTCTCCCGGCCGCAGACTCCCGGCAGAATCTGCTCGGGGCCGCCGTTGTAACCATAGAGCCAGTCAAAGGAGATCGGGCCGGTCAGGATCAGCAGCTCGGTTTCAAGCAGGCGGCGGTCGGTATAGACGATCGTGCCCAGATCCGTCCTGCCGGCCTTGATCAGTTCCGGCGAATCGGCGTCGTGCTGGATTACCTGAACCCGCTGGCTGAGCTGTTCCCCGAGGTGCGCCCCGAGCTGCAGCTTGTCCAGCGGCGGGCGGCCACCGTTGGCGACATACAGGGTGATGCCGCTGTCGGGTATCCCGTACTCATTCAGCAGGTTGACCAGGGTCGGCAGCCAGAGCGGGTATGCCGCCGGCTGGCTCCAGGGTGACACCACAATGATGCATTCGCTCTTGCCCCGGGCCTGGATCCCCAGCGGCGGTCGGCCGAAGGGGTTGCGGACCTGATCCCTCAGCGCCTCGGATGGAAAGGCCAGCGGCCGCATCGGCACTGCCGGCTGCAGCAAACTTGTGCGCAGACCGGCTGGCCACTCCAGGCTCAGCTCTTTGGAACCACAGGGAAAACGAAACTCGCCCACCTGTATCTATGTCGGCAGACAAGCGCCGGGCTTGCACTGCAAATCACAGATTTGCGGAGGCTTAACGGACTTCAAGACAACTGACAGCTATTCCAGCCTCAGATTCCCAGGCAAAGTCCAGTCTGCATTTGCGGAGCTGATGTCTTATCAATGTTGCCTAGGCAAGCAGCTAGTCCGGGCTGGTCACCTTTTCTTCTGGCAGAACTCGCACAGTAACCGGCACACCGGGGCTGTCATTGCTCAGATCCGGCCAGTGCAGACGTTCGTAACTACCACTCTGCGCTGGATCTGCTTCAAGAAAGCACGTTCTGTCGTATTCGTCTCTCTCGAGCAATCCAAATCGGTACTCTCCGGGCTCTTCAAACCTCACAACTACGCTGAGAAGCATGCCTGAAGAGCCGGCTGGAACCGGAGTACTGTCATGGGGGAGGTATGGCCAGGCCGGGAAGTCAAAGGCGTGTGAGCCGGTAAAAGGTTCGGGCAGATAGTCGTCTGGATAGGCCGGCCCATCCCTGAGATAGTTGTAGTAAAACCAGACGGGGAAATAGCAGCCCCCGTAGCCGTCCAGATCCCGTCCCCTGAATAGTCCTCCTCAATCGGAGGGTTCACCAGCCGGTGCAGGGGATTTGGCGCCCCCATGTCCAGACTACTGTGAACGAAGTCAGTGCCAGGCGGAAACACAAGGCTAACGTCGGCCCCGAAGAGGCTCTTCTCCAGCGGGCCCGCGACAACCGCCACCCTGATAGTGTCATTGACGTTGCATTCTTCTACCAGCGGAATCGCATACAGCGAGCCTGGCTCCAGTGGCCAGGGTTCAATGCGAACAGTCGGACTCGTCGCAGTCTCGATCGCGCCCAGCTGGTCAACGGCCGAAATGGTCAGCACACCCTGCGCACCAAGCAGGCCGTTTCTTGCTTCGGCAGAGAATGTGACTCGTCCCTGTCCGCCGCCCAGATTGAAGTTCCCCGGATTGACCCGCATGGCACCGCTGGCACTTTCGATGAAAAGGTTCACATTGTCACCATCAGGGTCATGCGCGGTCACAGCAATTTGTCCGCCAACTACTTCGATACTGTCGATCACCGGAGGAATGTTGGGGCTTTGAGCAATGGTTAGAGGCTGCGTGTGATTCACGATGCTGCCGACAGCATCAGTGATGGTCACTTCGATGATGTAAGTTTGTCCAGCCTCTGCGCTGACAGAACTGAAAGTCAGACTCTGGGTGATCGGGGCAAGACTTATCAGCAGCGGCTCCGGGTTCACAGCTGCACCGCCATAGTCAATGGATAATGTGTAAGGAGCAACTCCTCCGCTCCAATCAAGCGAAAGAGATCCGACCTGGCCGCCAGTTGCCGGGGAGCTGAATTTCAGATTTCCAAAGGTAAGTGCTGCGCCTGTTACGGCCGGAGAGCCACCACAGGCGTAAACCAACAGCATCAGGGCTGACGCCAACACCAACAGGCAGTAGTTACGAAACTGTGGTCCCAACATAAGTCCTCCAACCAACTCAAATCAGGTCAATTCTAACCCTGCGCATCGGTTTGCGCAGACAGACTTTTCGACACTGAACTAGCTACTCCGCCGCTGCTTCGGTCACTGTCACCGTGCACTGTTCCAGGGCATTGCTGATGTCGCTCCACTGGCGGGTTGCGCCATCCGGGTCGCTGAACCAGCAGTAAGGCACATCGCCGGCCGGGCGCAGGTCGAGGCGGTATGTCCCCGGAGCGGTGAAGCGCAGATTGACAGAGAACAGCGCGCCCTGGCCGCCGGCTGGGATGTACTGGCCGCCGCCGGGGGTGACGTGGAACTGCCAGGCGCAGGCGTCGAGGAAGGGCTCGCCCAGCTCGCAGTCGGGCTCGGCGATCGGGTCGCTCTGGACTTCGAAGCCGTTGAGCTCGATGTACTGCGTCCAGATGCCGTCGGCGCTGGCGCGGTCGGCGGGTGCCGTCGGGTTCAGCGCCGGATCGTCAACCGCTGGCGCGCCGAAGTCCAGGCTGGCGGGCTCGATCTCGCAGCCCGGCGGGCAAACGAGGCTGACCCCGCCAAGGCTCTGCAGCGAAAACTCCAGCGGGCCGCTGTAGACCAGCAGCTTGACCACATCGCCGACCTGCGCATGGTTGGCCAGCGGGATGGCGTAGAGGCTGCCGGCGGCCAGTTCAACCGCCGGGACCTCGATGGCCTCCGATGTGGCCGTAGCACTCTGGCCGATGCCGTCCTCCACCTTAAAGGTTGCGGTACCGCTGGCGGCGAGGGCCAGACCGGGGGCGCTGAAGTCAAAGACAGCGACGCCGGTCTCGGCATCGATCTCCACCAGGGCCGGGAAGCCACTGAGTCCACCGGTCGTGCTTTCGACGCTGACTGCCAGATCGCCGCAGGATGAGCCGCGGACCGCCACACTGACCGTCGCGCCTTCAATGCTGATGCCCTCAATCACCGGCGGCGCCTGGACAATCGAGTCGCTCTTGATCGACAGGTCGCGGTTCCTTGTCAGGCCGCGGTTGTCGATCAGGCTGATCTTCGCGTTGAGGCTGTCGCCGGAAGCCATGTCGCCGGGCAGGCGCAGCTTGACCTGCACGCTGCTCTCGGAGGTGGTCACCACCGCGGGGTCGCTGGCCGGTTCGGGCAGGTCGATCTTGACCCGGTATGGCGGGGCTACGCCAAACCACTCCAGGTTGACCGTACCTTCAGGCTTGCAGGGGTCGGTGCCGCCGGTGAAGGAGACGCTTTGGATCACCGGGGCGATGCCAGTCGGCGGCGGCTTGAGGCCGGAGGTGTCGGTCGGCTTACAGGAGGCCAGACAGAGGCACAGCGCAAATGGCAAAAGGCAGATGGCCGATGGCAGGCTGAACAGAGCCGAAGCGCACGCTCGTCCGCGCGCGGCCTGTGCCCCGTTCGCCTTCCTCCGCCATTCCATAGCCATATATATTCTGCCCAAAGCGCCGCAATGATAAAGCGGGTCTCAAACAGCCGCCGGCTGCTTAGGTCCTCGCCCGTTGGCCAGCCGCTTGCACAACTCTGCAAAGGTTCTTATCGGCACCCGCTGCAGCGACTAACCGGGTTTAACTTTCGCCCCCTGAAAAACAACGTCAATACACATTTGCAATTGTGTTGCCGACTCTGTCGATTTAACCTGAGCCGCCGATTTACTGCCAGAAAACACTGTTTTCATTCTCTGATTCCGGACCGGTTTAACCTGAGAGCCCGAAAAGCAACGTCAATTCGTGTTTTCGGTCCACTCCAGTCCAGTTTTGGCCCAGCTCGCTGCGTGCCGGCAGATCATGCACCGGGCGAGCGCTGAAAGCCGCATCCTGTGAACAGGTTTTCAAATGGTTTCTCCCGGCGCCCGCTTGCTGCGGCCGACCAGTCGAGACAGCATGGCATAGTGCCAGCGTGCCTCCGGCGGCATTATACCCCGCCAGCCGGTGCATTAGTGCAGTAGGCCTCCCGGTTTAGCATGGAATAGCATTTGTGGACCAGTGCCGCGGACGATCAGGCTCGCGACGCCGGATGATCCGGCGTGACTAGGGCGCCGGGAAGGGGTCGTCCCACAAGGCCTCGGCGTTGGCGCTGTTCCCGCGCGCGTCGGTCACCGTCAGCATCGCCTTATGCTGCGCCAGGTAGCCATCGGTCCTGGGGCTAAGCAGGTACTCGTAGTGCGCAGGGCTGGAAGTCGGGCCGCTGCTGGCCAGTGACCATGGATCAACGCTTGGAATCTCCGGCGCGGTCGCGTCGAGATCCAGCTCTGAAGTGTAAGGCGCTACACCGCCGCTCCAGGCCATATCCGCGGTCAGCACGGCGACGTTTCCACCGCTGCCGGGAAGGCTGGCGTCGACGGCCAGGCTGGTGATGGCCAGTGGCTCAAACGGAAGAACGGTGTAGTTGATTGACCGGGAACTGCCCCGGACACCGTTGCCCAGCGTGACCCAGGCAGTGGCGGTGAAGGTCTGGGCCTGCTCAAGCTGCACGAGGGATACCGTCGTTTCAAAGGGGCTGATCGCCGGAGCATTGGTGATATTCGGCGCGGCACCGCCAAAATCAATGGTTACGGCAAATGGTCCTTCTTCATAGCTGAAATGGACAGTGAAAGTGGCCTTGCCGCGTGACCGAAGTTCTTCACTGTCCACTGGATCGACAGTAAAGGCTGTAATTGAAGACAGGTCCGGGCCTGGTACTCCAGTGTCCGCGCCATCGCAGGCACTGCTAAGTGCGCTCAGCAGCACCAACGTGATCGCCGGTAAGATGGAGGTCCAGTTGCATCGGGCTGGCTTGATCATGGCGTCACCACCACAGTGTTGTATGCATTGTTATTGCTCATATCCCCCCAGAGATAAACGGCTTGACTGCCATCCTGGTAGTAGGTGCGGTTCACTTCATCGAAATCCATGAAACCGAGGCGGTATTCGCCGGGTGCTGAGAACTCAAGATTGAAGTTGAAGAGGAGGCCGCTGGTCCCGGCCGGCGCATCCTCGCCGGCATTTTCTATAAACGAAAGCACGGGCAATGGGCGATGGGCAATGGAACACCGGGCCTGGCCCGGCATTCCTGGGCAGCAGGCAGTCGAAGACAGGACATGTGAAACCCCGCTAGACAACGCAGCGCCATACGCGCTTGCGCGCGGCCATCGCCCCGTTTTGCCTTCCGCCGCCATTCCATCGCCATGAATGTTTCTTCCCATAGAGGCGCAACGATAGAGCGGGCATCAAAGAGCCGCGTTCGAGTGCAAGCACTGCCGGCTGACGCCAGGCAGGCTGGCTCACAGATCTGATCCGGCAACAGTGAAAGTTACGCTTTGGTAATTGCTTGTCATCCCTAATTGATCAGTCACCCTGACGACCGCCGTGTACTCCTCATCCTCGGCATTACTGCGGAAATTTGCTAGGTGGTCGAAACTCTTGGTACCCACAGGTACACCGCTGACATTCTGAGCCACAGCTCCGCCAAAGTCGATTGCATAGGTCCAGGGGCCAGTACTCACCTGGGGTCGTGTCTCAAACTCCACATGGAAAAAGGCCTCAGCGCCGGCAGTGAGTCTCACATAACCGGCCGAGCGCACCTCGAACTTTCTGACTGCAACAGTCCAGCCGCCCAGGGAGCCATCAACGTTGAGCGTATCCCGGCAACCAGCAAGCAGAAGCAGGCAAGCCAGCGCGAAGCATGCCAACAAGCGCCAAGCGAATAAAAGACGTGTCACCCAAGGTAGTTTCATGGCGTCACCGTGACTGTGTTGTGCTCATTGTTGTTGCTGATGTCGCCCCATTGGTAGACCGCCTGGCTGCCATCCTGGTAGTAGGTGCGATTGACTTCATCGAAGAGCAGGAAGCCCAGGGTGTACTCGCCAGGAGCAGAAAACTCCAGGTTGAAGTTGAAGAGGATGCCGCGGGTACCGGCCGGCGCATCCTCGCCGCCAAGCGGCGTAATGTTGAAGTCGATCGCGCTGCTGCCCGTGAAGGGTGCGGGCAGATCGGTGTCCTGGACAAGCAGGTTATCGCCAACGCCAAGGAAGCCCGCAGCCGCGTCAATCGCGGTCCAAATACCGTCGACAGTCTCCTGGTCCTTGTCTTGGACAGGGTTGAGGCCCGGGTCCCCAGCGACCGGCGCGCCATAGTCGAAGCTGTTGGCGCTGTAGCCGCAGCCGGGCGGGAATACGATACTGACGCCGGTCATGAACTGCATGGGGTTGGCAGTCGCGCCGGTGGCGACGACGACTTTGACGGTATCGGCGACTGTGGCGCTGTCAACCAGCGGGATAGCGCCGAGGGTGTCGCTGGGCAGGACGAGAGGCGCGACAGTGATGGTGCCGGAGGTGTCTGTATCGGTACCGCCATAACTAGTTTCAGCTGTGAAGGTAGCAGTTCCAGAAGCGCCGGCAAAGATGTCGCTGGCGGCAAACACGAACTCTGCCTCTCCGTACCCATGAATAAATATGCTGGCGGGACTGCCCGTCATTCCGCCGGTCACGGAATCCAGTCTCACTGTAATGTCATCGCCTGAGGGGTCACTCGCCGTAACGGTGACTTTTGACCCATCAACAACAATGGAGTCAATACTTGGAGCTTCGATGGAGTTTCTTCCAACATCAAATCGCAGGCCCATGGGCTTGCCGAAACCGTTCATATCTGTGACCGTGGCAATTGCTGTAAACGACTGCGCACTTATGTTCTGCATTGTACGAGTAACAGTGAAAGGTGAAGTTACGTCCTCCTGCGCCGCGTTTGGCTCAGCCGAGCCGCCGAAATCAAGACTGATGCTGTAAGGCGCGGTTCCGCCTTCCCATTCCACCTTGAAGGTCGCGTCCTCGCCGCCAAACAGACCGGCCAGATCTTCAGGCGTGACGGTGAAGCTGGTGATAACCGGGCCGGTGTCGGGCTGCGCCCGCGTGCCAATGTTGCGGGTGTCGCAGGCGCAGAGGCCGCATGAAAGCAGAAGTGCAGCCAGCGGTGACAGCCAGGTTTGACTGATGAATACCATGGATGCACCAACCGTGCTATGCCCTGAACTTCTTCTTCCTTTGTTCTGCATCTCTTAATGCACTAACACAGAATGGAAGATGTCATCGTTGTAATAGCCGCCCCAGTTGTAGACATTCGCAGCGCCGTCCTGATAGTAGGTGCGGTTGATCTCATCGAAGGCGAGGATGTCAAAGTAGTAACGGCCCGGCTGGCTGAACTGCGCAACGAAACTGAAGAGGACGCCGCTGCTGCCAGCAGGCGCATCCTGCCCAGCCAGCGGCGTGATGATGAAGTCATAGGCGCTGCCGCCGGCAAAGGGCGCGGGCAGATCGGTATCGGGCTTGGGATCAGCTCCAGAAAGGAAGCCTCCGCTCGGATTGACCAGGGCCCAGAAGCCGTCCACGCTCTCGCGGTCGCCAGCTAACTGTGGGTCCAGAGGATCGCTGTCGACAGCGCTGCCGTGGTCAAAAGAGCCGGCGACATAACTGCTGCCGGGCATGAATACCACGCTGACCCCGCTCATGAACTGGAGCGGCTGCTCAATGGGCGTGGTAAAGACAGAGATTCGCTGGCTGTCGCCGACGCTGCAGCAGTTCTCGCGGGGATAGCAGCCCAGCACCCCCTGTGGGGTTGCCAACGGAGAGATTCTGATCTCACAAACGCTGTCAGAGTCGCTGGCTCCATGCGGATCAGTCGCGCTGAAGCTGGCTGTGCCAATCGCTCCGGCGAAGACTTCCACACTGCTGAAAACAAACAGCACCTCTCCATTGCCGCCGGGCACTTGTTGGCTGGACTGGCCCAGGGAAAGCTCAGGTTCGAAACCAGTGGCGGTGACTGTCACATCCTCGGCGTCAGGATCGCTGACGGCCACGGTTACAACTCCGCCTTGCGCTTCAATCGAGTCGATGCTGGGCGGGTTGTTGGGGGAAGGCTGAACATTGAAAGTCAGGGTTTGCGGATTGCCGGTGATGCCGGTGTAATCTGTGAGTCTGGCTGTGGCCGTGAATGACTGCTCCGTATCCAGTTCAACCAGAGTAACGGTGGTACTGAAGGGACTGGTCGCTGGTGTGGGCAGAAGATTTGGCGCAGTGCAACCGCCGAAGTCGATGGCAATCGTGTAAGGTGCGACGCCGTTCTGAAAGTTGACGCTGAAGGTTGCCTGACCTCCGCCCTGCAATTGCGCGGTGCCAGCCGGCTCGACGGTGAATGCAGTTATCTGTGGCCCAAAATGAAGGCTATCTCCGCCGACATTCAAGGTATCCCGGCAGCCGAATAGCAACAGGCAGTAAATCGCTGCAGCCAGCAAAAGGATCTTGGGTGTGACGCTCATGGCCTGCTCTCCTTGTCGGCAGTACCCGCTGCCGAATCCGCCGCTGACACCTGCGCTGCGGAGGTTTCGCGCGGCAGCACTGTGAATGTAAGGGTTTGCCCAGCACTGGTCAGCCCGAAGTTGTTGCTGACCCTCGCAATAGCCGTGTAGGTGGTCGGGATGTCAACCGGTCGCAGGCGCACTGTCCGCGCCGAGGTCCGCGTGCTGGCTTCCCAGACCGGGTTGGAATCGGCTGCGCCGTCCAGATCGATTGCAAGTCCGTAAGGGACATACGCCTGGGTTAGATTTCCATGGATCTCCAGCCTGAATAGTGCGCGTTCGCCACCGCGCAGCAAGGCGCCATCAACAGGCTGAACAGTAAAGGAGCTGACCATTGGAACGTTGTCATCGCCGAAACCGCCGACATTCAGTGTGTCGGCGCAGCCTGAAAGCAGGAGTGCGCAGAGGATCGCTGCTGCTGAAGCAGCGCGTAACAACTTAGCAATATGCAGGCCCATGGCCCACCCCCGAGATCAAT
>CAZEJB010000021.1:5091-64739 GCA_964512635.1 uncultured Planctomycetales bacterium | reverse complement strand
AGCTCTACCAGGAGGGCCTGATCATCCCGCCTGTCTGGCTGCTGCGCCGCGGAGAGCTGCAGGAGGATGTCCTGCGGCTTATCTGCGCCAACAGCCGGACCGCGTCCGAGCGTCAGGGCGACCTGCTGGCTCAGCTTGCAAGTCTGCGCCGCGGTGTTACCCGGCTCCAGGAGCTGGGCCACAAGGCCGGAGCAGACCACGCGTCGAAGCCGGCCAGTGCGGCAAGTACTGAGGTCTTCCGGGCCATGACTGCATACAGCAGCCGGGCAATGCAGGAACTGCGCCGCCGCCTGCCACTTAAGTCTGTTGAGGCGGAGGACTTTCTGGAGCTCGGCGATAAACAGGTCTGGATCAGGCTTGTGCTGACCGTTGAACGCGACGGGCTGATCTTTGATTTTCGGGGCAGTGACCCTCAGGCAGCCGGCCCGTTGAACGCTGTCCGCGCGATCACAATGTCGGCCGTGTTCTACCTGCTGCGCTGTCTGCTGCCGCCGGAAGTTCCCTGCACCAGCGGACTGCTGGACGAAGTCGAGGTACTCACCCGCAGCGGCAGCATTGTCGACGCCCGGCCACCGGCGGCCGTAGCGGGAGGCAATGTAGAAACCAGCCAGCGCATAGTCGACGTGCTGCTGCAGGCCTGGGGCAGGCTGGAGCCAGACATTGCCGTGGCCTGCAGCCAGGGCACCATGAACAATCTGACTATCGGTGGCCAGGACCGCCGCTGGGGCGAAAGCATCCCCTTCGCCTACTACGAGACCATGGGCGGCGGTCACGGCGCATCATCCGAAGGTCCCGGTCTGTCCGGTCGCCACAGTCATATGACCAACTCTCTCAACACACCCATTGAAAGTCTTGAACACGCCTATCCCCTTCGAATCCGAGCCTATGGTCTGCGTCAATCCAGCGGAGGGTCTGGACACTTTGATGGCGGGTCCGGGTTGGTGCGCGAGATTGAGCTGCTGAGCGACTGTGATGTGACAGTACTGTCGCAGCGCCGTCGCCGCGGAGCGCCCGGCGTCGCTGGCGGATCGGCAGGCAAGCCGGGTTGCAATCAGGTCTGCCCAGGCGTGCCGGCACGGAGCAAGACCGAGGACGCTGGCTTCAGCCGGCGCCTGAAAGCTGGATCGCGCGTAACCATCGAAAGCCCCGGAGGGGGCGGCTGGGGCAAGGCCACCTAAGGAGCGGCGCTCTGGCCTTCTTCGCTGGCACCTGCGGAATTGGGCCCGCCAGTTTGTCCCGGCTGGGAGGCTTCTGCTGTGGCACTATCAGCTCCCACCCCACCCTTGGCCTGCGTATGTTTGACCGCGGAGAGCATCGCCTCTTCGGTCAGACTGCCCATGGAAACATAAACCTGCATCATTTCTTCGACGCTCATGTCTACCTCGCGGACATCGGCCTCTGGAACAAGGTAAAGCTGCCCCGTTGCCGGCAGCGGAGTGTTAGGAAAGTAGATACTGATATAGCGCTCGCCATCAACCTCGATTGGCTCCCGGGAAGTCTGCAGGCCCAGCGCACTCGCATTGGCAATCTTTGCCATCACAACCTTAGTGAAGCTTCGAGGCACACCGCGGTCCGTTAGCTGCAAAGCGCTGACTACGGATTCAGTCCCGCCATAAATACTGCGCAGGATCGGTATGCGCTCGACAAACTGGGAGATCTTCTGCTCCGTGGAGCGTTTGGCGATCGCACCGATCGCAATGATGATCACAACTACCAGGCCAAAGATTGAAAAATAAGCCCAGACAGGATGCATGGCGGTCTTTTCGGCCAACAGCTTTGGAAGCTTGCCAAAGCGGCTACCGGGCCCAAACCAGACCAGAAGCTTCGAGTAAACAAACCAGGCCACGGCAACGGTGATAAGCAGCGGCAGCAGCGCCAGTATGCCGGCGATGAAAGAAGTTGAGAGGTACTGCAGCATCGGCCCGTCCTATTCGCCGTAGTGGTTAACAATTGGCATCCGGCGGCCCAGGCCAAATGCCTTCTCGGTGACCCGCAGAACAGGGGCCGCCTGCCAGCGCTTGTATTCACTGGTGTTGACCAGGCGCAGCACGCGCCGGATTTCCTCTTCGCTATATCCACGCTTCAGCAGCTCTTGCGCAGACAAATGCTCCTCGATGACCAGATCAGTCAGCGGGCTGATACGGCTGTAGTCAAAAGGATCCACCTGCCCTTCGCGCAGTTCCGCCGACGGCGCGCGGGTCAGGCTGCGCTGGGGGATACACTCTTCCAGGTTATCCCTCAGCCGCCGCTCTTCGTTGTACCAATAGGACAAGGCATAGACAGTCGGCTTGTCCACATCGCCAAGCACTGCCAGCCCGCCGCACATGTCGCCATACAGGGTTGTGTAACCCAGTGCATACTCGGTCTTATTGCCCGTGGAAAGCACCAGCGCCAGCTGGTCGTTGGACACTTCCATCAGGATTTTGCCGCGCTCGCGAGCCTGCAGATTCTCAACGGTTAACGTGCTGCGATAGTCGCCGAACTCACTTTGGTAGCGCTGCATGGCCAGCTGCACGCTCTCCTCGATCGGCATGACGTGGAATTCCATGCCGAGGTTGTGTGCCAGGGTCTGCGCGTCGTCAAGGCTGTAACCGGCATTGAAGTGCGAGGGCATCGCGATACCAATAACCTGCTCGGGCCCCAGCGCCTCTGCCGCCAGACAGGCAGTCAGAGCACTGTCGATGCCGCCGGACAATCCAATAACTGCTTTGCGGAAACCCACTTTACGAAAATAGTCTCTGATCCCGAGGCATAGCGCCTGAAACAACTCGCGCATGCCCTCCGGATCATCCGCATTGATCGCAGACCTTTCGCCGACTGCATCTTCCCGCAGCTGATAGCGGCTGATTCCACCACTCGCCGGGTCCCAGTCGATTATCACAAGGTCCTCTGCAAACTGATCCCCCATGGCCACCAGTTCACCGGCACTGCCCAGGCACAGAGACTGGCCGTCAAATATCAGCTCGTCCTGGGCGCCGACAAGGTTGCAGTACAACAAAGGCAGCCCGTTCTCCAGCGCATGCCGGCGCATCAGCTCCAGTCGCAGCTCGCCCTTGCGATAGTGGTAAGGCGATGAACTCAGGTTCAGGATGATCTCAGCTCCCTGTGCTTTAAGCAGCGGAGCTACCTTGATCTGATAACTGTCATCCCAGAGGTCCTCGCAGATCGTCACGCCGAGCTTGTGACCCCTAAACTCAAGTGGGTGAAGCGACGCCTCGGTCGCGGGCGCGAAGTAGCGCCATTCGTCAAAAACGTCATAGGTGGGCAGCAGGCATTTGTGGACCACCTGCGGTTCAAGCCCGGGCCCAATCAGCGCCGCGGCGTTGTAAAGGGTCCCCGGGATGCCATCTTCCTTGACCATTTCCCCGCCGCGATCAACAAAACCAACCAGCGCCGGGATTGGCAGCGACATGGCAAGCCGGCCTTTGAGCAGTGCGAGCTGGTCGCTGATGAAGTGCGGCTTGAGCAGCAGGTCCTGCGGCGGATAGCCCGTCAGCAGAAGTTCCGGGGCGAGCAGCAGTTCGCAGCCGACAGCAGCCGCGCGAGCAGCCGCTTCGAGCAGTCGAGTCGCGTTGCCCTCAAGGTCGCCGACAGTGGTGTTTAGCTGCGCCAGGCCGATGCGCATGCCGGGGATTATAGGCTAGCCGCCTTGGCGCTAGGCGTCAGCCGCCGAACTTTGCCTTGAACCAGGCAACCGTGATCTCGAGAAACATTTGCAGGCGCATAGCTGCTCCACGCAGCAGGCCCCGTTTCTGCTCCTTCATAACGTGCGAGGCGCCGTACCACTCCACCATCACCTGCTCCACGCCTTTTGTGCGCAGGTGGGCGTTCAGCGCCGTTTCCACGCCATAGCCACTGTCCCAGTCCTCGAAGTCGTCAAGCAGCTCGCGCAGCAGGCAGCGCTGGCCACTGATCATCGGGGCAATCTGCTGAGCCAGAGTCGTCGGCTTCAGGCCGCCGCGGAACACCGCGATCACGGAGCGCTGGCGGCCGGACAGGACGGGCTCGATCAGGGCATGCAGGTGCCCCTCGTTCACGTTGACCAGGTCTGCGTCCAGAAAGCACAGCACGTCAGCCTTGGTTGACTGCATGCCAGTCCGCAGCGCTGCCGCCTTGCCCTGATTCTCGGCGTGTCTCATTACTCGGGCGCCGGCTGCCTCCGCTTCACGGCTGGTACGGTCCTTTGACGCATCATCCACAACCACGATCTCGCTGAAGAAACCGCACTTGCGTGCCAGCTCGACGACGCTGGCCACGCGTCCGGCTTCCTCATAGGCCGGGATAATGCAGCAGACTGAGTGCAGGCCATTGATGCTGGCGCGATCCAGCAGGGTGCGCGCAGACGTCTCCGTCCGCTCGGCCCTGGTTAGCGCATCAGTGCCAGCCTCAGTTTTCATGCCTGGCTGGCTCCCAGGCGAGCGCTGACCCAGGCGGGCGGGGCATAGCGCCAGCCGCTGAGCTGCTCAAAGTTGTGGGCGACACGCAGAAGCAAGCTGTCCCGCCAGGGGGCACAGACGAGCTGGAGTCCGGTTGGAAGCTGAACACTGTTGCCATCCGGTGCCGTATCCTGGCCAAAGCCATTGGGAACATTGATTCCCGCAGTCCCAGATAGATTGACAAAGACGGTACAGAGATCGGCAATGTACATCCGCACAGGATCGGCATCGCGCGCGCCAAAGGGGAAGGCCAGAGTTGGCGATGTTGGCGTGGCAATCACGTCAACGCGCTCAAACCAGCTCTGCAGCATGCTGCGAATATCGCTGCGCAGGCGCCGCGCCCGGTCATAGTAGGCGTCCTGATAGCCGGTGCTGAGAACATAAGTGCCAAGCAGGATGCGGCGCTTGACCTCTGCCCCAAAACCGGCTCCCCGAGTTGCTGTATAGCGCGCCAGCAGCTCGCTTTCGCCCGAGGAAGGGCCATAGCGGATGCCGTCAAAGCGCGCCAGATTGCTGCTGCATTCGGCCGCCGTGATGATGTAATAGGCTGGCAGGCAGTAGTCCGCCAGTGGGAAGTCGATTTCCACGATCTCTGCGCCGGCGTCCGAGAGCTGCTTAAGGCTTAGCTGGTAGTTCTCCAGCACAGGAGCCTCTATCCGCGCGGGATCCATGAACTCCTTTATGACGCCCACTCTCAGCTTTTCCCAGTGCACCTCGCGCCTGGCGAAGTCATAGTAGTCAACCTCGAGACTTGGCAGGCAGGTACTGTCGGATGGATCCGGGTGTGACAGAGTATTCATGGCCAGCGCGCAGTCGAGCGTGGAGCGGGTAAACAGCGCCGCCTGGTCGCAGGACGAGGAATAGGCCACCATGCCGTAGCGGCTGAGCTGGCCATAAGTCGGGCGATAGCCGATGATGCCGCAGAAGCTGGCGGGCTGGCGGACACTGCCGCCCGTGTCCGTACCCAGCGCCATGAAGGCCTGGCATCCGGCAACCGCCGCTGCCGAGCCACTGCTGCTGCCCCCAGGGACGTAATCCAGGTGCCAGGGGTTGCGGCTGCAGCCATAGGCGCAGGTCTCGCCACTGGAACCCATGGCGAACTCGTCCATCCTTGTCTTGCCAAGCAGGTGGTTGTTCTCGGCCCCGAGTAATGCCACCAGCGTGCTGTCATGGGGCGGAATGTAGCCCTCCAGCATCCTGCTGCCGGCGGTGGTCTGCATTCCGGCGGTGCAGAACACATCCTTGGCCGCGTATGGCAGGTGCCGATAGCGCCGCGGCCCGGGGTCAAGCGCGCCCAGGACTGGCCGGGGCTGGGGATCGCTTTCATTCCAGACGATGAAGCTGCCCAGATCCGGCTCAAGCTCGCGCGCGAAGCCAGCCTGGGTCTCGGCCAGCTCATGGGGGCTGACTTCACCGGCGTCGATCAGATCCAGAACCTCATGCCCCGGGCGGGCCAGCAGCTCGCGCATCAGCCCTCCCCTCCGGCCTCAAAGTCGATAACCATCGGCACACGGTAGTCGTGCTGGCAGCCGGCAGGCCATTCGAAGTCGACCGGCACATCCCGGCGCAGTTCAAGCTTCTCAATCAATGTCAGCGGTTCTCCGCCGCTTTGCGGCTCATAGGCCAGCACCTTCTGGGTGAAGTTCAGCATACTGTTGAACTTCGCTTCAAAGGCCTCGCGCTCGGACTCGGCGAGGTCCAGACGCGCAAGTGCACACAGGTGCAATAGGTGATCACGATCCATGCGCGTGATATTAGCAGAACCAAAACAAAGCCGGGAGCGGATTCCCCCTCATAAACAGCTGATGAACGCCGCTCCAGGTCGCCTGAATCCGGAGGCTAACAGGCATCCACTGGCCCATCGCAGCACCCCGGCCGTCCGGTCTGCCCCGGATTTTCTAAAGACAGGGCGCAGACAGCGTGAATTTGCTCTAATTGCTTGCCCAGCCGCTTGCATAGTGCTACCATTCTGGGTTCGAACCGGCCTTAGCCGGTGGCCTTCATCGGAGAGTGTAATGTCGAACGAGTTCACCAACCTGCTGGAAGAAGATCTTACCGGCCGAAGTCTTTCAGTGGGTCAGGTTGTCAGTGGCCGGGTCGTCCAGATCAATGAAGACGGAGTCTTTGTTGATATTGGAGCCAAGAGCGAGGGACACCTCGAGCTGGATCAGATAACTGAAGACGAATTACGCCGCCTTCAGGTCAACGACCAGATCCGCGTCAAGATCCTCCGCAGCGTCGACGGCGAGTTCAAGCTGTCGAAGAAGAGCGTCGATTTCGACGAAGCCTGGAAGAAGCTGCAGGACGACAAGGATGCCGACCGTGAGGTTGAGATCAAGGTCGTTGAGAAGGTCAAGAACGGCTATATGTGCGAAGCCTACGGTTTGATCCAGGGCTTCACCCACCACACAAACTTCCAGGGCCGTCCCAACATCGGCCAGGCCTACAAGGCCAAGATCCTTGATATCAACCGTAAGCAGCGCAAGCTGGTCTTTACCCGCCGTGACATCATGGAGCGCGAGCACAGCGAAATGCTCGACCGGGATTACAGCCAGCTGATGGAAGGCATGGTGGTTGAAGGTGTCGTGGAGCGTCTGTCTCCTTACGGCGCCTTCGTCAAGATCACCAACACCATCACCGGCCTGCTGCATATCAGCGAAATCAGCTATGACCACGTCAAGAAGCCGACTGATGAGCTGAAGCCGGGCGACGTCATCCCGGTCAAGATCCTGGCCATCGACCGCGAGAAGGGCAAGATCAGCCTCTCGCGCAAGGCCACCATGAAGGACCCGCTGATGAGCCTGCTGCCCGGCGAAGAGCTGGAAGGCAAGGTCGAAAGCGTGGCCGACTTCGGCGTCTTCGTCCGTCTGGACGGCGGCATCACCGGCCTCGTACACATCAGCGAGCTTTCGCACCGCCGCTTCAACCACCCCAATGAGATCGTCAAGCCCGGCGACACCCTGCACGTCAAAGTGCTGAAGGTGCAGCCGGAAGACCGCCGTGTCAGCCTCAGCGCCAAGGCCACCGAGCGTGACCCCTGGCTGGAGGTTATGAGCCGTTTCGCCGTTGGCCAGCGCGTCAGCGGCCGCGTCACCCAGCTGCTCCAGAGCGGCATTGTGGTTGACCTGGACGGCGTTTACGAGGCCTTCGTGCCCGCCGGCGAGATCAGCGAAGAGCGGATCAAGCACCCCAAGGACGTCCAGAACGAGGGTGATGAGGTCAGCGGTGTCATTCTGAGCATTGACACCAGCAAGCGCCGCATCCGCCTCAGCCTGCGCCGTAACGAGGAAGAGGTGCTTAACGAGAGCCGCCAGCGTCCGCAGCAGTATGAAACTCAGGTAGAGACCGATATCCGCCCCTCCGGCGGCAAGGTCACCCTGGGCGACATCCTCGCGGGCCGTCTGGATCTCTCTGCGGCTTCCAAACGGGATAAGCCTGAGGATGACGCCGCAGCCGAGCCGGATCCGGTGCCGCCGGTTGTTGCTGAAATTGCCCCAGAGGAAGCCAGCGGCGAGGAAGAGCAGGCCTGAAACCAATGATTCTCGGGCTTACCGGCGGACTGGCGACTGGAAAGAGTTCCGCTGCCGATGAGCTCGTGCGTCTGGGCGCGCGCGTACTGGATGCGGACGTCATAGCGCATTTCATCAGCAACTATGACCCCACAACCCTGTACGCGCTGCGCTCGCGCTTTGGCGAGGCGGTCTTTACGCGCTACGGCGCCCTGAACCGTCAGGTTCTGGCTGATCTGGCCTTCACCTCAAGCTTTAACCGGCAGGAACTTGAACTGATCCTGCACCCGCAGATCACGGCAATCATTGCTGCCAACGTAAAAGCGGCGCGCTACAGCCGCCAGCATCTTGTCCTGATGGTTCCGCTGCTCTTCGAAGGCGGTCTGAACCAGCTTTGCGACAAGGTCTGGGTAGTCAGCAGCAGTGAATCTGTGCAGCTTGAGCGGCTCTCTCGCCTGCGCGGGATTGACGAAGTCCAGGCAAGGCTTAGAATAGGCGCACAAATGCCGCTGGGACAGAAGGAAAGTCAGGCTGATCTCGTCATACATAACAATGGGACGCTCGAAGAACTGTACGCGCGTGTGCGCAACGTCTGGGAGGGTTGGGTCAAAAATCATGAAGCTGAAAGTGAGTGACCTCGCTGTGAAATGGCTTGCCGGACTAACGGTGTTGACCCTGGCGCTTGGCGCGGTCCTTGGCTCGCCCGGAACCGCCCGGGCCGCAAACAAGTACGAGAAGCCCAAGACCTACAGCCAGCAAACCAGCAGCAAGAACAAGGGCAGTACAAGCAAGTCCGCGTTCAGCCAGCCGGTTCCAACAACTCAGCCGAGCCTGGCCATCAATGAGGAGCAGGCCTACCGTGAGACCCTCGAGTGGGCCTTTGGCAAGCTTAGTGATAACGACTACAAAGAGCTTAAGGAGCGCATCGAGCGCGCTTCCTACAAGCAGCAGGTCATCTTTGAATTCGCCCTCGCGATAGTCGCTGCCGAAGCCTACTACGGCAAGCGTGTTAAAGGCGCCCCGATGAGCTGGGCCCGTCTGCAGGCCTGGCATGACTACGATCAGGCCTGCAGCCAGATCGGCCAGCAGCCGATGGCGCGCTATCCCGATGTCATTAACGATCTGGATAACGCCTTGTCTGAACTGCGGCTCATCCTTGATCGCAGCCAGACTTTTGAAGATGTCTACACCCAGTACTGGAGCGGTCCGGACCATAGCTTCAATACTGCTACCTACAGCGACTTTTCAGTGGCGGTCGGCAAGCTCTACAACGGCCTGAAAGCCGTTTCCGAGGAGCGCAAGCGCCAGGAAAATCCCAACAAGTACAAGAGCGATTACTACAACGCTGGCAGTGATCGCGACTGGGACGAGGGTGGCTGGGCCGGTCTCGCCTACGGCGACATGAAGGGCTATTCCAGCCGGCTGGGCGCAATGCCCAAGCTGGCCAGCCAGCTCAGGGAGTTTCCCGGATTTGAAGAAGAGTATGCCCGCACAGCCAAGCGTTTCAACAAACGACTGACTGATGCTGAAGCGACGGTAATCGCACGTGCGGTGCTCAGCTATTGTGCCGACACCAACTGGGATGTCGATCCCCGTCTGGTGATGGCCCTGGTGGCCGCTGAGAGCGCCTTCAAGCCGCACGCGGTAAGCAGCGTAGGTGCTATGGGCCTGGGCCAGCTGATGCCGGCCACGGCACGCGGCCACGGCATCAAGGATGCCTTCGACCCCGTGCAGAACCTGTACGCCACTGTTAAGTACCTTGAGCGCGAGCTTTACCGCTGGCGTAACAGCAGCAACCGGGTTGATCTCGTTCTGGCGGCTTACAACGCCGGTCCGGGGGCTGTGCAGAAGTACAAGGGTGTCCCACCTTACAAAGAAACGAAGAACTACATCAAGACGGTCAAGAAGTACTACAACGACTTCAAGACTCAGGATTAGGCCTGGCGGGTCTCCTGCCAGGCAGACGGTGACTACCAGTCGCCGTCAGCAGCTCTAACATAGACACGACCAAGTCTGGGGTGACAGGATGAACCTGGGCGGCAAGATCAGGCGCACAGCGCTTTATGAACGGCACGTCGCGCTTGAGGCGCGGATGGGCGAATTCGCCGGCTTCGAGATGCCTATGTGGTACGAAGGCATCAAAGCCGAGCACCTCGACATTCGAAGTGGCGTGGGTCTCTTTGACCTCTCGCACATGGGCGAGATCTACATTGAAGGTCGCGAGGCCTTCGATCTGGTCCAGTGGCTGACCTGCAACGATCTGCGGCGCATTGGCGACGGTCAGTGCCAGTACACGCTCTTCCCCACCCCCGAAGGCGGCGTTGTGGATGACCTGATTGTGTACCAGATCAACCCCGAGCACTATATGCTGGTGGTCAATGCCAGCAACATTGACAAGGATTTTGACTGGATTCTCAGCCATAACCGCTTCGACTGTACGGTAAACAACCGCAGCGATGAGTTCAGTCTGGTGGCTGTCCAGGGCCCGCGCACTGACGAACTTCTGGCGGCTTTTGGTCTCAAGAATATCGCCTCCCAGGCGGCTTTCACCTTCCGCAATACCAAAGTAGACGGCAAGAAGATCACCGTCGCCGGAACAGGCTATACCGGCGAGCGCGGATTCGAGCTGATTGTCGCCAATGATGACGCGCTGTGGCTCTGGGACAAGCTGATGGAAGTCGGTGCCCCGATGGGTGTAGTTCCTGTCGGCCTGGGCGCCCGCGACACCCTGCGCCTTGAAATGGCCTACAGCCTTTATGGTCACGAGCTCAGCGACGAGATCAGCGTGCTGGAAGCCAACCTGGCCTGGACAGTGCGCTGGGGACCCGACTTCCTCGGCAAGGATGTCCTGCTGCGCCAGCGCGATGAGGGTGTCAAGCGCATCGTCACCGGCCTGGTGGTCGACGACAAAGTCGGCGCACCGCGCAATTCCGCTCCGGTCCTGAACCCCTCCGGCGAAGCCATCGGTTATGTCACCTCAGGCAGCCACAGCCCCAGCCTTGAACGCGGAATTGCCCTGGCGCTGATCGACGTTGCCTACAACCAGATCGGCAACCCCCTGCAGGTTGAGATCCGCGGGAAGGCTGCTCCCTGCAAAGTCTGCGAGACACCGTTCTACAGCCGGAAGAAGTAGCTGGGAACGCCGGCTTTAGCCGGCATCTTTGCTTATCTCCGCGGCAATTCATTTATCAAGTTGCTGCCATGCCGGTGTCACGCGATCTAGAGTCTGACTGATTGGGGCCGACAGGTACAATCCCAACATGGAGTATTCTGAAGCTGCAAAGGTGGTGTTTGCAGAGCGAATGCCTAAGTGGTGTCGTGCCAAACTGCCTGATTGGGACGCTAACGAACTATTTATCGACTACTCGATCCTCGTTGCGGATGCGGAAGCTGGCATTCGGAATGAAGACATTGAGGAGTACTTTGACCGCCTGTCCTCACGTGATGCTCTGCAAGTCTTGCTGGAAGCGCCTGAACTTGCCCACTTTCCCGAACACTCGAGTCTGCGCAACGATGTTGAACTCCTGGATATGCGCTTCAGAGCTGCGTTGATTCCAGGCGCACCGCTCAAGGACCTACGTGGTTTCTGGTGGGAACAGTCTCTGCCGCGCAGGGCCGACAAGCAGTTC
The DNA here is from genome assembly GCA_964512635.1 of uncultured Planctomycetales bacterium. Lineage (GTDB taxonomy): Bacteria > 4484-113 > 4484-113 > 4484-113 > JAFGCY01 > JADZFO01. The sequence continues at coordinate 53,165 of CAZEJB010000021.1, read as the reverse complement.
GTGGAAGACGCAATGGCTCAATTCGGAGTTGAACTCGAGCCTCTAACCTAGGGTCTGCTTTTGACTTTCCGCACCGACCGGGATTGTGGCGAATGCGTGAAGCTGCCCACAGCACGCAATTCGGAGCGCGCCAGAACGGTACAGATGCCGGCTGAAGCCGGCGTTCCGACAGAAGATGCGGACTAAAGTCCGCGCTCCATCTAATGCAGGAAGTGGCGGTTCGGGCAGAAGACCAGCGGCAGCTTGAGAGCATTAGCTGCAGCCACGACTTCCATATCACGCTTGGAACCTGCCGGCGCCACCACACAGCCCACCTTAGCCTTGGCGGCCAGATCGAGGCTGTCGGCGAAGGGGAAGAAGCCGTCGCTTACTAGGACCGCTCCCGTGGCGCGCTTTCCAGCGTTGTCCAGGGCAATGCGGCAGGCTGATACACGGCTCATCTGACCCAAGCCGGCTCCAACCATTACGCCGTCCTTGACCACGCACAGCGCGTTGCTTTTCAGGAAGCGGACATAGCGCAGGCCGGTCAGGATGTCCTCACGCAGTTTCTCCGAAGGCTGAGTCTGGCTGACCACATTCAGCTGGTCCCAGTTCTCGCTTTCGTTGTCGAAGCCCTGAAGGAAGTAGCCGAACAGGCTGCTGGTCAGGCGCGGGGTGCTGGCCATAACCTGGCGCACATCCTGGGGGCTGGCCTGCAGGAGGATCAGGTTCTTCTTGCTTGACAACTCGGCCTTGGCCGCGTCGTCGAAGTTCGGGGCGACAACGATTTCGAAGAAGGACCGGCGGATTTCTGCGGCGACCTTGGCATCCACCGTGAAGTTAAGGCCGATGATGCCGCCAAAGGCGCTTTCCTCGTCGGCCTTCCAGGCTTCCATGAAGGTCTTGACCGGGTCATCGCCGATCGCGGCGCCGCAGGGGTTCTGATGCTTGACCACGCAGGCGGCGCAGGCGCGGCTGTAGTCCGCGCTGACCACAGCCAGCGCGGCGCTGGCGTCGTGGTAGTTGTTGTAGCTCATTTCCTTGCCCTGCAGGAAGCGGAAGGGCACCGAGGCCAGGGTATCCGCGCTGTAGCGCGCGGCCGGCTGGTGCGGGTTCTCGCCATAACGCAGGGAATCGGTCTGCTTGAGGTTCACTGCCAGCTTGGCCGGCAGCAGGTCGGCCGCCGGGCGCGACTTGGGTGCCACGGCGCTGACCTCGGTGGCAACTTCAGGCGCTGCCTCCACGGGCTTGGGGGCCATGTGCGCGAAGTAGGCGCCTACGGACTGCTCGTACTGCGCCGTACAGGCAAAGGCCTCCGACGCCAGGCGCATGCGGAAGCCCTGGTTCAGCTCGCCATCACCCGCCTTCAGTTCGCGGGTTACGTCTTTATACTGTTCAACATTGCTGACCACGGCGACATTCTTGTAGTTCTTCGCCGCGGCGCGAACCATCGTCGGTCCGCCGATGTCCACCAGCTCGACAGCCACATCCGGGGCAGTCTTTCCAGGTGTCACCTTTTCACTGAACGGGTAGAAATTGACCACGACCATGGAGAAAGGAGTCAGGCCGAGCTTGGCCATCTCCTTTACATGCTGGGCATTTGAAGAGTCGGCAAGAATGCTGGCCATGATGTTCACATGCAGGGTCTTTACCCGCCCGCCCAGCAGTTCAGGCGCCCCAAGGGCCCGGCCAAGGTCCTTGCTGGGAATCCCGGCTTCCTTCAGCTTGGCCTGGGTCCCGCCGGAGGCGTAGATTTCATAGCCGTATTTGATCAGGTCGCGGGCAAAGGTGGTCAGGTAGCGCTTATCCGCGACGCTTATCAGAACTCTCTTCTTGGGTGCTGCTGGCATTGTTTAAGGGGTCTCCTGGTTAAAAGGCGGCGCATTGTACCACAGGGAAAGCGCCTTTACATTAGTTTGGTACGAGCCCTTTAATGCCCTGTTTAGGGCTTGCCTGGTCTGGGTTCAGCACCTTCGCGCTTTAGACGTCATTTGCAAGCTGAATGTTGATAACTAAACGCCCCGGAATCAAAAGCGGGTATCTTACGGTGGTAGAATTTCGCGTCCCATCGGACAAGGCAGGTAACGAAAAATTCTGACGTGCGAATCCATTCAGCTCCGCAGCCGTGAGGAAATGCAGGAGCTGTTCGGCGACTTCGACAGTAACCTTAGAAGGGTCAAGGACCGCTTCAGGGTCAAGGTCTACGCCAAGGGCCTCGATGTCTTCGTGGCCGGTGAGAACCAGGATGTTACCGAGGCGCGCCGTGCGCTGAGCCAGATGCTGCAGAGCATCCGCCGCGACGGCACTGTATCTGAGGAATTTCTGGCCACCTTGGAGCCGGGGCCGGAGGAACAGGGCGACCCCTCCCTGGCGCATCTGCCGCACTTCCGACCTATTACAAAGGGCCAGGAGACCTACCTCAAAGCCATCGAGCAGAACGAGGTGGTTCTGTGTCACGGTCCTGCGGGTACAGGCAAGACCTATCTCGCCGTGGCCGCGGCGATTGATTTTTACCGCCGCAAGCGCATCCAGCGCATTGTCCTTAGCCGGCCGGCGGTTGAAGCCGGCGAAAACCTCGGCTTCCTGCCTGGCACTCTGACCGAGAAGGTGAACCCCTACCTGATCCCCTTGTTTGACGCGCTCAACGACCTCCTGCGCTTTGAAAAGGTCAAACGCCTGATGGACCGCAACGTGGTCGAAGTGGCGCCACTGGCATTCATGCGCGGGCGCAGCCTGAACAACAGCTTCATGATCCTGGATGAAGCTCAGAACACAACCTATGCCCAGATGAAGATGTTCCTGACCCGCATGGGTCATGGCAGCCGTATGGTGATCACAGGCGACACCACCCAGATTGACCTCGACAGCCCGACCAAAAGCGGCTTCATTCACGCACTGCGCATCCTGCGAAACGCCGGGGGCAGCATCGCCACTGTCGCCCTCGACAAGACAGACGTTGTGCGCAACCCTGTGGTGCAGCGGATCATCGACGCCTACGAAAAGCATGAGGAAGCCTGGGACGCCCCCAAGCCGCCGCGGCGCCGCGAAGAGTCAAGCAACGGGGAAAGCGCGGAGGTTCCGGTGGAGACTGAGAACTAAACCCCTGAATGCAGGTCTAAAAAGGCTGCAGGCCTAGCCGATGATGTAGAATATGCCACGTCGGCAAGGCGCCTGAAACGGCCCGCCAGTGGGTATCCTAAGGGCGGGGTAACCGGTTCCCGGTAGAGAAGAAAGTGTCTGCAGATCGATCAACGGGTTGGATGAAGGAACTCAATGCAGCGCCCCAGGCCGGGTGGCGCGGGATTGTTGCGCTGCTTTTCTTCTTTTTTCTCGCCCTTGGAATCGCCTATGTCCACCTGATCCTGCATCAACAGGTCTTTCGGGAAGGACTGATCGCTCCCTATACCGTCATTACGCCAATAGAAATCAGTTATGTCGACCGTGACAAACTGGCTGAACTGTCGGGCCAAAGCTCCGATGGCCAGGAATACGTGGTCATAGATCCCGCAATGTCCGAAAAGGCCAGTGAGCGCCTTGCTACCTTTGAATCCGACCTCCTGGCGCTGCAGCGTGAGCTTGGCCGGCTCGACCCCGAAAGTTCCCAGGCCAGCGCCAAGGTTGAAAACCTGTCAAGCCGGTTCAAGCTGGACCGGTCCTATGTCATCAACCTTCTGAACTACAAATCCGAGGATATTCGGGATGTCTTTTCCGCAGCCGATCGCCGTCTGCGGCAGCGCATGTCCGAAGCCGTAGCTCCGGCCCTGATCCGTGAACTGCAGTCGCCGACCTCCAACCGAGAGATTGAGGCACCTGAAGGCTGGTACGTCTACTTCCTGCTGCCCAACCTGCGCAGCACGGCAAGCCCGCAGGTGGAGTATGAACAGTTCGCCCGGGTCACCCTGCCTGCCGGCAGCGTGCTCGTTCCGCAGGGCGGGCTGATCACCCGCGGAGTCATTGACCGCCTGACTCAGGTTCAGCCTCACATTCTTGAGCAGGACTTCCAGCGTCTGGCGGCTATCGGCCTGCTGCTGCTCGGCTGCATTCTTGTCTGGTACCAGTACCTGCGGCGTTTTGCCGATCGCCGGCTGCTGCGAACCGGCGCGATCCTGCAGCTCGGCGTGCTCTTCATCGGCTTTCTGGCCGCGGGAATCCTGCTCGGCCGGATGCAGCTTGACTATGCCTACTACAGCGTCGCCTTCGCTGTGGCTGCTCTCGCCTCCATCGTCGTTCTCGTCTACGACACCCGCTTTGCGATCTACCTCAGCCTCGGTCTGGCGGCGATTCTGACCGTCGCGCTGAAGATGGGGCCGGAGCTGGCGCTTTATACCCTGTCCGGAGCTGCCCTGCCGACACTGATTCTCAGCCCCGGCTGCCGCAAGCGCGCCCAGGTCACTTTTGCGCTGCTTAGTGGTGTCTTCTATGCCCTGCTTGCAGGGACTGTCACACTCGCCGCCGCTCAGCCGCAGCACTGGCAGATTCTCGTCATCGCTTTTGCCTCCGGCTTTGGCGCGTCCGTCACCTCGCTCGGGCTGCTGCCGATGATCGAGAGCTTCTCCAGCCAGCTTACCCCCGGCAAACTGATCGACCTGGCTAACCAGGAGAACGCCCTGCTCAAGCGCCTCAAGCGCGAGGCGCCAGGCACCTACGCCCACAGCATGATGGTGGCGGATCTCGCCGAGGAAGCCTGCAAGGAAATCGGCGCCGCAAGCATGCTGACTCGCGTTGGCGCGCTGTATCACGACATCGGCAAACTGCGCCGTCCCGGCTTCTTCGCGGAGAATATCCATGACCTGACCCAGAACCCGCACCTGGGCCTGCCGCCGGATGCCAGCGCGCGTATCATCCGCGAGCATGTGGCCGATGGCCTGCTGCTGGCCCGTGAGAACGGTCTGCCCAAGGATCTGTTCCGCTTTATCTCCGAGCACCACGGCAGCTACCAGATCAAGTACTTCTACTTCCAGGCCCAGCGCCGTCATGAATCCGACCCGGATTCCTATCCAGCTCCGCTGGTGGAAGACTTCCGCTATGAAGGGCCGATCCCTCAGAGCCGTGAGACCGCAGTGCTGATGCTGGCCGATGTAACGGAGGCCGTCACGCGCGCCCGCGGCGAGATCGAGGACGAAGAGCTCAAGTGGCTGCTTGACGAAATCGTCGAGGAGAAAATGCAGGAGGGCCAGCTGCTGGACAGCGCCCTGACTGTCGGTGACCTTGAGCGGGTTAAGCACTCCTTCCACCGCATCCTCGTGGCCCAGCGCCATCACCGCCTGCGCTATCCTCAGGAGCCACCCGCCCCGATGCACTTCCACATGGTCGGCTCCCAGAACAAGGCCTCGGCTCTGCGTCGCGAAAGCCCGGTAGACTAGCTGGCTGAAGCAATTGCGTTAATCTGCAATGCCCCTGAGCCGTCTCGGCTAGAATATCTGCCGCTTCCCACTCCCGCCAGGCCGTTGTGTTGCGGCGCAGTATCAGGGCCGGAAGCCTGTTAAATGCTAAAGAGACTTCGAATTGCGGCGCTTGCCGGACTGGCCGGACTGGCCCTGCTGCCAGCGGCTCAGGCCGCGCAGCCGGGCCGCCTGACCGAGCTGTGGCAGAGCGGCGATTATGCTGCTGTAGAGCAGGCGCTTGACGAGCTGCAAAGCGGTCCGCAGGAGCCTGCAACTCTTGCTGAAGCTGCACGCGCGGCCGAAGAGAGCGGCATGCTGACACGAGCCGCAGAGATTTACGCCGCTCTCGCCGGAGCTGTTGGCGAACGCCAGTCGGACCTGTATCGCGAAGCCCGGAGGCGCGAGTGGATCTGCCGCCAGCAGGACAAACAGTCTGGCTGGGACAGCTCGGCCAGGGCAGATGTCCAGCAACTACTGGCCACACCGACTGCTGGGGCCCCGCGACAGCTGGCCCTGGAGCTTGAGGCTCTCCTCAACGAAGTTCTGACGGAGAAGCTCTCCCCCGGGGATGAGCTGCGCCAAAAGTACCCGAGCAGCGAGGTCACCCTTCGTGCCGCCAAGGCGGAACTGAATGCCGCGGCGGATATGCGCGACGACCGCCAGCGCATGGCGGCGGCTCATGATGCGCTGACCCGATACCCCGGCTCATACTGGAGCCACATGGCTTATCGGCTCTGGCTCTTCAGCGCAGTACGGTTGGGCAACTTCGCCGAGCTCAAGGCCGCTGGCAGCGCATATCTTGCCGCCTATGGCAACAGCGCGCTGGCCCACGGTACCGTCAGCCGCTATTACCTTGAACTGGGCGCGGAGGACGAGGCCGGCTACAGCTCGGCCAAGCGCAGCGTGGAGCTTTATGCCGCAGCGCTGAACATCCGAAGCGACGCAGACCTGGCAACCGTCAACAGCCGTACACGCAACCTTGCAGGCACGCGCCGTAAGGACTGGCTGCCCCCGGATGCCCGTGAGCAGTTCATTGAGTATCTCGGCAGCCGCTTCAATCTGGCCCGTTATGAGCTCAGCCGCGGCCAGCGCAAGGCTGCCCTGGCGCAGGTAGAACCTGTGCTCGCGCTGCGGCCTTTTGCCGCGGCCGAAGAGCCCTCCCTGGCGGCGTTCTATCTGATTGCCGGACAGGCTAAGGAAAGTCTCGGCGACTGGCCCGCGGCCTATCGCTACTTCCTTGGAGCGCTCGTCGAACCTGATCCTCAGGGGCGTTACAGCCTGCAGGCCGAACCTGCACTAAAAAGGGTCAGCCAGTACCTGTCGGATAAGGAAAAGCAGACCGAGATCGCCCGCTTCCAGCCGGCGCGTGCTCTCGCCCTGCCCTCTTTCAGTGAGATTACCGAGCCCGGCGGGCTTAAAGGCGTAGGCGCCCTGCGCGCGTCCTGGCTTGATGTAGACGGCGATCTCGATCCCGATCTGCTGCTGGACGGCTCCCGGCTCTACATCAACGATGGTCGCCGCGGGTTTAGTGAGGCCGGCCGTGAGTGGGGCCTTGGTAGCGGCGGAAGCTCCGGCCGCGGCCGCTTCAGTGGCGGACTCGGCGAAGCGGAACAGAAAGCCGATACAACCGGCGCGACCGTTGGGGACTTTGACAACGACGGAGATCTTGACTTCTACGCCTTTGGCGACGGCCCCGGGGCGGACATTCTCTGGCGCAATGACGGCAAGCGATTTGTCGATGTCACGCCAGTCAGCGGCGCGCCTGCCGACGATGCACAGACCGATGCCGCCTGCTGGCTGGACTATGACCAGGATGGCTGGCTCGACCTCGCGGTGGCTGGATTTGGACGCCGCAGCGGCAAGGGCCTGCGTTCGGCGCGCAGCGGCGCCGAAATGCGACTCTTCCGCAATAACGGGCACGGTGCTTTTGCCGAGGTGCCTGCGCTCGCTTCCGGGCTTGTCCGTCGCTCCGGCTCGGCCGCCAGCTCATCGTTAAGCACTGTCGATGCAAATGGCGACGGCTTCATTGACCTTTTTGCCGCCGGCCGCTTCGGGGCCGAAAACGCGCTGTGGCTGGGCTCAGCGGACGGCAAATTCACTGAAGCTGCCCGCGGCGCAGGCATTAGTGGCCTGGCCGATCCCTTGCTTCTGGCCGGCAGCAGTCCGGGCACCGCAGTCTATGCGCACAGTATCTGTGGGGACACCTGGGGCAGTGCCTGGGGCGATCTGAACAACGATGGCCAGCCAGACCTGTTCACCACTAAGCGCGGCCTCCCGGGCGAGCTGGGTCAGTTCTTCCCGCCGCAGCTCTTCCTGTTGTCCCCACCGGGCACTCCTGCGCGCCAGCGCTCGGCTGAGCTGGGGATTAAGAGCGACTCAAGCTACAGCAACTCAACACTGGCCGACTTCAACAACGATGGCAATCTGGACATATATCTCTCCAGCGCCGGTGAAGGCCGCCGCGCTGCCCTGTATCTCAATGGCGGGGATGGCTCCTTCAGCGACGTGACCTACCTGTCAGCCGCCCGGGCCTTCAACTCCTTTGGCAGCGCCACTGCGGACATCGACGCCGATGGCGATGTGGACCTGATCGTCTGCAGCGAGCGCGGAGTGCGCCTGCTGCGTAACGACAGTAAGCAACTCGGCTGGCTCAGTGTGCTTTGCCGCGGCAGCGGTGCCGGCGCGCCGGGCGGAACAGCAGGCAGTAACAGCTCGGCAATCGGCGCGCGCATCACTGTCACCTGCGGGCCTGTCAGTTGCCTGCGCGAAGTTCAAAGCAGCAGCGGACTCGCCTGTGGCAATGAGCTGATCCAGCACTTTGGCCTCGGCAGCTTCGGCGGCCTGGTCGGCATCTCAGTAACTTTCCCCAGCGGCAAGGTGCTGACGAAGTCGCTGGCAGTCAGTCCCGGGATGCGTGTCCTGGCGGACGAAGAGGCTGGCATCAGCGAGCTTCCTGCCGCGCCGCAGCCTGGAACCAAGCCAGCGCCCCAGCCAAAGCCGCGCAGCGACGACCAGCCCGGTCCAGACCGCTCCGATCCACCCAGCCGCCCTTCGGGTCCCAGCCGCGGCGGCCGTTAGGCACTAGTGGACGGGCATCAAACATGAAATGGCCTGGCTAAGTGCTGAGCTTAAGAAATTTGGACATGGAAAAGCCCCCGGAATCCCGGGGGCTTATTGCTTCCTTTGTAAGCGGCCGGGCCGCCCTGCCTACTTTGCGCCGTTCACGATGGCGGCAAAGGCCTGCGGGTCACGAACCGCGATCTCAGCCAGCATCTTGCGGTTGAGGGCGATCTCGGCCTTACGCAGAGCATTCATCAGGCGGCTGTAGTTCAGACCCAGGCTGCGCGCCGCGGCATTCACGCGCGCGATCCACAGGCGGCGGAAGTCACGCTTGCGGGTGCGGCGGTGCATGTAGGCGTACTGCAGCGAGTGACGGACGGCTTCCTTGGCGGCGCGCCACAGACGGCGACGCGGCCCCTTGAAGCCCTGCGCCATCTTCATGACGCGGCGGCGCTTGGCACGGCTGGCAACATTGCTCTTTACGCGAGTCATTTACTTGCCCCCTCCGTTATTCAGCAGGCGGCCCATACGCTTCACGTCCACCTGAGCGACAACCGCCAGCTTGCTCAGGCGCCGCTTGCGGCCCCCGCGCATCTTGGCCAGGTTGTGTGAGACACCAGCCTGCTTGCGCACCATCTTCCCGGTTCCGGTGAAGCGGATACGCTTGGCTGTGCCCTTATGGGTTTTCATCTTCGGCATTATCTTTCCTTTGCAGCCGCGATAGGGTGGAAGGCGCCTTTACTCAGGCCTGCGGTGGTGTTGCAGGCGGCTGAGTGTCTGCACTGGCTGACTGCTGCTGCTGCGCGGGTGGTGATGAGGCCGCCGGCGCGGCTGACGCCCCGCCTTCCTTTTCCTTCTTCACTGGCTTGGCTTTCACCGGGGCCAGGATTGCGAAAAGTCGGTTGCCCATCATGTGCTCGCTCATCTGTTCGACGGCGGCCACATCGCGCATCAGTTCAATCAGGCGGCGAAGCTGATTCATGCCCTGGGTATCGGCATAAGCCCGCTCGCGTCCGCGCAGGATCAGGTTGAACCTTAACTTGTGCCCCTTTTCAACGAACTGCCGGGCCTGCTTGAGTTTTGTATCGATATCATGCCCGGATATCTTCATGGAGAAGGAAATTTCCTTCAGCTCAGTCGTGCTCTTAACGTGAGTCTTCTTTTTCTTGGCTTGGTAAGCCATCTTGCCGTAGTCCATGATCTTGCAGACAGGCGGCGCCTCTGTCGACGCAACCTCCACCAGATCCAGGCCCAGCTCCTCAGCCTCACGCAGGGCGTCCGCCGTTGGCACAACACCACGCTTGGTGCCCTCAGCGTCAATCAGCAGCACTTCGCGAACGCGAATCTGCCGGTTTATTCGATGCTCAGCTATTCCGGTATCTCCTTGACCATAATGACAGCGGGAGAATATAGCAAAGTCTTCGCTCCGGTGTCAACGCAGGCGCGAAATGGGACTTCCGGCCACCTGCGGGGTCGTTGGTTTGCGCTGTGCGCGCTTCGGTATAATAGCTGGTAGTTCCTGCCCGGCGTTGCCGGCTCCAAGGTGGTGGGAGCCCCGGCCGAAGTTTTACGGCTAAAAACTGGCCGCGAGGCGGTCATAAACCTGGCTGAGGGGAGAACTCATGCTTCGACACAGCTCTTGCCTGGCACTTCTGGTGCTGCTTCTGCTGGCTGGCTGCGGCTCCGGCCCCCACACCGACGCCGACCCTGTTCTGCCGCCCGCAGACCCCCCGGCGCAGACCGGCACACAGGCCAGCGGTACAGTTCTGCGCAACACGTCCGGCGCCCCGGTTGGCATCCGCCTGCTTTGGGCCAAGCAGAACAACGTGGCCGGTTATCACCTCTATATCAGTGACAGCCCGATTCCAGACAGCGCCAGGGGCGACGCCAGCCTGCAGGTTGAGATCGCCGGTTCAAAGCTGATTGCTCAGCCCGCCGGTTCCCAGCCGGTACTTGTCGACCACGTCTTTCCGGTCAACATCGGCGAGACCTGGTTTTATCGTCTTACTTCAGTCTGGCTGGATGACTCGGTTGAGGAAGAAAGTCACTTCGACGGCGAGCTCCAGGTTGATATCACTCCCTTCACCGTGGCCCAGATTGAGAACCCGAATGTAGGTGTGGGCACTACCCTGTTTATTCAGGGACTCAACTTTGGCGAACAGGCTGCAGGCGATGTTGTCGAATTTCCGGGCGTTTTGTGGGTTAACGGCACTGGTTTCCAGCCGGCAATGATCCCGGCCACGATCATGTCATGGACCCCCACGCGAATCGGAGTCAAGGTACCTCTAGGCGCCACGACAGGCAATATCGATGTGACAATAGGTGGGCTGACGGCCAGCACTCCTGATGTTTTCACCAACTCCCAGCCCTATATCACCTCGCTCAGCCCCCTCAGCGCAGATGTGACTGAAGAGGTGACCCTTGTCGGCAACAACTTCGGAGCATCCCAGGACTCGCTGCACTTTGTGAAGTTTGCCGACTTTGACGTTACGGCGCCCGACCGCAATGTTTCCTGGAGCAACACGCAGATCGTTTTCAAGCCGCTCAACCTGCGCCAGTTCGAGCTCAAGGAAGTGCGGGTCAGCTCCGGCGGCTTCCTCAGCAATATCGGCTTTGTCCTGCTTGAGAACGCTCCGCCGGTGCCCTTCCTGACCGCTACACCGGCCAGCGGCACTGCCCCTCTGGCCGTTAAGTTTGAGCCGATGGAGGACACAACCGGAGTTCCCGAGTTCGCCTATGACCCTGAAGGAACGAGCCTCACCTACGGCTACGACTTCACCAATGACGGCAGCATTGATGTCCTTATGCCGGATGCCGGCCAGGTACCGCACACCTACGACCCCAGCCTGACTACAAGCCATGTCTGCGAGTTGACGCTGACCGACCAGGATGGCGGCACCGCAACCGACACTGTTACTGTGACCACCAGCAATCCGCCCCTGAGCCTTACCGATAACGGATCACCGGGCGGTAAACCGATCTATCAAAGCGATTCCCAGCTGACGATGAAGTACACGCTCAGCGGAGGTGTCCCGGCCTACCGTGTCACCTGGGTGCTCATCAACGACGTGACTGACGCCGAAACGATCATTGCAGTTGACAATGGTGTCTCCCCCGGGGCAAACACCCACGTCTTCGACATCGACACCACCAGCGGCACGGCTGTGGCTTTCAGCGACCTCTTGCCCTATGGCAGCTGGCGGATGCGCATCGAAGCCGACGACATCGACAGCAATGTTGCCCCAGTGTCACTGGACCTCCCGACCAGCGGGCCGCCCTACGACATCTATCGTTATGAAGTGGGCCTGATCAACGACACAGTCGGCGACCCCGGGCAGACAATCGGAACCCTGATCAGTGACGATCTGGTCGCTCTGGGCTACGACGTCAAGGACATCGACGCTGCGACGATGGTGGCCGGCGACCTGACCGGCCTGCACGCCGTCGTCTGGCCCGGCCAGCAGGTCGGGGCCCAGGCCGAGCCGTACAGCTGGATCAGCAGCGCCGAACTGACACTCATGACGACCTATCTGGACGCCGGCGGCAGCATGATCGTGATGGCCCCGCCCAGCAATGGCGGCAATGGTGCATTCCCACAGGACAGCACATTTAACGGAGCTCATCAGCCCTATCAATCGGTCATCAGTGGCAATGCCAATGCCGGTATGACCTGCCTGAGTTTCACCCAAGCCTGGGACTACACCGTCGACCAGGTCACGATCAACGGGCCAGCCGGCTCAAACACACCGGGCACATCGCTGATCAATGGCGGGACCTCGCAGGCGCAGAACGCCGCAGGCACTCTGTTCCCCAACACCTTTACGCCCAACTCCAGCGGGACGGGTGGCGTCTACATCAGCATGCTGGCCTACAACGCCATTACTTTCAATGTTGGAAACACGCGCCAGATGTATATCGATAACATCGTCGCCGGCTGTGTCAATTTCTAGCCGCGGCAGGCTTGAGGGCGCAGCTTAGCAGGCTGCGGCTCCGGCATAGAAAAGGGCGGGGTGTCCCCCGCCCTTTCTCATACCTGGTCATGTGAACCTGAAGTGCTGGTCCTAGCTGCCTGCTGCACCGGCGTTTAGCACGCCATATTGCGCGCCGACCTTCGTGAAGGCCGCGATGGCGCGGTCCAGATGCTCCTGCTCATGCGCCGCCGAGATCTGCACCCGGATGCGCGCCGCTCCCTTGGGCACCACCGGGAAGCTGAAGCCGATAACGTAGATCCCTTCGGCCAGCATGTCGCGGGCGATATCCGCCGCCAGCTTGGCATCCCCCAGCATAATCGGGCAGATCGGGTGCACACCCGGCTTGATATCAAAGCCGGCCGCTGTCATCTTCTCGCGGAAATACTTTGTGTTCCACTCCAGCTTGTCGCGCAGCGCCGTGCTTTCGCTGAGCAGGTCGATGCACTTGATCGCGGCCATGATGATCGGCGGCGGCACCGTATTGCTGAACAGATAGGGGCGGCTCTTCTGGCGCAGGAACTCGATGATCTCCCTGCGCCCGCTGGTCGCTCCGCCGCTCGCGCCGCCCAGGGCCTTGCCCAGGGTCGTGGTGATGATGTCCACGCGGCCCATCACGCCATTATGCTCATGTGTTCCCCGGCCGGTCTTGCCGACAAAGCCGCTGGCGTGGCTGTCGTCCACCATCAGCAGCGCGCCATAGTCATCCGCCAGCTGCGCGATCTTGTCCAGCGGGGCGATGAAGCCGTCCATGCTGAAGACGCCATCCGTAGCGATCATGATCCGGCGCGCATTCGCCGCCTTCGCCTCGTCAAGTTTGGACTTCAGGTCGTCCATGTCGCAGTTGTTGTAGCGGTATCGCATCGCCTTGCTCAGGCGCACGCCGTCAATAATGCTGGCGTGGTTCAGCGCGTCGCTGATGATCGCGTCCTGCTCACCCATCAGGGTTTCGAACAAACCCCCGTTGGCGTCAAAGCACGAGCTGTAGAGGATCGTGTCCTCGGTGCCAAGGAAGGCGCTCAGCTTTGCTTCGAGCTGCTTATGGATGTCCTGGGTGCCGCAGATGAAGCGCACGGATGACATGCCATAGCCATGCGTCCGCAGCCCCTCCATCGCCGCCTCGACAAGCGCCGGATGGTCGCCAAGGCCGAGGTAGTTGTTGGCGCAGAAATTCAGGACTTCCTGGCCGCCGTTGCCGTCGGCCACCTTGATCTCGGCGCCCTGCGGGCTGACGATGATGCGCTCGCCCTTGTAAAGGCCGGCCTCGCGGATCTCGCTCAGCTCGGCCTGTAACTGTTCGCGTACTGCTCCGTACATGCTGAATATTCTACTTACTGCCGCCGCGAACCTTGCCCGCTGCGAAGGGGTCTCACTTGTACAGGTAGCCAACTGGCACGGAGGTGCAACGTGAGCGACCATCTTGATGTCTACGACAATCTGAAACACGAAAATGAACGGCGACAGGAGGCCGCCCAGGGGCTGACACAGGAAATGCAGGCGCTTGATCGCGGCTTCCGCGAGACCATTGCGCAGTGGCTTCAAACCCAGGAAGAACGCATCGAAGCAAGCGGCTATGCTGACGAGGTCTCACTGCGGCTGGAGGATGCCCAGAACGGCGCGGCCAGCGGCAGCGACTGGCAGCGCCTTGGCGCGGCCTGGCAGCCGGGCAGCCATAAGCTGCGCTATTTCATCGCCTACCGACCGCGGGTTGTTCCTAACCTGACCCCCACTTACCTGCTGGTTTTCACCTATGCCTTTGAGGACCTTGGCGGCGCGCTGCAACTGATCCGCATTGAAGCTGAATCTGATCACAGTATGGCCGAGATGTTTCCGCGCATCCTTGGCGAGGGCGAAGACGGCCGCCCGGTTTATGCCCACGAACTGCCTGACCGCCTGGACGAAATGCTCAATCTCGCAGCCGCGGACTACCGCGAGCAGGCGATGAACCTGGGCCAGCCTTTGCCGCCGGAGCGTCAGATCACGCCGCTGGGAAACACCGACTCAGGGCTGATCGGCACGGAGCCGCCGGGCTAGGCCCCCAGCCTCAGGCTCCCGCCTCGTAAAGCTTGCCGGCATTGTGGCGGGCGGTCAGGCGTTCCAGCATGTCCGCCACCATCGCCGGCAGGTCGAAGCTGGGCTTCCAGCCCCACTCCTCGCGGGCGCAGGAGTCGTCGATGCTGCGCGGCCATGACTCCGCGATTGCCTGGCGCCGCGGATCGATCTCATAGCTCAGCTTGAAGTCCGGCAGGTGCCTGCGGATTTCCGCCGCCAGCTCTTCCGGCGTGAAGCTCATCGCGGCCACGTTGAAGTCGCCGTGGTGCTTCAGGTTTTCAACCGGCGCGGCCAGCAGGTCCATGGTGCATTTCAGGCAGTCCGGCATATACATCATCGGCAGCGCGCTGTCCGGTCCGAGGAAGCAGGCATAACTACCCTTTTCCACTGCGTGATAGAAGATCTCCACCGCGTAATCGGTGGTACCGCCGCTGGGCAGCACCTCGCTGCTGATAATCCCCGGATAGCGCAGTCCACGGGCGTCAACCCCAAAACGCCGGAAGTAGTAATCACACAGCAGCTCGCCGGTCACCTTGGTCAGGCCATACATCGTCGTCGGACCCAGGATGGTCTCCTGCGGTGTGTTTTCCTTCGGTGTACTGGGTCCAAAGGCGGCGATGGAGCTGGGGCACAGCACCCGCAGCAGCTTATGCTCCCGTGCGGCCTCCAGTGTGTTGTACAGTCCGTTGATGTTGACGTTCCAGGCCAGCTGCGGGTTCTTCTCGCCATCGCTGCTCAGGATCGCCGCCATGTTGATGATGGTGTCGATGTCGTGGGCGATGATCGCCTTGTCCAGCTCGGCGCGGCTGGTGATGTCGAGGGTCAGGTACGGTCCGACCTCGGCAATCGGCCCGCCCAGGCGGCGCAGGTCGCTGGCGACCACATTGTCGGCGCCATACTGCTCGCGCAGGGCGACGGTCAGTTCGGTGCCGATCTGGCCGGCAGCGCCGACCACGAGGATCTTCTGGATAGAGGGGCTCAAGCGGGCAACTCCGAAGGGGGATTGGAACGGCGCGTATTATCGCGCGCGGCGGGTGGAATGAACAGATACCCGTCCGTGTATTCTTAATACTGATGCGTTTTTCCGGCGTCAGCCGCCTGCACTTCTTCCTGGGCTGGGTCGCACTGTGGCTGGGAGCCGAGTGCCTGATCATGGCCGAGTTCCTTTTGCGCGTGCCGGACCCGCCCGGAATGTACCTGCTGGAAGCCGGCTGCGCGATCCTGGCACCCTTCGGCGCCCTGGCCCTTGGCGACTACGAATCAGTCCGGGTCTACCGTGAAGTCTGGAACGGCCTCGGCGAACGCCTGCTGAGCATTGTGTTCATCGAGCGCGACGCCATCACCCGCCTGCGGGAGGATGTCCGCCGGCACTGGCTGCTCTACTTCTTTGCCCCGCGCGAAGCCCGCAACCTGCAGGGCCAGATCCGCCAGGTAACAGTCTGGTATCAGGCCCTCGCCCTGCCCTCAGACAGCCCCTTCAGCAAGCGCTTCGGCTGGATTGCCGCCGTGCGCTTCGGGAAGATTCTCTTTCTGCCGGCCCTCGTCGTTCTTGCCGCCAGCTTCCTTGGGGCTGGGCTTAAGCAACCGACGCCGCTGGCCCTCCTGTTAACGTCAGTGCTACTGCTGCTGCTCGGCTATGACTATTTGCTGCTTTCCGCCCGTGGTCAGGCCCTGGGGGATTTCTTCGCCGCCTGGAAGGCCAGCCGCGAACGACCGCTGGAAAGCGAGCTGCAGTTCGACACTGAGGACGAGGATGACACTGCCGCATAACACGACCTGTCGAATGTCGAAGGTCGGATGTCTGAATCGGTAAAACGAATTGCCGAGGTGCTGACTTCAGCCAACTCAGACCTCTCACTTACGACATTCGGCTGCATCACCATTAGCCATTAGCCATTAGCAATTAGCCATTAGCCATTTCTCCCCACGCTTCCTCCGCCCTCTTGCGGATCAGCGCGGCCTTGGCGTCCGCCTGCAGGCGCTGGGGCAGCCAGGTGTGCATCCCGAACTGGAAGCCGGTCGGCGCATACTTCTTATGCGCCGGGTTGCTCATGAAGCGCAGCATCGCGCCAAGGCACGACCCCTCCGGTGCCACCTGCGGGTCGCCGCCCTGCACCAGCCGCGCCATGTTGCGCCCGGCCCACAGACCGGTGGCCACCGCGCTGAGGTAGCCCTCCAGACCTGTTATCTGCCCCGCCAGCATTACCCGCGTCTCATAGTTAAGCTGCAGTGTCGGCTGCAGCACCTTCGGCCCCTCGACATAGCAGTTGCGGTGCATCCGGCCATAGCGCATGAACTTTGCCTTGGCCAGCGCCGGGATCATGCCGAACACGCGCTCCTGTTCGCCATAGCGCAGCCGCGTCTGGAAGCCGACCAGCGACAGCGCGCTGTGGAAGGCGTCCTCCCAGCGCAGCTGCACAGCGGCGAAGGGCCAGCGTCCCGTCCGCGGGTCGTCGAGTCCCTGGCCCTTGAGCGGGCCAAAACGCATGGTGTGCGTCCCCCGCGCGGCCAGCTCTTCAATCGGCAGGCAGCCTTCGAAGAGCTTGTAGTCATCTCCGCCGTGGATCGGGTAGACCTCAGCGCCGATCAGCGCCTCGCGAAAGGCCATGTACTGCTCTTCGTCCAGCGGGCAGTTGACGTAGTCATCCCCTTCGCCCTTGCCGTGGCGGCTCATGGCGAAGCTGAACTCCGGGTCGACGCTTTCGGCCGCGATCACCGGCGAAGTGGCGTCGTAGAAGTACATCCGCTCGCCGCCGATCAGCTCGCTGAGCTGGTTCCAGAGGGTATCGCTGCTCAGCGGGCCGCTGGCCAGGATGATGTGGCGGCCGGCCTCGGCGTCCTGCAGAAAACTCGTGTACTCCTGTGCGTGGACCGTAATCAGATTCTGGCTGCGGACGGCCTCAGTGACCAGTTCGCTGAAACGCTCGCGGTCAACCACCAGCGCGGCCCCTCCGGGAAGTGCGGCCCGGTCCGCCAGCGGCAGCAAAAAGCTGCCCAGCAACCGCAGTTCTTCCTTCAGCAATCCCGGCGCACGTACCGGCTCGGTGCTCTTGAAGGAATTGCTGCAGACCAGCTCCGCCAGGCCAGCCGAGACATGCGCGGGGGTCCAGGGGCTGCCGTCGGCGCGCTGGGGGCCGCTCAGGCGCTGTTCCCAGAGCTCGCAGGCGACGCCTCGTGCGGCCAGCTGCAGCGCGGCCTCCGAGCCGGCCAGCCCCCCGCCAACAATGATCACAGGTTCAGGCAAGGGGAAGAATGATACTAGCAGCGCCCACCCGTGCCGGCGTCTTGTAGGGCCGTGGCTTGTCCCCGGCCGTCTTGTAGGGCCGGGGCTTGTCCCCGGCCGTTTTCAATGGCGCGGGCGTTCCCGCCCGTGTCCCCTTCTGGCGGGCAGCGGCCCGCCCAGTAGCCCCGGACCACGTACCGGCGTCCTGTGCGAATGTGGGTTCATACATCGCCAGCAATGCTGCTTATGCAACGCTCAACCATGAACTCTGGGTAGACATTTCATTCCTAGTAGATGCAATGGTCCAGCAGTTCCGGGTAATGTTCTGCGGAGCTCTTGTCACTGAATCCCAGGCTCTCTGAAACCTTATACAGATGCTTGTCGAAGACAAAAAGTGGTAACTCTTCCCCATTGCAGCCCTTTGGCGCAACAATGGCACTTCCCTTGTCGAGCATCTGACGGATAGCATCGAGTTTGGCAGCGTAGAACTTACGTTGGTCGCTCTTCCCGGCGAGCAGAGTTGCAGACTGGCAGTTCCATACACTTGTCTTGGAATCTCGCTCATAAGCAGCGAGGTAGTAGTCGTTCGTGAAGCACGTGTGCCATAGCCCCTCGAAGACAGCGATTTCCAGGCGACCGTCGTCATTGAAGTCTGCCAGGCCAAAGTGGCCACGATCGGTTGAAATTTCGTCACTAACTTCAAGCTTGGTCGTCCCAATCTCGCAGCAAAGCTCACTTTCATCCATGACCTGATGCGGGGTCAATCTTCCATCAGGCTGTAGCGTAAGAACTGTCAGGGCTGAATAGCCAGTCCCCATTCCTCCAGAAAAGAACACTTCGAGCAGACCGTCACCATCCATGTCAACAACAAACAAGTCCTCCCAGCACCAGTAGGAAGGGGAGATCGTAGCTACTAGTTCCCCTTTCTCGCCCGATGACTCCTTAAAAGTTGCGAGACTAAAGAATGGAAAGGTCTCTGCCTTGATTGCGGCCATAACAAGTGTGATGCCACGGTAGGTCTTCCGTAGATTGGTAGGCATGCTTGGCTGCCACTTGAGAAGATGACCTGTCGTCCCATCCTTGAACGGATCCTTACCCTCAAGGCTCTCGTGATGTAGCCGTAGCGCGTTCACTTTACCTATCTCTACCTCGAATGCTGGACTGTAGTCAAAGTCCATGTCCGCAGTGGCATGGACAGTCTTTCCCTCCGATACTCCCAGTTCTTTCAAGACCGTTTCGCTTTGCTCGGTCAATTCGACCGCTGGCGTGTAGTCGCCCACATATTCAATATCAGGTACGGGAAGGGGATCGCAGACACTGCCGAGATTGTGGGAATTGGTGGCCGAAGATGATTGGAGCTGGCTCTTCACCGAGCTGGCGCGGCCCGCTATGACAAGGTCTGGTGCTGCCAGTTGTTTGCGCAAGAATGGTACGCCAACGAGCAGGGCAACCGTACAAATCAGGAAGATACTCAACTTCTTGAACACGACTGAATTGTACTGCTGAAGGCGCGCTTGATGGCAGTTACCTTCTTCAATACAAAACAAAACCGGCCGGGGACAAGCCCACGGCCCTACAAATCGCCGCCACGGGGGGCGGCGCTACTGGGAGGGCGGGAATACTATCCACCCCGTACAGGGATTGCCAGGCTAGGCTTGTCGCTCCATATCAAAACCCGATCTGCCTTACCCCATCCTTCAGCCGGTCGACGTTGAAGTTGATCAGCAGGCCACAGCCAATCCGGCTCAGGCGCATATAGGTCAAAAGCTGCGCCTCATGCACCCGCCAGACGCCCTCGGTGGACTTGATCTCCACTATCAGGCTGCCAGCCACCAGCAGGTCCATCCGGTAGCCGCAGCTCAGCCGGATACCCTTGTACTCCACCGGCAATGGGATCTGCCGCCGGAAGGACACCTCGCGCAGCGCGAGTTCATGGCACAGGCACATTTCATAGGCCGATTCCAGCAGGCCCGGGCCGAGTTCTTCGTGCACCTCCCTGGCCGCCCGCAGGACCTCCAGCCCAAGCAGCGCCGGCTGTGGCGGGGGGTCGGGCAGCGGCAGCGGCGGGGCCTCAGGCACGTCATCCCGGGGCAGAACTCGATACCTATTCATCTGTATAGCATACCAGAATGCGCAGTCAGTGCAAGATAATCGCCGGGTGGACAAGCTTTTGACCATCAACGGCGCAAGGCTTCGGGTGATCACCGAAGGCCAAGGCTGCCCCCTGCTGCTCCTCAACGGCGGACCGGGCTGCTCTGACTACCTCGGGCCGGTTGCCGCCATGCTCAGCGACATCTGCACAGTCGTGCGCTTCGAGCCGCGCGGCTGCGGCCAGAGCGACTGGGACGGCAATTACGGCATCGAAACCACCGTCGCTGACGCCGAGGCCATCCGCGCAGAGCTGGGCTTTGAGAGGATGCTTCTCGGCGGGCACAGCTTTGGCCCCGGCCTGGCGCTGGCCTATGCCCTCGCCTACCCCGGCCGCGCCGTTGGGCTGCTCAGCATCTGTGGCGGCAGCTTGCTCAACGACCGCTCCTGGGCCGAGGACTACCACCGGGCCAAGGCCGAGCGCGGCGAGGATGACGGCGGCATAGTTTTCCATGCCGACCCGGAGGTGAACCGCGTCGGCAATCGGACCTGGCGCGAGTACATCAAGCGCCCCAGCCTGCTGCGCGAGCTGGCTGATCTGCAGATCCCGGCGTACTTCATTGCCGCAGGCGACGACATCCGCCCCAACTGGCCGATCCGCCAGACAGCCAGCCTCTTGCCCCAGGGGAAGTATGTGGAGATCCCCGGCGCCGGGCATTACATCTGGCTGACGCATGGGGAGGAGCTTCAGAGTCTGTGTCGCCAAGCCTTGTCAGAAATCCTCACTCATGCCAGTTGCAACGAGTGATTCTCTGAAGACTGAACTGGTTCTTTAAGCACCGGCTCAGCGGCAGATGGCGAAAACGCCGCCTGATGCAATGCTGAGCGCAATCGCTGGATTGGGTTCCAGCGCGCACCCTGCCCATACGCAGCTTTGCCAATCTGCCGTGGCAGACCCTCTCACCAGGCCTGGCTCACTTGTGCTAAACCCGGCCTTTTCCTGCGGTTCCTGCGATTTTTCGGCGCCTGTCGTGGTATCACTCAAACCCCGGGGGCCATATTCAGACAGCCTTGATTACAGTCTTGCAACAACATGCAAGTGCCTTCTCGAAGCCGACAGCACTCGCCTTCCCGCCAGCCGCTATGTGTTTCGCAGGTGCCATTTGCAGTCATCAAATTGAAAAACAGCCTCGTTTCGCAGCTTTTGGGCCAGCCAAGGTTAAAGCCGCTGCCGTGCGAATTGCAAAACACCACTTTCTGGCAGGTTTTCGAGGACAAAAGTTAAAAGTCGGGATCTCGGCCGCGCTCGCACAAACCATTTTCTACGTCCGATTTTGGAGGTCAAAGTTAAATTCATGCCCTGCTGGCAGTTGCGAACTGCGATAAGTGAACACCGTGCATGCACAGTCATTCAAGTGTCAGTTCCATGACTCGTCCTGGGTCGGCAGGCTTGCTGAGCAGCTTGTGCCTGTGCCGACCGGGCCTCCTGCCTCTAAAAGCAACAGGCCGGAGCTTCTTTTCGCTCCGGCCCGTGCGGCTAGTGCAATCTGCTGTAGGGGATCAGGTCTACTTCGCAGGCTTGCTGGAGACTACCGGCTCCTCCAGCGAGGCGGGGTCAAGGTTCTCAGGCTTGATCTCGTACTTCTGGCCCTTGACCGCGCTGCCGCCCTTGGCCGGCGGCAGGATGAAGCCCTTGGGGAAGGCCAGGATCAGCTGGCCACCCTCGACATAGTCAGCGTCGGCCCAGCCGTGGGCCTGGGTGTCGAAGAGCACGCCAACCTGGCCGTTGCCGGCAACACCGGGCAGCTCGACGATGCCGCTGGTCTCCCAGGGGTTGTCCTTGAAGCTGGCGATGCCGTATGTGTTGAAGGGGGCACGGTCCTGGTTGACCTCGAACAGGCGGACATAGCTGTCGGTGCCGATGGGGCTGCGATAGATGCTGGCGGTGCGGCCGGCGGCCAGCATCAGGGCCTGAGTTCCGCTGGGGTCTTCCTGGACCCAGAACTTGCCGAGGCTGTCGGCGACCACATTATCGGGGTTCATGTAGTAGTTGGTGTTGCCGATGGAGGTCAGACGCAGGGTGCCGTCCTGGGTCGGCTGGTTGCCAAGGCTGAGATGCCAGAGGCGGCCATAGGGGTCATAGCTTCCGGTCGAACCGGTGGTGACGAAGTGCAGATCGCCGGGCTTCGCCGGATCTTCATGGCCGTCTTCAGGGCGCTTGAACTGCGTCGCCTTCACCACTCCGGCCCACTGGTAGTAGTTCGCCGTGCTGTTATAGAGGTCCACCGGCGGGTTGGGGCCGGCGCCGTCGAAGTCATAGGTCTTCGGCACCTGGATCCACTTCACGGTGCTGGAGGCGTTCAGGGCCAGGCTGCCGGTGTTCAGCTGCGGCACGCCGTTCGACCAGATCTGGGCGACATAGCAGGTGCCGCTGTGGAAGCCCAGGTCGCCGCCGATGCGGTTGCCGACATAAAGGACAAGGTGCTTGTCGGAGGTGTCGTCCATCAGCAGCAGTACGGTCTTGTTCTTCCACTTGCTGACCGGAACCAGGTTCTCATAGGCGATCTTGACCGCGTCGTCGATGACACTGGCGTTGCCGTCGGTCTCGATCACCAGGCCGCGGCCGTTGGTGGTCTCCTCGCCGGCGAAGAAGAAGGGCTTGCCGCCATAGAGCTCGCTCAGGCTCGCCGAGCACAGGCGGTTAAGCGACGTGCCGCTCTGGGTCACCGCGCTGTTGTCGGCATTCAGGCTGATGCTGCCGATCAGGCCGGTCTTGTCATAGATGTTCTCAATCAGGTTGCGGCCGCCGATGATGCTGAAGTTCTTGTCCAGCTTGATCAGCGAGACCCGCGCCCCCTTGATCACACCGCTGATCGTGTCGCTGTAGCGGCTGCCGGCGGTGTTGGACAGCTCGTGGTTGCACCAGACCCAGTAGTTGTCACCCTTTTGCTGGATGCCGAGGCCGTCCGGCGTGCCAGCCAGGGCAAAGGTTCGCTTCTTGTGGGCCTTGCCGTTGGGATAGTTGCCGGTCAGCAGCGGGATCTCATCCGCGACGGTCAGCAGCGGCTCAACCGTGTAGTTCGCACCGGACAGCGCCATGACCTGCGCCGGCTTGTCGGTGCGGCCGTCAAAGTCAAGGTCATAGACCGGCGCCGCCGAGCTGGCCCGCTCGCCAAGCTCTCCGGTGCCTGCCAGATCATTTCCACCGCCGCAGCCCGCCAGCAGCAGGCTGATTGTTACCAGTGAGGCCAGCAGGCTCACCAGACCAAACCTAACTCCAACCATGTCCATGGTCCTCCTCAGAATAATGGGCGCGGCGAGAATAGGCAGGCATGGTTAAGCGGCCGGCAAGCAGCAGTTAGGACAAGGGGTTTAACGCAAAGAACGATCGGACTTCATCTCAACTCAGGCGCAGCTTTATGAGGCGGCTGGCTTTGTGGAACTTAAGCAGATCACTTACTTAGCGCTTGCTATACTCGCCGGGATGTCATACATGCCCAGTGGTGAAGCCTCGTCTGCTTCAACGCCCCAGATCACGCCCCAGGTCGCCCAGCGTCTGCTGGCCGAAGTAGGCAAGGTCATCGTCGGCCAGGAAGAGGTGCTCGAGCTGATGCTCACCACCTATTTCGCCGGCGGCCACCTTTTGTTTGAGGGCGTGCCCGGCCTCGCCAAGACCTTGATGGTCAAGGCTTTGGCCACGGCGGTCGGCGGCAGCTTCAACCGCATTCAGTTCACCCCCGACCTGCTGCCCAGTGACATCCTCGGCACCAATATCTTTGAGCTGGGCAAGAGCGAGTTCCGCTTCCGGGAGGGACCGATCTTCGCATCCTTCCTGCTCGCGGATGAGGTCAACCGCACGCCGCCGAAGACCCAGGCTGCCCTGCTCGAAGCCATGGAAGAGCGGCATGTCAGCGTCGACGGCGACACGCGACCCCTGCCTCGGGACTTCACTGTTTTTGCCACCCAGAACCCCGTTGAATATGAAGGCACCTACCCGCTGCCCGAGGCCCAGCTTGACCGCTTCCTGCTCAAGGTACTGATCGACTATCCGACCGAGCCTGAGGAGAAGCGCGTCCTGCAGCTCTATAACGACGGCTTCTCGCCGCATGACCTGACCCGCAGCGGAGTCGGCAAAGTGGTCGAGCCTGAGCAGTGGCCCTCGGTGCGCGCCGAAATTGAAGCTGTACGCGTCGAAGCCGGCGTGCTGGACTACATCCTGAACCTCGTGCGCGCCACCCGCAAGCACCGCTCTGTTGCCCTTGGCGCCAGCCCCCGTGCCGGCATCGCCCTGCTGCGCGGCTCGAAGGCCCTCGCCGCCATCCGCGGTAAGGCCTATATCACGCCTGACGAGGTGCAGACCCTGGCCCTGCCTGTGCTGCGCCACCGCATCCTGCTCAGCCCCGAGAGCGAGCTGGAAGGCGGCGATGTCAGCGGAGTGATCGCCGGCATTGTCGGCAGCACACCCGTGCCGCGCTAAACAGTAGGGGCGCGTGGCGTGCGCCCGCTCGACTTGTAGGTGCTCACCGCGTCCGCCCGCGTTTCAGCTCACAGGCAGACCGGCACGCCCGGAGGATCACTGCTTATGGCCTTGTCTCGCAGCAGCAGGAAAGCCAGGTAGGGCACTGTTGCGCTGACTGCCATCCAGCCCAGTGCCAGCGGCATGTATTGGGACGCCTCGACATCCACCAGCTTAATGGCGTGGATACCGAAGTGCAGCAGCGCCGGCGCCCAGACCGTCTGCCCGCCTCGCTCATACAGCCAGGCCAGCGGCAATGATGTTGCTACCGCTACGAAGATCGAGGCAACTGCCAGCACTGGCTCCATGTTGAAGAAAAGCATCAGATGCGCAGCAGTGAAGGGCAGCAGTGATAACCACGCCGCGGCCCAGAAACTGCGACCAACCCGCAGGTGCCCAAAGGCAAAGCCCCGAAACAGCAGCTCCTCCGCAATGCCATGCTGGGCGAACAGCCCGGGCGCCAGCAGGAACAAGTCGGCACGGATACTGACGGCGCTGCCCCTGAGCCAGGCGAAAAGCGGAAAATAGGCCAACAACAGCAAACACAGGAAGAGCGCAACAAGTGGCGCCGAGCCCTTGGCTTTGCCGAGGCCGAGGCAGGATGAGATACGCTTTGGCTCAGTTCTGAACAACAGCCACTCGAAGAGGAATGCCGCGGCGAGAGTAATCAGAGCTACCAGCACCCCACCCTCGCCCCGCAGGCTGCCCAGTTCTGACGCGCTGCGGTCCAGCACCAGCCAGATGACAATCGTGCCAAGGAGCACTCGTAGAAGCAAGCTGACTCCAGCCGACCTCAATCCAGCCCCAGCAGCTCTAGCAGCTGTGTCTGCAGCTTGCGGTAGTTGGCGTTGATCCTTTCTTTGCGCCGCAGGCTCTCGGTCGGCAGGGCACGGGCGTTCGCGAAGACATCCCCGCCGGAGGCAAGGTTGTCGATGAAGCGGCGCAGTTTGCCGCGCGGCCCCTCGGGGCTAGTCCAGTGCACCACCGGCCGGTGGCCGGCCTGCACGGCTTCGCTGAGCATCGAGATACTGTCCGCGCTGACATGGATCTGCCAGCACAGCTCGTAAAAAGCCGGCAGCGGGTTTCGTGGGTCACTGTTTGCATTGATAAAGGCCGCAAAAGCCTTTTGCTGCCACTTTTCCTGCAGCCACTTGTTGGTCTCCGCCGTTGTGCGCCGCGAGTTTGTCACCAGCACCTTGGAGCCGCTGGAATGCGCATGGGTCAGGATACCGTCCAGCCAGCGCTGGACGTTGCTTGCGCTCCAGCGACTGTTTTTTGACGGCCCACCAAGCGCCACGCCGATGAAGCGCTGTTCGCGGTCGAGGCCGTACTCCGCGGCCAGCGCCGAAGCCTGCAGCTGCGCCGCAGCGCTGTCGTGCATGCTCAGAGCCAGCGGCGTGACCAGGGTGTTGGACTGCATGCTGAAGCCCGGCGACAGGTCGTGTTCCGGCAGCAGCGCCGCGCTGAAGAGCGGCAGCGGCAGGAGGCTTGGCGTCATGCTGACAATCGACCGGGCTTCAAGCAGCCGGGCCAGCACCAGGTTGAGTGTGGCCGGCGGCGTCCCGGTGGAGATCGTGAAAAGCTGGAGAACCGGAAGCTGCTCAGGATGGAGCGCGGGACTGTGTCCCGTTTCTTGTAGGAGCGGGGCTTGTTCCCGCCCGTCTTCGCCACCCAAGTCCAGGGTGGGGACAAGCCCTACCCCTACAGAACGAGATGCCGCAATCTCTTCGACCAGCTCCCTGAAGCGCTCCGGCGATTCCGGCTTCAGCATGGTCCGTACCAGTTCTCCGGCGGCCTTGCGGCCGAGGCTTTGCGGCCCGCGCGTCCTAAGGCGCAGGCGCAGCAAGAGCTCGGCCCAACCACCCTCTTTGTATTGTGGGCGCAGGTGCATCAGCAGCGGCTCTTCCACGCCCAGCATGCGTGCGATCACACGGCTCTGATTCTCGTGGCCACGCTTACCGTCAGAGACGATGATCACGCGGACCGGGCTGGCAGGGGAGTCTGGCATGCTGTCGCAGCAAGTTTAGCGTGTAGGGTGCGGGATACGGATGGGGTTTGGGGTGTTGGGTGTTGCCGACAAGAGATGTAGGGCGCGGGAATGCCGGCACCTCTTGCATCTTGTAAGGACGGAGCTTGTCTTCGGCCAGGCCCAGCATGGCGCGGGAGTCTCCGCCCGTGCCGAGCTTATGGCGGGCAGGCATAGTGGGGCCACCGGCCGAGGACAAGCCCCGGCCCTACAAATCCTCATCGGTTTTGCGTCGTTCCTCCAGCCAGTTGCTGCCAGCCAGATGAAAGAAGCGCA
The DNA here is from genome assembly GCA_964512635.1 of uncultured Planctomycetales bacterium. GTDB lineage: Bacteria > 4484-113 > 4484-113 > 4484-113 > JAFGCY01 > JADZFO01. Next base: position 26,593 of record CAZEJB010000021.1, on the reverse strand, counting down.
GCACAGCCCAGGCCCAGGGCACGATGTCCAGCAGCGAGGCGGCGATCATCACCAGAACTGCGCACAGCAGCAGCAGGATCAGCGGCGCGCGCCACCACCATGAGTCGATGTTCCAGATGGTGAATCCCAGCCCGACAGCGATCAGAAAGGAGATACAGCCACAGCCCGTGTTGAACTTCCAGAGCCCAAGGGTCTCACGCTTGATCTGCTTAGTCTGATCTGGTCTGAGCATCGGTTTCTTGTAGGGCTGGGGCTTGTCCCAGGCCGTCTTCTCTTGTAGGGGGGCGATAGTATTCGCCCCCTCTTCGCCCTGAACACCAGGGCGGGAATTCTATCCCGCCCCTACAGGAATGGGAAGGTGCAGGCATGCCTGCACCCTACAAAGATCACCCCGCATAATGCTCCAGCACCTGGCCCAGCATGGCCTCAGCGCGGTCGAGGTCGCTGTAGTTGATGAAGACGCTGATATCCGTCAGGCCGGTGACCATTTCGATGATGTTGATCCGCGCGTTGGCCAGCACGCCGGTCATCTCCGCCAGCACCCCGGGCTGGTCGAGGAACTTCGCAGAGCGCAGGCGCAGCTCACCCACCCCACCCTTCATGGAGAGGCTCATCACCTCGGTGAAGCGCTCGGCGATCAGCGCATGCAGGCCGCGGTAGGCCTCCTCGGCCATGCTGCTCGGAACGTAGATGCAGGTAAAGCGCTCAGTGAAGCTGGCCGAGCGCATCGACAGCCCCGAGCCCTGCATCCACTGCATCAGCGCCGCGTCCAGGTCGAGGGGCTGGCTGACCTCACCCACGAGGGTCAGCATCGACAGTTCTTCCGGGTTGCGGAATAGCGTGGTCTCGCTCTTGCCCAGCACGCTGGTGCCGGTCTGCTCCAGGCGGTCCAGCTCGCGATAGTCGAGTATGCGCACCTTCATGTGCTCGCTCTTGAAAGCCAGCGCCTTGGGGTGCAGCACCCGCGCACCGGCCCCGGCGAGGATCTGCATATCGGTGATCGACAGCTCGTCCAGCAGGCGCGGGTTGGCCGCCAGCCGCGGGTCCGCCGACAGCACGCCCGAGACATCGGTGACGATCGCCACCTCGTCCGCTCTGATATTCGCCGCGACGATGAAGGCGCTGATATCGCTGCCGCCGCGGCCAAGGGCTACGACGCGCTCGGCGCTATCGACGGCGAAGAAGCCGCTGATCACCGGCACACTGCCAACCCGCAGGTGCGGCAGGACGAAACGGCGGAAGCGCCCGGCGGTCTGCTGCGTACGCAGTTCAAAGGGCCGCTCTTCATTGACTTTGCCCGTCGCCAGCGGGCTGAGGTCCTCAATGTCGGCGATGATTGGCCAGGTAGAGTTATCGCGTGGAAGAAAGGGAATCGCGTTGACGCCCAGACTGCGCAGCGCCGCTACCATCAGGTGGACGCTTTGCTCCTCGCCAAGGGCCGCGAAGCCGCAGGCCTCGACAAAGCCGGCGTGGCTGTCCGACGCACTGTAGATCGCACTGAGCAGAGTGCTGGTGGCATTGCCTGGCGCGCTGACAACCACCGCAATCTGGTCCCCCCGCTCCACCAGCCGCGCTATGTGCTGCGCACCCTGGCGCACCAGATCGGGCGTGGCGACTGAGGTTCCCCCAAACTTGATCACTCGACGCATGCGGGGGCAATTGTAACTGTTTCGCGTCTGCGTCTCAGGAAAGCGAGAAACACCTCGCGCCTGTCACCCTGTGGCTTGAGTCAGCAGCCCGACTGTCATCCCATCCACATCCCTTTAACTTGCGACTTGATTAAAGCCTGGTAATAAGACGAATAAGACTTCATTGAAGGTAGTTAGATTGTGCTTAGCCTGTATCCTTGCAGGCCAGCGCAATGTTATCTCCTTAGCGTGGTGAAGCGTCAGTGCACGATCCTCTGTCCTTAGTGGCAATCGTGGTGGCCATCGGGCTGCTGATGTACTTCAGCTCAAAGGGCGGCGGCTGCGGCACCTGAGGCTAAGTCTCAGGACCGGGTCCGGTTCTCTCAATCTGTATGGGGGTAGCATTATGCGCAATCTGTGGATCCTGACGCTGGTGGTGGCCATTTGTGGCGCGCTCGCCGGCATTCTCCAGAACTAGTCCATTCCGTCCAGCTCTGACACCTGCCCTTAACTGCGCAGGTCGAGTTTCAGCACTTCAAAGTCCGCTGGCCGGACATTCAGCACCTTTTCGCTGGTCTTCAACACCTGTCCCGGTTTACCGCCCTTGGGTCTGCGCAAGTGCCGGATGGGGAGATAGCTGACTTCCACATCATCCTCACCCCGCCCCTGACTGAACCAGGCCGCGATTACGGCTGCCTCGTGCAGACTCTCCGGGCTGACTTCCTTGCCGTTACTCAGCACAATCACATGGCTGCCGGGGAAGTCCCGAACATGCAGCCAGATGTGGCGCCCGCTGCCATAGATCCGCAGCAGGCCGTCGTTGCTGGTATCCCCCATCCCCGCCAGAATCACCAGCCCGTCGCTGCTGACGAAGCGCTGATACTTCACGCCATACTTGTTCAGGCGCTTCTGTTCCGCCTGCAGCGGGTCACGCTCCGGCGGCGGGCGCTTGACTGCCGCCTCACCGGGACGCGCCGGACGTGACTGCTCCAGTATGCTCAGTTGCTGGGTTGTGTGCTCAATGACGCGCTCTAGCTTTTCCACACCGCGGCGCAGGCGCTGGCTGTAGCGCAGAAGTCCCTGGGCGTTCTCCTGCACGGTCTGCATCAAGTCCAGCTCTTCGGCCCAGTCAGGGTGTTCAGCTTGCCAGGTCTCGATGTACTCACGACCACTCTTGGCCGCATCCACAGCCTCGTCCCGGGAGAGCATCTCAAGCGCCAGCAATTCCAGCTCATCCGCCCGCAGAGCCAGGGCCAGCCTGGCGGTCAACTGGTCCAGGCGGTGGGATAGTTCCTGCACCTGCGGCTGGCCGGAAGAACCGGCGCCAGTGTGACGACGACCCTTGGCCGCTTTCCACTGTTTGATGGCAACGCTGTTGGCGGTTGCCCCGTCCTCACCAAGCCCGAAAAGCTCGCTGGACAGGCTGCCGCGCTGGAGCCCGGCAATGAAGCCGTAAAGGGTGGCAAGATCATAAGTGACCGGCAGCATTGACTCGATGCGGGGCCAGAGTTTGGCATCGCTGGCTGCAACGCGCCGGGTGAACAGCAGCTCAAGCGGGTTGCTGATCGAGCGGTTGTCAGCTTCGGCGTTGTCGGCCTCGACCGCTCCGCCAAGCTGGGCCAGCTCTTCGGCCAAACCCTCCTCCGAGCTTTCCGCGGCGACGAACTTCCCCAGGGGCGGCGGCGGCGGCAGCGGGCGACCGGTCACGATGTGCCGCACGCGGTTCTGCTCACGCCGCACGCGCTTCAGGATCGAGATCACGTTGCCATCGCAGCGCGAAACATGCGTCGCGCTTAGCAGGTAAGCGTTGCTTGAGCGTCCGACCAGCTCCAGCCGCAGCTGCTTAAGGCTTTCGCGGCCATACATATCAGTCTTGCTGAAGCTGAATGTCACCGAGCGGTCAAAACCCTCTTGCAGGATGCCTATCAGCTTGTAGCCCAGCAGATGAAAACGCAGTGCTTTGACAAAGTTGCCCTCGCTGCTGTCTTCCTCATTGTGATCCAGCTGCTCCGCTTCCAGCAGATCAAGCAGCGCCAGAACGGGATATTCCTCCATCACCGAACAAAGCAGCCGCTGTGGCACTGACTCATCGGTACTGAGCTCAAGCAGGAAGCTGCGCGAATCCAGCTGGCGCAGTGCCTGCAGCCGTGAGCCGATCAGGGCAGCCCCTTCGCTGTTGAGCCAGGCTTTGAGGAGGAGAACGTTCACCGCAGAATGATACCCCTGCCAGCGCGCCTTTGCCTCTACTTACACTTGTCGGCAGGGATAGAGTATGCAGGCCGCTGTGTATTGCTGGGGGCTAGAATGGCAGCATGAGTCCTGCCATCGAACTCTTCGCCGTCCTCGAGGCTCTGCTCAGCGTCCCCGGCGTTTCGGGTAATGAGCAGGGTGTTGCTAGCTGTGTCAGCGCCCTGCTTGAGGAGCGCGGCGTGCCGGCCTCTGCCCTTCAGCGTGACAGCATCGGTAACCACTGGCTGCACATCGGGCCTGAGGGTGAGCCTCAGCGCTTACTTGTTGCCCACATGGACGAGATCGGCTTTCGCATTACCAGCATCCGCCCGGACGGCTTCTGCCGTGTGGCGCCAATCGGCGGCATCGACGCCCAGCTCTGGGAAGGCACGCTGGTTCATGTACACGCTGAGGGCGGCATTGTCCCGGGCTGCATGGCGCCCGTGAGCCTGCATGTAACCACCCGCCAGGGCCACGGCCCGGATAAGCGCATGTCAGCCAGCGACCTGCACCTGGACCTCGGCGTGCGCAGCGCTGAAGCAGTAGCTTCGCTGGGCGTGAAGGTACTGGACAGTATCACCTGGCCCAAGGTGGTCACTCGCCTTGCTGGCGAGCTCGTGCAAGCACGCAGTCTGGACGACCGCTTTGGCTGCACAGCGCTGCTGCTGACTGCTGCAGCCCTGTGGAAGAGCCCACCGGACGTACCAACAGTGCTGGCCTGGGCCGTACAGGAGGAGGTCGGCCTGCGCGGCGCACGCCTGCTGGCCCGGCGCTTCCCGCAGTGCCGCGAGGTAATCGCTGTAGACAGCTACACCATCGGCGGTGGACCAAGAGACAACACTCAGTTCGACGGCCCGCGGCTCGGCGGCGGTGCGGCCTTCCGCTGCTGGGACGCCACCACCCTGCTGCCGGATGCTGAGCGCCGATCAACACTGGCCAAGCTTGAGAGCCTCGGCCACACACTTCAGTACGGCCACATGCCTGGCGGAAACGATGCCTCAGTCTTTGAAGACAGCGGGGCGCGCATTCTGGCATTCGGAGTACCACTGCAGTACAGCCACAGCGCCGTGGAACGCATCCATCTCGGCGACCTGGCGGCGCTGACCGCGCTGTTGGAGGACTGGTGTCGGACCGCAATCTAAAGCTGTCCGCCGATTCATCTGACGCGCCGCCTGCGGTCACGCCTGCAGCGGCAAATCTGGCCTACCTGGGCATCGGAAGCAACCTCGGCGACCGCCTGGGCCATCTGCAGCGCGCTGCAGCGGCACTGCGAGATGTGCCTGGACTGCAGCTACTGCGAGCCAGCCATGTCTACAAAAACCCGCCCTGGGGTTTTCACAGCGAGACCCCCTTTCTTAACGCTGTGATTGAACTGACTTACGGTGGCAGCCCCTGGACACTGCTTGACCATCTGCTGGCGAATGAGCAGGCGGCCGGCCGCTTTGTCAGCGACCGCATTCCACCGCTGCGTTCCCAGACCGCTGAGCAGGCAGCCGCGCGCCTGGCCCGGCGCCTGTATGCCGACCGCGTGATTGACCTTGATCTCCTGTGGTTTGAGGGAGCCGAGTTGACGACGCCACTGCTGGTGCTCCCCCATCCGCAGGCCCGCAAGCGTGCCTTCGCGTTGCTCCCCTGGGCGGAACTGAATGAGGGGCTCCTGCTGGAAGGGCAGACGCTGCACCACTGGATCGCGCAGCTGCCCGCCAGTGAGCGCGAATCGCTGACGCGGGTCGAGGACGTCGACCTGCTGTCGCCAGCGTAAGCGTGCGACAGGCCCTGGGCGGCTGCATCGGGCTCAGTCGGCGTAGCTTGTCACGGCATTGGCATAGCTGACCATTCCGATCACCATCGGGTTGATTTTTGTTTTGCTGAATATGACCCGCTGGATGGCATTTTGCACGTTGTTTCGCAGTTGGAGGGCGTGCTCCGGCCCGCGCATCTTGTTGCGCATGATGCTCTCGCGCACCGCGGCGTTGATCTCCTCAAACAGCTCGGGCTGGTCCTTGTTCTGCAGGAAGCCCTTCGACACCAGCTCCGGACCGGCCAAAATCTCGTTGCCGTCGGCGCTGAGCACCACGCTGAAGACCAGCACGCCGTCTTCAGCCAGGGCCAGTCGCTCGTTGATCACTCGGCGGCTGATGTCAGAGGCGCCATTGCCGGCGATGAATATCTCGCCGCTCTTGACCTCTTCAAGCATCTCAACGCCGCCCGGCTGCACCGCCCAACGCTCACCGATCGACACGATCGGCACCACGCTGTTGTGCCAGCCCCACTGCTCGCAGAGCTTGCGGCAGCGCATCTGCATCCGGAACATGCCGTGGTGCGGAATGACAATCTCCGGATCCAGCAGCTCGATGTACTGCTTGATCTCTTCCTGATAGCCATGACCCGAAACATGCACGCCGGTGTGGACGCCGAAGATCACCTCGGCGCCGAGGCGGAAAAGGTCATCAATGATGCTGAAGATTGCGGTTTCATTGCCCGGGATGGGTCGCGCGCTGAAGATGAACAGGTCGTTGGGCTGCACGGTGACAAAGCGGTGGTCGCCATTGGCCAGCCGGGCCATTGCGGCCATCGGCTCGCCCTGGCTGCCGGTCAGGATCACCATCAGGCGCTCGGGCCGGACGTGCTCTGCTTCCTGCGGGCTGACCAGCAGTTCCTTGGGCACCTTTAGGTAGCCTAGGTCCTGCGCCATCTGGACGTTGTCGACCATAGTGCGCCCGAGCACCAGAAGCTTGCGCTTAAGCTCCGCGGCCACATTGACGGCCTGCTGCAGGCGGTGTATGTTCGAGGCAAAGGTTGTGATGAACACGCGCCCGCGGTGGTTGGCCACCATGTCGCGCAGCACCGGCTGAACGGAGCTCTCCGTGCCGCTGCGTCCGGGATTCTCAACATTGGTGGTGTCGACAGCAAAGGCCAGCACGCCCTTGGCGGCGATCCGCTCAAGTTTGGCGAAATCGGTCAGCTTGCCGTCCACCGGGTCCGGATCGAACTTGAAGTCCGCGCTGTGGACATACATGCCGCCCGGAGTTTCAATCGCGATGCTGGTCGTGTCGGGGATGCTGTGGGTAACGCGCACTGTCTGCACGAGTATCCCGTCGATGTAGAAGTCGTCACCGGGCTTGAACTCCGTCAGCGGCGTATCGCCGAGGCCGAACTCGGCCAGCTTTCCACGCAGCAGCGCCAAGGTGAACTTGGCGCCGTAGATCGGCGGCGCCTTCTTCAGGTCCTGCAGCAGATACGGCAGGCTCCCGATGTGGTCCTCATGGGCATGCGTCAGCACGATGCCCTTGATGCGATGCTGGTTCTTGACCAGATAGCTGAAGTCCGGGATGACGATATCCACCCCGAACATGCGCAGATCCGGAAAGCTCATGCCACAGTCAATGACAATCAGCTTGTCGTTGACTTCAATGACATAACAGTTCTTACCGATCTCGCCTACGCCGCCCAGGCTGAGCCATGAGAAGCCGCTGCCGCTCTCGTTTGACATTCAACTCTCTTTCCAACCCCTGCCGCGCCACTCATTAAGCTGGCTGCGGCACGGGTTTAATACACTTCCAGTGGCTTCAGCGGGTCTCCAGCAAGGCCCACGTTGTTCGGCGCGAAGATGAAGATGTTCTTCGCCACTTCCCAGACGCTGCCTTCCACTGCCTCGACCACGCCGCTGAGGTAATCCACCACGCGGGTAGCTTCCTCAAGGTCCGTCGCCGCCAGTTCATTGACATCCAGCACCAGGGCCTGACGCGTCAGCAGATAGCCCGCGTAGGTCTTCATGCTGAAGGCCGGACGGCCGCTGTCGTCAATGCTCGGGCGCACGATGAAGACGGTCTGCTTTTCCGGCTGCGGCATGTTGATCACCCGCGGCTGCTCAGCAGCAGCCGGCGCCGGTTGCTGGCCGGAGCGCGCTTCGAATGGTGACATCCGCCCGCTGCTGCCTGCCGGCGGCTGACTGTGCGCAGCTACGGGATACTCAAGCATATTGTCGTGCGGATCCTCATCGACCACGCCAAAGAGGCGCATGACCCCTGCAACAAAACCCATTTCAACCCTCCAAACCCTCAAACAGTGCAGTACCGACCCTGACCATGGTTGCGCCTTCCTGGACAGCCCAGACATAGTCCTGGCTCATCCCCATTGAAAGCGTATCCCAGGCCGTCACCCCTGAACTCGGGCCGACTGCTGTGCCTATTTTATCAAACATTTGCCTGAGCGCGGCAAAGTGCCTGCGCGTACCGCTCTCGAATTCGCTCAGGGAACCATAAGCGGCTGGTCCTGGCGGGATTGCCATCAGACCGCGCAGCTCCAGAGCAGTGCAATTTATGGCGACGTGATGGGCCAGTTCCTCAACCGCCTCGCGATCCGCCCCCTGCTTCTGCGCTTCCGCCCCCACATTGACCTGCAACAGCACCTTTAGCTTCCTTGGCAGGCTCTGCTCCGCGCTGTTGCGCTCCAGGGCATCCGCCGCTGCGGCGCTGCCCAGCGCCTGATACCAGTCAAAGGCGCCAGCTATGTCCTTGAGCTTCCGGCTTTGTTGTGCTCCAAGCAGATGGGTCGAGAACTGAGCAGGTGTGTTGCGCAGACGGCCAAGCCGCTGCGCCGCTGCCGGCAGGAGGTTCTCTCCCAGGTGGCGCGCGCCGGCTTCAAGCAGCAGGGGCAGCCACTCCTCACGCGCGTATTTGGTTACGCAAACCAGTTCAACCGTGCGCCCATTTGCCGCGCGTTCAATCGCTCCGCAAACGGACTGGTAGTTTTCTCGAATCAGCGCCGCATCCCGGCTGGCCACTACTTCTTGTTATAGCGGCGCAGGAAGGCCGGGATATCCAGATCCTCGTCCTCGCCCTGCGGCTGGGCCGGGGCGCTGCTGGCAGCGTTGCTCGCGCTGATGCTCTCAGGCGGACGGCTGACCGAGCCCCCGTTGGTCTTGGGCTTGGAGGTCTCTTCAGACAAGAGCTTCACGCGGGGGGCTGATCCGCTGAGGCTGGAGCTAATGCGTGCTCCGCCATTGCCGTGGCCATGCATCATCGTTGCCTGTTCAGCAGCGTTAAAGCCGGTGGCCAGAATCATCACGCGGACACGGTCGCGCTTCTCTTCATCCACGGTGGCGCCGAAGATGATGTTGGCATCCTCGTCCACGCGGTTGGAGACCAGCTCGGAGGCCATGTTGATCTCCTGCAGGCTCATATCGCGGCCACCAATGAAGTTGATCAGCACACCGTGCGCGCCGTCGATGCTGCTTTCGAGCAGCGGGCTGAGGATGGCGTTTTCCACCGCGCGCAGTGCGCGCTGCTCACCGCTGGCTTCGCCAAGGCCGATGATAGCGGTGCCGGAATTCTCCATGATCATCTTTACGTCGGCAAAGTCCAGGTTGATCAAACCGGGCTTGAGGATCAGCTCGGAGATGCCGGTGACGGCCTGGCGCAGGATCTCGTCGGCCAGCATGAAGCTCTCCTGCAGGCTGGTGCTCTCAGACACCAGGTCCAGCAGCTTGTCGTTGGGGATCAGGATCAGAGTGTCGACCTGCTCGCGCAGGCTGTTGATGCCGTCGGCGGCAAAGGTGGCGCGGCGCTTGCCCTCGAACTTAAAGGGACGTGTCGCGATGCCGACCGTCAGGGCGCCGATTTCCTTGGCCACGTTGGCCACAATCGGTGCGCCTCCGGTGCCGGTTCCGCCGCCTTCGCCGCAGGTCACAAAAACCATGTCGGCGGCGCCGATCAGTTCCTGGATCTCATTGCGGCTTTCTTCGGCGGCGCGGCGGCCAATCTCGGGGTTGCTTCCCGCGCCGAGGCCCTTGGTCAGCTTGGTGCCAAGCTGGACCTTATGCGGCGCCAGACTGCGCTGCAGCGCCTGGAAATCGGTGTTCATGGCAATGAAGTCAACGCCCTGCAGGCCTGACTCAATCATGCGGTCGACCGCGTTGCAGCCGCCACCGCCAATGCCAACCACCTTAATCTTCGCCTGCAAGTCGGGCGATTTGTAGTCAATCGTCGTCATCTGCATCTCCTGACCCTCCGAACTGCCCCTAAAAACCTGCCCCCAATGCCTCGCCCCGTGGAAACTCTGCGGACAACTGTCCACAGATTATCAGCATAATAGCACATACTATAACGTGGCACAAAGGTGCATGTCAGACATTGCGCGGGATGAGGAGCCAGCAATTATTCGAAGAAGCCGGGCGGAAGTATAAACAAACGCAGTCAGTGACCGGGCTCAGGCCTCGCCATCACCATCCGGCTTTTTCCTGCCCTTAGCCATACCCCACAGCCCCTGGAAGATGTCGCCTGCGGCTTTGAACACATCGCCGACGAAACTGCCGCCGTCGCGCGGCAGGTTGTCCTCATACTTGGAGCCATAGACAAGCAGGCCCAGCACCGGCGCGAAGACCGGCGTGCGGTACTCGTCAAGCACGTGCCCGATGCCAACCGGCACCCCAAGTCGCACCTGGCGGCCAAGGTGCTTTTGCAGATAGCGCTTCAGCTGGCGCAGCTGGCAGCCGCCGCCGACGATCACCACACCTCCGGCCACGCGCTCGGCCATCCCCGACTCCGCGATGGCCTGCAGGATCAGTTCCATCATCTCGTCAGTGCGTGGCTGCATGATGTCGAAGATGCGCCGGCGCTTGATCTTGTCGTACTCGCGGCGGCCATAGAACTTCACGTCCACGAAGTCATCAAGTTCTTCAGCGTCCTGCTCAAGCCAGGCCTTGCCATAGCTCTTTTTCAGCCGCTGAGCTTCCTCATAAGACAGCCCGAGCCCCTGCTTCAGGTCCTGGTCATAGTTCTGGCTGCCGATCGGAATGCAGACGGAGTAGTTCAATGAGCCGTTGTAGAACAGGCCCACATTGGTCGTTCCGCCGCCGAAGTCGATCAGAATGCAGCCGCTGCCCTTCTCTTCCTCGGTCAAAACGGCTTCGCCTGCCGCGACCAGACTATGGACATATCCGCGCACTTTCAGCGAGACCCGGTCGACAGCCCGCTCCAGATTCTTGATCTGGCTCTCGGAGCCCGTGACAACGTGCGTGTCCACCGCGAGGTGGCGTCCGATCATCCCCAGTGGGCTGCGGTTGATCCGCCGGCCGTCCAGATAGAACTGGCGCACCAGGGTGTGCACGATCATCCGACCGGCGGCCAGCTTGCGCGGCTGGGCGCGCTCAAGGATGTCTTCAACGTCGGCCTGGTGGATTTCGCCTTCCGGGTCTTTGATTTCCAGCTCGGCGCGGCAGTTCTCACCCAGCAGGTCGCGCCCGGTGATGCCCACAAAGACCTCGTCGCTGTTAAGTCCGGAGCTGTAGACCGCGCCGCTGTAGCTGGTGTCGATGTCCTGCGCGGCCTGGTTGATGTCGGTAACCATACCGCGTGAAATCGCGCTGCTTTTCTCCACTTTGATTCCGCGCAGCACAAGGCCGCGCGACGGGTCGATCTCCCCTACAACAGTGGAAATCTTCGTCGTGCCAATGTCCACGCCAACGATGATGCGGCCACGTGCCACAGCCGCATTATAGGCGGGGCGCGCCTGAAGGACGAAACTCGACATGCGGCCTAGTTAACCACCGGCGTGTCTTTCCACTTCTGGTAGAAGATCCCACTGTCGCTCGCGTCGAGGTACAGCAGCTTGTCGCGATGGCCTTCGCACAGGCGCAGGGCCTTGGGCAGAGCCGCAAGCTTGACCGCCAGACCGCTGCGCCCGCCCAGGCGCACAACGAAGCCGTCTTTGAGCCTGAGCTGGATCTTCTGCGCCTCGTCGAGGTCGACACTATCAACCTGCAGCGGCAACTGCTGGGCGCAGCAGGCGATCACGCTGAGCAGTTCAGCCGAGGCGGCCAGTTCCTGCTGCTCGATCTGTCCGGGGTTGCTGCGGCTGGGGCTTAGGGTTCCCTCCGGCAGACGCAGAAGCGGCAGCTGACTCAAGCGGGTAAAGCGCTCCCCAGTATCAAGCTTGGCGTCCATCGGTACAAGCATCCCGTCATCGCACAGCCAGGCGCTCAGCTTGCCGCAGTGAACGCGCACCAGCGGCCGGCGCTCGCTAACCTCCAGCAGCGCGCTGCGACCGAGACGTGGCTGCATCGTAACCCCGAGCAGCCAGCGATTAGCGCCGGCCGGCAACTGGCGGCAGTTCCACCACAGCTGCGGTAAGGTAGTCTCGGCCCGGCATTCAACAAGCCGCAGCACTTCTTCAGCGCTGCTCATGTCAGCTCCGCGGACGGTAACTGTCGAAGGCTTCATCTGCGCAGGCAGCCAGCCGCTGCTCCAGGCCAGGTAAGCCGCAGCAATCAGCAATGCCCAGGCGCCGAGGCCGGCAAGGCGCGCACCCCAGTTTCTGCTCCCCGAGCGGCGCTGCGGACGTTCACGCTGCGCGGGAAGAGCCGCCTCCGGCGCGGAGGCCTGCAGGCGCTCCCAGCGCGCCAGTTGCTCGCCATCGCGGCGGGCCACCAGGTCAAACATACCCAGGCGTGTTGTACTCATTTACCCCTCATCAAGGCCGCACCGGCCCATCTCAATCCTCAGCAGGCGCTGCTAAACCCGACCGCTGCCGCGATCCCAGCGCTCAAGGGCGAACAGCATAAGCAGCTCAAGCAGCTCGCCCATCTCAATCCCCGCCGCTCGCGCCGCCATGGGCAGCAGGGATAACTCGGTAAACCCCGGCAGGGTGTTGGCCTCAAGGAAGTAAGGCCTGCCCTGTTCATCCAGCAGCACATCCACCCGCGCATAGGGTCCAAGGTCGAATTCGCGGTAGACCGTCCGAGCATAGTCATGGATCAACTTCACCGCTTGCTGATCCAGCTCGGCAGGGCAGACGTAGTTGCTTACGCCGCCATACTTAGCCTCATAGCTGTAGAAGTCCGCCCCCGGCTTGATCTCAACCAGCGGCAGAGCCAGCGCATCGTCCGACGGGCCGATAAGCGATGCTGTCAGTTCGCGGCCGTCGATGCGCTCCTCAATCAGCAGTGGGTTGAAGCGAGCGTTCAGCTCGTCGATCTGCTGCCAGCCCGCGTCGGTGTTGTCGGCCATCAATACGCCGACACTGCTGCCTTCGGCCACCGGTTTGGCCACCAGGCGTCCAACGGAAGACTCAATCTGCTCGCGACAGCTGGCCCCTCGGCGTTCGATCCACCAGCGCGGCGTGGGAACACCAAGCTGCTCAAAGAGCCGCTTGGTGATGATCTTGTCCATAGCCAGCGCCGAGCCCTTAACTCCGGCACTGACAAAGGGCACATCCAGCAGTTCAAGCAAACCTTGCCAGGCGCCGTTCTCTCCAAGATTGCCGTGCATGGTGGACAGCACCATGGCCTGCCTGCCGCGCAGCTCGCTCATGATTGACTGCCCAGGGTTTAGCGTGAGGCCTTTGCCGCCATCATCCGCGGCCTTGCCGGTCTCTCCGGCGTTCAGGGCCGCCGGCGAGTGTTCAAGCTGTTCAATGGAGATGTTGTCCGCGCCGAGGCCGACAAGCGAGGTTGCATAGGACTGGGCTGCAAGTGCGCCAAAGACGGCCTTCCCGCTGCGCAGCGAGACTTCGCGCTCATGGCTGCCGCCACCGCAAAGGACGAGCAGGCTGCGCGCGGCAAGGTCTCCCCGCCGCATCCGCAGGCGCTCGCGCCACCGTTCCAGTATCAACCCAACCCTCCAGAAACGAAGGCGTCGATTATAACACGTTAATGAGTATCGGAGGCTCTTGCGGGTCTGCAAAGCAGCGTGCAAATCGGCGCTTCAGGTAGTTGAGGTAGGTTCGGACGACAGTCCAGGCAGCACTACAGGCTAGTCAGCCGGGTCGAAGTTGAGCTGGTTACTTTGCACCAGTTCATCCAGTTCATCAAAGTCACTGCCGTTCATCGAGATGCCGGCTTTCAGGCGCTCAAGGTCAATCGGCGCGCTGAGCTCGCTCTTGCGGGCAACCAGATACTCACGCAGCTCATAGGCCACGCGGTCAATGTTGCCTGCTCCCACAGTCAGCACCATGTCGCCGGGCTCGGTGCTGCCCTGCATGTACTCGCTGATCTCCTCAAGGCTGCGCATGCATTTGAGCTTCCTCTCACCGCTGTACTCTTCCTGGAAGAAGCGGTTGAGGTAGTCCACGCCGATTCCCGCAATGGGCGGCTCGTTGGCGGTATAAATCGGCGCGAGGATGATCTCGTCGGCCAGCTGGAAGGCCTGCGGGAACTCGGTAGCGAGGTTCTTGCTGCGCGTATAGCGGTGCGGCTGGAAGATAGCCCGCATGCGGCCCTTGTGCACCTCGCGCGCGGCTTTCAGCAGCGCCATGATCTCGCTGGGGTGGTGGGCGTAATCGTCAATGACCTTGATATCCTGCTCGTGGTCCTCATAGATCCGCTCATAGCGGCGATGGACGCCGTTGAACTCATCGAGCGCGAAGGTAACGTGGTCCATCCTTAGGCCCCACTCCGCGCAGACCGCGACTGTCGCCAGCGCGTTGAGCACGTTATGGTCGCCGGGGAAAGGCAGGTTCACCTCGCCCAGAGGACCGCGCGTCTTGTGCACGATCTGGAAGCTGATGCCGCCGCGGCCATTGACCTGCCGTCCCTGGGCCTGATAGTCGGCATCGCGGTTGAAACCATAGGTAATCACCCGGCCGGTCAGCTTGGGCATGATGCTGCGGATGTTTTCATCATCGCTGCAGACCACGCTGTAGCCGCCGCGCCCCGGGGCGTTAAGGAAGCGGATGAAGCTGTCCTTCAGGTTGGCCAGACTGCCGTGGAAGTCCATGTGATCACAGTCAATATTGGTGACCACCGAGACTTTCGGCTTGAATTCGAGGATCGAGTTATTGCTCTCGTCGCCCTCGCAGATGAATATCTTGCTTTTGCCCAGCCGCGCGCTGCCGATGCCCTTTAGCAGTTCGGAGCCCAGCACAACTGTCGGGTCCTTTTCCGCGTGGATGAACGCTGTTGCAATCATGCTGCTGGTCGTGCTCTTGCCATGGCTGCCGGAGACCACGATGCTCTCCTGGCGACTGGCGAGGTAACTCAGCAGCTCAATGCGGGTCAGCAGGGTCATCCCACGTTCGCGGGCGTAGTCCAGTTCAGGGTTGCCTGACTTGACCGCCGTGCTGTAAACAACCATGTCGGCCTGGCGGGCGTAGCGCTCGTCATGGCCCAGCCAGACGGTTGCGCCGAGTTGCTTTAGGCCTTCGGTGACCGAAGAACTGCTGCAGTCGGAGCCCGTGACTTCCTTCCCCATCTGCAGCATGAGACGGGCCAATGCGCTCACGCCGGCCCCGCCCACCCCGATGAAGTGGATTCGTTTAGTTGATTGTTTCAGCAAAAGCGAGGTGCAATTATAGGTTATTCAGACAGGCCTGATAAGACTTCTGACAAGACAAATATCAGCAAAATTGCAGTTCACTATACGCATATTAAGGAGCTGTGAATTCCTGTCCACGGCCGTTGATAACCGCTTGTTTAGGCGATAACTTCCCTTAAGAGCTGAGACACCAAACGCGCCTTATCGCCACAGCGTCCGTTCGATGTATGCCCCGCCGCAGTGTTATACTCGCCAGCACCATGAACCCCCGCAGCAGCCATCCATCCATTGCGCGCAACTTGACGCGTCTGGCGCTGCTGGGCGCGGGCCTTCCTGCCCTGATAGTACTGCTGCTCAGTCTGAGCGGACAGATCGGCCCTGGAACTGGCCAGAGCGCTCTGGACCCCGATTCAGAGGCGGGCAAGGCAGCCATCGTAGCTCCGCTGCGGGCCAGCGCCGAGGCCCAGGCGCTGGCGGTTGAGGCGCGGCTTGGACGCCTGGCCTACAGCTCTCAGGTATTGGCTGCCTACACCAAGCAGGTCCTGCTCAAACCCGAAGTTTACGCCCCGACCACCTCGCAGCAGGTTCCCCAGCCCCAGAACAGCCAGTCCGGTGCTGGCGCAGCATCGCCAGGCGCTGCAGACAAAGGCGCAGCAGCAAAGCCCGGAACGGATAAGTACAGCGGAAAGGACGCTGCCGCAGTTCCAGCCACTGAGCAGGCCGGAGCAGAAGCTAGCCCCAGCGCCCCAGGGACATCTGCAAAGCCAGAGTCAGATCCTGCAGCACCCGCCGCTGGCGACAAAGCCGCTGGTGCCACGGGCAACCCTGCCCTTCCCTCCGGGGCCAAGGCCAAACTCGACAACCCGATCATGTACAGCCAGGGCAAGGACGGTGCTCTGCGCAAGGTGATGGACGACGGCGACGCGGCGGTCTTCTACCGCAATCGCGGCATCGCCAGTGGATTCACTGCCTACGAGAAGCAGCGCCTGTATGCCACAGCTGCCCTGGATGTGCTGCTCAAACAGGCTGTCACCGGCGACAAACTGGCAGGCCAGGCATTCATCCTGACCAACGACTCGCTGCTGCGCACCTATCCTTACATTGACACGATGCAGATTGACGGCAACAAGGACCTGACCGACACGCCCTTGTTTGCCTGGAGCGCCGACAAGGCCAATATCGAAGGTGTGGTCTGGACCTCGCCCTACTGCTCCTGGATCAGCGGCGGCTGGGTCGTAGCCTGCCTCAGCCCTGTGCTCATCAGCGACAAGCTGGTCGCCGTCGCCGGCTGCGAGGTATCTCTCGAAGGCCTCGAGCAGGAAGTCCTGACACTTAAGATCGGCGGCGGGTCAGTCTCCTGGCTCCAGCGTCCGGACGGCACGCTGCTCGCAGCGGCCGAGGGCGGCGAAGAGCTCCTGGGGGTCAAAGCCCTTTCCGGCGCGCCGGTGCCCAGCGAGGAACAGCCGGCCAAGACTATCACGGACGACGCCAATGTCCTGCTCAAGAAGCTGGCCGTCTTCGCCAAGTACCTGGACACCGACGTCTTCGCCGAAGGCACCAGCCTGCGGAGCTATGGTGACAGCGCCGACGGTAAGTACCTCGCGCTGGTCGCCCTGCCCAGCGAAAAGTGGGTCCTCGGTGCGACGCTGGAGAGCCAGATCGCCCGGGCGATGTTCGCCGACAAGCAGCGTGCTGGCGAGCGGCGCATGCGCCAGGTAATGCTGGTTGTCGGGATCTTCCTTGGCGGCGTCCTGCTCAGCCTGCTGCTGGCCTGGCTCGAGGCGCGCCGCCTCGTTCGTCCGCTGCAGGTGCTGACCCACAAGAGCCGCGAGATCGCCCGCAGCGGACGCCTTATGCCGCTGGCGCTGTCCGAGGAAAGCGAGCTCGGGGATCTCTCGCGCGCGATGCAGGATGCGATGGACAGTCTGACACGCAGTGCGGCGGCGCAGGAAGGCATGGCGAGCGATGCCGCTAGTAATCTGTTGGGACAGAGCGGTGCGGATTTCAGCGTGGCGATTGACGCGACCAGCGATGCGCCAGCCGGCCCGGATATTGATCCGCCTTCAGTGTCTGCCGCGAATCCAGCCGACGCGCAGACCCCGACTCCACGTTCAGGTGACTAAATCTGTCTTTGAGAGAGCGCTTGCTGGCAGCTTACTGGACCGGCGGGCCGAGACGCGCCGTGCCCTGTTGCCAGGCAATCTGAAGATAGTCCTCCAGCCCAACCACCTCATGAATCAGCTCAGGTGCGCTCACCGGCGATTCCGAGAATGAGTAGCAGCGCATGAGTGCCATCCCGAGCTCCTGGTCGCTGCGAGGGTCATCCGGTCTGGCATACAGCGTTGCCAGTACCTCGCCCTCGGCAAATCCCGCCCCCACTTTCTTGTGGGCCAGCAGGCCGACCAGCGGCGAAATGATGTCACTCTCCACGAAGCGGCCAGCGCCCATCGAGCGCAGCAGCTCGCCCAGCGCCTCTACCTGCATCGCCGCCACATAGCCCTGGCGGACGGCTCGCACTTCAACCTTGCGATAGCCGTCAAGGCGGCCCAGGTCGCGGCGGAAGGCTTCCAGGTCGCCGCCCTGCGCGCTCACCCAGGCCTTGAAGCGCTCAAGCACAATGCCATATTCAAGCTGCTCCAGCATGATCTCGCGCCCGGCTTCCACATTGGTCGCTTTCTCGGTCAGCACCAGCAGCACAGCTCCAAGCGTGACGCACAGCTCGACCAGATCCGGCTGATCCGCCCGGCCCTCCAGCAGGTCCAGGACTTCCTTGACCTCCAGTGTATTGCCTACGGCGGTGCCCAGCGGCTGGTCCATGTTGGTAATCACGCAGGCTACCCGGCGGCCGAAGTCATGCCCCAGGCGCACGGCCAGCCGCGCGAACTCGCGGGCCTGCTGAATGTCCTTGAAGAAGGCCCCGGAGCCGCATTTCACATCAAGCACGATGTAGTGCGCGCCGGCAGCCAGCTTCTTGCCCATCACGCTCGCCGCGATCAGGCCGAACTCGTTGACTGTATCCGTGTCATTTCGCAGCTGATAGAACAGCTTGTCCGCCGGGACCATCGTGGTGCTCTGCGCTACCACCGAGCAGCCGACCTCGCCCAGCAGGCGGTCCATGTCGGCGCGGCCCAGGTTCACCTGGAATCCCGGGATGCTCTCCAGCTTGTCAATCGTCCCACCGGTATGCCCCAGCCCCCGCCCGCTCATCTTCGGCACGGACAGCCCGACCGCCGCCAGCCACGGCGCCAACAAAATGCTGGTCTTGTCGCCAACGCCGCCGGTGCTGTGCTTGTCGACAATCGTGCCGACCGAAGGTGGCCAGCGCAAACGTTCGCCTGAGGCGACGAAGGCCATGGTCAGGGCACGAGTTTCGCTATAGGTCAGGTGCTCGTAACAGAGGGCCATCAGCAGCGCGGAAAGCTGATACTGCGGCACAGTGCCTTCCACCGCGGCTTTGACCAGCCAGCTGATCTGTTCTTCTGTAAGCTCCTGACCGCTGCGTTTCTGGCGGATCAGTTGAAGGGCGTCCACGGGCCAATAGTACAACAGGTCAATTTTGTTCCATTACTATTGACGCCCCCCCCCACCTGTGTTAGTTTGCTTACGACTAACAATTAGTTGAGGTGTGCAAGTGTGGAAACGAACCAGCTTGTCCGCGATGGTCTTGTCAATAGTGGTGCTACTGGCTTGCCAAACCGCTAGTGCGCTTGGCGATGCAAACAGTGATGGTACCTATTCCTGCTCCGAACAGCTTGCCGATGTAAGCAGCCATGCTGGCGGCGATCCGATAGATGAAGATGACCTTGAGTGGATGTGGGACTTCGGATACGATTTAGCGCATCAAGGGATTCCGATATTCATGGGCTGCTGTTGCTTTAGGAATACCTTCAGCGGTCCGAATCAACCTACGTACCGTGAGTTAGGATCCTGTAGCTGCGAAGATTGGGATTCTGCGAATTGCAAACTCTTGGAAAAGACAATGTTCTTAACCTTGACTGTTACGGCGCTACCCGACAAGAAAAACCCACTACTGGGGATAACCGCTAATGGTACGTATGACTTTTACGAGGATGCGGATCCCTTTCCTGTCAGATGGCAACAAGTAGTGTGCAAGTGTGTAAGTGGTTCCGCTAGTGAGGAGTGCGCCTTGACAGAAATTCACCCAACGCGTTGGTCACGTTCCTTCGGCTGTGATGACTGCTAGCATTGCAGATTTACAAAGGAGAAGCAGATGAGGACATTTCAATTTGCGATTACGGTGTATTGCATCGTACATTTGTCGCTAGTGAGCTCCTGCGATGGTGAAAAAGGGACCATAAAGCAGGAATCCGCATCTACCGTCAGCAACTCCGTCACATACACCCTCAACCACGACGCCCTCAGTTCAATGGACTTTACATTTGAACTGCGTGCCACTGAGGATGATTTGACATTGCTTGAGACTGGAGTCATTGGCAGCTATGATCTGATGGGACCCTTCTTTGGAGATGGGAAGGAGCTGAAGGTCGCCTCTGCTGATATGACCATCGCTGAGCGCAAATTGGTTTATGGGCATCGAGTCCCGGGCGAGATGATCGATCATATTGCAGTCAAAGGTGGTGATGTAGGTGCCGCCTTGATGATGGTAAGGTTGTTTTTCCGGGACAATGGTCGCATGCCGGCTGATGCCTCAGAGATCATCGACTGGAACTACCTGACTTCAGAGAGCCATGGCTCACGCAACCCCGCTAACCTGAGCAAGAAAGAGCTATTCGAATCTTACATGTATCTAGTCAATCCTGTGACTGGGCGATTCTATGACTCGTTTGAAGCCAAGCCCGGAAGCCCTGGGGGCCTGTACATTCACAGGTTCGGGGACGTTGACGAACTTGAGCAGGAATTTCGCGATGATCGACACGCCATAGATTGCATTCGCCTGGCGGGTTTCAAAGAGGCATGGCTGCTTCGCGTGTATCGGGAAAGCGGCACTGAAGTTCTGGCGCAGAAGCCAATGCCTGTGTTGACGGGACAGCCTGAAGCTCCGTCTGAGACTGGGGTCAAGTTGCCACTGGATGGTGCGGCGCCAGTAGCAACTGCGGACAATGGAGCCAAAGTTCAGCGTCGTTAACTTTCGCAGCCCTGCGTCATTCATAATTGTCGTGTGACTCGCAATTGCATCATCGTCCACGGCGGAGCCGGCTGGATCCAGGACCACGTCTGGCCGGCCTATCAGGCCGGTACCCAGGCCGCCGCGCGCGCCGGGCAGGCCGTGCTGGACAGCGGCGGCAGCGCCCTTGATGCGGTTGTCACCGCAATCATCGAGCTTGAGAACAACGAGACTTTCAACGCCGGCTACGGGTCCAGCCTCAACGCCGACGGCGTGGTGGAGAACGACTGCTTCCTGATGCGCGGCGAGGACCTGCGTTCCGGCGCCGCGGCCTGTCTGGTCGGCGTGCGCAACCCGATCCTGCTGGCCCGCGCCGTGCTGGAGCAGACCCCGCATGAGCTGCTGGCGGGTGTCGGGGCCAACGCCTTCGCCC
The DNA here is from genome assembly GCA_964512635.1 of uncultured Planctomycetales bacterium. Classification (GTDB taxonomy): domain Bacteria; phylum 4484-113; class 4484-113; order 4484-113; family JAFGCY01; genus JADZFO01. Next base: position 5,965 of record CAZEJB010000021.1, on the reverse strand, counting down.
GGCGTATCGGGCTGGAGCTCTGCGGCCCCAGCGACTTAGCCTCGCCGCGGCGCATGGGCCAGTGGCAGCAGCTGCGCGACTCCGGCGAGAGCTTTGAGACCAGCATCTTCCTTGAAAGCAAGGCCGAGCCGCCCCAGGCCAGCGGCGACTATGGCGGCGGCAATTCTGGCCGCGGCGGATCCAGCGGGCTGGACAGCAGTTCACTGGCCGGCGGGTTAGAGCCAACGCCGCAGCAAGGCGATACGGTCGGCGCCTGCGCCATCGACTCTGCCGGCCGCATAGCGGTCGGGTCCTCCACCGGCGGCATCATGATGAAGATGCCCGGCCGTGTTGGCGATAGCCCGATCATCGGGGCCGGCAGCTACGCCGGACCGGCCGGCGCAGTCACCGCCACCGGGCATGGCGAAGCGGCCATGCGCGTGCTGCTGGCCAAGTTTGTCTACGACCGCTTGGCCGAGGGCCAGGATGCTCTCAGCGCCGCCCGCGCTGGGGTCGCCGAGATGGTCAGCAAGGTCGACGGCAAGGCCGGCGTCATCGTGCTGGATGCCCAGGGCCGCCGGGCCTGGTGCACCTCTACCAGCCGCATCGCCGCCGGCGTGCCGGAGCAGCTGCTGGACAGCTCAGAAGGCTCTGTGTAGTGGCGCACAGAGTGCGCCCAGTGTCTTTGTAGGGGCGCACAGAGTGCGCCTGGCGAGATAAGTGTATGCTGCCGAATTGAGCAGTAGTTTTGCCCTAACTATGGTGCCGGGCGCATCTGTGCGCCCTACCTCTCGTTTGCAGCCCGTGCTTTCCCGCCTGTTAGTCTTTCACCCCTCCTGCCTCGATAATCCTTCTGCATGCGCATAGCCCTGATCCCACTGGACAGCCGTCCGCC
>CAZEJB010000021.1:0-4991 GCA_964512635.1 uncultured Planctomycetales bacterium | reverse complement strand
CGCCGGGCGCTGCCCATAACAGTCTTTGATGGCGCCGACGAGTGCGGAGTCCTGCTTCTGGCCCGCGCCGCGCGGGACCTTCAGTCCGCTGCGCCACTGCCCCTGCGTTTGAGCGTCCATCCAGCCAGCCCAGGCCCCGAGCGCTACCGCGGTCAGTTTGAAAGCCACAGCCTGGACGAGGGCCTTGATTTCTGCGCGAAGTTCCTGGGCTTCGATTACCGCGCGCCCGAGCCCCGAGGCCAGTGGCTGGTTTGCCACGGTGTGCAGCCGCAGCCCGATGCCTTCGCCCTGGATCCCAGGAAGGCCTTCAACAACCCCTTCCTGCTGCCGGATGCCGCTCTGCTCAGCGACGGCAGCTCTGGCAGCGACGCTGCTGCGCTGCCGCTGTTTGTCTCCGATCTCGCGGCTGCCAATGCCTTCAACCCCTATCTCGCCGCGCGCCTCGAGGCCGCCGGCACGCGCCTGCAGGCTTTGCTGGGCTGGAACACCAATTTCAACACGCTCGGCTCCAGCGCGGCGTTAATCAGTCTGGCTCTCCGTTCGGCAGGGGCGGGTCTTGACCCGCCCTCGTCTTCCTCCGCAGGGGCGGGTCGGAAACCTGCCCAGACAGTACGCTTCCTGCTTGAGCGTCTGGCGGATGATGTCGTTTACCAGGCCATTGCCCGGCCGCAAGTTCTCGCTCGCTGCAAGGCCGAGGGCATCAACCCTTTCGATTTCGGCAACCTGCCGGAGTCAAGCCTGCAGGCCCTGCGCCTGATCGTCCGCCGCTGCTGGCGCGAGTGGTGCGCCGGGGCCGGGGCAGACCTGCTGGCCGGCCTTGGCATTCCCACGCAGGCCGCAGCGCTGGTCCACTTCGACTTCCCCTGGCTGCGCGCCTTTGAAGTCGAGGTCGAAGCGCCGGAGCTCTAGGCTTTCTGTCTGAGCTAGCCCGCCACTTCCTCCGGCGCGTGGCCATAGGCCTTGAAGAACTGCTCGGGCCAGTCCTCCGGCGGGTTGTCGTTGTCGATCGGCAGGTGGCACTGTTTGTACTTCTTACCGCTGCCGCAGTAGCAGCGCGTATTGCGGCCGATCTTCGGCGCGGTGCGCTGCACCGCCACACGCTGGCCGCTTTCCGTGCTGCCGCCCGGGGCAGCAGCGCCGCCGGCAAACTGGCCCTGGGGCGCCGGGCTCGAAGTGCCGAGGCTGGTCGCTACCGGCTTGGCCGCCTGCTTCACGTTATAGGCGCTGCGCTGCTCCTGCGGCTCGGGCACATCAACCCGCACCAGGAAGCACTTGCGGATCACGTCAAGCTGCAGCTGGTCTTTGAAGGCCTGATACTCGGTAAATGCCTCCTGGGCAAAGACCACCACCGGGTCCTGCTGGCCATAGCCGCGCAGGCCGACGCCGCTGCGAAGGTGGTCGAGCATGTTCAGGTGCTCGATCCAGCCCTCGTCCAGGCTGCGCAGCGTGATCACGCGCTCGATCTCGCGCATCTGCAGCTGCCCGGCTTCAACCGCGTTGGCCTTCTGGTCTTCCTCGCTCATATCCGGGCGGAAGCGCTTGAGGATCGCCTCGCCCACCTCGCGCTCCTTCTCTTCGAACAGCGCCAGCACCCTGGCCTCGAGGAAGCGGCGCAGCTCTTCAGGGCTCTTGCCCTCAAGGTCTGCCGGGGTCAGGTCGCTGATCGGGAAGTTGCGCAGCAGCTCAGGCAGCAGCTCTTCGAAGTCGACCACCTGATTGCGGCCCTCGCCACTGGTAGCGCTCTCCACCACCAGCCGCACGGCGTTCTTGATGAAACCAAGGGTCTGCTCACGCAGGTCGTCGCCGGTCAGGATCCGCTTGCGCTCATCGTAGATGACCATGCGCTGCTTGTTGACGACATCGTCGTACTGCAGCACGTGCTTGCGGATATCGAAGTTCCGGCCCTCAACCTTCTTCTGCGCATTCTCGATTGCCTTGGTCAACATGCCGCTCTCGATGGGCACGTCCTCTTCGATCTTAAGGAACTCCATCAGCTTCTCGACCCGCTCGCCGCCGTACATCTTCATCAGATCGTCCTGCAGCGACAGATAGAAACGGCTCGCTCCGGGGTCGCCCTGACGGCCGCTTCGTCCACGCAGCTGGTTGTCAATTCGTCGGCTTTCATGGCGCTCCGATCCGATGACGTAAAGGCCGCCGGCGGCGACCACCTTGCGGCGGTTCTCGTCATACTCCGGGCGCAGCTTGTCCACCAGTGATTTAAAGGCCGCGTCATGCTCATCGGGGCTGAGGGTCTGGCCCCGCAGCTGCTCGCGGGCAGCAAACTCGGGGTTGCCGCCGAGGATGATGTCCGTGCCTCGGCCGGCCATGTTGGTGGCGATTGTTACCGCGCCGGGCCGGCCTGCCTGGGCCACGATGTAGGCCTCCTGCTCGTGGTACTTCGCGTTCAGTACCTGGCAGGGCACGCCCTTCTTGCGGATGATCTCGCCGAGGCGTTCGCTGCGCTCAATGCTGACCGTACCGACAAGCACCGGCTGGCCCTTCTTGTAGCACTCCTCGACCTCGTCGGCGATGGCGAAGTACTTGGCCTTCTCGTTCTTGTAGACCACATCGGCCCAGTCCTTGCGGACAACCGGATTGTGGGTCGGCACGACCACCACATCCATGCCGTAGATCTTCTTGAACTCATCTTCCTCAGTCTTGGCCGTACCGGTCATGCCGGCCAGTTTGTGGTAGATGCGGAAGAAGTTCTGAATTGTGATCGTCGCCAGGGTCTGGCTCTCCGGCGCCACCTCGAGCCCTTCCTTGGCTTCAATGGCCTGGTGCAGGCCGTCGCTGTAGCGTCGGCCCACCATCAGGCGGCCGGTGAATTCGTCGACGATGATCACCTCGCCGTCCTTGACGACATAGGCTACATCAATCTCATAGAGCGCGTGGGCCCGCAGGCTCTGCTGCACGAAGTGGTTGATCTCGGTGTTGATGAAGCTGAAGAGGTTCTTCTCGTCCGGGTCATCATGGGGGTCGAACTGCAGCAGATCGGTCAGTTCACGCTCGATCTTGGTAATGCCCCGGGGTGTCAGGACTACCGAGTGGTTCTTGCGGTCGAACTCATAGTCCCACTCTTTCTTGGCGTCCTCGTCTTCCTTGTTACGTTTGCGGGCGATCTGCTCAAAGATGTCCTTGGGCTTATCTTCGCCGGTCACATCCTTGCTGCTCAGCTTGCGGATCACCCGGTCGACACGGCTGTACAGCGAGGTGTCTTCCGTGCTGGAGCCGCTGATGATCAGCGGCGTGCGGGCCTCGTCGATCAGGATGGAGTCGCACTCGTCGACGATGCCGAAGTTCAGCTCGCCCTGGACGATGTCCTTGGCGTTCAGCACCATGTTGTCGCGCAGGTAGTCAAAGCCGAACTCGTTGTTCGTGCCGTAGACCACTTCCTGGCTGTAGACATCCTTGCGCTGGGGGATGCGGGTCTCGTGCTGCAGCACGCCGAGCGAGATGCCAAGATAGCGGTAGATCGGCCCCATCCACTCGGCGCCGTGCTTGGCCAGATAGTCGTTGACCGTAATCAGGTGCGCGCCGCGGCCGGTCAGGCCATTGAGGATCAGCGGCGGCACGGCTGTCAGGGTCTTGCCTTCGCCGGTTTTCTGTTCGCCGATGCGGCCCTCATGCAGGGCGATGCCGGCAATGAGCTGCACATCATAGTGCCGCAGTCCGATGGTGCGCACTGAGGCTTCGCGGACCATGGCGAAGACCTCCGGCAGGTGCTTCAGCAGGTGTTCGTCGACCTTGGGGTTCAGCCGGAAGGTGTTGCCATCCGGCACGGTATAGCCGTGCTTGTCGATGAAGCTGCGGATGTCCTGGCGGATCTCGTCGATCCGGCTGCGCATCTGCTCCTGGCTGAGGGCCTTGGCCTTTGGTTCAAGGGTGTTGATGTCCTTGACCATCTTCTCCAGCCGCGCCAGATCGCGCTTGTTGGAATCAAACAACTTGGCTATGAAGTCCATGGCTTGTGTACCTGAAAATAGGAATGGGGCGCGCTCAGGCGCCGGCAAAAGGTTAAAGGATTAGAGCCGCTTCAGCGGCCCGCATCAGGGGCCGCGAAGTACCGGCGGGCGCATTCGCAGCCCGGCCGCCGGCAGCTCTTCGGGGCGGCTGCTTCGTCGCAGCTGGGCCCGGGGCGGCGCCGGGGCGGCCAGCCCGGCACTGGCCAGAGCAGCGCAGTCCGCATCGCTCAGCCAGACCAGCACGGTCAGACCCGGGGCCAGGACGCTCAGTCCGGCGCTGCGGGCCGAGCTCGTAAGGCCGATGGCGTTATCGCTCTGGACCAGCCTTACCAGCTCTCGCAGGTCGGGCTGGCCGTCGCGCCACTGCTCGGACGCGCCAAAAGCCGGCCCGCTCAGGGCGGCCAGCAGCAGCAGCGTCAGGGGCAGGTAGCGGCGCATCGGCGGGAATTATACCCTGCGCCGCCAGCCCTGCATCTGCCGGTGCCCTACGTCTGCCGGCCCATCCCGCCGCTGCTACTCGACTGAGATCTCGTAGGCGTCGATCTCTTCCTGCACCTCGATGCAGTACTTGGCCCAGGGGATCGCCTGCAGCCGCTCATAGGGGATGCTCTTGCCGGTCTTCTGGCAGATGCCGTAGTAGCCTTCCTCGATCGCCACCAGTGCGTCTTCGATATCGCGCAGGGTCTTGTCGAGGTTGCGGATCATCAGCTCGTCCTTGGCCAGCTCCGAGCTCTCGGTGATGAAGTCGCTGTCGGGGTCGCCGGAGTTGCGCTCGAAGACGCGGTCCTCATCGAGGCTCTTCTTGATCTTCTTGCGCAGGCCGTTCATCTGCTTGGTGATCTCTTCGCGGTGCGTCTCAAGCAGCACCTGATACTTCGGCAGGTCGGACTCACGGATCGATGTGGTGGTGGTGGTCGCCATAAGTGCGGGTAATACCTCTCCGGGGAATGAACCTGTGTATGATAGCCAGCGCCCGGCTTCAGCGCAAGCGCTGCCGCAACGCCAAAGGCCGCAGCCCGGCAGCCC
>CAZEJB010000020.1:45018-64968 GCA_964512635.1 uncultured Planctomycetales bacterium | reverse complement strand
CTTCTCGCAGCAGCTCTTCTTGCAGGAGCTCTTGCAGCCGCACTTGCTCTCGCACTTGTTGCAGCTCGGCTTGGCGCACTTGTTGCAGCTGTTGCACTTGCTCTTGCAAGGGCTGCACTTGTTGCAGCTGTCACAGCTCTTCTTTTCGCAGCAGCTCTTCTTGCAGGAGCCGCACTTGCTCTCGCACTTGTTGCAAGAGCTCTTGACGCAAGTGTTGCACTTGCTCTTACAACCACCGCACTTGCCGCAGTCAGCGTAGGCCGCCAAAGGCAGCAGCATCGCAATGACCAGGGCGGCCACAATATTGCGTACCATCATTTCTCCTAACTCCTCCCTTCATGTGCCCCGTGAGAGGCCAGTTCGCGTGAGGTCTTTATTCTAGCTTAATCCGGCCCCAGAGGAAAAGCCCCCGAAGGATGCCACCGCCTAGCTTACCCGCTTTGCGGAAATCCTACACCGGCTTTAACCAAATTAATGGCCTTTCGTAATATCGGACACTTTCACGATAGATACAGCCGGAAACTCCGGCGGCCAGGCCTGGCCATAGTCCGGCTGGGCGTCGAAGGCGGGCTGTCCGTCGAGCTGCGGCACCTGCAGCCAGGCGACCCAGCTGCCGTCCGGAGAAACCGACGGGGCTTCAGCGTAATAGCCATCTGCACTCACGCGTGTTTCGGCTCCGCACTCGCGATCCAGCAACCAGACGCTGGAAGGCAGCTCCCAGTCATACTCGGCCGCTGCTTTGGCCTGGGGATCCCGGCGAGTGAAGGCCAGGAAGCGGCCGTCAGCACTCAGGCTGGGCTGCTGTGCGTCGGCCAGCACCAGTGTCTCTTCACCGCTGTCGAGCTTGTGGGAATAGACGGCCCAGTCGCCCCAGCCACCGCGCTGAAACAGAATCTCATTTTGGCGACGGGAATAGAGGGCATAGCATTCGTGATAGTCCGCGGGGGAGATTTCCGGCCCTTGGCCAGGCAAGCTGAACTGGCTCACGCCTGAGTCTGCTGCCTGCAGCATGACCCGCTCATAGGCCCCGGCCGGGAAGCCGTCCATGCCCTGGGCCAGGAAGATCAGCTCGCCTCCGGGCAGAGGCAGCGGGCTCAGCGCGCTGGCCCCGCCGAGGTCCAGTACCATCTGCTCGCCGCTCCCGAGACCGTAGCTGAAGATATCGCTGCCATAGAAGCGCTCGCCGGCGCTGAAGAACAAGAGCGGCTGGCCTGACTCGCCGGCCCGGGGGTTGAAGCTGCAGTCAAGCAGGTCATAACGCGGACTGAGGGCACCGAAAGAGACCGGCCGGCCGGCATCAGGGCTGCCCAGCAGGTAATAGCGCAGGCTGCCGCCGACGATGGCCGCAAAACTCTGGCCATCCGGATGCCAGCAGGGGCTGGAGGCATACATGCTCTCAACCAGGGTCTGGCGGGCACTGCCCGGATAGTAGAGCCGCAGCTCGCCCACCGCATCACTCTGGGCCCCTTCACCCAGCGGGAACTGCAGGCTCCAGGCGGCCAGCAGCCTGGTGCTGTCCGGTGACCAGGCAAAGGGCGAGGGATAGAAGTCGTAGCCGTTGGCTGCCGCAGGTGCGACCGCGGCCAACACTCCGAGGGCCGCCAGCAGCAGGACGTGAGCCAGGCTCAGTTTGATTTTGCGCATGAGCGGATGATAGTCCGCTCGGGCGCAGCGGGCAAGGCCTGCTGCGTATCAGACCGCCAGGGCCTGGGGCCGCAGGCTGCTGGGTCGCTCGGGGAAGAGCGGGTGGCGCGTGGAGAGCTGCTCATCATCCAGGATCACCTGCCAGCCAATGCGGCTGAGGGTATTGATGACCAGCGGACCCAGCAAGTTGACGGTGCTGCGGCTGAACACGGACTGCGGCGTCACAATAGCCAGCACATGCAGGTCGTCGCTTTTGCCCATCGCCGAGCGCATTGATGCCGGCAGGCGCATGCGCAGCTCGTAGTCGGTGAAGAACTCAAAAGGGTCGCAGACCAGAAAGGCCAGGTTGGGATCATCAATGCTGTGCAGCCAGACCAGCGGGTCAAGGCGGTCATCGCGCAGCAAGAAGAAGCGCGTCATGCCGGGGAAGCCCACCAGGCCCTGCGGGAAATGCAGCACCGACTGCTCGTCATAGTTAACGCGACCAAAACGTTCGCTCAGAAAGTCCACATCCGTCTCCCAGCCACCCAATTTAAGCGGCCACCTGTCCTTTCATGCCACAACTGTCACGCCCGCAGGTCCAGCCCCGCTGACCCGGGCAGACTGAAACTGAGCTGCGGGGCGCTGAAGCTGACGCTTGTGCGCTGCGGCTCAACACTTATCATCGGCGCCTGGCGCTGAAACTGAACCTGCGCCGCCGAGGCCGAAGCATTTATGCTTACCTGGCCCGGCGTATAGCTGATGCTCGGCGGCACGCTGGGCATCAGCACCACGCCGAACTGCTTGTTGTCGAACATCTTGCTGCGGGCGATTGACTGCACTGCGCCCCCACCGTTCTCCACGCCCTGATAAGCCAGGCCGTCGGAGACGATCGTGCCCACGCCCTGCGCACCTTTCTGCTTTGAGATCCGGCTGATTTCTCCCAGCAGTCCCTGCATGGAGAAGTACTTCATGCTGGCCCGGGCGGCTGAGCTGTTGATACTCAGCTGCGGGTCAACATGACGGATGTCCAGCGCGGCCGGGGTGGTGCTGATGCTCAGCCGTCCCTGGGGCTGGCTGGCGCGCAGCTGGGCCGGGCCCTGCTGAACGCTGATCCGCGCCGGGCTGGAGTGGTGCTGCAGGATCGGCGCCAGGCTCAAGCGCAGTGCTCCCCGCGCAGCAGGCCCAGCGCACTGGCAGCAAAAAGCAGGGCCAGCGCGGCGCCCTCAAGTACCAGCGGCAGCCAGTCCTGCGGCTCGATTGTCTGCTTCCCGCCGGCTGCGGGCGTCTCTTCGTCAAAGTAATAGCAAGGGTCCATGTCAATTCCTCAAGTTCTGGCTGTCCATCTGCGGACTAGCTCAGGAAATCAAACAGACTGGGCTGGATCACGCGGCTGCCGGTGCTGAGTGCCGCCCGCAGCACGTTCTCCTGCTGGCTCATCAGGGTGATTACTTCAGCCATATCGACGAAGTCGTTATTGGTCTGCAGCTCCTGCAGGTTGACTTCCAGTACTTCGTTCTGTGTAACAGTCAGCTCCAGGCGCTTTTGGCGCGATCCGAGTTCGCTGAGAGTGGAAAGCACCTTTTCGATGCCGCCATCCACTTTGCCGAGACGCTGGGTCAGGCGGGCGAAGCGCTCGTCTTCATAGGCCGGACGGCTGATCATGTTCCCGCGATACGGCAGGTTGCCCGAGACATCCTTGAACAGGTCGTTGAACTTGCTCACCGGCGCGCCCTGCAGGTCAAAGGCCTCAACCTTGATGCCCTGGACGGGCGTATTGGCCGGGTTGAAGATCTGCAGCGTGCCATCACGCTGAACCTTGACCTCGAGCTGGAAGCCGAGCTTGTCCTCGATGGCGCTTGCCAGGTCCTGCATCGTGGTGAAGCGCTGGACGGTGAATTCCTTGAAGCTGCCGTCGCTGGTGATGCGGATATTGTGGCCCTGGTAGAGCCCCAGCGAATTGCGCTGCTGGTCCTGGAGCGCTACCAGCCGGCTTTCCCCGGCGGCATAGCCGTAGAGCTCATCGCGGACCTTGACCATTGTGTCCATGATGTTGTCCGGCAGGGTGACAACTCCCTGGCCGTCGGCGCTGCCGCCGCCCGGCGTTGTTGGCGCGCTAAGGCCCAGATTGGCCAGCGCGCCGGGAGTCACATCGCTCAGCGCCAGGTCCGAGGGCTGCATGCGGCTGCCGCGGCCAACGGTTTCGATATCGACATAGTCCAGTCCGGCAGCCGTGCGCACCACGGCCTGCACCGCGTTCTTCAGGTTCGGGTTGAGGCCGATCTGCGAGTTGATCTCCGCCGCCAGACTGGCCGCAGTGGGATAGGCGCCGGCCGTCAGCACTATGTTCTGCGGCGCGAGGTCTGTGCCGTCCAGGCTGGAGCTGGGGCCGAGGTCAATGCTGAAGGAGTCGTTGGCGCCAAGCGCGATCGCGCCGATGCCCGGGGGATAGGCCGCCGTACTGAAGACCGTCGCCGGCACCGGCGGCGCGCTGATACCAGTCGCCGGGTCGCAGTAGAAGCCCAGCGCACCAAGGGTGTCGGTCGCTGGTACCACGGCCCCGCTGACGGCATTGGCAAGCTTCAGGTCAGAGCCCAGAACCTCCTGCCCCTGCCTGGTGGTCTGCAGCCGGATGCGGCCGCCTTCCTCCCGGGCCTCCAGCAGGCCGGTCAGGTACTTGTTGGCCAGCAGCTGGTCGTTGAGGTCCTGGACCACTGCCGCCGTGGTCAGTCCGGTAGCCGCGTTAAGGTTCAGAGTGATCGGCGGCAGGTCCACCGCCGGGTCGCCATTGACGGTGCGGTAGGGCGTCAGTCCAAGGTCAATACTGAAGCGGTCGTTGCCGTCGACACCAGCCAGATCTGCCACCTCGCGCACGCTGGCCACCGCATTAAAGCCCAGCAGGGCCGAGGCTGTATCCACCGTGCCATCGCTGGCAGTGCCGCCGACCTGCAGATCACTGAGGGTCACCTGACCGCTTTGCTCGAAGCTCTCCAGTTCCAGCACGCCGCCGCCGGCATCATTGACCTTGATGGTCTCCGCGCCGAAGGCCAGGTTGACCTTCTTTTGGATCTCAGCGGCCAGATCAGCCGAGGTCGCGTAAGTAAGCGCATCCAGCTTGATCGCCTTCGAGACGGTCACATTGCTGTTCGCCGCGCCGGCGACCTGCAGCACCATGGTTTGATTGGCGGTCGTAATGCTGAGCGGGAAGACCAGAGCGGCCGAGCTGTGAATCGCCCCGCGGCTGTCGGTCAGCGGCAGGGTCGGCGCCGTCTGCGCCAGGTTGAAGGCTCCCTGGGGCAGCACCCCGAGATCCTCCAGCACCGAGCCGCTGAGGTCGCGCAGCTTGACCGGGTCGGAACTGCTCATGCTGCGCAGCTGCAGGCGGTTGTCCCCGGTAATGACTGCCTCGACGCCGGCCTCGCGGTCCTTGTTGATCAGGTCGCGAACCTGCGCCAGGTTCATGCCGGGCGTCACGCTGAAGAAGCGGTCGTTAAGTTCGAAACTGCCGGCAAAGCCCAGCTGGCCGGACCCAAGCAGCTTGCCATCAAGCTGATAAGTCTGCTCCATAAACAGATCACGGCCGCTGACGTTGATCCCCAGATCGCGCTGGACGCCGATGTTGCGGCCAATCACGCCGCTGTCCCCGCGATAGCTGACCGAAGCGGTCACGCCGTCCGCGCCGGCATTGATGCTGAAGCTGCGGGTCAGGCTCTGGAAGCCCGAGAAGACGTAGCGACCGCGCAGGCTGGAGTTGCTGAGCGTGACCACCTGCTCAAAGAGCTGGTTGACCTCGGTGGCGATCGCCCCGCGGTCGGCCGGGGTCAGATAGGTATTCGAGCCCTGCACAGTCAGTTCGCGCAGACGCTGCAGCTGGTTCTGTACATCGTTGACCGCCGTTTCGGTGAAGGACAGGCGGTTGGTCCCGTCGTCGGCATTACGGTTGTACTGCGTCAGGTTGCTCAGCGCGCGCTGCAGATTGAGGCTCTTGGCCACCGCCGCCGGTGCATCCCGCGGGCGGTCAAAGGCCTTGCCGGTGGCGCTCTGGTGCTGCAGCCGGGTCAGCTGACGCTGAATACTGGTCAGGTCACCGAGAAAGGCGCTCGTCACAAGTTGGTTACTGATGCGCATTACTTATCTCCCCACCGTTCCCAGTCGGTTGACGATCAGGTCCAGAGTTTCATCAATCGCGCTCAGCGCGCGGGCGCTGGCTTCAAAGGCCTTCTGATACTTGATCAGCTGCACCGCTTCCTCGTCGAGGTTGACGCCGCTGATTTCCTGGCGCCGCTCTTCAAGCTGCTGCAGCACGAGACTCTGGCTGGCCTCGGCCCGTTCGGCAGTCTGGGCGGTGGCGCCGAGAACGGCGATCGTGCTTTCGAAGTACTCGCCGTATGTCGCCCCAAACAGCGCGCTGGCGTTGTTCTTCAGGTCGGCTATCGCCAGGGCCGTGCGGTTATCGCCGGGCCCGGGGAAGCCAAGGCCATCGTCGCCGGTAGCGGCAATCGCATCCAGGTCGTTAAGGATGTTGGTGCTGAGGCGGAAGCCCGACAGCGAGTTGTCGTAAGGCGGGTCCAGCGACATGTCATTGACCTGCGCCTTGTCCAGCCCGGTGACTTCAAAGAAGTTCGAGTTGCCGTCCTGGACCTGCAGGCTGTCGCTGCCATAGGCCGGGTTGTACTGGCTGATTTCAATGCGCGGCGCGCCGGCGTCGCTGTTGATCTCGGCGCGGATATCGACGCTGGCGCCTTCAATGCGCTGCAGCAGGCTGCGCAGGTTGATGGCCTGGCCGGGCAGTACTTCTTCGGCTGAGATTTCGATCCGCTGGCCCTGGATGAAGAAGTCGCCGCTGGTGATTCCAAGCGTGTCGATGGTCGTATCAAGCGTCGTGCCGGCAGGCAGGAAGAGCGTGCCGGTGACTTTGCGGGTCTGTGTGTCGGTAAAGAAGTTGCGGCCCTTGGTGCCGTCAAGCCCATAGCCCTGCTGGTGGACCTTGTTCACCTGGTTGGTGAAGGCGGTGATCAGGGTAGCGAACTTGTCGCGCACCGCCGGGATCTGCACATCCCGCAGCTCAAACAGGCCGCCCAGCTCGCCGCTGTGCAGGGGCGCGGGAATGCCGCTCTCCTTGAACTCCAGGCTCAGCTTGCTGGGGTCATTGCTTTTGGATCGCAGGGTCAGGGCGTGCGCGTCGCCACCGGTCACCAGGGGGTGGCCGTCCATCAGGATGTTAACGCTGCCGTCGGGGCTGTCGAGCTGGCGCACATTGACCAGCTTGGAGAGCTGCTCCACCAGCTGGTCGCGCTTGTCCAGCAGGTCATTGGCCTTGACGCTCAGCCGCGCGCCGGTGGTCTCGGAACGTGTGATCTGCTTGTTGACGTCAGCGATCTGACTGGTCAGGGTATTGACCTGGTCGACCTGGCCGCGGATCTGCGTGTTGATGTCCTCAACCTCGCGTTTCAGCGAGAAGTCCACGCCGTTGACATAGTCAGTCAGGCTCTGGGCTGACTCGCGCAGGTTGGTGCGGGCGGCCAGGCTTTCGGGATCATTGGAAAGGTCTTCCCAGGCATTGAAGAAGGAGTCCATCAAGCCCGAGAAACGGGCGTCGGCAGGCTCGCCGAAGATGTCCTCAACCCGGCGCAGGCCGTTGGAGAGCATTCCAAGGTGCGATGCGGATGAGCCCTCATACTGGATCTGGGCGTCAACAAACTGGCTGCGGATGCGGGTGATGCTGGTGATCTCCGCGCCGGTGCCGAGCATGCCCGGCCGCAGCGTGAAAAAGGCCCCGGGCAGCGCAATCGGGCTGCTCGCGGTGGTAACCGCGCGCTGGCGGCTATAGCCTTCGGTGCCGGCATTGGCAATGTTGTGACCGGTGGTATCCAGCCCCGCGCGGGCGGCCATAATGCCCTTGCGCGCGGTTTCAAGCCCCAGGAAAGCGCCGCGGATCATACTGATCCTCCATCCAAACAGAATCTCCCGGTGGTTTTATCGGCAGGACGGGGGGCGTTCTGAAGGTAGGGCGGCACTCCGTGGCCTTTGGCTCAAGGTTACAGGGGACAGGTTACAGGTGACAGTAGGAAGGAACTCATGACATCAACTATGTTACATATGTCAAAAATTTACTTTTGCTGCTATTCTTTACAATCAAACTACATTGGGGCAGGAAACATGAGAATCGACTCGCACAGGGATTTGGTTGTTTGGCAAAAGTCGATGGACCTGGCGGTAACGGTTTATGCACTTTCGTCGAGATTCCCTAAGCAGGAGACTTACAGACTGACCGATCAGTTAACCAGGTCTGCGGCTGCCGTTCCTGGAAACATAGCGGAGGGTCATGCCAGGTCGACCAGGAGGGACTATGCACATTTCCTGGCAATGGCAAAGGGCTCCTTGATGGAGACGGAGACGTTCACAATGCTTAGCGTAAGGCTGGGATATGTTAGCCAATCGGACGCCCGAGAACTTCTTGGATTGATTGAGGAGGTGAGCAAAATGCTCACAGTCCTCAGGAGCAGGATCCTCGGCTAGCCGCTCCTGGTCTTACTGTCCCCTGTCCCCTGTAACCTAAACCCTGCTGTCCAGCATCGCCCGGCTGGGGGCGCTTTGCATCTGGCCGCTGGCGCCATAGTGGTTCGCCGGGCCGTCCGCCGTCAGCAGGCGCATCACCATGCCCGTGTAGTCCAGCAGGTTGATGGTCAGCGCCTCGTTGTGCTCGCGCAGTTCGCTGAGCTCTCGGGTAACCGCGTTGAACTCCGGCAGCAGCTTGATGAAGCGCGGCTGCTCCACCAGGGGCAGGCGTGGAACAAGGCGCGCCAGAGTCTCTTCCTCGGGCTCCGCCCCGGGGCTGAAGAGGCCCTCGGCGGCGACGCCGGCAATTGCGTTGATGCGCCGGGCCTCCATCTCCGCCAGCTGGCCGCTGAGCTGGATCTCCCGCTCGGAGAGACCCTGCAGCAGATCCAGGCGGCACTTCACCAGAGCTTCCTGCTTCTGCTGACCAAGGTCACGCAGGCTCAGCAGCATCTCCAGCTGTTCAGCAAGCTGGTTGTAAAGGTTGTCCAGAACTGAGATGCTCATCTCACTTGTCTCCGTAATATGCATCGATATCTCCTCAACTTCCGTGGGTCTGTGGTCGCGCCAAACGGTGCCGCGCCAGACGGCGCCGCGCATCACTGCGCCTGCTGTTAGGGGTGTGTTAAGCGGCTGCCGCTGCTCCGGGCAGAACCGGGTCCGCCCGGGCAGGCAGCTTTTTCAGGTCGGGTTTAGCCGATCAGGTCGGCCAGCGCGGGGCTGTCGGCCATGTTCTCGGCAATCTTGTCAGGGTTGATGCTCAGCGTCCCGGCCTCGACCTGGCGCTTGAGTTCCTCAACCATGGCGGCACGGGCGCCGGGGTCCGGGCGCTCGACCGTGATGCCGTGCAGCGTCTGGGCCTGGCTGGAGAGCTCGACCTTGTCGGACTCCGCCGGCACCTCAGTCTTGCCGGGCGCTTCGACCTTGGCCTTCTTGGGGTCAAGTCCGGTCTGCCCGATGCTGACCAATCCGCGTACGTCGTCGATTTTCATATCCGTCACCTTTCCCTTTCCAAGCTTATCAGCATTTCTGCTTCGCGTCACGCGAAGCGTCTCACCACGCCGGGCCTCGCCCTGAGCAGAAACGCTGCCAACCACCTGTTCCCCAAAACTAGGAGCCGGTTTCGTCCTTGTCCCCGGAGGGCCGCACTGGCCTTCGGGAGCTGGACTAGACTTCTCCAAAAGCTTTATCGGCGGCCGGCGCAGGGGCTTGAGGGGAATTTCTGGAAAATCGGAAAAAGCAAGCAGAACTTGGGCGACCGGCAGCGCCAGCGCCCTCTGAATATATGCACTCAGTCTCATTATCGGTCTGTAGTTGAGAAACTTGAGTCGCTGTGCCGCGCCAGCCTGAGCAGTCCGCGATAGACAAGCCAGATTATTGCCAGCTGCAACAGCAACAGAGCGAGCACGCTCCAGGCTGGAACCGGCAGGTCTTCTATCTGCAACAGCCGCCAGCTAAGCACAAAGCGCTGCTGCAGCCTTCCCCGGCCGAACTCCTGAATCCCGGCCCAGGGCAGCATGGCGCTGGCCCCGCCCGCCGAGGCCACCAGAATCTGGCACAGCGCGGCCAGCCCGGCAGGCAGCCGCGCGATCAGGGGCCGCAGGAACTCAAATCCCAGCCCCAGAAACCAGCTGGCGAGCCACAGTCCGGCGGCTGTGTTTGCCAGCTCGCGCCCGCCGCGCAGAGTGGCCCAGACCAGCAGTACCGCCAGCAGCAGGCCATAGGCCGCGCCAAGGCTCCACATCCAGTCTTCCCAGCGCAGGATGGTGTTGTTGGAAACGGGCAGCAGGCGCAGCAGGACTGCGAGCGCGGAGAAAACCAGGAGCAGCTTCCAGATTCGTGCGCCATGGGGATGCCGCACCAGCAGCCAGCAGAGCAGCAGTCCCAGGGGTGCGAGCGCGCCGAGGGAACCGGCGAAATTGCCAAGGTCGTCGGCCAGCCGCAGCCAGAGGCTGCTGTTGCCCAGCATGCCCCAGCGCGCGGGAATCATGTGGATCTCGCGCAGGACGGCCCCCAGTACCGCATCGGCCAGCAAAAGCGCCGCCAGTGGCAGTCCCTGAACCGCGGTCAGGATAAAGGCGCCGGGACCGGAAAGCAGGTCACGGCTGAGCGCCTCATGCTCCAGGCTGTCCCGGATCAGCGCCATGGCGCGAAGTGCGGCCAGCATCCAGCAGAAGGTCAGCACAAGCCAGCCGCAGGAAAAGAGGAACTCGAAGGCGTTGTTGAGCAGGAGCGGATACTGCGCGGAGAGCTGCCAGCTGGAGTTGATCAGACTGCGCAGCTGCGGCGACAGCTCGCCCAGCGTAATCAGCAGCAGCGCGCTCGCCAGCAGCCACCAGCCCAGCTTGCGCCACCAGCGCTTCATGCTCAGGCGCGTGACCCGCAGCAGCAGGAGGTCATCCGCCGGCTGCGGCGTGGCGAGGGCGGTCAGCGGAGGGTGGCTAATCATCCTGTCACTCTTATCCGCCTACCAGCTCACTCGCATGTGCCAGGCTTTCGAAGGTGCCGGCGTCGGTCCACCAGCCGCTGAAGAGCGAATAGCCCAGGCTGCCGCGCTCGACATAGTTCTGGTTCACATCGCTGATCTCAAGCTCGCCGCGGCCGGAGGGCTTCAGCGTGCGGACGATCTCAAAGACTTCCGGGCCGTACATATAGATGCCGGTCACGGCGAGGTCGCTCTCCGGCTGCGCCGGCTTCTCGACGATCTTCGTGATCCGTCCGCCGGCCGGCGAGCCGTCCGGACCCGGGGCCACGCTCGCCACTCCGAAGCGCTGCGGGTCCTCCACCGGCTTAAGGAACAGGTGCGCGCAGCCGATGCTCCCGGCTTGCGGCTGGGCTTGGCGGAAGGCGGCGACACCCTCGGCCAGCGAGTCCTCAAAGATGTTGTCGCCGAGGATCACGCACATCTTGGAGCCGCCGATGAAGTTCTCGGCCAGGCCCAGCGCCTGTGCGATGCCGCCGGCCTCGTCCTGCACCTTATAGGTAAAGCGGCAGCCGAAGTCCTTACCGCTGCCCAGCAATCCGACTACATCACCCATGTGCTCGGTGCCGGTGACGATCAGGATCTCGCCGATCCCGGCCTCGACCAGCTTCTCGATCGGGTAGTAGATCATCGGTTTGCGTCCGACCGGCAGCAGGTGCTTGTTGGTCACCTTGGTCAAAGGGAAGAGGCGGCTGCCGGTTCCGCCGGCCAGCACGATGCCTTTGATTACGTCGCTGCCGGGTTGTGCGCTAACAGAGCTCATACAGCGATGTTAGCAGGGGCCGCAGTTATACTCTGGCTGGCTGAAATCAATGGCGAACACGACGATCTTGCGCCGCTCCCTGCTTTGCGCCGCGCTGCTGCTGGCCCTGCTGGCGGGCGCCTGCGCCCCGGACTCCGGCAGCAGCATTGAAAAAGACGCGGGCCGCGCTGCCGGCCTGCCTGGCCTGCCTGGCCTGGCCCAGCTTGATGCGGCCCAGCCCCAGGGACCGCGCCAGACCAAGCTGGCCGAGACAAGCAGCATCCCCAGCGGAGACTTTGCAGACGCCAGCCTTGGAATCAACAACAACCCGCCGGATCTGACGATCAACGCCTCGCTGGGCCGCATTGGCTACGCGCTCTACCAGGCCGGCCCCTTCGACAGCAACTTCAGTCTGACAAGTCTTAAGCTCTTCGTCAGCGAACTCGAGGATCACTATTTCCTCTATCTCGGCAACTGGGAAGCCCAGCGCTGGGAAGCCTCGGGCGGGGCGCACACCAGCGACTATCTGCACAGCTTCGGCGATACCGCCCCGCGCTATCTGAGCCCGGCGGGATACCTGTATTTCGCGGTGGTCAGCGACGGCGGGAGGGTTGTCTACAACCATGCCGAACTGACGGTGGAAAACCGTACGCCCCTGCCCGCCCCCGGCGGGCTCAGCGCGCTGGCCAGCGATGCACAGGTGGCCCTGTCATGGGACGCCTATCCCGACCCGCGGGCTGACAGCATTGATGTCTACTTTGCAACCCAGATCGACCTCAGCGACGCCCAGCTCAGCCAAAGCCTCGACCGCACGGCCACAAGCTGGTCGGTTGAAGGCCTGAGTAACGGCACGCTGTACTACTTCGCGCTGCGCGCCCGCAACGCTGACGGGTCGAGCCCCTTCAGCGCCAGTGCCAGCGCGATCCCCAGCAGCGGCCTGCCGGTGGAGTTCAAGCTGGCCGGCGGACTATGGCCACGTCTCGGCGGCAGTGCCGATGGCTCCGGGACCTCAGCTGTGCGCAGCGGCCCGGCCAACCTTGAGGGCTTCAACAGCGTGGCGCTCAGCGCCGAGAGCAGCGGCGAAAACCGTACCTCGCCGGTCATTGACGCCCTCGGCAATGTCTATGCCCTCAGCCGCGACGGCCGCCTGCTGAGCTATACCTCTGACCTTCAGACTCTGCGCTACAGCTTTGACACCAACGCCTACGCACCGGAGGGCAAGAGCTTCGTCTGCCCGCCGCAGGCACCCTGCCTGGACAGCGCGGGAAACGCCTATTTTGTTGTCGGCCTGACGGGCAGCACCGTGCTGGATGGCTACCTCTTCGGGGTCACGCCCAGCGGCGGGCTGAAGTTCCAGCATAACCTCGGCGCGGTGCGCGACGACAACTCCCGCCCCTACAGCTCGCCCAACATCGGCCCGGGAGGGGTGCTGGTCACGGCGGCTGACGGCCTGGCCCACCCGCTGGCGCTGAACCAGGATGGATCGGAGGCCTGGAAGAACACCAGTTTGAACGCCTCGATGCGCTTCAGCGCCGATGCGGCCTTCAATCCGGCTAATGCCAGCTTCAACTGGCCCTGTACCTATGAGGGCTTTTCCATCGGCCTTGTGCAGCACTGCATCAGCCTGCAGCAGACTGATGGCGAGGAGCTGCCGGACTCGGACTATCGCGACCTGGGCACGCCGCTGAACCTGGCCGGCGGCTGCGTGCTGCGTGACGGCCTGTTCATCTATCCCGAAAACGGCCAGCTCCTGCTGATCAATTCCACCACCGGCCTGCGGGAGGACACCTACCTGCTGGGCGGTATTCCGCTGGTCGCCCCTTCGCGGGTGGCGCAGTCCGATTACATTGTCCAGCCGGTGCCGACGGACGGCAGCGAGAGCGACCAGTCCGAGCTGCGCGGCGTGCGCCTTGATACTGATGGTGTCAGCCCGGAAATCTCCGGCCCCTTCTGGATTCTTCCCCTCGGCAATGGTGATGTCCACAGCCGCGCGGCGGTCGATAAGGACGGGCGGATTTACATCGCCGACACTGACGGCAGGATCTGGCTGGCGCGTTTCGATTACACCCAGCCGCCGGCCGACGGCAGCAACCCGGTGATTGAGGACATGCGCGAGCCGGATGGCGAGAACACCTTCTACTTCAGCAGCTTTGCCCTTGGACAGGAGAGCATCTACATCGTCAGCCAGCAGGACCGCCTGATCCAGATCTACAACCCCCTGGACTGAGCCTCAAAAGCGTCACGAAGTCGCGTCAGGAAAGCGCCTGCTCCAGGTCCGCGATGATATCCACGCTGTCCTCGATACCGACCGCAAAGCGGATCAGTCCGTCGGGCACGCCAGCCTGTGTGCGCTCTTCGCTGGTCAGCGCCACATGCGTCATGCTCGCCGGGTGGCTGATCAGGGTCTCGATACCGCCCAGGCTGACTGCGCGGGTGCAGAGCCGCACGCGGTCCATCAGGCTGCGCCCGGCATCAAGCCCGCCCTTGAGCTCAAAGCTCATGCAGGCGCCGGGGCCGGAGGCCTGCCGCCGCTGCAGCTCATACTGCGGGTGGCTGGGCAGGCCGGGGAAGTGCACGGCGCCGACGGCCGGATGGGCAGCGAGGTATTCCGCCACCGCCTGCGCGTTCTCCTGCGCCGCCAGCACCCGCAGCTTGAGCGTCTTCAGGCCGCGCTGGATCAGCCAGGCCTGGTGCGGGTCCATAGTCGCGCCCAGGGTGTACCAGGGCTTGTACAGGCTGTCGTAAAGCTCCTTGTCGGCGAAGACCAGCGCCCCGCCGACAACATCGCTGTGGCCGTTGACGAACTTGGTCAGACTCTCCATCACGATGTCCGCCCCAAGCTCCAGCGGGCGCTGAAGCAGCGGACTCATGAAGGTGTTGTCCACGCTCAGGCGCGCGCCGCAGTCATGGGCGATCTGCGCACAACCGGCGATGTCGCTGACCCGCAGGGTCGGGTTGGCCGGCGTCTCGATGTGGATATGCCGCGTGTTTGGCCGCAGCGCCGCCGCCACGCTGTCCAGGCTGGTGGCGTCAACAAAGCTGAACTCGACGCCGAAGCGTGACCAGTAGAGCTCGAGGCTGTAGCGCGTCGGGGCATAGAGGCTTTCGGCGCAGATGATGTGGTCGCCAGCCTTGAGCAGGGCGAAATAAATGAAGTTCACCGCGGCGATGCCGGTGGCGAAGGTCCAGGCGCCCGCGCCGGAGTGCAGGTCGGCCAGCGCGGCCTCCAGCATCCGGCTGTTGGGGCTGCCCCAGCGGGCATAGACATAGCCGGCCTCGCGCTCGCGGATCACTTCCGCGCCGTGTTCGCTGTCGCGGAACTCATAGATGCTGGTCTGGTAGATCGCCGGCATCACGCTTCCAACATCGTCCCTGATGTGCCCGCTGTGTACCTGGCGGGTCGAAAAGCCCGCGCCCTCCAGCCTGCCTGTCTCGCCCGAGTCGTTGCCGCCCATGCCTGCCTCCTGCTTTTCAGCAGGGGCATGATATGGCATGCTGCAGCCGGGCAAGGCCTGTGCCTACGAATACAGAGCAGGCTGCAAGTGAAAGCGAAAGCCCCGGCAGGGGACGGGGCTCGCGTTAAGTTCGGTTCGCAGTACCTGGCCTAGAAGCCCCAGACATACTTCAGGTCGCCGTTAGTCACGTCGTAGTAGCTGATCGCCGGGCTGCCGTTGACCTGCAGCAGGAAGTTGTGGCTGCCCACGCCGCCGACGCTGTCGATAACGCGCGGGGCGGCCCAGGCAGTGCCGCTGGTGTCGCTGGCGCGGATATAGCGCAGGTTGGCGCTGGTCTGGTCGAAGTAGGCCACCGCCGGGTTGCCGTTGATGACCTCCAGGTTGCTGTAGGCGCCGACGTCGTTGGCAGTATCGAGGCTGAGCTTGGCGCCCCAGGCCGAGCCGGTGGCATTGCTGGCCCGCACATAGCGCAGGTCGCCCAGGCTGGCGTCGTAATAACTGATCGCCGGGTTGCCATTCACGACCGCGAGGCTGCTGTACTGGCCGGTGTTGCCGGCGGTGTCAACGCTGAGCGGAGCGCCCCAGGCCGAGCCGCTGGTATTGGTCGCCCGGACATAGCGCAGGTTGGCATTAGTCTGGTCGTAGTAGCTGATCGCCGGATTGCCGGAGACGATGGCCAGTGAGGTATACAGGCCGGTGATGCCGGCGCTGTCCACGCTGATCCCCGCGCCCCAGGCCGTGCCGTTGATGTTGGTGGCGCGGACGAAGCGCAGGTTGCCGTTACCCACGTCGTAGTAGCTGATGGCCGGGTTGCCGTTGACCACGGCCAGGCTGGTGAACTGGCCGGTGGTGCCGGCGCTGTCGATCGTGACCGGCGCGCCCCAGGCAGTGCCACTGATGTCAGTGGCCCGCACATAGCGCAGGTCGCCGTTGGCCGAATCGAAGTAGCTGATTGCGGGGTTGCCGTTGATCACCGCCAGGCTGGTGTACTGCCCGGTAGTGCTGACCGAGTCCAGCACCAGCGGCGCGTTCCAGCTGGTGCCGGCGGCGTTCTTGGCGCGGACATAGCGCAGATCGCCCTGGGTCGCGTCAAAGTAGCTGATCGCCGGGTTGCCGTTGACGATCGCCATGCTGGTGAACTGGCCGCGCAGGTTGACCGTGTCAAGCGAAAGCATGGCGCTCCAACTATCGCCATTCGCGTCGCCGGCGCGGACGTAGCGCAGGTCGCCGCTGGTGACGTGGTAGTAGGCCACCGCCGGGCGGCCGTTGACTGACAGCAGCGAGGCATACTGGCCCGCGCTGCCGGTGCCGCCGTCGTCGATGCTCTGCGGCGTCCCCCAGACCGCGCCGTTCAGGTCCGTCGAGCGGATATAACGCAGGTCGGCGCGGGTCACATCAAAGTAGGCGATGGCGGGGTTGCTGCCGATGATCCGCAGACTGGTGTACTGACCGACGGTACCTGTCGTGTCGAAGCTCAGCGGCGTGCCCCAGCTTGTGCCGGTAGCATTGGTAGCGCGCACGTAGCGCAGGTCGCCATTGGTCTGGTCGAAGTAGCTGATCGCCGGGTTGCCGTTGACCTGGGCCAGCGAGGTATAAAGCCCGGTGAAGCCGGTGCTGTCCACGTTAATCCCAGCGCCCCAGGCGCTGCCGCTGGCGTTTGTGGCCCGCACGAAGCGCAGGTTGCCGTTGGTCAGGTCGTAGTAACTGATCGCCGGGATGCCGCCGATCAGGGCCAGCGAAGTGTATTGCCCGCGGTCCCCCGTGCTGTCAACCGTCTGGGCGACGTTCCATGCCGTGCCATTCGCGTTTGAGGCGCGGACAAAACGCAGGTTCGCATTCGTCTGGTCGTAGTAGCTGATCACCGGCACTCCGCTGGCCACTGCCAGGGAGGTGTAAAGGCCGGTGATGCCGGCCGTGTCTACCGCTACCGGCGCACCCCAGGCGGCTCCGTTGACATCGCTGGAGCGGACAAAGCGCAGGTCGCCGTTGGTGGAATCGAAATAGCTGATCGCCGGGTTGCCGTTGACCACCGCCAGCGAGCAGTGCTGCCCGGAGATACCGGTTGAAACCACCAGCACCGAGGCGTTCCAGGCGGTGCCATCGGCATTGCTGGCGCGGATATAGCGCAGGTCGCCGTTGGTCGAGTCGTAGTAGGCAATCGCCGGATTGCCGCTGACAATGGCCATCGAGCTGTACTGTCCGGTCAGGCCGGCGCTGTCAAGGATGCCGGTATCGGCGACCGCTGCAGTCTCGCGGATCAGACCGGCCTCACCCTGCGCTGCCGGGTCCAGGCTGCTCAGGTCCTCCGGCAGGCTAAGCGCCATACCGCCGCCGCAGGATGCAGCGAGGCTGCTGAGGCTCAGCAGCAGTACCAGCAGCAGCTTCAGTTTCAGCTTGTTCATACGATGCTCCTTGCGACTCGACGGCGCGCCTGCGCCGGGGTCAGCGGCAGGGACGGAACTGTATACCCTGCCGCAGGTGAAAAGCGGCCCTTGCGGTCCGCTTTGACGATGGGAATGGGAAGATAGCTTGGTTTCAGGCGCACTGCCTGCCGGTGTCCCCACAGCATCTGGCTCTAATACACATCCGTACGGATGCTGACGATTTTGTTGTAGTTCAGCAGCTTGCTGCGCACCTCGGCCACCACGCGTCCGCTGGTGTCCACGTGCTGAGCGCCGACGTTGATGTAAGGCCAGAAGCCCAGCATCGGGGCGTCGTCCAGGTTGAAGGTCACATAGGGGTCATAGGCGCCGGTGCTGAAGTTGTAGAGGTGGACCTGCAGCTGCTTACCTGTGCCGTGGAACTCCAGGCGGCGGATACGCTCGCCGGGCAGCACGTTCGGGCCCTTCTTAAACCAGTACTTGATGCCGGCAATGGTATCGCTGCTGGAGCGCAGGTGCACTGTCTTGACCGGGCCGACGACAGTCTCGATCACACTACCCCAGCGGGAGGTGTAGTTGAAGTGGTTGTCCACCAGGGTGTTCACACCGCTGTAGCACCAGGCGAAACCGCCGGGCAGGTAGCTGGCGGCCTTCTCGTCAAGCTGCGGGTTGAAGCCGGGATCCGGTCCGGGGTCGACCGGCGGAATGCCGAGCTCCTCGTCCGGGATCAGGGCGGGGTCGAAGGGCGGCGGAGCCGGATCGCCTTCTTCCTCGACAGCTTCGTTGTCCGGGTCGAGGGCAGGGTCATAGGGCGGGGGTGCCAGTTCTCCGCCATTGTCTGCATTCAGGTCATCCTGGATGGGGGAGCCGATGTTGCTGCCGCCGCAGGAGGCGATCAGCGCCATCAGGGCTAGACAAGATACCCACAGGGCGATGTTGAAGCGTTTCATTTCCTTATCTCCTTGCTTCTGAATTGTGGGGTCTCTTGCGAAACCGGATGTATTACCCGCAGGGCGCGATGGCTAAACAGTGGAGCGAACTTTTATTAGGGCGGGCGCAATCAGTGCGCCCCTGCAATTCCAAAGCAGAGCGGCAGGACCCGGCCTGCCGCCTTGCTTGTACCAGTTCATGCATGCGCTTGCAGTGTCAGCTTGCGCTGAGCTAGAACACGTTAACCTCGATCGAGTTGATCTGGCTGGTGCCGATGTAGGGCTCACGCAGCTTGAGATAGACGTGCCCGTTCTGGACGTACTCCGCCGGAACCTGGATCATCACCGGGCCGTTGTTCAGGTCGTACAGGCCGAAGTTCTGCCAGGCGGCGCTGTTCCACTTGTAAAGGTTGACCCGCAGCTTGGTGCCCGTGCCCATGATCATGATCGTCTGC
Source organism: uncultured Planctomycetales bacterium (assembly GCA_964512635.1). Taxonomy (GTDB): domain Bacteria; phylum 4484-113; class 4484-113; order 4484-113; family JAFGCY01; genus JADZFO01. The sequence goes on along the minus strand of CAZEJB010000020.1, from coordinate 46,343 downwards.
AGGCGGCCGGCCACGTTCTCGCGGATGTCATAGCGCACCCAGGCTTCGGGCTGAGGCACGATGCCCGGCGCGTTGATCAGCTGCACAAAGGGCGCCCCGGCGAGGTCCTTGACGTTGCCGCCCTTCCAGCCATAGGCCTGGGGGTTCATCACGCTGATCCCCGCCGGGATCCAGACCGGCAGGCCGGGAGTGTAAGACGCGCTCTTGCCCTCCTCGACGATGACGGGCTCCTCGATGATCTCCACCGCATCGCCCTTGGTTCCTTCAGCGGGCAGCAGGCTGGGGTCGAGGGGCGGCTCACCGAGCTGGGGGCCGGCGGGTGCATCCAGGTCGTCCTGGATGGGGGAGCCGATGTTGGAGCTGCCGCAGGAGGCGATCAGCGCCATCAGGGCCAGACAAGAAACCCACAGGGCGATTCCAGAGAGCTTGTTAACTGAGCGGTTCATGACTTATCTCCTTGCTTCTGTTTGGTGGGGTTTCCTGCGAAACCGGATGTATTACCCCTGGCCCGGGAGGGCTAAACAGCGCGGCGGGAATACCGCGAAATCCGTGCCGGCCCGGCGGGCTGCAGGGGGCTCAGAGCGAAAGGCGGCCCTTGCGGGCCGCCCTGTAGTTCCGTGTTTGATCCAGGGGTCTACCAGACATCACTCATGATCACGTAGAGATCATTGACCTGTCCGGCCGGACTGCGCACCTCGGCCACCACGCGGCCAGTGCTGCTGATGTGCTGCAGATCCACCCGCACGCTGGGCCAGAAGTGGTGGGCCGCGGCGTCATTCATGTTCAGCGTCTGCCAGGGGTCATAGCTGCCCGTGCTGACGTTCAGCAGGTGGACCTGGAGCTGGGTGCCATAGCCCTGGAAGTAGAGCCGGCGGATGCGGGCAGCCTGCGCCTGGCCCTGGCCCTTGGTGAACCAGTAGCGCACGCCGCTCGGAGTGGACTTGCCGCCGCGGATCGAAAGCTTGTCGCCAAGGCCGTCCGGCGTTTCCTTCACGTTGCCCCAGTAGAAGTTGTAGTTGTAATGGTGGTTGACCATGCTGTAGGGGCCGAAGCAGTAGGCATAGCCGCCGGGCAGATAGCTTGAATCGCGTTCTGCCGTGTCAGCCCCGGGGGTCTCGAAAGCCGGAGCGCCGGTCGCAGCCTCCTGCTGCGGCGCATCCAGTTCCTGCTGGATGGGGGAGCCGGCGCCGGTCCCGCCACAGGAGGCGAGGCCCAGCGTCAGGACCATAAGCGAAAGCCAGAGGCAAAGGTTCAGCGTTTTCATCGAAGTCTCCATACTTCAGTGATGTTGCGGGGTCTCTTGCGAAACCGGATGCTTTACCCGC
>CAZEJB010000020.1:0-44918 GCA_964512635.1 uncultured Planctomycetales bacterium | reverse complement strand
CTCCATACTTCAGTGATGTTGCGGGGTCTCTTGCGAAACCGGATGCTTTACCCGCTGGCCAGATGCTTCAAACCAGCTTCAAGTTAAGTCGGAGTTAAAACCGGCAGAAGCCGGATAACCGGCTTCTGCAGATCGTGGGACCCGGCTGTACCGTGCTCATTTCAATACTCCTTGAAGGGTTTGTGGCTTCTTGCGAAACCGGGCTAAGAGCGCCGCCCGCGAACCAGAGTTTCAGGCCCGAGTCAGAAGAGCAGCCGGCAAGCTTGAAACAGACACGGCGCAAAGAACTGAGCGCTGTCCTCCTGCGGGGCAGAACTGAGAATCAGCCCGGGTCATCAAAAGGCCCCTGCCTGCCGATAAACTAGCTGCTATGCCTCCGCGTAAGAAAACAGATACGCCGCCGCCGGAGGGGCCCAAGGCTCCTGCCCGCCGCAGCACCAAGGCGCCCCTGCTGGCTCCGGCCAGCAGCAAGGATGTGGCTGCCGCCAGCCGCCGGGGCCGCAAGACCCTTAGCGCTGAAACCAGCAGCGAGTCGGACTACCCGCTTGAGGTCGCCCGCGACGGCAGCTCCGGCGGCGTCGTGAAGCCCCCGCTGATCACCGATGTGGAGGCCACCATTCCGGTGGTTATCCCCAAGGGCGCCCGCAGCCCCGTTGACGACATCGTCGAGGTGCTGCACAAGGAAGTGATCGGCCAGGACCGCGCGATTCAGGCGATCAGCCGGGCTCTGCTGCGCGCCCGCGAGGGCTTCCGCACCCCCGGCCGCCCGATCAGCGTGATGTTCTTCGCCGGCCCGACCGGCGTCGGCAAGACCGAGACCGTGCGCGCGCTGGCCAAGGCCCTGCACGACGACCACCGCGCCGTGCTGAAGATCGACTGCTCTGAATACAGCGAGCCCCACGCCATCGCGCGGCTGATCGGCGCTCCTCCGGGCTATGTCGGCTCGGACCTGCCGGCCGTCTTCCAGCGTGAGAATGTGGAAGGCGTCAAGAACCGCGTGATCCTGTTCGACGAGGTTGAGAAGGGGCATTACCGCCTGCATAACCTGCTGCTGCAGATCATGGACGAGGGCCGCATCACCCTGGCCCGCCGCACCAAGGAGGATGACGGATCGGTCTCCTTTGAGGACTGCATCGTGATCATGACCTCCAACATCGGCGCCTTTGACATCGACAACATCCTGCATGCCAGCCGCATCGGCTTCCGCAACGAGCCGCCGGCCGCCACCGCCGCGCAGACGGACTATCAGATCTACACCGCGGCCAAGGAAGCCATGAAGCGCATGTTCAGCCCGGAGTTCCGCAACCGGCTGACCGAGTTCATCGTCTTCCGCGCGCTGGGCCGCCACAGCCTTTACGACATCCTGCAGAAGCTGCTGAACATCTCGGCGGCCCGCTTCGCCGGCATGGGCTTCCACCTCAAGCTCAGCTCTGCCGCCCGCGACTGGCTGGTGGACCGCGGCATCGACCAGGAGCTCGGCGTGCGCCCGCTGGTGCGCGCGGTGGAGAAATACATCGATACCAAGGTCGCCGAGCTGCACGCCTATGGCCTGATCAAGGAAGGCGACATGCTGGAGGCCGTGGTGGAGGACGTTGAGCCCTACCCCGATGGCCGCCCGCGCCGCGAGATCAAGTTCATGCGCGCCCCGCGGGTTGAGGAACTTGAACCCGGCCAGAAGGCCCCGCGCCGCCGCAAGGTGACCAAGACCGAGATCACGATGGAACGTTATTAGACGGTAGGGTGCAGGCCCTGCTGATTCCGCAAGCCGCGTTATAATCCCTGCATGAGCCAGGACAGCACGGAGGCTGCGCGTCCGCTGGGGGCTGCTTTTCCCCCCGAACGCGTCGGCGGCATCAGGGCGCGGCAGCTTGAAGCGCGTCTGGGCCGTCTGCACAGCCTGCTGGCCCTGGAGCGCTCCGCCTGGGAAGCTTCCCGCGGCACCCAGACATTCCTTTCCCGCAGCTCCGGCCCGCAGGCGGGCAGCGGCCTTGACGCCCCCGGACTGCGGATCCAGCCCAGCCTCAGCGCCGCGATGGCCGAGCTTAGCGCCGAGCTGCGCATGCTGCGCCGCGAGATCAGCGAGCTGCGCCGCGGAGGTGTCGGTGGGCCGACCGCCGGCATGGGGATGGGCGGGGGCGGATCACGCCTGCCCAGCGGACCGGCCCCGCTGCTGAGCAGTGTGCCCCGCGACGTGCTTGCCTCAGCCGCCCGTGCCGGCCAGGATATGCAGCGCAATGCCGCCCGCCGCGCACTGCTGAGCCTGCAGCCCTAGCCTGCCGCTGTTCCTGGCGCAGTTGTCGGCCCGGCCATCATGAGGCCGCAGCGCTTTTAACCTTTGCGGCGGAAAATGCTGCAGAAAGGGGCACTTTTGCATTTGCAGCCCTGGCGGCATCAATCAGCTCGACCAGTTCGGCCGGGGCGTTGCCCTGAGGCTCAGCAGCGTATTCCTCAGCCAGCGTGACGCCTTCCTGCGCCTCGCCAGCCAGCTCGCCTGGGCGGTCCAAAGGACCTGATCCAGTGGCCGGGTCAAGAGCCTGTGCCTGACCGGGCGGCGACTGCAGGGCTGCCGCATCCGGCCCGGAAGCACCTGTCGCCGACTCCAGCGCCTGCTGATCATTGAGCAGCTTGAGTTTCAGGCGGCGGCCGCGCAGTTCCTCGCGCCGCAGGTTGGCCTCTTCCAGCCGCGCCAGGGCATTGGCCCGGCGGCCCTCCATTTCAAGAGCGTAGAGCTCCGGCTCGCGGGCAAAGAGCGGCATGTGGGCCAGGGCCTGACCGGCCTTGCGGATCAGCGCCGGGTTGCCGAAGTGCTGGGCATCGGCCAGCAGGCCGCCGCACAGGCCGCGCAGCAGGCGGCCGAGGTCCGGCAGTGAGTACTCCGACAGCTTGAGGTTCCTGCGGATATCCTGCAGTTGTGTCGAAAAGGTGCTTTCCAGCAGTTCCGGATCGACATCCTTCAGACCCAGAATAGCCAGGGCATCCCGGTCCAGCTTTCCATGCAGGGCCAGACCCCAGAGCAGCACTGCGGCGGTGGGACTGTAAAGCAGCCGGGCCAGATCGGCCTGCAGCTGCGAAGAGACATTAGTCATGAGCGCCATCCTCACGTTTAGGATAAGTATCCTTTATACTATACAGATTATGCTCTCTTTGTCAAGTAAATTCTGAAAAATCCTCCAGCCAATCCCATTTGAGCGGATGCAGCCAGTGCTTTAGAAAGGCCTATTTGCTTTCGAGCCGGAAGATGTAGTCCGTGTCATGCTGACTGAGCAGCGGGTCGTTCAGGATTCCGCCGGGCCACAGCCCGCCGAGCAGCTTCCCGTCGGCGGAGCGCATCAGCAGCAGCGCGCCGGAGCCGCTGCGCTCGATTTCTGACACGGCCTTGAAGCCCTCGCCCGCCAGCAGATCGCTGAAATGCTTGACCACGGCCTCGCGGCCCAGCTTGCAGTCGAAGTGCGCCGACCAGGAGTTGCCGAGGTCGTTGGACATGCGGTTGACTGCGCCGGGGGGCAAAGTCACAGCAATGGGCCAGTTGGGCTGCGGGTACTGCCTGGGCTTAATCAGACTGCAGGAAGCCGCCGCGGCCAGCAGAGCGGCGAGCAGGATGAGCAGCACACTAGTCGCGACGATGAAGCGAAGCTGAGGCTTGATTTTATGACTCATGGACGAATTCTAGCGTCAGTTGCCGCGCTGCTGTACCTCAGCCACTTTGCCTCAGCCAGACCGGCCAGCTGCGCCGCCGGCTTCCGGGGCGAGGTCCGCTGCCTCTTCCTCTGCGCGCAGCCGCTCCCGCAGCCGCTGGATCAGTTCGCGGACTCCGTCTTCAATAGCATCGCGGACCTCGCGAAACTTCTGCAGGGTTGAGAACTCATCACCAACAAAGGCCGCCGGGTCTTCAAAGCTCAGGTGCAGGACTTCGTGGACCCCGGGCCAGACGGTGGGGCAGGTGTCGCGCGCGGCGTCGCAGACGGTGATGATGTAGCTGAAGAACTCGCGGCCCAGGAATTCGTCAAGGTGCTTATGGCGCTGGCCCTCCAGCGTGATGCCGTCCTCCAGCATGACCTTGAAGGTCAGCGGGTGGATTGGCTTGGGGTCGGTGCCGGCGCTGAAGGCCTCGAACTCGTCGCCCCCGAAGTGGCGCAGCCAGGCCTCGGCCATCTGGCTGCGGCAGGAGTTGCCGGTGCAAAGGAACAGCACCTTGATTTTGCTCATGGCGGAATTGTGCCGCAGGAAAGTAAAGCGCTGGTGAATCCTGCAGGGGCCGAGCATTGCCTCGGCCCTGCTGTGGGAGCGCCGGCTGCAAGCCAGCATCTTGCAGGGCCGCATGGATATGCGGCCTTCTTTTCTGGGACCGCCAGCCTTTCATGTTTCCGAGCCCTGTCCCGGAGTCTCGGGGCGCGGGCTGGTCGCGAAGCGACAGCCCGCTTGTGTTAGATCGGGAAAGCGGGCTCTTGCTGCGCAAGCAGCCCGCGCTCCGCGCCTTCGCTCAAGGTCTTTGAAAGGTGCAGGCTGAGACCTGAAGAAGCATGGTCAGGGCAGCGCATTCTGTTTAGCCGCGGCAGCATCCTGACGTTCGGTTTCAGGGGCGACAACAAGGAAGATATAGCCGATCAACACCAGTGCTATGAGGATGATCGTGATCAACACTTCAGTGAGATTTCGCGGCGGAGGTACTTGCACCCGGTAATAGTCTAACAAGCGTCAGCGCCGACGCCTGTGGCTGCGGCGAATAGCTCGGCGAGGGGAGCGCTACTCCATCGACGCGGCTTCGAAGGCTTCGACCAGGCCCTGGCTGGGCAGCAGGTCGATGATCTCGTCCACGCTCAGCAGGGGCTGGTCGGCGCTGTCATAGCCGCCCGACAGCCCGCCGGGGGCCGCGCCATCCGCGCCGCCGGCGGTGGCCAGGGCCAGGCGCTCGGCCTCCACCGGCTGCCAGGGCTGGACCTTGAAGAAGCGCTCGGCCTCGGCGCTGTGCAGCGCTTCCTCGGGCGTCATCAGTGCTTCGTATAGCTTCTCGCCGGGCTTCAGGCCGATGGTCTGCACCGGCACATCCTCGGGCCGCCGGCCGAAGCGCGGGGCATAGATTTTGATCAGCGCGCTGATCAGGTCGCCGATCGCCAGCACCGGCATCTTGAGGATGAAGATCTCTCCGCCGCGGCTGTCCAGGCTGGCCGTCAGCGCCAGCTCGACCGCCTGCGGGATGCTCATGAAGAAGCGGCGCATGTCGGGATGGGTCAGCGTCACCGGCCCGCCCTCGCGGATCTGGCGCACAAACAGCGGGATGGCCGAGCCGCGGGAGGCCAGCACGTTGCCAAAGCGGATCACGGCGAAGCGCGTGCGGCGGTCGCCCTTATAGCGGCTGGCGGAAAGGATCTCGCGCTCGGCCAAGAGCTTCGTCGCCCCCATGGTGTTGGTCGGGCTGACGGCCTTGTCAGTGGAGATGCCGACCACCAGCTCCATGTTGTAGTCCAGCGCCGTCTCCACCACGTTCTGGGTGCCGATGACGTTGGTCTTGACCGCCTCGAAGGGGTTGTACTCGCAGATCTCGACATGCTTCAGCGCAGCGGCGTGGAAGACCACCTCGACATCCTCGCAGGCGCGCATCAGGCGCTCGCGGTCGCGCACATCGCCCAAAAGGAAGCGCAGGTCCGGGCGCTCGCCGAACTCGGTGCGCATGGCGTACTGGTTGTACTCGTTGCGGGAGAAGACGCGCACCACGCGCGGGCCGTAGGCCAGCACCTGCTGGACGATCTCGCGGCCGATGGAGCCGGTGCCGCCGGTGACCAGCACAGTCTTGCCGGCCAGTGCCTCTTCCAGGCTGTCCGGGAAGCGCATCGGGCTGAAGCGGTCGCTGGCGAGCTGGTTCTCGGCCACTATGCGCTCCGCCGCCTGCGCCAGCTTATGGCGTTCCTTGTACTTAACCATAGTTCTCCCCTGTCCCATTATCGGCTAAGGCGGGGGAGATGCGCAGCAGCGCTGGGAGCGCGCCCGCGGTGGCGGCTGCGAGCAGTTCGTATGTGGCGTAGGGGCGCACAGAGTGCGCCCGGAAACTGTAAGCAGCGTCTCAGCAAGTGCCGGGCGCACTCTGTGCGCCCCTACATTGCGTCAGCAGCACCGAACTGCCATCCCGGGCGCACTCTGTGCGCCCCTACTTTTGGGCCTGCGCTGAGGACGCCGTGATTCGCAGATGGGGGAACTCAAACAGAGGGCAACAAACATGCCAGGAAGGCCACTGCGGCATCGAGCCGGCTGTTACGGCGCGGGCCCAGGCAAGCTGGACCCCTTCGATCGGCATGCTGCCCTAGCGCTGCGTCCAGCTTGAGCACATGAAGTAGAGCCCCTGGTCGTCGGGCTCAAAGACCTCGAAGTTGATATCGCTCCAGCCGCGGTCGCGGATATCACGGATCAGGATCGTGCCCACGCGGTCGTCAAAGGACAGCGCCGCCTGCAGCTTCAGATCGGCCACGCCGGAGAAATCGAGGCTTAAGTGCGCGGTGGAATCCTGTTCGCTGTGCAGCCTGAGGTGCAGGCGCAGTTCCGGGACTGCCGCCTCGTGGTCCCAGACCAGTTCAATGCTGTCCACGCGGTGGAAGGCCCCCGCGTCAAAGACGATTTGTTCCGCTGTCTGCTGCCTGAGCATGCTTTGCCTGCCAAGAAAGGTTCTCAGCACATTCATCGGCGCGCGGGGGACAGTCTTCAATAGTCTCAATTGCTGCGCGCCTGCAAAAAGAAGGAGGGGCGCAGCTGCCACTGCGCCCCTCCAGAGGGTGTGAATCTGATACCGGCGGAAGTCCAGGTCTACGGCCTACTTACCGCCCCGCCGGTGATTCACTGCGGTTGAAAAAGCTCACCCGTGGTTCCGGCTGTCTAGACCGCCGGGTCGTCGTTGCCGCCGCCGTTGTCATCGCCGGCGTCGGTGCCATCGTTGCCATTGTCATCACCGGTCTCATCCTCGGTGCCGTCGTTGCCATTGTCGTCACCGGTCTCGGTGCCGTCGTTGCCGTTGTCATCACCGGTCTCAGTACCGTCAGTTCCGTTATCGTCGCCAACCTCAGTACCATCGTTGCCGTTATCGTCGCCGACCTCAGTACCATCATTGCCGTTATCGTCGCCGATCTCGCTGCCCTCGTCCTCGCCCGCCGGGGCGGCGCCGGCCCAGCCACTGTTCCAGCGGGTGAACTCGCCGGTGCCCTCGGTGCTGGCGCCACGGACGCGGTACTTGTATTCAGTGCTCATGGTGATCGCCATGTCGTCATAGCTGTAGCTGGTCTGGGCCTCGACCGCCGGGATGGTGGCGATCAGCTCGGCCACTTCGTCCTGGCCCTCGATGTCCGCTTCGCGCCAGAGCTCATAGCTGCTGGCTCCCGCGATGGCGTCCCAGCTCACGGTGATGCGGTCCGCCAGGCCCTCGCTGGCCTCGATGCCCTTGCCGAACACCGGCAGCTCTTCCTCGCCGGGCTCGAGCTCGCGGCTGAAGACCGTGGACTGCAGGACGCTGATCTCCGCGCCGCCCGAGGCGACCACCACGAAGTAGAGGTTGCCGACCTCGCTGGTCAGGCGGGTCTGCTCCGCCGTGAAGTCGATCTCGAACTCGGGCAGGCTGCCGGACTGCAGGAAGTCCCAGACGCCCTCGCTGTAGTTGGACACGCCGACGCTGTAGGAGCTGCCGATTCCACCGAGGGTCTCGATGCTCATGCCGGTCACCTTGCGGCCGGCCAGGCCTTCGACCTTGTACAGGGCCCAGGCCAGGTCGGTCTCGGTGCTGGTCAGCACCATCGTGCTCTCCACCACCGCGCCGTTGGCGAACTCGACCGCGCTGGAGCCGGGGAAGCTCTCCACCGCGCTGGCGCTGCGCTCGCCGCCCTTGTCATCCGCGGGCAGTCCGGGAAGATGCTGGCCCTTGTCGTCGCCAGCGTCGTGGGTCGCCGAGTCATCAGCGCCGTTGCCGCTGCCGCCGCCACGCAGCGCCGAGTCGTCAATACCGGCTGTGCTGCCAGCACCGGCGACCAGGCTGCTGTTGTCCAGACCCAGGCTGCCCGCGCCACCGCCGCAGCTGGTGATGCCCATGATCGCTGCCACGACCAGGGTGATGATTACTGTGATGTTCTTGACGCTCTGCATTGCTGCACCTCCGATTGAAGTCATGCGGAGTTTAACGGCGCAGGGGTGGGTACCTCAATACACAGAACAGCGGCAGAATGAGGGACACACTTGTAAGTGAGATCCTGTCGCAGAAAGCAGGCTGTCACGCCTGGCCCGCAGGCATGGCCTGAGCCCTGTATTGATCAGCACACAGCCCATTCCGGAGGCTCGTTCGGCCGGGCTTGCTGTGCCACCCGTACAGACCTAAGAGAGAAGTGTGTACCTTAAAGTGAGCCCTCAGCGTGTATCCCCAGAAGCGCCAATCCAGTCCCGCTGAGGCACAGAAGCACGCCCAGCAGGCCGTTTCATACCACCGCGAGGCGCCTGCAGGACCGTCAGGCCCCCTAACCCCACTCCAGCACTGCCTCGTCATAGGGCTTTCCAGGCAGGTCGTGCAGGAAGCGCGACACACGGTTGATGATGCGCTGGAAGTCGCGGGTCTCGGTGACCTGGGGGTAGCTCATGAACAGCATCTCTTCGGCGCGGGTGACGGCGACATACAGCAGGCGGCGCTCTTCATCCTCGCCGTCTGGATCGATGCGCGTCATGCGGTGCGGGATCACGTCGTCCTGCACGCTGATCACAAACACCGCGCGCCATTCGAGTCCCTTGCTCTGGTGAATCGTGCTGAGGGTCACGGCGCCGTCCTCCGGGTCGTCAACATCGCCGGTGTCGACGATCTCCTGGCCGGTGAAGGCGCCGGCCAGCCCGATCTCCGACAGAAAGCCGTGCAGCGTGTCGAAGCGCGTCGCGAAGACGATCAGCTGCTCGAGGTCCTCGAGGCGCTGGCGCCAGTTGTCGTACGTCACTTCAAGGTAGGCGTGGTAGCGCTCGGTCAGGATCCGCCGCAGCAGGTCCGCCGCCGGCAGCGCGCCGCTGGTCTGCTCCTCGCGCAGTCCGCGCAGGAAGTCCCTCAGGTCTATCAGCCCCGTCTTGGCTTGGCCGCGCGCGCTGTCCGCCACGCCGTTCATCGTAAAGCGGCCCAGCGGCCCGCCGTACTCATCGTCCTCGATGCGGCCGAAGCGCCCGCGCGGGCCACGCAGCTTCTGCAGCACCTCGGCGATGGTCTTGGGCCCGACGCGGTTGATCATGCCCAGCATGCGCTGCCAGGCGATCTCGTCGCGGCTGTTGGCCATCACCACCACATAGCTCAGCAGGTCCTTGATGTGCGCCTGCTCAAAGAAGCGCAGGCCGCCTCGCACCACAAAGGGGATGCGGCGCTTGGTCAGCTCAAGCTCGACCTCGAGGCGGTTGTTGTGCGCGCGGTAGAGCACGGCCATGTCGCGCAGACGCAGGCCGGCATCCTCGCGCAGCGAGAGTACCTGCTCGGCGACGAACTCGGCCTGCTCGCCGCCGTCGCGGCAGGCCAGCAGCAGCGGGCGCTCGGCCCCGGCGGGCTTGACCGGCCTGAGGGTCTTGCGAAAGAGCGGGTCGCCATCCTGCAGGATCGCGTTGGCCAGCTCCAGCACCTGCGGCGTCGAGCGGTAGTTGACCTCCAGCTTGAAGACATGCGCATCCCTGAAGGCATGTGGGAAGGAGCGGATGTTGTTGTAGTCCGCGCCGCGGAAGGAGTAGATGCTCTGGGCGTCGTCGCCGACAACGAAGAGGCCGCGGGAGGGATCCGAGGCAGTCAGAGAGTCGCTGGTCGAAGGTCGATGGTCGATCTTGTCCAGTTCCTGTGGCGTGCTGACTTCCGAAGGTTCTGAATCCAGATCTACAAAACCGCCTGGTTCCTCGTCTTCACGGCCTGGGGAATTCGACCATCGACCATCGACCATCGACTCTTCGCCTTGATCCGGGCTGACCGCTGTCAGCTTGGCGCTGACTGCTTCTCCAAGGTAAAGTCGGCGAACGATTTCCGCCTGCACATGGTTGACGTCCTGGTATTCATCCACCAGCACGTGGGTGTAGCGGCGGCAGATCTCGCGGCGCACGGCTTCCAGATCGCGCTGCACCACGCCGGCGGGCAGCGGCGCATCGGCCGCGGAGCCGAGCAGCCCGGCTGAAGCGCCATGCAGCTCCGGGCTGAGCAGGCGCAGCAGGTTAACCAGCAGGTCGTCATAGTCCATCTGGTTCGCGCCGGCCTTGCGCAGCTGATAGTCGATCAGCACGCGCTGGATCGGATCCAGGAACTCCAGCAGGTGCGGATAGCGCCGCGAAAGCAGGGTGTCCAGCGGCGTATGCGTGTTGACCACCGCCGAGGCGATGTCCTGCAGCAGGCGCTCGGAGGGAAAGGCCTTTTCGGTGGTGACCTGCCCCACCTCGCCCCGCGAGAGTTTCATCACCGCGCGGCTGTCTGAATCGTCAAGGATCGTGAAGTTGCGGTCATAGCCCAGCAGTTCGCAGTGCCGCCGCAGCAGCAGATTGGCGATATGGTGGAAAGTGCCGCCGGTTACGGCGCGGGCGGCGTCGCCGACAACCTGCTCCACCCGGTCAAGCATGCTGCGCGCGGCCTTGTTGGTGAAGGTCGTGAGCAGGATCTGCTGGGCCTTCACCCCCATCGCGCCCACCAGGAAGGCGACACGGTAGGTGATTACCCGCGTCTTGCCGCTGCCGGCGCCGGCCAGGATCAGCACGGGCCCGGCGGGGGCTGTCACGGCGTCGAGCTGTTGGGGGTTGAGGCTGTCCTTCAGGCGCTCGCGCCACTGGGCCTGCAGGCCCGCCGTTTCGTCGGTTCCGCCGCGGCGTGGCAGGCGGTAGCGCCCACCGCTGCGCTCGCCGGCTGATGCGCCTTCCGGCGGGATCTGTGCGTCGTCAAACTGGCTGGGGTCATCGGGCTGCAAGAGCCTATCTTAGCCGCAGCCGACGCGGGACCAGCGCGCAGGCCGCGCAGGCCGAGGAAAATGACGGTTAAGCAGATTAAATACTTGTTTACATTTATAAAATCTGGTAAAACTCCAATGGCGCTCCCGCGGGTGGTGAGAGGGAAGTATTCCCAGAGCAGGATTTTTCGGGGGTGCAGAATGGTTACTAAGAATCGTCCGTCGGCGCGCCTGCGCCGGGGTTTCAGCCTGATCGAGACCCTGATGGTGGTCTCCGTTATTGGCATCATCGCCACGATCGCCATTCCGCTGCTGCTGAACGCGCGGCGCGCCTCTCTGGATGAAAAGGCCCGGGCCTGCCTGCGCAGCCTGGCCACCGCCGAGCAGAACTTTTTCGCCGCCGAAGGCCGTTTTGGCAGCGTCGAGGAACTTTCCACCAGCATCCCGCCCTACCTGGACTCCCGCTTTGCCGGCGGTACCCTGGGCCAGGGCCTTGAAATCGACCTGAGCACATCCGACCGCGGCCTGCGCTTCAGCGCCGAGATCGCCAACCCGGGTGGCAACTATGACTTCGGCGTGGACGAGACCTTCGTGGTTCGCAGCCTCTGACGCTGCCTGCGTCCTCTGAAGATGCGGGTCCCAGTGTTATGCAAGGCCCACAGGATTAGAGTCTGAACTTGCATTGGTATTGAAGGGCTTAAACCAGACGAACATCTAGTTAACTGCCTCCGCCGGGCCCGGCTGCGCGTTACATTCTCACTGGCTCCCCTGGGTGGGAAGGAGTGTTAGGACCGCAGTTATCGCGTTGCTCCGGGAGTCAGTTATGCGCAGGAAGGTTAAGGAGTGCGCCGCAAGGCGTGGATTCAGTCTGATCGAGCTTCTGATCGTGATTGCCGTGATTGGCATCATCGCCACCATTGCGATCCCGATTCTGATGGAGACGCGCCGCAAGAGCCTGGATGAAAAGGCCCGGCAGTGCGTCCGGATCGTTCTGTCGGCCCAGCAGGCCTTTTATGCCTCGGAGGGGCGCTTCGGCGACTTCACTGAGCTTGCCGGAGCCAACCCGCCCTTCCTTGACGACCGCTTCGCCAGCGGCACGGGCATCATGGGCCATGGCCTCGAGCTTGACCTGCAGCTAACCAACGGCGGCAACGGTTTTCAGGTCAGCACGGACAACCCGGCCGGGCACTTCGACTACAGCGCCGATGAAAGCATGGAGATTGTCGCGCAGTAAGGCGCCCGGCCCTGGCGGCAGGCAGCCTTAGAGGGCAAAGCCGCCGCCGAGGTTCAGCACGCTGCCGGTCAGCTGCGCGCCCGGCTGCGAACACAGATACCAGACCGCGCGAGCCACGTCCTCCTGGCCCACATATTCACCGGTGGGCAGGGCCTCCGTGCCCAGAGCCGGCACCCCTTCGGGCGGCAGCTCCGTAACCCCCAGCGCGATGCAGTTGACGGCCACTCCGCGGGGGGCCAGTTCGCGGGCCAGACTGCGGCTGTAGGACGCCAGCATGGTTTTGCAGGCGCTGTAGGCCGGGACATCCCGGTAGGCCCGCAGGCTTTCATTCCCCGCGCTGATGAAGTTGATCACGCTGCTGCCGCTTCGCATGAATGGCAGGCCGGCGCGCAGCGCGTTATGCACCGAGAGCACATTGCCGCGCCAGAGGTCCTCCAGTTCGGCCGCGCTGGTTGTGCTGAGCGGCCCGCGGGCTGCCGGCCCCGCGGCATTGACCAGCAGGTCCAGCGGCTCGCCGCCGCAGAGGTCGGCGAAGAGCTGGTGCAGGCCGCTGTCAGCGGCGGCGTCGGCCTGATGTACGCTGAACGGTAAGCCAGCGGAGCTGAGCTGCTGCTGCACTTCCGCCGCAGCCCCGGCAGCGCTGCGGAACAGCGCATGCACCCGCCAGTCGGCGGCCAGCAGCGCCTCGGAAACCCAGCGCCCGACCCGCCGGGTTCCTCCAACCACGATCGCCTGTTTTGTCACCCGGCAATAGTAGCGTCAGACGGCGCGGCGGGGCAGGCGGATGCAGGCAAGCTGCGGTGCACGGGGATGCAGCCGAAAAGGAAAGGCCCGCCCCCCGAAGGGAGCGGGCCTTGTTACTGCTTGCCAGGACTTCTTTAGAAGTCGTAGAAGAAGACGAACTCCTGCAGGAAGGAGCTGTCTCCGTTGTTCAGCGTCTCGCCGCCGAAGACCCAGGCCGTGTTGATGTTCACGCCGTCGGCGGTGGAAACCGCACCAGGACCCGGGAAGGCCACGGAGGCGCCGTTGTTCAGGGCGCTGGTCGGGGCCACGGTGTAGCTCCAGACGCCGGTTGCCGGGTTGAAGACTTCAGCCGTCAGCACCAGGCTCTTCTGGGACTCGCTGTCCGGATAGAATGCGCCACCCCAGACATAGATCTTGTTATCGATCGACTGGGCGGTGCAGCCGCTGCGGGCATCCTGCAGCGAGGGGGCCTGGCTCCAGACACCGGTGTTCGGGTCGAGAACCTCGACCGTCGCCACACTCTGGCCACCCGCCTCGCGTCCGCCGATCGCATAGATCAGCAGGGTCGGCGAGGTCACGACGGCCAGGGTGCCGTCGTAGCGCGGGGTGATCATATTGGCGCCGAAGTTGCCGGTGGCGTCGAAGGCGCCCGGCTCCAGCGGGTTGGTCGGGTCGTTCTGGCTGTTGTAGACGATCGTCGCCGCCGATACCACCGCCGTGCTGCTGGGGGTGGCCTTGTGCAGGCCGCCGCAGATCAGGTTGACGAAGGGCGAACAGAAGGCATCAGTCAGGGCATAGGACTGCGGAACGGTAATCTCCGGTCCGACCTGCCAGCCAATGGTGCCGCTATTGTCGTTGGCCGGCTGCAGCTCGGTGCTGGTCAGCTGGCCGGATTCGGCATTGCGTCCGCCGAGGCTGAAGTAGGCGCCGCCGTTATAGAAGTCGTTCGTATCGGTCGGCACCACGAAGGAGCTCTGACCGCGGCGGGCGACAGTCATCGACACGCCATTGCGCACGGATGTGGCACCCAGGACACCTTCACGCTGACCGGCGGCCAGCGGCAGGCTGAATTCCTGGCTGATACGCTGGACGGAGGTCAGGGCGTTGCCGTTGTTGGCGCCGCCGATGATCACCGCGTCGCGCTGGGCCAGAGTCTGGCCGTTGCCACCGCCGTTGATCACGCGGAACAGCGGGACCATGGTGTGCTCGGAGCGGCTCAGCAGGTTGCCGTCGACGGTGATGTTGTTGACTTCAACGAAGCTCACCGGGACCTGAACCACAACCTGGTCCTCCTGGCCACCGCCGGCGGTTGCCAGACGGCGGAAGGTGGCGCTCGCAGCGTAGTAGTTCGGGATCGGCCAGTCGCCGTCGTTCAGAGCGTCAAGGTCGCCGTCGTAGGGACCGAAGGTGACACGGGTACGAGCCGTCACACGGCTGCCCGACGGGAAGGGCTTGAAGCCCGCCTCGGGAGCAGTGCCGGGGTCGTTATCGAAGTCGATCGGATCAGAGACGCCGTCGCCGTCGATATCCATCTGCCACTCGTAAACCTGGTCGTTGTTGCTCAGGTTCGGCAAAGTGAAGACGAAGTCGACTTCCTGGGTATCGCCGGAACCGCCGACCTCACCGAAGGGAACCGTGTTGCCCACGATGTTGTAATTGACATCCACGATGATCGGATCAACCGGACGGCTGATCGACTTGATCACCTGAATGTTCTGCGTCAGCTTCTGAATCTGGCCGGCCGAGTCAATCACCGTCACACTGAGCACGAAGTTCTTCGTGTCCTCAGCGATCAGGTAGGGGTTGGTCGAAACCACCGCGCCCGGCTTGAAGTACGGGATATTCGGCGAAGGCGCGGAGCTGTCGAAGCTGCCGTCCGACTCGAAGTCCCAGTAGTACTCATAAGGCGGAACGCCGCGCTGGGCCGGATCCGGGCTGACCACGATGCTGAGGTCAAGCTCGGGCTCCAGCGGCAGGTTCGGATCTGAACCGGTCGGATCGTAGCGCAGCTGTACCACACCGGACTGGGCCGGCGGGCTGGTGCCAAGCAGGACCGAGAAGGCCGGCGGCGGGTTGCCGCCAACGCTGGGACCATTGACCGGTACCACGAAATCGAAGCCCAGCTGCTCGCCGTTGTCGTCCACCACAGTCAGATGCGGAGTGAAAACGTCCACTCCCGGCTCCGGCACGGTGAAGGTGAACTGCGGCGACTGGACCGTCGAGTCGATAGTGCCGTCATCGTTAAAGTCCCACTGGTAGGCCAGCGGCTGGGCGCCACCCTGCACCGCCGCCCGGAAATAGACCGGGAGACCGTTGCGGGCAACGTAGGTGCCGTCGTCGGCCAGCTCATCCGTGAACCAGAAGGTCCCCGCCGGGTCAATGGTGAACCCGGCATTGGAGTTGACCAGAACATTGATCGGCGTGCTGAAGAGGACAGTGTTTTCACTGTCCGTAACCCGCAGCACGGCGTTATAGCTGGTCGAGCTTCCGGCGTTGGCAGCGTTGAGGAAGTAATCGTTCGTCACGCTGATGGTCTTGTCGAACTGGTTGTTCAGGAAGCGGTCAAACACCAGCTCAGACGGTTCGAAGGTCGAGTTGCTATTTTCATCCTGGGCATCAAAGTCCCAGGCATAGAAATAGGGTCCCGTGCCTCCGCTGATGTTGGCGGTGAAGGTAACCCGCAGGGGGCTGCTGCCCGTGGTCGGCACCGCAGCGGCGAGGTTCAACTCCAATGGTCCATTGTCGTTGTTCCCACCGTTGTTGCTGTCCCCCCCGGAGCTACAGGATCCGGCCAGGAGCGCCAGCGCAAGCAGCGCGCCAAGTCCCCATTTCCCGTGCTTCACGATTGTGTCCTCAAAACGCATTGCTAACTCCTGTTAGGGCAGGCTCACAACCTCAAGGATGTTCTCCACCGCGTTCTCATCCTGACCACCGATCAGGTAGAAGCGGTTGAACACGCATGGCGTGGCCAGACTCGCACCGGCGCCAGACTGGCTGGAGCCGATGGCGAAGCGCGGAGCGACAGGCATGGCCTCGCTGATCACCAGGTTACCCGGGCTGCCGATGCGGGCCGTGTAAGTGGTGCTGCTGAAGTCATTGCCGGTCCAGCCGCTCATAGCGAGCACCCAGGCCTGGCCACCAGGACCCGGGTTGTAGCCCGCACCCATCGCCTCGAGAGCCTCGGGCAGGGTACCGGCGAAGGTGTTCCAGCTGCCGGTGCTCGGGCCGAAGGCGTTGTCGAAGGTAAACACATCGACTGTGTTCAGGGTGGTGCCATTGTCATCGAAACCACCGACCAGCGCGATACGCAGGGGGTTGGTGGGGATCAGCACGGCCTTACCGTAGGCGCGCGGGGTCGGCATGGCCGGCAGCGCGCTGAAGAGGCCGTCGGTCAGACCATCGTTGGTCGGGTTTTCAGCGGCGATCGAGGTATCCCACCAGCGGGCTTCGCTCATCACGCTGCCGCCCTCGTCGATACCGCCGAAGGTGAAGACATAGTGATAAGGACCGTTGGGGAAGCTCGGGCTGTTGCGGTCACGACCGGTCTCCAGCGAAACCGCCATCAGGCCATAGGCCGCCTTCGGCAGAACCGGGAGAATGCCGGTGTCGCCGACGCCCGGGACACGCTGGGTCACGGATGGATCAAAGTTCTGGCCCGGGCCGACATACTGGTCCTGGTCAGGACGCAGGTAGTAGGGGCTCCAGGTGTCAACCTGATTGTTGGTGATCTGACAGCCGAGGTCGTTGCTCCAGGGGATCAGGTCTTCGGTACCAAATCCGAAGGGATAGTACTTCTGGACCAGATTGCTGGGGCTGTTGGCGCCAGTACGACCGCCGATGACGTAGACCACCGGCACGCCGAGACCGGACTTGGTCATCGCCGAAGAAAGCTGCCAGCCGGCTCCCGGATCATCCGGCACCGCGTAGTGACCCACGCCAAAGAAGGCCTGGTCAATACCATCGGGGAAGGGGACAGTATCAGCCTCAGGGGCATAGCTGTCCACTGCGTTGGTCTCAACGCCTTCATGGATCATCACTGCCGCGGCGGAACCCACGATCTCAAAGGGCGCGCTGCGGTTGGTCACCGACGGCGGCGGCATGGCAGCCGGCTGCTGCGGGTCGAGCTGCGGCGGCGGCGGGCTGTCGGGGATGCCCGGGAAGGACGGCGAGGCGCCGTCGTTCAGGAGCACCATACCGCCACCCTGGTTCCACTTGCCGATGCTGGACTGGTTGCTGCCGGTGGCCGCCTTGCGCGGAACATAGGCATAGGCCGAGTCGCCGGGGGACACGAGGCCCTGGAAGCGGCCGTTGGCGTCAAGGATCTCGCCGCCCATGATGAAGGTCACGCCAGCCGGGTGGCTGCAGACCGCGGCGTTGGCACGCGGGCCCCAGGGCACCGGCGGGTTGACCGCCACAAAGACCGGGTTGGCCGAGCCCTGCGGGTTGCTCAGAATCGGGAAGGTCGTCAGAGCCACGATGTTCGGGCGCTGCGCCTCGTAATAGCCCGGCGCATTGTCGCTGGGGTTGGTACGCGGCTGAGCAGTCACGCGGATCACGTTGCTGGCGGTCGAGTTGCCCTGCGAGTCCGTAGCAATACAACGGATGGCATAGTCGAAGGAGCCAGCCACGCCGGCGGTATTGCCGATGTGGATCTTGGGGCTCTTGCGAGTGGAGCTGTCAGGGGTCACGACCGCAGCGCCGTTAAGCGAAGGCGAGCCGCCGATTCCGGGGTTGCCATCTCCATCAGGCACGTTGTCAAAGACGTTCCAGTGATAGGTGATGGGCTCCGTACCGTTGACCGGGTTTGCGCTCACGCTGACCAGGAAGGGCACAGCGCCGCTTTCGACATCAGCCGAAATCTGCAGTCCGAAGGTCTGGGCCGGAGTCGCTTCTACCGTCACCGGGGAGCTCGTCACGATCTGGCCGGAGGCATTGTCGCGGGCCGTGACGGTGGCGGTATAGGTACCCGGGCTGACGTAGATGTGCGAAGCCAGCGAGGAAACAGAGTAGGCGCTGGTCTGGCCATCGCCAAAGTCCCAGCGGTACTGCACCGAGCTGCCGTTCACACCGCCGACGCCGGCATTGAACTCAACAGTCAGCGGCGCCTGGCCGCTGCTGGGGTTCGCCGAAGCCGTTACGAACATGCCGCCGCCCTGAGGCAGCGCATTGATCGCTACGCGGAAGTCCGGATTGCCGTCGTTGTTGTTGTCGTCAATATTGGTGCTGACGACACCGCGGCTGTCTGTTACACGCAGCACCGGATAGAAGACATAAAGGTTATCGCTGACCTTTGTGCCGACCTTGGTGTAAGTGAACAGCGGCGCCTTCAGGAAGCTGTCGAAGGTGCCGTCCGCGTCGAAGTCCCAGGCATAGCTGTAAGGGGCCTTGCCGCCGCTGACCACTGCATCGAAGGTCACGTTAAACGGCACACTGCCCATGGTGGGGTCTGCTGTAAAACGAACATCGAGGCCCTGGCCGACGGGCGGGACCGAGTTGCCGGTGATGGTAATGGAGCGGCGGGCCTGAACAACAGAGCCATTCGCATCCGTCACCACAACACTGGCCTGCGCGCTGAGCGTATAGATATAGGTCCCGCTCTGCGCGTTGGAATCCGCAACACTGTCACCGTTGAAGTCCCACGAGTAGGTGTACGGCGCAACGCCGCCAGAAGGCACAGCCGCGAACGTGACCGTCAGCGGGGCCTCTCCGACCGTGGGGTCAGCAGTGATTAACAGGCTAAAAGCCTCGCCGGGTAGGGGCGTGGTATCCCCATCTCCTCCTCCGCCGCATGAAGCCAGCATTAAAGCCAGCCACGCGCAGCAGAAAAGCCACGCCAACCGTGGAGCGCGGTTAAGCATCGATCGCCTCCTGGCAGACACTCACAGTTTTGCCCAAAGTGAGATGACTCGACCTATTTTACCCATCTGCAAGATATGCTCATGCAGCCGGGCGGAATCGCAGCATTATAGTCGCATTCTGCGAATTTGGCTAACCCGGCAGACAAGTTGCCCCCGCCGCATCGCCGCTAATGCCGCCTCAAAGTCCCCCGAAAGCCTGGACCTTAGTCCTTGGCCCTCTCAACATATGTAAAGCTTTCTGTATTAATCCGGATCCGGTCACCCATGTCGACAAAGAGCGGCACGTTTACGGTGGCGCCACCTTCAACCTGGGCCGGCTTGTTGGCCGCAGTCGCCGTGTCGCCGCGCACACCGGGCTCGCAGTAGGTCACCTCGCGCGTGACAATCAGCGGCAGGGCCGCACTCATCGGGCTCTGGTCCTTTTCATTAATCGAGACCGTGAGCTCTTCATTTTCCGTCAGGAGCTGGAACTGGCGGCCCAAAAGCTCCTTGGGCAGGTTGATCTGGTCAAAGGTCTCGCGATCCATCACCACCAGGAAATCGCCGTCCATATAAAGATAGTCCATCTTCTTGGCCACGATCCGGATCTCCTCGAATTTTTCTTCCGGGCGCAGCTTCTCTTCGAAAATCGATCCGCTCTTCATATCCATCAGCTTCGTGCGGACAAAGGCCGGGCCCTTGCCGGGCTTGACGTGCTGAAACTCCACAACCTTAAACAGGCGGCCATCGCGCTCAAAGACCTGGCCGTTGCGGAAATCCTGGGGGGTGATAGACATTCTGTGTACTCCGTTTGTGCATTGACGCGTTGGCGCGCCAGTCGCCTAAGGCGGCGTATTATATTGATATTCGCAGACAAGTCCAGTCACAGCAGCATTTCTGCTGCCGTGGCTAGCCGACGACCTGGATATCCGTCGGCAGGGTGTTGAAGTTTTCAGCCCCGTCCGCGGTTACCACGGCCATGTCTTCAATACGGATACCGCCCTCGCCGGGCAGGTAGATCCCCGGCTCGTTGGTCACGACATGGCCTGCCTCCAGCGGAATCTCGCCGATACGGGCCAGACGCGGACCCTCATGCACTTCGATACCCACGCCGTGGCCCAGGCCATGCCCGAACAGCTCGCCATAGCCCGCCGCGGTGATGATGTCGCGGGCCACGGCGTCCACCTCGCGGCCGGTCAGGCCCGGGCGGATGGCGGCGTGGGCGCTGTCCTTGGCATTACGGACGACGTTGTAGATCGCCTCCCACTTCGGCGGGCAGTCCTTGAAAAAGACTGTCCTGGTCATGTCGCTGCAATAGCCATTCAGCTTCATGCCCATGTCGAAGGTCAGGGGGCTGGCCGGGGTGAGCTTGTCGGTGCTGAAGCGCGCGTGCGGCTTGGCACTGTTTGGGCCGGAAGCCACGATGGGGCTGAAACTGACGCCGCTGCAGCCATGCTTCAGGGCGCGGTACTCAATCTCGGCCGCCAGGTCAATCTCGCTGACATCCGGGCCGACAAAGCCAAGCACTTCCTGATAGATCCGCTCGTTGATCAGCACCGCCGCACGGATGCGCTCCAGCTCGCCGCTGTCCTTGACCATGCGCAACTTCTCAACCAAGCCATTGGTGGGCACGAACTCGGCGAAGCTGCTGTCCTTCAGCCTGGCACCCAGGGTAAAGGAGGCGCTGTCGGACTCGAAGCCGATCCGGGCCCCGGTCACGCCAGTGCCGAGGGCCGGCAGGGTGTCGCGCAGGATGTCCTTTCCAGTGTTATCCAGCAGCTCGAAACTGGGGTCGACTTCCAGGGCGACCTGGGTGTGGTAGCGGAAGTCGGTAATGAAAAAGCGCTTCTCGGGCGTGATCAGCAGCATGGCCGTACTGCCGGTGAAGCCACTGAGGTAGTAGATGTTCGGCAGGTTGGTGATCAGCACTGAGCTGAGGCCGTCGCTGCTCAGGCGGGCGAGGAGTTTCTCGATGCGCGCGGAATACATGTGGGCTGCTCCGGCAGGGGAAGATCGTAGAGGCCCGATTATAGATCATGACCCTGCGCCGGACAGGTATAATTCCGGAGCCTGGAGCCCTGGTGCCCGGGACGTGATTAAGCTTCAAACTGCTACCGCAGCTGCCGGGGCATCCATCGGAGCCCCAGGAGGACAACATGGCGGACTTTCTGGTCACGCGTCTGCGGGCGCGAATGCGAAAGGGCGACGCGATCGCCTCAATCACTGCCTACGATTATTTCAGCGCGCGTCTGGCGGCGGAGGCCGGGATGGATTTCGTGCTGGTTGGCGACAGCCTGGGCAACGTGATCCAGGGCGCCGAAAGCACCGTCGCAGTCAGCCTCGACGAAGTTATCTATCACAGCCGTATCGTTACCCGGCATTTCCCGGCAGGCCGGGTGGTGCTGGACATGCCCCTGGGAGAGTATCTGGCCAGCGCCGAGTTGACCATCCGCGAAGGTATCCGTGCCTTTAAAACCAGCGGCGCCGGGGCGCTGAAGCTGGAAGGGGCGGGCGCTTTGCAATTGGCAGCCATTGAAGGGCTCAGCGCAGTGGGGATTCCTGTAGTCGCGCATATCGGCCTGCAGCCCCAAAGCGTCTTTGCCAAAGGCGGCTTTAAGCGCCAGGGCCGCAATGAAGAGGAGGCCAGCCGCCTGCTGGCTGAGGCGGCGGCGGTTGAGAAGGCCGGAGCCTGCGCCGTGGTGCTGGAGCTTGTGGAGCCGGAAATCGCCCGCCAGATCACGCAGGCGCTGGCGATACCGACCATTGGGATCGGCAGTGGCCCGCACTGCGACGGTCAGATACTGATAGTTCATGATGTGCTGGGCCTGCTGCCTGGCGACGCACCGGCCTTCGCGCGGCAGTACGCCCAGCTCTATGGCCCGGCGCTGGCCGCGCTGCAGCAATACGCCGGCGATGTTCGCGCGGGCAGCTTCGGCGCAGCTCAGGAGCCGCAGATCCCGCAGGCCGCGGGAGAGGCTCCCAGCCATGCAGTCGGCCCGGATGGAGACGGCCACAGCCTGGCGCTGCTTGAAGAGCTGGCCATGCCCGAGGCCGCGGCGGGGAGACAGCTGCCGTGACCGAGCAGCACCTTGAACCTTCCGGCCGGCGCAGCAGGCCTGCCGGAGAAACTGAGTTCACAGCAAATCACGCCAGGGGGAGCTGGAATGGCTGATCAGGCAGTCAGCGTAGCGCAGCTGCGCGAGCTGCGGCGGGAGATTGTGCTTGGCCGCAGCGCGCGCCTGGGCCGGCGTCCACGCGTAGGCTTTGTACCAACCATGGGTGCGCTGCATGAGGGCCATGCCAGCCTGCTGCGGCGGATGAAGGTGGAATGTGATGTTTGCATCGCCTCGATCTTCGTCAACCCCCTGCAGTTTGGCCCCAGTGAGGATCTTGAGCGCTATCCCCGTCCGCTGCAGGCTGACCTGGATATCTGCGCTGAATGCGGCTGCGATCTGGTGTTTACTCCGGACGCTGGAAGCATGTATCCACCGGGCTTTCAGACCAGCGTCAGGCTCCCCGATCTCGGGTCCCGCTGGTGTGGCGCCAGCCGGCCGGGCCACTTCGACGGCGTCGCGACTGTTGTACTCAAGCTCTTTGAGCTGACCCAGCCGGACCGGGCCTACTTCGGCGAGAAGGACTTCCAGCAGCTGCGCATCATTCAGCAGCTCAGCGCCGACCTGGGCCTTCAACTTGAGGTGGAGGGCTGCCCGATTGTTCGTGAGGCCGATGGCCTGGCGCTTTCCAGCCGCAATGCATATCTGAGCGCCGAAGAACGCCAGACTGCACCGCAGCTGCAACAGGCCCTGCAGGCGATGCAGCAGCACTTCCGCTCGGGCGAACGCAGCAGCGCGCGTCTGATTGAGGACGGCCTGCATCTGCTGAGCTGGACCGAGGGCGGCAATCCGCTGTGGCAGGTGGACTACCTGGCCATCGTTGAACCGCTCAGTCTGGAGCCGCTTGAAACAATAGAAGGCCCGGCGCGGGTACTTGCAGCGGCCTGGCTGGGCCGCACGCGCCTGATAGATAATGTTGAACTGGCCGGCTGAAACTGCCGGCACAGCGGGCTTGAGCCATAAGGCCAGGCACCAAAGGGAAGCTGAATGACACAGTATCTGGAAATGCTGAAGGGCAAGCTGCACCACGCCCGCGTCTCCGACGGAAATAAGGAGTACCCCGGGTCAATCGGCATCAGCCGCGAGCTGGCCCGCGCCGCCGACTTTCTGGAGTACGAGAAAGTTCTGGTGGCCAACGTGGAAAACGGCGAGCGCTTCGAGACCTATGTGATTCTGCTCGAATCTCCGGGGGCAATTGTCCTTAACGGTGCTGCAGCGCACCTCGGCAAGCCCGGTGACCGCCTGATCATCATGGCCTTCGTCCAGATGGAGACCTTTGAAGCCCGCACCCATCAGCCCAGCGTGGCAGTGCTGGACCAGGACAACCGCATTATTGAAGATGCAGCTAGCCTGCTGCAACCCCAAGGTGTGCATCGATAAACACGCGCAGGGCCTCGTACTCGGCTTCCAGAGTTGCCAGCAATTGGGGGGCTGCCTCGAGTTTCCCGGAACGGCCGCATTTTTCGAGGGCATAGGCTGCCTGGCGCACCGGTTCGGCCAGAATCTCTGAGGCTCCGCCCTTGACGGTGTGGGCTTCGCGGGTCAGCCTGTCGCAGTCACCGGCCTCCAGGGCAGCGCGCGCGTCCAGCAGGCGCTGACCGGACTCTTCGAAGAAAGTCTCGATGAGTATCTGCCAGAACTCCTGATCCCCGGCTCGCTCAACACTGGCAGCAATATTCATCGGAGCTGACTGCTCGGCTGCGGCCGGCCCGGAAGGCGCTGCACCGGACACCGTCACCGCTGAGGCTTTATCCGCTGGCGCGGCCCCTGGCGGCGCTGCGGCGGCAGCCGGCAACTGCTCGCCAGTGGCAGAAAGGCTTGCCGGCAGGGCTGAGTTGTTCAACAGACGCTCGATGCAGGCAAACATCTCCTGCGGGTTGATGGGCTTGGTCAGGTAATCGTCCATCCCCGCTTCAAGACAGGCTTCGCGGTCGCCGGGCATCGCCTTGGCGGTCATCGCCGCAATCGGCACGCGGGCCATCGGGCTGTCCAGCTGCCGGATGCGCCTGGTCGTTTCAAGGCCGTCGATACCGGGCATGTGATAGTCCATCAGCACGAGGGCGAAGCTGTTACTGCTGAGCGCCTCAAGGGCTTCATAGCCGTCGTTGGCAACCGTTACAACGTAATTCGCCTGCTCCAGCAGCCGCACCGCGACCTTCTGGTTGACCTTGTTGTCTTCCACCAGCAGGATGCTCTGGCGCAGGCCGCGCGCTTCACTCAGGCTGTATTTGGTGACTATCGAGCGCTTGTCGCGCGACTGATCATCTTGCGCCGCTTCAGGCAGCATCAAGCCGACCAGGCAGTCAAAGAGCTGGCTTTGGGTGACCGGCTTCGACAGATAGGCCGCAAAGCCGGCCTCCATCATCCGCCTGGCGTCGCCCCGCCGGCCGGCGCTCGTCAGCAGGACAAGTTGTGTGGACGCAAGTTCCGGCCGGCCAAGGATGGCCTGGGCCAGTTCTTCACCGTTCATTTCCGGCATCAGGTGATCGAGTATGGCCACCGGGTATTGCCTGCCTGCGGCGAGGGCAGCGTCCATCAGTTTCAGCGCCTCTGCTCCGCTTGCCGCTGTGGTGACAGCGGAGCCCACGCCTTCGAGCTGCAGGCGCAGCACTTCGAGGTTCTGCTGGGTGTCGTCCACCACCAGCACCGGCAGGTCGCGCAGGGCTTCGTAGTTACGCGGCAGCTGGGGGATCTGACTGTGGCGCTGACGCCGCAGACGGGCGGTGATCCAGAAGGTCGACCCCTGGCCCGGGGTGCTTTCCACCCCGATCTGGCCGCCCATCAGGTGGCTGAGCTCCTTGCAGATAGCCAGTCCCAGGCCGGTACCGCCGAACTTGCGCGTCGTCGAGGCGTCGGCCTGACGGAACTTTTCAAAGAGCAGGCCCAGCTTGTCGGGCGGAATACCGATTCCGGTGTCGCTGACAGCGATCCGCACGAGCGCGCTTTCCTCGCCGGCTTCTTCGAGGCTGACCTCCAGCAGGATCTGGCCGTCCATCGTGAACTTGACTGCATTGCCCAGCAGGTTGAGCATGACCTGCTTCAGCCGGCCCGGGTCGCCGCGCAGAGCCTGGGGCACCTGGGGCCGGATGATCATGTTCAGCTCGATGCCCTTCTCGGCGGCCCGGGACGAGATTGTCTGGATCGCTTCTTCGGCCACATTGCGCAGGCTGAAGTCGATTTCCTCCAGTTCCAGCTTATGGGCCTCGATCTTGCTAAAGTCGAGGATGTCATTGAGCAGCTTGAGCAGGCTGTCGGCGGACTGCTGGGCAATCTCGGCGCATTCCCGCTGGTCGCGGTCCAGCGGCGTGTTCATCAGAATTGCCAGCATGCCCAGCACGCCGTTCATCGGTGTGCGCAGCTCATGGCTCATGGTGGCCAGGAAGTCGCCCTTGGCCTTATTGGCTTCCTCGGCGCTGCGCTTGGCTTCCAGGATTTCGAGCTCGGTTTCCTTGGTGCGAGTAACATCGAGATAGGTGCCAAGGATGCCAAAGATACTGCCGTCAGTATCGCGCAGCGGAACCTTGCTGGTGGAGAGCCAGATGGTCTCTCCGCTGGCCTGGGTCAGCGGCTCGATGATATCCAGCTCGATGCTTCCGTTCTGCAGCACCTTCCGGTCGTAGGTAAGGAAGGAGTCCGCCTGCTCGCCGGCCCAGGGCATGTCGTGGTCTGTCTTGCCGAGCAGCTCATCCAGGCAGCTCAGGCCCGCATCCTTCAGGAAGGCTTCGTTGGCACCCAGATATCTGCCGCTGCGGTCCTTCCAGAAGACGCGCTGAGGCAGCACGTCAAGAATGCCCTTGAGCAGGACCTCGGATTCCTGGACCCGCTGCAGCAGGGCCCGCTGTTCAGTGATGTCCGTATGCGTGCCGATCAGACGCAGAGCCTTGCCACTGTCATCCTGGGCAACCATCCGTCCGCGGTCCAGGATCCAGCGCCAGCTGCCGTCCTTATGCCTGATCCGATGGACATTCTGGTACACCGGAGTCTCGCCGCGGGTATGACGCTCAATATCCAGCAGGGCGGCGGGCAGATCATCGGGGTGCACCCGCGAACTCCATTCTTCGAGTGCATCGCCGATCTCGGCATCTTCATAGCCCAGCATGGCCTTCCACTGGCGCGAGAAGTAGACCCGGTTGGTGCTCGCATCCCAGTCCCAGACGCCGTCGCCGGAACCTTCCAGCGCGAACTGCCAGCGCTCCTCACTTTCGTGCAGCGCGGCCTGGGCCAGACGGCGCTCGGTGATGTCCTGGAAAGACCCAAAGATCCTGACGCAGCGGCCGCTCAGAAACTCCGGCTGGCCCAGCGCCCGCACCCAGATGCTGCGGCCGCGGGCGGTGGTCATCGGCAGCTCGAGATCGAAGGGAGTGCCATCCGCCATCGCGTCTTCCAGCGCGCGGGTGATCAGCGGCCGGCCTTCGGGGGCGTAGTAGGTGACGGCTTCCTGCAGCGAAGGGGTATCCCCCACCGGCAGGTCGTGGATCCTGAAGACCTCGTCGGTCCAGGTGACCTGCATCGTGCCAAGATCCAGCTCCCATCCGCCCAGGCGCGCCATGCCGGACATCATGGTCAGCAGGTCCTCGCGCTTGCCCAGGGCGTCCAGCGCCGCCAGCAGGGCGCTGAGGTCATAGGCCACACCCAGATAGCCGGCGACGCTTCCCTGGGCATCCTGGATCGCTGTCACGGTCAGATTGACCTGCAGGCGGCTGGCGTCCTTTCTGACATAGGTCCACTGCCTTTCCTCATCCAGTCCGAGGTCAGGCCGGGTAAAGAACACCTCCATGCCGCTTTGAACCGGCCTGTTCAGCTCCTGGCTCAGTTCCGCCGCCCGGCGCTCGATTTCCTCGCGGTCATGCAGAATCGCGGGCGAGGTGCGCCCGATCAGTTCCCCCGCCTCATAGCCCAGCATCTTCTCGGCGCCGGCGTTGAATGAAGTGATGATCCCGTTTCTGTCCACCGAGATGATCGCGGCCTGGGCGCTGTCCAGGATGGCCTGCTGGAAGTTCGTGATTGCGGCCAGGGTTTCCTGCGCCCGGATAACCTCGGAGATATCCGTGCGGATTGCTACATAACCCCGAATGGCGCCGTTCTCGCCGCGGATGGGGGAGATGGTCGATTCCACCCAGTATTCCTGGCCGCTCTTCTTGCGGTTGCAAAAGACGCCATGCCAGGTCTGTCCGGACTTTATGGTCTGCCAGAGCTCTTCATAGAAGGCCTGGTCGTGCCGGCCGGAGCTGGTCAGGCTGTGGTTGGCGCCGATCAGCTCTGAACGGTCAAAGCCGGTCACCTCACAGAAGCGGTCGTTGACGTAGACAATGATCCCTTCGCTGTCGGTTCTGGAAACAGTCGCGTGCTTGTTGAGCGCGCTGTGGATTACCTCGAGTTCAGCATTGGCCTGCTGTGCATCTTCAAGGGCGCAGGAAAGCTGCTGGCTCTTGCTTTGCAGTTCATCGACCATGCGGTTCAGATCGCCCGCCAGTACCGCCACTTCGTCACCACTGCCCAGACTCAGGCGCTGGCTGGTGTCCGGCGAGTGGCTGACGGCATGCATGAAGTCGCTGATCGTCGCCAGCCGTGACAAGACCCGGCGGTCCAGGACTACCAGTACCGTCAGGGCCATCAGCAGACTGAAGGTGATCAGGACGAGCCGACTGGTGCGCTTGACCCCGGTGGCTGTCAGGCTGATGTCGCGGTGAATGGTGACTTCCACCAGTAAGGCCGGCTGCTGGCCCAAGTCATAAAGCATGCCGTAGGCCAGCTTGTGCTCGCGGGACTTGCTGGCAAACTGGAAGCCGCCATGCTCGTTGATATGAGCGAGAGCTGTCTTGCGCTGGGGAAGCGCCTCAATCTGCGGTCCTTCAAGCGGGATCATCTGGCAGTCGATGCCGTAGGCCTCACTGAAGCCCGCTACGCGGCGATCATTGAGCTGGCGGCTCAGGATCAGCCAGCCGGCCGGCGGGCCGCTGCCGTCCGTGCGCAGCACCGGTTGGCACACCACCATCAGCATTCCGGCGCTGCTCGGCATAATGCCGCGCTTGCCCAGCGCCGCTTCCGCTCCCTCGACCTTTGCCAGCAATGGCGCGGCGGGATCCCAGTGGGGGCGCTCCAGCTCGGTAATATGCAGCGGCTCCCCCTTGTCGTCATAGGCTTCGCTGTAAAGCAGGGTGCGGTCGGCCCTGATAAAGGTGAAGCTGGTGTAGCCCGGCATGACGATCGCATCGCGGCCCATGTTGGAATCGATGAAAGCCTGATTGCCGTCCTGCATAAATTTGTAGGCGTCATCCCACTGCGACCAGGTGATGCAGAAGTCCTGCATCTCGCTGAGCTCAGCGTCGGGGCCGTGCATGGCCAGTTCCAGCTCGCGGCGCGCCCAGTCCTGCTCTATGCGGTCAAAGGTCCGAAAGACGAAGTAGTTCTGGATCAGCATGTCCGCGCAGACATGCCCCGCCAGCAGGAGTGCCAGCAGGAGCAGGATTTGTCCGCGCAGGGTGACCAGCGCGCGCAAGAGCCCCGGTGTTCGCCGCATATCCGTGTCTTTAACGGCATTTTTGCGGCGGCGCTGAAATCGGCTGGAATCTGCTTTGCCATACAATTACGGCGATGAGCACAGCGGTGGCAACGAAGTGGGAAACGGTGATCGGCCTGGAAGTGCATGTCCAGCTCCTGACGGCCAGCAAGATGTACTGCGCCTGCGCAGTGGCCGAGACCCAGGAACTGGCCCAGGCCAACCAGCATGTCTGCCCGATCTGTCTTGGCCACCCCGGCACGCTGCCGCGCCCCAACCGCCAGGCCGTCGTCCGCGCCCTGAGCTTTGCGCTCAAGGTCGGCGCCAGCGCAGCCGAGCGCTCGGTTTTTGCCCGCAAGAACTACTTTTATCCCGACCTGCCCAAGGGTTACCAGATCAGCCAGTTTGACCTGCCGCTGTGCCGCGGCGGCGAGATCCCCTACTGGCATGAGGGCCAGGTCCGCCGCGCCCGCCTGGTCCGCGCCCACCTTGAGGAAGACACCGCCAAGCTCTTCCACCTGCCGGACGGCACGGCGGCCCTGGATTACAACCGCGGCGGCGTGGCCCTGCTGGAGATCGTCTCCGAGCCCTGCTTCGAAAGCGGGGCGGACTGCGTCAGCTATCTCGACGAGCTGCGCTCACTGCTGCGGCGCCTGCGTATCTCCGAGGCGGCGATGGAGTCCGGCAACATGCGCTGCGAGCCCAACGTCAGCGTGCGCCCGGTCGGCTCCAGCGAGCTGCGCACCAAGACCGAGATCAAGAACCTCAACAGCTTCCAGACCCTGCGCAAGGCAGTCGAGGCCGAAGCCCAGCGCCAGGTCGCGCTGTATGAAAGCGGCGGCGAGGTTTATCAGGCCACCATGCGCTTTGACCTTGAGCGCGGCGAGACCATTCCCATGCGCCGCAAGGAGACCGCGGACGACTACCGCTATTTCGACGACCCGGATATCCCGCCCCTGCTGCTGAGCCCCTCGCTCTTCGAGGACGCCCGCCATGAGCTGCGCTCGAGCTCCTTCGAGGACCGCCAGGCCATGGTGCTGCAGGACGGCCTGAGCGCCCAGGCGGCGGCGACCCTGGCCGACGACGAAACTCTGCACCGCTTTTACCGCGCCTGCTGCGCCGACGGCCATGAACCGAAGACCGTGGCCAACTGGGTTACCGGCGAGCTGACGCGGCTGATGCGCGAGACCGCCCTGCACATTGAGCCGGGCCACCTGTCCGATTTGCTGGCGGCTCTTGGGCGCGGCGAGCTGACCCTGCCGCAGGCGAAGGAAATCTTCGCCTCGGTCTACGCCTCAGGCCGCTCGGTCGCCGCGGTGATCGAAGAGGCCGGCTATGGCCAGCGCGCCAGCGGCTCCGAGCTGCGGGACATCTGCCAGCAGGTCATTGACGCCAACGCCAAGATCGTCGGCGACATCAAGGGCGGCAAGCTGACGGCGCTGCAGGCCCTGATCGGCCAGGTGATGAAGCTGACCCGCGGCAGCGCGAGCCCGGACGAAGCGAAGGCCCTGCTGAGCGAACTGCTGGGGCTGTGAGAAGAAATTCTTAACACAGAATCTCAGAAACACAGAAAATCCAATTCAAGCCTTGGGCTTACCTGACCTTGCGTCGAATGCCATCCGAAATGTTGGCCACGTTGAAGTTGATCAATAATCCAAGTCGCACCTTTGCGAGTTTCAGATAGGTCAAGAGCTGCGCTTCAAAGATGCCGTGCATCTGCAAAACTGACTTGACCTCGACGATCACACATCCATTCACAATGATGTCCAGCCTCAGACCAGCATCGAGCTTCAGGTCATCGTAATGAATCGGAACCGTGACTTGCGTCTCCACCTGTAGTCCCCGTTTGCGCAATTCATGGACCAGGCAGGTCTCGTACACTGACTCCAGCAAGCCTGGTCCAAGCTGACTGTGAACCCGATAGGCCGCATCAACTATTGCGCCGGTCAGTTCATTCAACTCCAGCGGTACTGGCTCCCAATCGCTGCTCATCGACAACCTCTGTTTTGGTTTTCTGTGTTTCCGAGTTTCTGTGTTAAGAATCCGGAACGCTGTGACAATCCTAACCGCTGCAGGGATGATCTGAAGCCAGCTCCAACACACTGTGTTCGGCCTGTTCTGCCGCTATAATCCCCGCGGGAAGGCGGCATGGCTATCGACAACGAACACCCTACACCGGCAAACGGCGCGGCTTCTGCCGCGGCGGCGACGCAGACCATCGCAGACACCTTCATCCCCGATCCGCCCGGACCGGAGCTGCTGCGCAAGGTTGGCCTGACCCAGGCTGAGTACGACAACATCGTCACCATCCTGCGGCGCAAGCCGAACCTGGTCGAGATGGGCATCTTCGGCGCCATGTGGAGCGAGCACTGCTCCTACAAAACCAGCCGCCGGCACCTGAAGAAGTTCCCGGTCACCGGCAAGTACGTCCTGCAGGGCCCCGGCGAGAATGCCGGCGTGATGGACCTGGGCGGCGACTATGCCGTGGTCTTCAAGATCGAAAGCCATAACCACCCCAGCGCGGTCGAGCCCTTCCAGGGGGCCGCTACCGGCGTCGGCGGCATCATCCGCGACATTTTCGCCATGGGCGCCCGCCCGGTGGCGCTGCTCAACAGCCTGCGCTTTGGCAACCTGAGCGCCGTGGCCCCGGTGGGGCTCGAGGACGAACAGGCCCAGCTAGATGCGGCGCGACAGGCCGCGGATGCGGTGGCGGCGGCCAGCGCCGCGGCGGAAGAGGGCTCAGCGGCCGGCGGCGGCATTGACTGGAATGGATCCCCGGCCCCGTATGTTGTTGTGGTCAACTGGATGACCAACGCCCGCCGGCCGATCTTCGAGCGTGCCAGCGTGGCGCGCCAGGCCGTGGAGGTCATCCGCTCGATCCATGACGACGCGCACTCCGGCATCGGCGGCGCGGAAGTGCTGGCCTTTTGCGTGGTACCCGACAGCATTCTGCTGGCTCTGCGCATCTTCGAAGCTGAGGGCGTGCCCAAGGAAGAGGCGGATGCAGCGGTGGCCGAGGTCGTGGCGGTAATCAAGGCCCAGCTGGCACCGGTTACGGCTGAGGTCCTGCGCCCCGGCGAGCAGATCTTCGAAACCGGCTACCGCGCCCAGCGCAAGTTTGATTCCCGGGAGCTGGCTGAGGCGATCAAGCGCATCGAGTTCACACCCGTCCAGCGCGCGATGGTCCAGCAGGTCAAGGACTGGCCCTTCGTCAGCGCGGTGTGGCGCTTTGGCGTCTGCTGGCCGGACAGCGTTCCAGTGACCCAGCGGGTCGAGAAGGCCGGACCGCTGCCCTTCTGCCCCGGGGTCAGCCCCGAGCAGGCCGCCCGCAACCGTTTCCTGCTGGGCGGTGTGGTCAGCGGTATCTCGCACTACGGCAACTGCATTGGTATCCCCACCGTCGGCGGCGAGGTGGTCTTCGACCCCTCCTATAGCGGCAACCCGCTGGTCAACGCGATGTGCGTGGGCATCGTCAACAAGAAGAACATCATTAAGGCCGTCGCCGACGGCCCGGGCAATCTGGCCCTGATCGTCGGCGCCAAGACCGGCCGCGACGGCGTGCAGGGCGCCACCTTCGCCAGTGTTGAGCTGACCGCGGACAGCACCAAGGACCGCCCGGCGGTCCAGGTCGGCGATCCCTTCATGGAGAAGCTGCTGCTGGAAGCCACGCTGGAGATCCAGAAGCTGCCGGGCCTTGTCGGCGTGCAGGACTTCGGCGCCGCCGGCCTGACCTGCAGCAGCGTCGAAATGGCGGCGCGGGCCGGCACCGGCATGCGCCTGGACCTCGACGCGGTGCCCCAGCGCGCCAGTGACCTTTCCGCCTATGAAATGATGCTGTCCGAGAGCCAGGAACGCATGATGGTCGTGGTCGACCGCGGGCTGGAGGAGCCCTTTCTGGAAGTCTTCCGCAAGTGGGGCCTGACGGCGCTGCCCTGCGGCCAGGTGCTGGATATCGGCCGCCTGATCGTGGTGCACAGGGGCGAGGAAGTCGCCAAGCTGCCCAACGCCCCGCTGGCCGAAGGCGCGCCGGACTATGACCGGCCCTTTGAGGCGCCGGCCTGGTACCGCGACCGCAAACCCGTCACCGACGGCGATATCTCCGCGGCCCTCCAGCGCATACTGGACGCCGCTGCGATTGGGGCCGGCGCGGCGAACGCCGCTGAGGCTTCGGAGGAGACTGGCCAACCGCCAGCGGCCGCGGCGCTGGACTTTGGGCGCCTGCTGGGCCTGCTGCTGGAGCACCCGACCATCGCCAGCAAGTACCCCGTGTACCAGCAATACGACTATCTGGTCCGTGCCAACACCGTCCAGGGCCCCGGGTTGACGGATGCGGCGGTGATCAGGGTCAAGGAGACCGGCCAGGGGCTGGCGATGTCATGCGACGGCCCCGGGCGCCACGCGCTGCTCGACCCGCGGCTGG
This sequence comes from uncultured Planctomycetales bacterium, assembly GCA_964512635.1. Taxonomy (GTDB): domain Bacteria; phylum 4484-113; class 4484-113; order 4484-113; family JAFGCY01; genus JADZFO01. The sequence goes on along the minus strand of CAZEJB010000020.1, from coordinate 12,173 downwards.
GCGGCGCCCGCGCCGTGCTGGAAGCGGCGCGCAACGTGCTGGCCGTCGGCGCGCGGCCGCTGGGCATTACCAACAACCTGAACTTCGGCAACCCCGAGAAGCCGGACCGCATGTGGCAGCTTGTTGAGGCCATCGAAGGCATGGCCGAGGCCTGCCGCGAGCTGGAAACACCCGTCACCGGCGGCAACGTCAGCCTTTACAACGAAAGCCGCCTGCCGGGCACGGACTCGACCCTGGCAATCCTGCCCACTCCGACCGTCGGCATGCTCGGCGTGCTGGACAAGTATCAGAACTGCATCCGTAACGTCACCGACCGCGACGGTCTGGAACTTTTCGTCCTTGGATCCACCGACGGCCGTCTGGATGGCAGCGCGCTGATCTTTGATCTTGGCCGTCTGCGCGGCGGCGAGCTGGGCGCGCATAACTATGTCGAGTTCCGCGCCTGCGACCGCTTCCTGAGCAATGCCGGGGGCGAAGGCGCGATCAGCGCCTGCCACGACCTCAGCGACGGCGGCCTGGCGGTAGCTCTGGTCGAGCTCTGCCGCAGCGGCTGCACGGTCGACCTCGCACCGCAGGGCGGCGGCTCCTTCGGGGCCAGCGGACGCACGGGGCGGCTGGTCCAGGACCGCTATGACAGCGAGGAGCACAACCTGCTTGCCGCGCTGTTCGGCGAGGAGGGCCACCGCTGGCTGGTGGCGGTGCCGGCGGAGAAGAAGGGCTGGCTGCGCACGGCGGCGATGCACTACAACGCGCCGCTGATCCCCCTGGGCCGCAGCGGCGGCGGGCGCATCGTGATCAAGAGCGGCGAGCGCAGCCTGATCGACGCCCCGGCCGGCGAGCTGCAGACCCTGCACCGCGAGGGTTTGGCGAAGCTGCTGGCATAGGGCGAGTTGCTCAGGGATCCGGAGGGGCCGCAGTTCCCGCTCAACCTCTCGGCGCACGCGGGTAGAGGCGGGTGTTCAAGCGCTAAACTAGATCTGTGAAGCGCCAGTCACTGATTGTCACATTTCGCAGATATGGTTTGCTGCTCCTGGGGTTTGCGATCATCACACTCCTCGGGCTACTTCTGATAGTAGCTTCGAATGCCGAAGGCCAGCTTACCTACATTGACATGGTCAGTGGCGCAGGAAGAGTAGAGGTCCATCATCTGGGTACCCCACCTATGATCTATGAATTTGAGGCCGGGCATGCCTATAACCCGTACCGCCTGAACTTGTCGCCCAGAGGGAAGAACTGGACGCTGATTGGCAGGAGATGCAGTGTTGGAAACAGCAGTCTTGACCTCATTGCTACTTACAGGCTCAAGGCGGCGTGGCAATTCTGGGAGGTGATGAGCGAGGCCGGCTGCCTGGTCTCAACCGAGGCGAACGCCGCAGATCTGGTGCAATCAGGTCCAAGCCTGTACCTGCCAAACTATGAACCTCAGGCCTATGATCGAATGGTTCGGGAGGCGATGCAGGTGGCTGCCCTGAACGATGATCTCCTCTGTGCCAGAAACTACGTTTTGTCAGTACGCGAAAAATACACTTCCACCGATCTTCTGACCGTTGATACCGACATGATTCCCGCGGCCAGCAGTTTTGACCCGGACGAGCCTGTACATCTGAAGATTCCCTTTGCCCCCGTGGTCCGGCCTGGGTACAAGCTGCTGCAATGACCCGGCGAGCTGCTGACCCTGCACCGCGAGGGTTTGGCGAAGCTGCTGGTGTAGGGCGAGTCGCTCAGGGATCCGGAGGGGCCGAGCTTGCCTCGGCCCGCGGCGCCGTAAGTCCTCAACGGGCCTTCTGGCCTGTCGACCTCATTCCTGCTTCCTTGTCTTCTTAGTGTCTTCGCGCCTTCGTGCCTCAATCCCATTGGGCCGGATCCAGGCTATGCGGGCAAAGAAGGCGAACCAGCAAGGCGCAAAGGCACCAAGAAACCCTGAAATCTAGCTGCACGCGCATTCAGGGCAGGTCAGCATCGAGGTTCCAGTCTCGCCGCGGGCCGAGGCAAGCTCGGCCCCTCCGTCAAGAGCAGCCGCAGTGCCCCCCGCCTCTGCTATCATTCCCACCGCACTGCATGAGCTACGAGGAAGGCCAGCAGCCGGGTCCCCTGTCCCCACTTCCCCAGCGCGATCTAGACGCCTCTGGCGCGCGCGCGGGTAGTGAGGCCGGCATGAGCGCAGCCAGCGGCAATAGCGAGCCCACGCGTCAGCCCCGGCGCATCCGCCTGCACCACAGCATGAGCCCCGCGCTTTATGCCGGCGCTGCAGACGGCCTGCCCATCGGCAGCGCGTCACTGGAGCAGCTGAACCCCTACGCCGCCTCGCTGAGCGCCGACCCGCTGTACCGCGAAAGCCAGGAGAAGTGCGCGATCTTTGGCATCTATGCCTCGGAGCGCGACGTCTCCCGCATTGCCTACTACGGCCTCTTCGCCCAGCAGCACCGCGGCCAGGAAAGTTCCGGCATCGCAGTGGCCAACGGTGAGCACATCGTCTGCCACAAGGACATGGGACTCGTTAACCAGGTCTTCAACGAGGACATCCTGCAGCTGCTCAAGGGCCCGGCGGCCATCGGCCACAACCGCTACAGCACTACCGGCGGCTCGGTGAAACTCAATGCCCAGCCGCTGATTTTTAACAAGCACTTCCAACGCCGCCGTGGACTGGCCCTGGGCCATAACGGCAACCTGGTCAACACGATGGAGCTGCGCAAGCTTTTGCTTGAGCAGTTCGGCGTGACCCCTCAGACGACATCCGACACCGAACTGATCGGCCTGCTGCTGCAGGAGTATTTCGTCCACGGCAACTTCGAGGACGCGCTGCTGAAGGTCTGCAACCTCTGCCGCGGCGCCTTCTGCCTGGTGGTCCTGACCGCCGACGGCGTCTGGGCCGCCAGGGACCCCTGGGGCGTGCGCCCGCTGTGCCTCGGCAAGCTCAAGAAGGGCCATGTGGTGGCCTCGGAGAACTGCGCCTTCCCGCTGATCGGCGCGGAATATGTCCGGGAAGTCGAGCCCGGCGAGATCGTGCGGCTTGACGACAAGGGCTTCAGCTCCTGGCATATGGAGCGCCCCGCCGAGCGCCGCCACTGCATGTTCGAGTTCTTCTATTTCAGCCGGCCCGATACCCTGCTGCGCGACAGCGAGGTTTACTCCATGCGCTTTCGCATGGGCCAGCGCCTGTGGGAAGAAGCAAAGGTCGAGGCCGATATGGTCATCGGCGTGCCGGAAAGCGGCCGCCCGGCGGCCGAAGGCTTCTCGGCGGCCAGCGGCATCCCCGTGCGCGAAGGCCTGGTCAAGAACCGCTATGTCGCCCGCACCTTCATCCAGCCGATGCAGAGCATGCGCACCGAGGGCGTGCGGATGAAATACAGCGTGCTGGAACAGACTGTCCGCGGCAAGCGTGTGGTGCTGATCGACGACTCCATCGTCCGCGGCAACACCACCCGCCAGATCCCGGAAATGCTGCGCGAGGCCGGTGCGACTGAAGTGCACATGCGCATTTCCTCCAGCCCGATCGTCAACCCCTGCTACTACGGAATCGACTTCGGTGACCCGGAGGAGCTGATCGCGCACCGCATGAGCGTGGAAGAGATCCGCGCCCACCTGGGCGTCGACAGCCTGCACTACATCAGCGTTGACGGCATGGTTGAAAGCACCGGCTTCCCGAAAGAGGACTTCTGCCTGGCCTGCTTCGACGGGCACTACCCCATCGAGCTGCCCAGCAATGGCGAGCTTGGCAAGCACATCCTGGAACAGAACACCGGCTAGAGCTGCGCGCCCGGAGCTCGCAGCGCAACCCCGGCTATGCTTTGGCAGTCCAGATAGAGCCTGCAACTGCGGGCCAGCAAGGGAGACGCCATGAGTCAGGAGCCAGAAGCCACCTTCCACGGCAGCGCGCAGAGCAGTCAGCTGCCTGCTTCGAATGCCCTTAACCTGCCGCTGAACCAGCCGCAGCTCAGCTCTGTGCTGCCCCTGGACCTGCTGCAGCCGCGGCTGCGCAGCTTCATCATCAAGCGGCGCCCCGAAATCGAGAAGCTGGGCTTCGTCACCCTGGACGACCTGCTGATCCTGCATAACCACTGGCTCAATGCGCGACTTGAGCGCGAGGTGGACAAGATCGAGGGCGAGAGCGAAGACCCCGAGGACCTCAAGCATCCCGAGATGCCGAACATCTATTCCGACTTCGGCCACAAGGCCACTTTCGGCGAGCGCATCGCCGACAAGATGGCCCGGATCGGCGGCAGCTGGGCTTTCATTGTCGGCTTTCTTATCTTTCTCGCCGCCTGGATTGTGACCAACGTCGCGCTGCTGGCCAGTAAGCCCTTCGACCCCTACCCCTTCATCCTGCTCAACCTGGCGCTGTCAATGGTCGCCGCGCTGCAGGCGCCGGTGATCATGATGAGCCAGAACCGCCAGGAGCGCATGGACCGCCTGCGCAGCGAACACGACTTCCGCATCAACCTGCGCGCGGAGCTTGAGCTGCGCAGCCTGCACGCCAAGATCGACCGCCTGATGGCGCACCAGTGGGAACGGATGCAGGAGCACCCGGGGCAGGCCGCCGCACCCACACGCAGCCTGTAGCGCGCGATGCGGAAGAAGCTCTTGCCCGGCTGTCCCGCCGATTGAACAGCAGCTCCAGACGCCACGTTTGCAACACTGAACCCCGCGCTATAATCCGCCAGCGGAAGTGAGGGGCCGCGCGAGGAGGCTTTTGAGATGACTGTGCTTACCGCCAGCCGCTATCGTGTGCTGCCGCATCTGAGCTATAAGGCTTTCGTCTATCCCGGCGATGAAGAGGCCCTTGAGGCGCTCAAGAAGATCCCCGGCGTCAACCAGCTCTTCCACTGGATCATCGACAATGTCTTTGAAGAGTCTTTCTACGTCAATAACCTCTACAACAACGTCAGGCTGGGCCCAAAGAACTACCCGAAGATCCACGCGATGGTCGAGGAGTGTTGCCAGATCCTCGATGTGCCGATGCCTGAGGTCTATCTGAGCTATAGCCCTTATGTGAATGCATACACCTACGGCGTCGACCGCACCTTCATCACGATTCACTCGTCGATGGCCGAGAGCTTCACCGCGGGCGAACTGCGCAGCATCATCGGCCATGAGCTGGGACATATCAAGGCTGGCCACGTGCTTTACAAGTCCGTGGCGAGGTTCATCCTCGACAACCTGCCTTTGCTGGACAAGATCGTGCCCTTTCCCATAAACCCATTTTTCGTGCCTATGCTGCTCGGCATGTACGAATGGTCGCGGCGCGCCGAGTTCACTTGTGACCGTGCGGGATTGCTCTGCTGTCAGGACCCTGTGACTTCAATGAACGCACTGGCAAGATTCTCTGGTCGGCTCAACGCGGACAATGGCCAGTTTTGTCTTGAAACCCTTGTCAAGCAGGCTGCAGAGGTCAAGGAGAGCGCTTCCACAGTGTCAAGGATCTTGGCCGCCTATTACAGCCTTGGCGAAACCCATCCCTTCAGCGTGCTGCGCGTCAAGCAGATCAGCGACTGGGTGGCCAGCGGTGCCTATGACAAGATCATGGAGGGCAGCTATACCCGGGACGTGCACGGCGAGCATGAGCTTGGCCAGCGCGTGGAGTGCCCCGGCTGCAAAAAGGCGGTCAACTCCAAGCTGCGCTACTGTCCGCACTGCGGCACCGGCCTGAAGAAGCCCGGTCCCAAGGGCAGCGAGTGCCAACAGTGCGGCAGCCCCCTGGCCTCCTTTGCCGAGTTCTGCAGCGCCTGCGGGGCCAAGGTCCGCGGACGCAGCGTTGCGGCCGGCAGTGGCAACGGCGCAGGCCCGGACAGCGGCGGCAATGGCAGCGGCCCCGCTGCGGGCCCCCAGACTCCGCCCGCCCCAGGCCCGGGACCCGAGGTTATGCCTGATCCGGAGTAGGCCTGCGGACCAGCATCATTTTGACCAGCAAAAAGGGGGCGGTATCTCCGCCCCCTTTGTTTGAGTCTGTGAAATGAAGCGTGTGCGGGCCTAGAGGTCAAAGGCCTCGCCGGTGATGGCATTAACCGCGAAGGGCACTGGGACGGCCACGACCTTGCTGCCCATGCCGCTCTCGCCGGTCTCATCCTCCGCGCTGTAGGAGGCACCGAAGATCCATGCCGGTACCAGCAGGGTCTGGTCCTTGCGGTCCTGGACAAAGCCCAGATTGATCTGGCTGACGACCACCTGGGGCGGGTTCTTGTTGAAGTGCTTGACCAGCCACTCCCGGGCCTTGATCACCGCCTCGGCCGCGCTGAAGGCCGGCTGCGGCGTACCTTCGGCCTTGAGGCCGTTATCCCAGAAATACTCCAGCCCGCACAGCAGCTTGTCGGCGTCAAGCTGCATGTGGACATAGACATCATTGACCTTGATCGCCACCTGCTTGGTGCCGGTCTGCTTATACTGCCGGTTCTTGCCCTCGCCGACCCATTCATACACGGCATAGCTGCTGAGGTACTCCGGGTTCATCCGGCAGGAGTAGAGTCGCTCGCCAAACTTCTGGATCATGTCGTCGGTACGCAGACGGAAGCCGTTGCTGACTTTGGGCTCGCCCATAGTGTCCTTGAGGATCTGCATGCAGGCCTTGAGGCCCTCTTCCTCGGAGTAGACCGTGCGGTAGGTCACGTTGGCCTTCAGCTCGCTGACCACCTTTACATCAGTGGCATAAACCGCCTTGTGCGGGATATTGTTTGTATAGAGGAAGCCCTGGCGGTAGGAATCCAGGAAGGCCGGCACAACCTCGAGCTTATCGATCGACTCCAGATTGGCATGCGAGATGTTCTGGCTGGAGCTGCCCTTATCGGTCTGGTTGACCTGCCGGTCGATGCGATAGCGGATCACCGACCCGCTCTTATGGCGCATCCCCTTGCCCCAGATCGGGCTGATCACGGGCTCATTGCCCAGCAGGTTGTCCTTGTCGCCAAGAAAGACCTTAATGATCTGGTCGGGGTTCGGGCTGGCCGTGCGGCGCAGGTTGGCCACCTTGGGCTGGATCGCGGGCACATCGCAGCGCACCTCCAGCAGCAGGCTGTCCAGCGTGCTCTTGAGCCGCTTGTCGAGGTCAGGATCCCCGGTGGTCTGGATCTGGGCCAGCGCCTGGGCGGCCCAGAGGGTCAGTGCAACGGCGGCAAGCAGAGCGGCAAATGCAGTCTTGTTCATATAGCCTCGCTGGATGATAACGCAGGACCGGTCCTGGCGCTGGTCTGTTCGCAATGCTAGAAGTCCTTGTTTTCCAGCCCCGTGCCCGCATACTCACCGTAGGCGGGGTCTTCGAGCAGCATGGCTTTCCGTGCCTGCCAGCCCGGCTCGAAGGAACGCATGATTTTTTCAACATAAGGCCGGCAGGCCTCGTGCAGCTCCGGCGTGGTGCTGAACTGAATCACGATCACGTGAAAGCCGTAGGGCCCGACGTAGGTAAAGTTGCTGAGCTGGCGTCCGTTGGCCTCGCGCTGGTGCTCGAAATGCTCGAAGCGGTAGGCCGGCAGGTCAAGGCGCTCGGTGTGGTCATTGAACTGCGCACCCTGGCGGCGCAGCTCACTGGTGATCCTGCTGACATAGGTGGTGACCGACTCCTTGTCACTCTGGCGCCGCGGCATGGAGATTTTGACCAGCTTCAGCGCCTGGTCATAGCGCACGTTAGCCTGACTTTCGATGCCGTCCTTGAGAAAGGACTCGTTATCGAAAATCACCGACTCAGTGCCGGTCGGGAAGCTCATCTTGAAGTCGGCGTGCTCGCCGGGATAGGGATAGCGCAGGGGCGGGCAGCCGTCCGGCTGCAAGGCCAGCACATGCAGCATCTCAGGGGCGATGCGTTTTTGCAGCACGGAGCTGTCCTGCACCTTAACCCCGTCAGTGAAGTAAATCGGCGCGGGGAGCTGCGGCAGCGGCTGCCCCAGCGGGGCCGGGCTGGCCACCGCGCTGCGCACGCCAAAGGCTGCAAGCAGCCCCAGCACAGCGCCAAGCATCCCGGCCAGCAGCAAGCGCGCGCTGCCCTGCGGCAGGGCGGGGTCCTGCGGGCTGCCCTGCGGCGCGGCTTTAGCCTTCTGACTCACTGGCGGATTATAGACGCGGGGCTAGAAAGCATACTGAACTCCAGGTCCCGGCCCCGCAGGCCGCGGATCGGGGACCAGCAGCCCTTCCGGGCTGAAATCCTCCCAGCCCTGCAGTTCCTGCCAGATACCGGTGGCGGGATCGCGGTAGAGCTGCCCGCCACCCGGGGCCGGCAGCGGCCGGTAGCCCATGTCCTGCTGGAGGTTGCGGTACTGCTGCTCGAGCTGCCAGAGCAGCTCCTTCATATCACCGCCGGTCGGGGGCGGGACATAGCCGGGGAAGTTCTGGCCGGTGGTCTGGGGCAGCAGGAACTGCTGCACGGTGGGCAGGTCCAGTTCAGTTGCCGGCAGTCGCGCGCTGAGCAGCCGGCGCTCGACATCGCCCATAAAGGACGGGAAGCGCACCCACTCCTGGCGGTCGGCCAGCAGTTCCATCCCGCGCAGCAGAAGCTGGCGGCGGCCTTCCACCGTCAGGTCGCGCCCGCGCGGGATGCGATAGCGGTTGGAGCGGCCCTCAACACACTCCGCCAGCACCTCGGCGGCCCGTGGAACCAGCGTTTCACGCAGACCCGGCGCCGCAGCCTGGGCCACCTGCATGCCGCCGGGGATGAGCGGATGCCAGTCGATCAGCAGCCAGTTGGCCGCCGGCTGCGGCTGGCCCTGAACGGCAAATTTGCGATAGGCCTCAGCCAGCGCGCTATGCTTTTCGGCCTTGAAGACTTCGCGGCCATAGATTTCGAGGTAGGTTTCGATCCGGCCGCTGCTGAGATCGAGGCGGGTGCCGCGCTGTCCGGCAAGCAGGCTCAGCGAACCCATCACCACGGCCAGCGAGGCCAGGGCCGTAATGACCAGCATCATGAATGGAAAACGAATGCGCCGCATGTGCAGATAAATGATAACAGGACTGGGCCCCCGGTTCAGTTTCATGGCCTGCTTCCTGGACCGCTATACGGTCTGCTTCATTAAGCGCTGCTGAAGAATCGGCACAAGCTTCCCAAAGCGATGGCAGTCGCAGACTCGGCCCGCCGTCTCGCTGGTAATATAGTCAGCCCGCGGGGGCGACCAGCATAAGCTGGAGTCACCGGGCGGAAAAGGAAGCATATGAGCGCATTCTCCGATTCAATAATCCAGCAGCAGGCCTGGTCCGGGCTGATGATGGGCAACCACGCCCTCGTCCGCGCCATGGTTGAGTCCGGCGTGATGGTCGTCTCGGCCTATCCCGGCAGCCCGACCCCCGAGATCGGCGAGGCCCTGATGAGTGTGCCGCTGGAGCAGCGGCCCTATCACTTTGAATACGGCACTAATGAGAAGGTGGCCATTGAGACGGCCTTTGGCGCCAGTATTAACGGCCATCTTTCCGCCTGCTTCTTTAAGAGTGTCGGCCTTAACGTGGCCCTGGACAGCTATGTCCAGATGCCGCTGCTGGAGCTGACCGGCGGAATGGTGGTGATTCTCGGCGACGATCCCGGCGCCAACTCCAGCCAGAACGAGCAGGACAACCGCCACATCGCGCGGATGGCCTACAGCCCGATGTTTGAGCCCGGGACCCCGGCCGAGGCCTACCGCATGTTCAAGGCGGCCGCGGCGCTGAGCCAGAAGTACAAGATCCTGGTCACCCTGCGCATGACGACTCACGTTTGCCACGCCCGCGAGGTGATCCACTTCGAGGCGCTGCCCGAGCGCGAGTACGACTGGACGCCGAAGTACAACCCGCCGCACTACCTGGCCTACTGGCCGATTACCAGCAACGTCTTCCCGCTTAAGCGCAAGGTCTTCGCCAAGCTGGCGGCGATTGAGAAGGAAGCCAACGCCAGCGAGTTCACCGAGGAATGGGCCCCCAACGGCAAGGCCGCCATCGGCGGCAGGCGCCTGGGCCTGATCAGCTTTGGCATCCCGGCCTACAGCCTGCTCGAGAACCTTGACGAGTGCGGTGCCAGCCTGGACATTCTCAAGCTGGGCATCACCTATCCCCTGCCGATGGAGCGCATCCTGAACTTCCTGCGGGAGCATGATGAGGTGCTGCTGCTGGAGGAGCTGGACCGCGTCTTTGAGCCGGAAATCAAGGCCGCCTGCTTTGACGCCGGTATCACCTGCAAGCTCCACACCCGCCCGGACATCGAGCACCTGATGGGCGAGTTCGTGCCGCACCGCACCTGGGCCCTGCTCAGCGGGATCTGGCCGGATGTCTTCCCGCCGCGGATGGCGGCAGCGGCGGCCACGGAAACGGTCGCCCCACGACCGGCGCAGATGTGCCCCGGCTGCGGCCACCGTTCGGCCTTCCACGCCGTGCGCGAACTGATCGAGCAGGAATATCCCAATGCGATCACCGTCGCCGACATCGGCTGCCACACCCTCGGCAGCCTGGAGCCCTACAACATGGGCACGGTGCTGCTGTGCATGGGCCACAGCAACGGTACCGGCGCCGGCCTGAGCATCGGCAACAGTGTGGATAAGGTGGGCGACAAGGCCCGCCCGGTGATTACTTTCATCGGCGACAGCACCCTGTTCCATGCCGGCCTGCCGGCGATCATCAACGCCGCGATCTATAACCACAACATCACGCTGGTGGTGATGGAGAACTACACCACCGCGATGACCGGCCACCAGCCGACCCACGCCAATGGCGAGTACGGCGACAAGCTGAGCATCCCGGAGGTGCTGGAAAAGTGCGGCGTGGACTTCATCCGCTCCGTGCCGGCCTACCAGCAGGATGCCATCAAGGACGCCATGCGCGAGGCCATCGCCAACCCCGGCTTCAGCGTGGTGATCGCCAAGCACCCCTGCATGCTGAAGTTCCTGCGCGAGAAGGCCCGCAAGCTGGCGAAGCAGAAGGTTATGAGTCCGAGGAGCTAGTTCCCAGCTTTCAGCCGGCGGCTTTCAGATAGAAGCAAGAAGAGAAAGAAGCATTGAAATCAGGTCAGCACAGAGCTCTAAGCAAGTCAGGGGCGCCTTGCGCCTGAAAGCTGAAGGCTGGCAGCTGACAGCCAGGATCTGAAATGAGTGTAATGAACATAGTTGAGATTGACCCGGAACTGTGCAACCGCTGCCAGTACTGCGTGGAGGTCTTCGGCTGCCCGGCGATCCAGCGCGGGCCGCTGGAGCTGGGCAAGCCCGGGGTGCCCTGGATCCACCCGGACCTGTGCAACGGCAACGGTTCCTGCATCCAGGTCTGCCCGACCAAGGCGATCAAGCGGCCCAACCCGGGCAGTTTTGGTAAGCGCCCCACCGGGGGCAGCCTTGGCGGTGATGCGGAAAAAGAGGAAGGTGCGGTCTGATGGCGGACGCGAACGCTAAGTTCAGCATGAATATCTACCTGTGCGGCGTCGGCGGCCAGGGCATCGGCCTGCTGTCGGAGGTCCTGATCCGGGCCTGCATGGACGCCGGCCATCCGGTCAAGGGTGTCGACACCCACGGTCTGGCCCAGCGCGGCGGCATCGTGGCCAGCCAGGTCAAGATCGGCGCGCGACTGTTCACCCCGCGCATCCCCCCCGGGGAGGCCGACCTGATCGTCTCGCTGGAGCGTCTCGAGGCCTATCGCGGCATCGTTAACATGCTCAAGCAGGGCGGGACGGTGGTTTACTACGACACCGAGTACCAGCCGATCGGCGTGCGCCAGGGCCGGGACAACTACCCCTCCGCTGATGATCTGGCCAGTGCGGTTGCTGCCAGGGGGGGGCACATCGAGCGCGTCTTCCTGGAAGACCTGCCGGACCCGCGGATGCAGAACACTGCCCTGCTGGGCCGCCTGTCGAGCCTCGGGACCATTCCGGGCGTGAGCGCGGAGATCATCGAGAACAACCTGCGCGCGGTGGTCAGCCCGGCGGCGCTGGATGCGAACCTTGAGGTCTTCCGCCGCTGCAGCCACGCCCCGGCGGCGAGCACGGTTTAAGGGAAAACAAAGGCAGGACGCAGAGCGGCAGAGAACGCAGAGTTTGGATTGGCAAACCCATGACCCAATGTATCCAGATTTTCTCTGCGCAACTCGGCGTTCGCTGCCGCTCTGCGTCCTGTATTAGACATTCTCTTTGGTCTCGTTAACGCGAAACCGCATGTACTCATAGAAATCCACGCAGCAGGGGCGGCGTTTGCCCTCGGCCAGCTGCTCGACCGTCCGGGTAACGCGACGCGCGCGAGTTTCTTCCTTTTTGG
>CAZEJB010000019.1:6967-65081 GCA_964512635.1 uncultured Planctomycetales bacterium | reverse complement strand
ATTTCGTTACTTAACATGGCGCAGCATTATAAGTAGGGGCGGAGCATGCTCCGCCTAACATGGCGAATGGCGAATGGCGATAGGGAATTGGTGGGAGGTCGATAGTCGAAGGTCGAAGGTCGAAGGTCGAAGCCGGGGCCGGTTGTGGCGCACTCCCAGCCTTCGTTGACCAGCGTTGCAGGCTTCAACCTATAATCCGCAAATGCGATCTCTCTCCCTCGCCATCACGGCCGGACCGCTCGTGGCCGCGCTCGTATGCCTGCTCCTCGCCCCCGCGCCAGTCCAGGCTGACCCTGCGCGCCAGGTTCCGCCGGAGCTGCAGCAGAGCAGTCTCTACAGCAAGACTGACAACGTGCTGGGCATCACGATCCGCTATATGCCGGAGGTGAGCGCCGAGGCCGTTGAAACTGCGAAGGCGCGGCTGCGGATGATGCTGGAGCAGCTGCCACTGGTGGCGCAGAATCTGGCCAGCGCGGGGGCCGAGCTGCGCATCATGACGGGCCACCCGGACACGGATGTGACCGGCGGCCTGGTGTCATACGCCACCGAGGAGAACATCCTGAAGAATGAGCGCGACCGCTTCAGCGACCACCGCGATATCTGCGTCCATGAGTGCGCGCACATGCTGCACGGCGCGGGTTTTGGCAGCGCCCAGCGCGAAGCGATCACGGCGCGCTTCATGCAGGTCCAGGCGGAGGGGCTGTGGCCTGGCTGCTATGCGCTGACCAATGAGGACGAGTTCTTCGCCGAGTTGACGATGTGGTACTTCGGTACCCGCGGCGACTATGGAAAGCTGCCGGACCCGCAGGAAGGGCCGCAGTGGCTGAAGCAGTACGACCCGCAGAGCTATGAGTTGCTGGACGAGATATTCAGCGGACGGATGGCCAGCGAGAAGATCGAGTGGCGCGAGCTGCAGGATCAGGGCGCAGGCAGCGAGGGCAAGTTGACCAGCATCGACTCCGGCAAGCCAAGCCAGCTGCAGGTACTGAACAACAGCGGCCAGACCCTGACCTGCTGGTGGCTGGACTTCAATGGCCAGCGGGTGAGCTATGGCACAGCCGGCCCCGGTGAGCGCTGGACGATGAGCACCTTCGTCGGCCACCCCTGGCTGCTGATGGATGAGGGCGGAGCTGTGCGTGGGATCTGGGTACCGGAGAGCGCGCATGACCGGGTGATGATCCAGTAGCAGCGCGGCCCCCTCCGCGCGTCGTGACGGATGGCGGATGGCGGATGGCGGATGGCAAATGGCGGATGGCGGATGCAAAAGGCCGAAGGCAGTGGGCAGAATGATGTGAGGCCGGTAGCGCCGCACTCAGTGGCGGCGCAGCGCTGGAAGCTGCTCGATGCCGGACCTTGGCACGGAGCGCGGGCTGCGCGCGAAGCAAGAGCCCGCATTCCTGTTCTGCCGTTCCCTCACTTCAGGATCAGGAAGAAGAAAGCGGGCCCCTGCTGCGCAGGCGGCCCGCGCTCCCAGCCTTCGGTGCAGAATGAAGATGCGGCCAGGATGGCCGCGCTCCAATTGACGACAAGAGGAAGCGAGTCGGGCGGCGACCGTGCGCTGCCCCTACCAAGAAAAGATGCAGGCTAAAGCCTGCGCTCCCCAGCGAAGACGGCCGGGGACAAGCCCCGGCCCTACAAGAATCAAGACGGGCGGGGACAAGCCCCGGCCCTACATGAATCAGGACGGCCGGGGACAAGCGCCGGCCCTAGGAAGAAATGCAACCCTGCGTATAATCCTGCACTTGCCAGAGACTCCGGTTAAGCTGCAGGGAAAACGGGACGCAGTCCCGCGCTCCACCGCGTCCATTTTCGTCTCCACTGGCGAGCTTTCCGGCGAGATGCATGCCGCGCATCTGATCGACGCGCTGCAGCGTCTGCGCGGGGAAATGGGACTGGAGCCGGCGCGCGTCGGCGCAAACGGCTCGGCGCGGCTGAAGGCTTCCGGTGCAATTCTGCTGCATGACGTGGCGACCTGGAGCGAGCTTGGCATCGTCCACAACCTGCTCAAGGCCCAGCACTTCCATGATGTGATCACCCGCACCGCGCGCTTCATCCTGCGCACCCAGCCGGATATGGTGGTGCTGGTCGACAACCGCGTGCTGAACCTCAACCTGGCCAAAATGCTGCGCAACGGCGGCTATAAGGGCAAGATCGTTTACTACGTTGCGCCGGTGCGCTGGGAATCGTTGTATGACCCCAATGAGCTTGAGCGCAGCCTGAAGAACAGCCGCTTTCTGGACCAGAAGCGGACCTGCGACCTCAGCATCCTGATTTATCCCGTCAGCCTTGAAACCTATGAGCGCCTGGGGATCAACTATGCCTATATCGGCCACCCGCTTTGCGAGCTGGCGAAGCCTAAGCTGACGGACAGCGAGTTCAGCGCGCTGACCGGGATCGAGCTGCAGCCGGGAGGAATCTCCGGCGCCGCGGCGCATGAGACCCGGCGGCCGATCATTATTGGCGCGCTGCCCGGAAGCCGCGTGCGCGAGGTGGAGTGGATCGCCCCGTCGATGTATAAGGCGCTGCGGCTGATCCAGGAAGGCTGGAGCGAGGACCGCCAGGAGGGAGGCATCCCGGAGAGCTCCGCGCCGCTCCCACCGCTGCACGTCGTGACGCCGGTGGCGCATAAGGAGCTGCGGGCCGGCGTACTCAAGGCCGCGCGGCAGGCGGGCCTTGAGGGCCTGACCCTGATCGACCCCGAGCATACCTATGACCTGATGGCGCGCGCGGACGTGATGCTGGTCAAGAGCGGCACCGGGCTGCATGAATGCGCGCTGATGGGCGTGCCTGCGGCGATGTGTTATCGCGTGCCGGCTTACCTGGCCTGGATCCTGCGGCATGTGCAGAAGTTCAGCATGCCCTTTTACAGCTTCCCGAACCTGCTGGCCGGCCGGGCGATTGTGCCCGAGCTGATCCAGGAGGACTGCAACCCGCTGCGCATCGCCGAAACCCTTGGCAGCCTGCTGTTTGAAGACAGCGAGCGCGACGCGATGCTGGGCGCCTTCGACAAGCTGCGCGAGAGCATCTGCAAGCCCGAGCCGCTGCGCACGGGGGCCAGGCTGCTGCAGGACCTGCTGCCGGCCTAATAGACCGCGCTGAGCAGGTAGTCGGTGCTGCCGGCGTCGGAGAAGTTCTCCACGCCGATATGCAGCGGCAGCTCGACAAACTTGCCAAGGGTGTAGTTGATCACCTCGTAGTCGCTGATGCCCGCGCTGCTGACCGCAAGCTGGTTCCCCAGGTTGTCGTAGAGGTGCAGGTCGAGATCGTCATGAGTGACGATGAAGTGCAGGCGAATGGAAATCGTGGTGCCTTCCACCGGTGAGCCAATGTTGAAGAAATCCCACTTGTCGGCGTTGACGTCGCCGGTCGTGCCGATGTTGCCGCTGAAGTTGACCACCGAATCGGCCGGCAGGACCTGCGACATGTTCACCGCGTCGTTGTCCTCAACTTCGTCGAAGATGCCCGGGACTGCACCGACGCGGATCACAAAGGATTTGTAGCTGACCAGGCCGTCGCCGTCAGTGACCCGCACATTGCCGATGTAGACACCGTCCGTGTCAAGTGTGCTTGAAGTCAGCGGGCCGTCGGAAGAGTCGTAGCTGCCGTCGCCATCAAAGTCCCAGGAATAGCTCAGGCCCAAGGTGCCCAGATCGCTGGTGCCGCTGGCGTCGAAGTTGATGCTGTCGCCGGCATTGACCGCGAACTTGTCGGCGGCGAGCACAATGCTGGGCGGCGTATTCTGGGCAAAGGTCAGTTCATAGTTGCTTCCGCCATCGATGCACAGCAGCTCTACCCGCAGCGGCAGGGCGTCGGCGGCCGTCAGGGCGTAGGTCGTGGTGAGAAATGGCGTGCCGTTACTGACCACCGACAGGAGGTTATCGCCGTCGGCGTCATAAATGTTCATTGCGATATCGTTCTCCATGGTGGAGAAGGCTGAGCCAAAGAACCCGGACTCAATGTTGCGGGTGAACTCGAGCTGCACCGTGACCAGGGACTCCGGGATCGGGTTGAACTGCCACCAGTCGACATTGTCGCCATCGTAGCTGTTTTCGCCGATGGAGCCCTGGACTTTGTTTTCGCTGTCTACGTTGGTTGCGCTGAGCGGGCCGTCGTTGTCTTCAATCTCGTCACTGCTGTTGGCCAGCTTGAGGGTAAAGGTGTCGGTATCGGTGTTGCCGTCATCGTCCGTGACGCGCAGAGTGACCTGCTGGAAGTCCCGCCAGGCATCGCTGAAAGTGTACTCAAACTGGCTGCCGTCGCTGTTGAAGGCGTCCCAGATACCATCGCTTTCAAAGTCCATTTCGTACTTCGCAATGCTGCCGTCGGCGTCAACACTGTTGCTGACCGTGAAGATGTACTGGTAGGGGAAGTTGTCCACCTGGACGGCAGCCTGAAGCAGAGCCTGCGGAAGCGAGTTCTTGGTGCCGCTCAGCAGGTAGTTCGCCGAGCCGCCATGGTTGGGGTCGGAATTGATGTGCAGGTAGAAGGGCGCATTATCCCCGGCCTGAATCGTGTAGTTCAGCTCCTGGCTGGAGGAGTTGGAGTAGGAATCCATGGTCAGGTGGTCGCCGTCGCTGTCAAAGAGCCCAAGGTACTGGTTGGACTCCCCGAAGGTCTGCAGGCTGAAATGCAGGCTGTCACCCTGCGCCGCGCTGAAGCTGAGGATGTCCAGGGCATCGCCGTCATAGGCGCCGCCACCGATGAAGGGACCGTTGCCGCAGTTGCCGGCCCAGTCAAGGAAGGGCAGAGCGGGCATGGCATCGGCGGCGACGTTGTTATCGTTCTCTTCCTGCTCGTCGTAGGTGAAGATCGGAATTGAGGCCGAATCGGTCTGACCACCGGAGGCTGTGACACGCACGGTCGGCCAGTGGACGCCGGTTTCAGAATACTGGTGGGCATTGGTACCGGTGCCGCCGGTGCTTTCGTCATAGACCCCGTCGGCATCCCAGTCCCACTCGAAGTTGGTGATGGTAGTGCCGCTGACGCTGAAGCTTCCGCTGGCGTCGAAGTTGTGCACAAAGTTGGCACCGGCCCCGGCCTCGTCGACATCCAGCACTGCCGTCAGCCCGGGGTCGCCGAGAGTGATGCTGTTGAGCGTGCAGGTCTGATTACCTTCGACAAAGACCATCAGGTAGAGATAGCCGCCGGACTGCCAGGTGTAGCTGGCCGGGTTGAAGCTTATCTCGCCGCTGGCAGGTACGCCAAACCAGCGCCAGGCAAATTGCTGCGGGTCGGCGAGGGCTACCCACAGGGTGCCGTCGGCCGGTGGCGTGTTCCAGTCCAGGGACAGCACCGTGCCTCCTCCAAGCCCCACCGGGTGGAAGTTGTAGATCGCAAAGGCGGCGTCGCCCAGAGTCGTGCTGGTGCCGGCAACCGGTGCGTAAGCAGCCTGGAAACCGAAGAGGCCGGTCTGGGTAACGTTGCGGCGCGCGGTCAAAGGCGCAATAGCCCCGCCGTAGTTGAACAGGTCATAGTCGACATCCGAAACCGGGCGCAGGCGGTCGATAGCCGCGAGGTCCTCAACCTTGGGCAGACCCGCCGTTGGAACCGGCGCCGCGGTTGCGCCGCCGTCACGGCTGTCGAGTCCGGAAGGCTGGCTCGAGACGGAGCAGCCGGCCAGCAGCGCGGCAAGCGCCAGGGCCAGGGCCAGGGGCCGATAATGCTGGATAAAGCCGACAGCGGGCTTGGGATACATGAAGACTCCGGCGTGCAGTGGCAAATTTGGGAACGCGAGATTATATCCGTCTCAGCCGGGCCTGAATCAGCGCGAATGGTGTGCCGACATTAAATGAATAAGTGCGTAACTGTGTTAGTCTTATAAGTAGTCCAGGAGGGCTGGATGAGCGACAGAGAGAAAATTGAAGTCGGCGTCAAACGCCTGAGAAATACTAAGCGCGGCCAGGTGCTGCTGGAGCAATTCGTTCGCGGCCTGTTCTGGGGAGCAATCCCGGCGGGCCTGTGCATCCTGCTCAGCCGCCTGTTTATCCTGCCAATCAACGAGTACCTCGGCGCTGGGGTGCTGTTATCGGCGGTGGCCATCGGCTTTCTTGTCCGCGGCGCCCTGATGAAGATTACGCCACTGGCGGTCGCCAACGACATCGACGTCAGCCTGGGCCTGCGTGAGCGGGTCAGCTCAGCCCTGGCACTGGGCGAGGGCGTGCCGGCGAAGGACCCCTTCGTGAAGGCGCTGCTTAAGGACGCAGTCAAGAGCGTCGAGAAGGCCCAGCTTAAGAAAGTCTATCCCTGGCGGGCGCCCCGGACCCTGCGCCTGGCCCTGCCGGCACTGCTGATCGCCGCCGGCCTGAGCTTCGTGCCCCAGCTCAACTGGTTTGTGAAGCACAGCGACCGGGCCGAGGCCAAGCTGATCCAGACCGAGGGACAGAAGCTCAAGGAAATCGCCAAGAAGGCGCTGGAAGAGGCCAAGAAGAAGAAGGACCCGGTGCTGGAGCAGCAGGCCAAGGAGATCAAGCGGGTCGGCGAGAAGCTCGACCAGCAGCAGGTCAAGAAGAAGGAAGCGCTCAAGCAGCTCCAGAAGCTGGAAGACAAGCTGCGCGAGCAGCAGAAGTCGATGGTCCCGCAGGCCGAGCAGGACCTGACCAAGCAGCTTGGCAAAGAGCTTAAGGACCTCAAAAGTACTGAAGAGCTGGGCCAGAAGCTGAGCGAAGGCAATATCGAGGAATTCGTCAACCAGCTTGGACAGTTGATGAAGAACCTGGAGTCGGGCCAGCTAACGCAGGACCAGGCCAAAATGCTGCAGGACATGCTGCAGGCGATGGACAAGGCCCTGGCCAGCGAGGCCGGCCAGCAGAACAGCGACCTGAAGGAAACGATGAAGAAGCTGCAGGAGCAGCTTAAGAACGAGCAGGAGCTCAAGAAGGCGCTTGAGCAGCTGATGCAGAACTTCGAGAAGGATCTGAGCAACCTGAACCAGCAGCTGTCCCAGAGCGGACAGAAGGAGCTGAAGGAGCAAAGCCAGAACCTGCAGAACCTGATGAACCAGATGAAGGAGCAGATGGCGCAGCAGGGTTCGATGAGCCCGCAGACGCTGCAGCAGATGCAGCAGCAGCTGGCCCAGGCCCAGCAGCAGATCCAGCAGAACCAGAACCTCAGCCAGCAGCAGAAGCAGCAGATGAGCCAGGCGGCCCAGCAGTGCCAGAACTACTTCCAGCAGGCCCAGCAGCAGCAGGGTCAGCAGGGGCAACAAGGCCAGCAGGGTCAGCAGGGCCAGATGCAGCAGCAGAACCAGCAGGTGATGCAGAACCGCCAGAACATGGCGCAGTCGATGAACCAGCAGAACCAGTGCGCTGGCGGCACTTGACAAGGTGGCCAGGGTGGGCAGTTGGCCCAGCAAATTGCAGGTATCAAACAGGGACTCGCGTTCGGACAGTATCTGACCCAGAAGCAGGGCAAAGCCGGCAGCGGCCAGGGCTGGGGCAGCACGCCCTATGCCGCCGAGCCGGCGCCGGCCAATGGCAGCAACCAGGTCGAGGACCGCACCAACGGCGAGACCCGTGACACGGCCTCGACGGATTTCGATGGCCTCTACGCCCCGGAGAACACTGCGCACGGCAACCGCGATGAGCGCGTGCATGGCAAGATCGACTTCAGCGCTCCGCCGCAGAAGGTCGAAGAGATCCGCTCGGTGCCCGAGGATCAGAAGGCTCTGCGGGATTATCAGGGCATTGTCGGCGCCTATACCGATGGCGAAGAGAAGGCCATGCAGCAGGAGCAGGTGCCCCTGGAGTACCAGGAACTGGTCAAGCAGTACTTTGACGAGCTGAAGGGCGACGGCAAGGACGATAGCGAAGAGACCGAAGAAGCCGAGAGTGAGGAGAAGTAACCCGCAAGGATCAAGACTCAAGGATCAAGATTTAGGAATCAAGATACAAGACTCCAGGTTCATGATTCGAAGACCAGGAGTCGAGGACCAGGGGTTACGGTTCAAGAAGGAAGTACGCGAGGGGCAGGCACAAGTCTGCCCCTTTTCTTTGCTTTCAGGAGTGCAGGCGGCCCTTGCGCAGCGTGCAGGCTTAGTTGTTGCCCAGGCCTAGGTGCTGGGCAGCTGCAGGCCGACAAACGCCGCCACGGCTTCGGCCTGGCGGCGGGCCAGTTCCGGGGTGTCGCCCTCGCTGTAGATCCGCAGCAGAGGCTCAGTCCCGCTGGTACGGACCAGTACCCAGCCGCCGGCTGTGCGCAGCTTCATCCCGTCGCGGTGGTTAAAGCCGGTGACGGTTTCACCGGCCAGTTCCTGCAGGTTGGACAGCTCGCGCACGCGCGGCTTGAACTCAACTCCGCTGACGCCCTGGGGCAAAGGCAGGTCGTAGTGCAGGAACCAGGGGCGACCATAACGCGCGTAGAGGTCGTCGACCATCTGGCTGAGGCGCTGGCCCCGGCGGCGCACAGCGGCGAGCAGCAGCAGTGCCATCAGCAGGGCGTCGCGCTCCGGCAGGTAATGGCCAAAGCCGGTCCCGCCGCTTTCCTCGCCGCCCATCAGCGCACCCATATGCAGCATCGCCTGGGTGACATGCTTGAAGCCGACCGGCACCTCATGCAGGATCAGGCCGTGGGCGGAGGCGACCCGGCCGACCAGGCCGGAGAAGCTGACCGAGGCCACGACTATGCCAGGCAGATCGTTATCGTCCATGCCCCCCGCTCGGCAGGGGCTGGCCAGCCCGCTTTCGACGACGTGCTCGAGCAGCAGCGCATAGATTTCGTGGGTGCCCAGGCAGCGCCCGGTTTCATCCACCACGCCGAGGCGGTCGCCATCGCCGTCAAAGGCCAGGCCAATGCTGCCATCGCGGGCCATCTCAACCTGCAGCGACAGATCACGCAGGTATTCCGGCATCGGCTCGGGCTTGTGCCCGCCGAAAAAGGGGTCCGGCCGCTCGCGCAGCTCAATGGCCACATCGAGAAGCTCGCGCAGGATCGGGCCGTAAATCCCGCTGGAGGCGCCGTGCATGTAGTCGACCATGACCCGCGGGCGATAGGTCTCATCCCAGTCGGCGGCCATCAGGATCTCGCCGCGGTAGATTTCGCTGAAGTTGAAGCGCGGCAGCGCGTCCGTCGGGCCATACAGGTCATGCTCGCGCAGGATCAGGGCCAGCTCTTCCGGATCCTGCTCGGCGGCAAAGCTCTCAATCCGCGCCACAGCGTCCGGCATCAGGCTGCCGCCGAAGCCGCCCTTAAGCTTGACCCCGCCATAGAGCGGCGGGTTATGCGAGGCCGAGACCTGCACGCCCAGCGGTGCGCTGTGTGCGTGGCAGGCAAAGGCCAGATACGGGCTGGGGCAGGGGATGTCCGAGAGGCGGGCGTTGATGCCAAAGCGCCTGAAGATGCCGGCCATAAAGGCGGCAGCCTCAGGCGCCAGGAAACGCGTGTCATAGCCGAATGGAATTATGCTGCCGCTTTGCAGGTCAAGTCCGTTGCGAAGATGGCGCACAATCGCGAGCGCGATGCGCGCAAGATTCTCCTTGGTGAAGCCCTGGCCGATGACGCCTCTAAAGCCGTCACTGCCGAAACTGATGGCCACCCGCAGCTTCCTCCCAGCATTCCAGGCTCACAGCGGCCCGGAGCGGTTAGATAACGCCCTGGACTTCCTTCTTCAGGGTGTCATAGTCGCGGAAACCGACCAGCTTCTTCACTTCCTTGCCGTCACGAAAGAAGATCATGGTCGGGACACCGCTGATGTTGAACTTCTGGCTGAGGCCGGGATTCTCATCGACATCGACGCCAAAGACGTCAAGCTGGTCCGCGAACTCCAGGCTCAGGCGTTCGACAACCGGTCCCAGCATCTTGCATGGCGGGCACCATTCCGCCGAAAAGTCCACCAGCACGGGCTTGCTGGCCTGCTCCACCTTATTGGTGAAGTCCGCTTCTGAGATGTGCTGCATTCAGTCCGACCCCCAGTCGTGGTTATGTCCACTGGAATTATCGCATGCCCCGTCAGTTCCAAAATTGGCGCTGACGTGCCGCGCAAACTCATACCCTGGTATGTCGGCTTTGTGTTTACCCTGATGCTGGCCTGACCGGCGCCACTGGCGCGCTAAGTCCGCTTAGCGGCCGTACTCGCCCAGTTGCAGGAGCATCATGACCAGGGCTGAGGCGAAGACCACGCTGTAGTTGTCGTCGATCTTGCTTTCACGGCTCTCGGCCATGGCAACGAAGAGCCCCGAGACCACGGTTCCCAGAGCCAGTGCGCTGCTGCTGATGGTCTCGCTTGCGTAAAACTGGCTGGTCAGCAGCATGGTGGCGAGATAGGCAAGTCCAGCTCCGGCGAAACAGCCCAGCATGCCCCACCAGGTTTTGTGCTTGTTCCAGGGGACGGTCAGGGTCTTGCTTGGCGAAGGGCCGACCAGGCCGGCCAGTCCGTCACCCAGGGCCAGCGAAAGCCAGCCGAACATGCACATCCGCAAACCCAGTAGCTGCAGATTGGGGTGTTCTGCGCCGATGTAATGCAGGACCAGCCAAAGGATTACGAGACCGAGAATTGAAACAAAATAGCTGCGCACTCCGCTGATCTCACCGCGCTTGCGGTCTTCGGGCTTGGTGATATAGCGCAGCCACCAGGCATGGTTGGGCCGCAGTGCATAGGCAAGCACGGCACCCAGTACGGCTCCCCCAAGCACCAGCCACTTTGGGAAAAGCGGCAGGAACAGGGCAGGGAGACCCCCAGCCAGGTGTATAATCTTGCGCGCTCGGCGGTTGTAGCCTTTGCTGCGATCCACGAAGCTGGAATTGTCGCACAGGCCCAGAAAGCCCGGGTGACAATTTGACGACAGGGAACACTGCGAGGGGACGGTAGTCTCAGACGATTGGCTCGTGCGGCTTAACCAAAGCTTCGCGGATAACCTGTGGACAAATGTTGATTGTTGTGATAACTTTATCCTCCTGATTAGTTCCGAGATACGGAGGAAGGGGGCATCATGAACGCGTTGAAGAAGTGTCTGTTCGTATTGGCGGCTCTGGCGCTGGCCGGGCTGCTGAACGTCGGCACTGCTTATGCGGGCTGTGGCGGTAAATGCGGCGGCTGCAAGAGCAAGTGCAACACCTGCGTCAAGAGCAGCTGCAACAAGTGCGAGAGCAAGTGTGGCTCCTGCAAGAAGAGCTGCTGCGAAAAGACGACCTGCAATAAGTGCAACAAGTGCAGCCCTTGCAAGAGCAAGTGCAACAGCTGCAACAAGTGCGCCAAGCCGAGCTGCAACAAGTGCGAGAGCAAGTGCGGCTGCAAGAGCTCCTGCAAGAAGAGCTGCTGCAAGAAGACCTCCTGCAACAGCTGCAACAAGTGCAATACCGGCTGCAAGAGCAAGTGCGGAAGCTGCGACAAGTGCAACTGGAAGAAGAGCTGCACCGTGCGCAGCAAGTGCGGCTGCAACACGGGCTGCAAGAGCAAGTGCGGAAGCTGCAACAAGTGCAAGCCCGCCTGCGACCCCTGCCCCTGCAGCAAGCCGGCGACCGACGCGCCTCCGGCTGAGCACTGGACCTTCACTCCCTGGCAGATGAAGGAATGGGGCGACCTGCCGCAGTTCCCGGCCAAGCAGCCCCAGGATTTCGATTTCTTCCCGGCCCCGGTTGAGGAAGAGAAGCCGATCATGGTTGAAGGCCGCGGCTAAACAGAATTCCAGCACCAGGCTGGCAAGTTAGAACAGCGAAGGCGGGGGCAACCCCGCCTTTCTTTTTGCGCAAACTGTTGCCGCTTGTACATTGGCTCCTGTGACTGACTGCTTTTCTTAGTGCACCTGACTTTACTTAGCTGCAGGTCAATCCCGAATTACTGCGAACCTCTTGCCCGCCTGCTGGTCTGATAGCTGCCAGGATTGACTGGCTATTGTGCAATTGGATGGCGACTTAATAAGCCAGGAGGAAGCACTATGCGTGTTCCGAGCTTACTTGCTTTGGCGCTCTTGCTGACACTCTGCCCGCTGCTGTATGCCTGCCCCAAGAAGGAAGGCGATACGACAGTGATCAGGATGCCAGACAAAACGCCTTCGGCTCAAAATCAGAATGATGACTCCGCGGATACGGCAATATTGCTGCCGCGCGAGCGTCCTACCGGCGATGTGTATGTCTATGTTCCTCTGGAGCGCTACCACACCAGCGAGCCGATCGACACCGAGTACCGCTACAGCGGTGACAACGCTGGCAAAGTCTATGTGGACGTGATTCCGGTGGCCGACGCTTCGGCCCAGCGAGCCGCGGCGACGGACCCGAAGCTGCACTATGAGCTGGACAGCCCGACTTCCAGCGTGCAGGTAGCAGTGCCCGGCGAGGGCCGCTACATCGTGCGCATGTCGCGAGACACTGGCTCGTCGGTTGAAGTGCTGAGCGAGAGCGAGCCTTTTGAGGTCGTACGCTGGGAGAGCGGTGATGCGACCGCGCGCAAGGCGCCTTATGTGACCATCAGCGGCGATGACGGCACGGTGGTCAGCCAGGTAGCCGTAGGCGAGCCGGTGCGTGCACGCTTTGTGGTGCCGCCGGGCTTCCCGCCCGACGCCTGGATCGCCGTGGTCCCGGCCGGTACCGACCCGGCAGACGTCGATATGTCCACAGTTCAGATGGTCAAGGTGTCGGAACTCACTGACGGAGTCTACGAATACACTCCGCCTGCTGACGGCAACTATGTCTTCAGGATCTATCCCACATCTGAACCGGTGTATTCGGTGGCTGAAAGTGAGCCTTTCACCGTGGGCGCGGGTTCGACCGAGCCGCCGATGGGCAATGACCAGGGCGGGCCGCCCACCGGTAATGACGATGGAAGCCCGCCAACCGGCAATGACGACGGCAGCCCGCCGACTGGTAACGATGACGGCAGTCCCCCAACCGGTAACGACGACGGCAGTCCGCCGGTTGGCAACGACAACGGCGACCCGGATGGCAACGCCCCGGGCTAAACCCGGACGTGCCAGCTGAATGGAAGCTCATCATCCGCCGGTGGCAGTTTGACTGCCCCGGCGGTTTTGCTTTGCCTGTGCAGCCCTGATGCTGCTGATGGTCATTAGAGCAGTCAGGTACACGCATCAGACAGGCTTTCGGCGTCACCACAAGCACGGCTGGCGCCGTCTTCTGCCGGCTAGAGCCGCGACTTGATCCAGGCCGGCACTTCGCTGATCGGCACGCGGACCTGCTCCAGGGTATCGCGGTCGCGGATCGTCACGGTGTCCTTCAGCTCCTCGCCCTTCTCGCCGGTGCTTTCGAAGTCGTAGCAGATGCACCAGGGCGTGCCGATCTCATCCTGGCGGCGGTAGCGCTTGCCGATCGAGCCGGCGTCGTCGTACTCGCAGTTCAGCCCGGCCTTGACCAGACTGCGGTAGAGCTTCCAGGCGTCGGAGCCCGGCCCGCCAAGCTTTTTGCTCAGCGGCAGCACGGCGGCTTTCACCGGGGCGAGGCGCGGGTGCAGGCGCAGCACGATGCGGATGTCCTCTTCCTTGCCCTCGTGCTTGGTCTCCTGCGTGTCCTCGGCGTAGGCCGCGGCCAGCACGGCGAGGAAGGTGCGGCCAAGGCCGACGGAGGTCTCGATGCAGACGGGCAGGTAGGTCGCCGCGCTGCGCGCCTCAGCCTTGTCCATGCCGCTGGCGATCAGCGCCTGCTCGGCGTCCATGTCGAAGTAGGTAAAGCTCTTGCCGGAGTGCTGCTGGTGCTGCTTCAGGTCATAGTCGCCGCGGTGGTGGATGCCCTCAAGCTCGCCCCAGCCGTGGGGGAACTCGAAGTAGACATCGCAGGCCGCTCGGGCATAGTGCGCCAGCTTCTCGGGCGGGTGGGGGACGATGCGCAGCTTGTCCTCGGGCAGGCCAAGCGCGCTGTAGTAGGCCTTGCGCTGGGCCAGCCAGTATTCATACCAGTCCATGGTGGAAGCCTGCGAACCCGGCTGGCCGTCCGCGCCTGGTTCAGCCTCGACGCCGGCGGCGTTGAGCTTTTCAACCAGTTCATCGGGGCGGACAAAGAACTCCAGCTCCATCTGCGAGAACTCGCGGCAGCGGAACAGGAAGTTGCGCGGGTTGATCTCGTTGCGGAAGGCCTTGCCGACCTGGGCGATGCCGAAGGGCACCTGCTGGCGGGAGCCGACGCGCACCAGCTCGAAATCGACGAAGATCGGTTGGCAGGTCTCGGCCCG
This sequence comes from uncultured Planctomycetales bacterium, assembly GCA_964512635.1. Classification (GTDB taxonomy): domain Bacteria; phylum 4484-113; class 4484-113; order 4484-113; family JAFGCY01; genus JADZFO01. Next base: position 50,974 of record CAZEJB010000019.1, on the reverse strand, counting down.
CAGGTAGCCGGTTTGGGCCGCCTCGCCAGTGGCGCCGATCTGCTGCTTGAACATCAGGTTGAACTGGCGCGGGATGGTGAAGCGGCTGGCCTTGCCGGAGTTGGGATTGAGCGGGTAGTAGCCGATGTGCTCCTTGAGGCCATCCCAGAAGTGGGTTTCTCTGGCGGTTCTCAATCCTGCGATGTGTGCCTCAGCATCCGCTTTGTTGTTGAAGGAGATGAGTTCACCAGTCATCCCTTCGCTTCTCAATGCTCTTCTACGATCGCCGTCAATTCCAACTGCCCAAGGTCCACCGACCTGGTTTTCGGTATGAGTAACAGGCTCATACCGCACGTCTGGGTTTTCTTTGATCCAGTTCAGCGCGAAGATCTCGGCCTTCTCGGCGTCGTCCTCGGCCTGGTACTTGAGCTGGTCGATGCGGAAGCGTTCCTTGCTGTTCTTGTCGTCGACGAGCACGTCGTTAAAGGCGCCGACGTGGCCGGAAGCGACCCAGACGGCCTCGGGGCCGATGCAGGCGGAATCGAGGCCGACGACGTTGTCGCGCTGGCGGACCATGTAGTCCCACCAGAAGGCCTCGATATTGCGGTTCAGCTCGACGCCCAGCGGGCCGTAGTCGAAGAAGCCGGAGAGGCCGGAATAGGGCTCGGAGTTCTGGAAGACGAAGCCGCGGCGCTTGCACAGGCCGACCAGCTTTTCCATCAGTTCCATTGACGCGGCCTGCTGGCCCATCGTGCTGCTCATAGGTCTATCTCCTTGGGCGCATGGCTGGCTGCCATGCGGCGGGAAAGTATAGGGCAGGGTAGGGCCGGCCTCCCGCAGGTGGCGGTAAGCAGAAGAGGAATGGAAGATACAGGGCCCGGAGAGTTACCGGGTCCAAACATCCTTTGATCTGAGCTTCTCAGGATCGACGATCATGATGGTCAACTCACCATATCCGGTCGAGCTGTCATGGGTTAACAGAACCCTGGTGTACTTACTGGAGTTTACGTAGGTTTCCATGTGGGTCGGCCCGCCAGCCCAGCTTTCGTCTTCTTTCAGATTGAAGCCCGCTTCTGTACAGCAGCGGGCATAGTGATCCCTCACGTTATTCCAATCTGCCGGACCGACAAAGGCGATGGCATAGTACGTAGCGAAACTGTTCTTGTGCCCATCAACCACAAAACCATTGTGCTCGTATGCTGACGCTTCAAATGTGCGCGACCGAATTGCAGCCCTAACAGATCCCGGCGGCATCCAGATAGCATGTTCGGGCCAATCGACCGGCATGCGATTTCCAGCGTTGATGCAGCCAAAGCCAGGAGTAAGTGCCAACAGCAACATGAGCATCAATGCAGTACGGGGAGCTCGGTTCAAGATAGTCTTCGGCTGGGCGCAACAGCTTGTGGTCATTCCGCGTGGCAGTATAGGGCAGGGCTCTCTGTTTCGGCCCGGCCCGGCCAGGGCATCGGGGATTCAACACGAAGCTCACCAGGGTTCACCAAGACCGCCAAGAAGAAGAGCATGCTTGGATTTCTTCGTGTTCTTCGTGAACCTTGGTGTTCTTTGTGGTTGGTTTTCTCGCGCGCAGCCGAGGAGTGGGGATTGAAGATGCAGGCAGGGTGCCTGCGCTCTAGCAGAAGCTGCGGGCAGGGTAGCCGCTCCCGATGCCGAAACGTCGGCGGCATGGAAGCCGCCGCACCAGGAGCAGACATGTGCGCTAAACCAATATCTGGTCAGTGGCCAGACCACTGACGGTAAAATTTGCTGGGTGAAAAAGATCCAAGACATGGAACCGCGCGACTGGCGTCCGCTGATCTTGCTGACTGCTGCTGTCCTTGCGCTAGTTCTGACTTATGTGCTACTGCCTCGTGCGACCTTGTTTGAATTCAACGAAGAGCAGATGGCGATGCGCAGGGTCGAGTTGCTTGCTGGTTTTCGCACAAGCGTTGAACCTTCACAGTCGTACCCATACTTTTTCGACGAACTTCCAGAACTCACCAACGACGCCAACGACTCGACGCGAGCAGAGTGGCGTCTCATTAGTAGTCCTCATTCTCGCGCACAGACGAGCGATCGGGAGCGGGGGAAGCTCAGTGCTTACTCACAAGTATGCGATGGACTTCGATTGATGTGCACTGAAGGAAGCTACGGCATGGCTAACCCGAGCAGTGGTCGACCGAACAGCGCGGCAAGGCAGCTACTGATAGAGAATACGCGGCAGGTGCTGCGTAGCTCAGGCGCAGAAGAGGCGAATCGATACTTGGTTTATGTGTTTGGAAGGTGGCTGGATCTAAGCAGCGGGTGGAACGAGGCGATCAAAACTCAAGATAAGCTACCAGTCATCGGATCTGAACTGGTGCCCACAATTGAAGAGTTCGAGTCGCGAGACAAGTCTAAGGATTACGATTTCAGTTACCTGTGGACTTGTGGTTAGGCTAGGGGGTTAACAATATGGACGCCGGTCCCGCGATCCATTCAGAGCTCCGGGGATTTCTTCGTGTTCTTCGTGAACCTTTGTGTTCTTGGTGGAAGGTCTTCTTTGCGCTGCGGCGAGGCGCGGGGATAAGAGATGCAGGCTAAAGCCTGCGCTCCCCAGCAAAGATGCAGGCAGGGTGCCTGCGCTCCAGGGTGTAAGAGGAGCACGAGGGCGACAGGCCCAAAGGATGAAGAAAAAGCAAAAGGCCCGCTTGCAGCCACCCCAGAATGAGCCAGGCGAGCATAGTGACCACAGGAGCATCAAGCCCTAAGATATCCGCATCGAATCAAGCCTGAACAAGCGCAGCGCCTTCCGACTGCGGCAGTGGATTCTGCCCATCCTGTGGTTCGCCGCGCCGCTGATTCTGGTCATTCCGCAGACCTGGAGCTTTGACTTCGACCGCGAGCACTTCGAGCTGCGGCGCATCAGCAGCATCGCGGGTATCCCCTATGCGGTCGAGATTCTCAACGTCAATTCGACGGAGTGCGAGGAGTTTTTTGCGGAAAGGGTGGGGCAGAAGGGCAAGCGCGACTGGCACAGGGTGGCCAGGGTTTCCAGGAGCCTGCTGATCCACCGGAATCCGCAGCCGGCGCTGGCCGAGGCGCTGGAGTATCGGGGCCTGTGCCAGGGCCTGCGGCAGATGTGCGACTTTGGCACCTACGGCGACTTCGGGCACATGAGCGGCGACCCCGATGAGTCAGCGATGCTGGCGCTGGCCAGCAACACTGGGAAGATTCTGGACAGTGAAGGCGTGGATGCGGCGAACCAGTATCTGGTCTTCACCTACGATGCCTGGATTGAAAAAGGCGGGGGCAAGTCCGCCATCAAAAACGGCATGCTGGACCAGGAACTTGGTGCCGCGGATGTGCCAGCGATAGAAGCCTTCAGCCTGCGCAACGCTGCAATGGACTCTGAGGTGCGTGACTGGTGGACGCGCTATCCCGACCTGCTGACCATGCAGTGCCGCGAGTAGCAGGCAGCAGAAAAACGCAGGCACCGGCTGAAGCCATCGGTTCGGTCGAAGATGCGGGCAGGATGCCCGCGCTCCAAACTCAGATGCGGGCAAGGTGCCGGCGCTCCCAGCTCAGATGCGGGCAGGATGCCCGCGCTCCAGGTAGAGATGCCGGCTGAAGCCGGCGGTCCGACGCCAAGCGGGCGCGGGGCCATCCCTACCGAAACCCCTACTTCAGGCCCAGGGCCAGGCCTTCCTTTTCGTCGGCGGGGTTGAAGCGGTAGCCATAGCCACGGACGGTCTGGATATAGATCGGCTGGGCCGGATCGTCTTCCACCTTGTCGCGCAAGGTATGGATCGTCACGTCAACGGTCTTCTCACCGCTGGGGCTGTCCTCGCCCCAGATGGTCTTGAAGAGCTCGTGGCGCGAAAAGGCCTTGTCCGGGCTTTCGGCCAGCGTGACCAGCACCTGATATTCCTTCGGGCGCAGCTTCAGCAGCCCGCCGTCGCGGAAGGCCTGACGGCTGGTCCGGTTGATCGTGCAGCGGCCAAAGGAGATGATCTCCGGCGGGTTCTTACGCTCAGCCGCGCGGCGCATGATGGCGCGGATGCGGGCGACGAACTCCGGCAGGCTGAAGGGCTTGGTGACGTAGTCGTCCGCTTCAAGCTCAAAAGCCAGCAGTTTGTCCTGCTCGGTGCTGATAGCGGTCAGCAGCAGGGTCGGGGTGCGGTCACGGCGCTCGTTGCGCAGCCAGCGCAGAAGGTCAAAGCCGTTCTCGCCGGGCATCATCACGTCCAGGACGATCAGGTCGTAGGACGTCGTTTCAAGGATCTGACGCGCGCCCTTGACACTGCCGGCGGTGCTCACGCTGTAGCCAGCACGGCCAAGCACCTCAGACAGCAGCTCACAGAGCGTCTTTTCGTCATCCACGACCAGAATCTTGTGTGACAAGCTCTACCCCCCTGTCCGGCGCGCTTGGTACGCCCCGAACGCCTGCGCATCCACGTAGTCTTGTTCCCGGCGAACCGGTGCCCATATTTTAACCAAACTGCGGCAAAGCTACAACTTTATATAATAGATGGCGTCAAAGACGGCCGGGTTGCGGTCCGAAGCGGCATAAGCCGCGGCGGTATCAATAACCTCAGGCCTGCCTTTGGGCATCCTTATATATCGACAGAAGTTTCTCAGTGCAGTAGGGGGAAAGCGCCGCGGGGGTCAGTGTCCGCGGCGCAAGACGGTCAGTCTAGCTGCGCTTAAGGCCGTAGGCCTGTCAAAAGTCTGTGGGTGAATGATCAGCGCGGATAGGTAGATTAGACTGATGAACAGCAAAGCCGCCATTGCCGGCGTCTTAACACTGGCCCTGCTGGTGACCGTCGGCGCACTTGGCTATAAGGTGATCCAGCAATTCCTGCGCTTCCAGGCCAGTGAGAAGCTTTTTAAGGAAATTTACAGCCCGGAGTACATCCGTCCAGAGAAGGACGTGCTCAAGCCGGACATCGAGCGCATCCGGGCGGCCCGCAAGGAATATGGCGGCGACCGGCTGGACGCCATGCTGGTAGACCGCCTGGCCGGCGTGGTGTGGCTGTACCCCGACGAGGCTAATGCTGCGCTGAGCGAGATTTTCGAGCTCACCCCGGCGTTGACCGAAAGCGCCGACCTCTGCCCCCTTGTGCAGGCCAGCAACTATATGCAGGTCTGGGCCTTCCAGTGCGCGATCCTTCCCGAGCTGGTGGAGCGCGATGCTGATGTGGTGGTAGCCAAGCAGCCGCGCCTGCGGCAGACCGTCCGGACACTCCAGGCATACACACGTCTGATGAACGACGACTTCGAAGGGCTGGAGGAGCTGGCGCAGCAGGAACTGGCATCACGTAACAACAGCATGGACGCCCGGGGGTTTGCGCTGGCCTGCAAGGTGCTGCAGGGCGACTACCCGGCTGCCCTTGAGTATGAGGACAGTGCGGAGAAGGGCATCTGGGATGTCAACATCAAGATCCTGTATGTCGATCTGCTGGTTCAGCAGCAGCGCTTTGAAGAAGCGCAGAAGTGGGCCCAGGAGTTTACCGGCAGCGGCAGCTCCAGCGAGCTGGCCTTCAGTCTGGCGGTGCCAACTTATTACCTCAAGGGGCCGAACCACATTCTGACCCGCCAGGCGTTGGAGTCGATGACCAAGTCCGCGCGAAACCCGATGAGCAAGGCAGGGGCGGAAGCCTGGGTGCTTGGACGTCTGTACGAGGTGACCGGCAAAACGGATTTCGCCCAGCGGCTGGCCGGGCTGTCAAAGCAGTATCCGAGGGACTATGACGTCTGGGCCGCGCAGGCCGACTGTCTGATGAACCGCAGCATGTGGCTGGACGACAAAGCGATGAACGCGCTGTTGACGAAAGCCAGCGACCAGAGTGCGGCCGGGCCCGGCCAGAAGTCGAATGCAACACCAAGCCAGCAGGCTGCTCCGCTGGGGAGCGGCGATATCGCCCGGGCCAGCCGCGAGGCGCTGGCCACCGCGAGCACCGAAGCGCAGATCCTGCAGTCCGAGCTGATCGCGGCGCGCAGTGAGCTGTATGGCACGGTGACGGCCAACACCAGCCAGAAGCAGAATCTCCTGGATCACTTCCGGGCCAGCCTGTCACCCGATGAGAAAAGCGGCGAGCCGCGCAATCGCATCCCGGACTATGACATGTTGCTGACCGATCTGAGGATGCGCAAGCTTCGCGAGTCCGATTCGGTGTTCTCCAGCGAAGTTCACAGCATCGTTGAAGGCTTTGTCGAGCGTCGAGTGGAGTACTTCAAGCCGGCGATGGAGCAGGGTGAAGCCGCCCGGCTGGCCTACATTGAACGGCTGCACAGGTCCGATCATTAGGCTCCAGGGTTCGCTTGCAGCAGGGCATCCCAGCGACAGCTATACATGCGTTAACTTACCAGTTAGCCCCAAAGGCCTTATCATTCCGCCGGGGTTGAGTTGAGTATCTGGACGAAAATCAAGCGCGTTGCGACGCTGCTGGCCGTGTGGGCCATTGCGTCTTACTGCGCGTTCATGGCCTGGACTGCCTACCAGGAACACCAGCAGCGGGAAAGCGAGCTGGCCGCCGCGCGGGAGAATTATGACCAGCAGCTCCAGGACTACAGCCGCCTGCTGGCCGAAGGCGACGCTCTGCGTGATGACAAGCAGTACCAGAAGGATCTGCTCAAGAAGCGCTTTGGCTATACCGAGCCTGATGAGACGCCCATCGTCATCGTAAGGGATAATGCTGCCCGCGATGATCAGCCAGCCATCCAGACCCCTTAAGACACCGCGTCAGAGATCACCACTGTTCATGGGCAGCGTTCTGCTGGCCGGGGTGATTGCCCTGCTTTTGTCCTGCAATGAAGAAACGCAGGCCCGCCCCGGCGAGGATGCAAGCGCCCGCCGGCAGCCGACAGCGGGGGACAAGCCGGTTGCTGCGCCGGTAGCCAGTAAGCAGTTTGCCGACAGCGGAAGCACGGCGGCCAAGCCAGCGGACAAGCCGGGAATGCCGAATTTTACCCGCGAGTTCGACAAGGCCAATGCCTGGCGGCACCTGACCAAGATCGTTTCGTTTGGTCCCCGCGTGCCGAACAGCAAGAGCCACCGCGCCTGTCGTAATTACATTCAGCGTCAGCTGCTGGAAGTCTGCGACGACGTGCAGGTGCAGGAGTTCAAGGTTCCCCTGTCTCCAGATCCGCTTGAACTGTGCAACATCATTGGGCGGATAGATCCGCAGAACCCGCATCGCGTTTTGATCCTGTCGCACTGGGATACGCGCCCGATCTGCGACATGGAGGACGATCCTGCATTGCGCCGCATTCCCAACGACGGTGCCAACGACGGTGCCAGCGGGAATGCGGTCATGCTCGAACTCGCACGGGTCTACAGCGAAAACCGGCCGGCAGTTGGGATAGACCTTCTGTTTACCGACGGTGAGGACTATGGGCCGGGAATCGACATGATGTTCCTGGGAGCCAAGCACTTCGCCAAACGCCTGACCGACAGCCAGGTGAAGTCCTATAACTACTGTGTCCTGCTGGACATGGTCGGAGACACCAACCAGGATTTCCACCCTGAGTACAACTCTGAGCGCTGCGCTCCGCTGATCTATTCGGGGGCGATGGAGATCAACAAGGCCCTCGGATTTAGTGCTTTCAAAAGCCAGGGCGCCTATGACGTGCTGGATGACCACATTCCGCTGATTGAGCGCGGTTTGAAAATTTATGACTTTATCGACTTTAATTACCCTGACTGGAATAAGACAACCGACACTATAGATAAGTGTGATGACGACAGTCTTGAGTCAATCGGGCTGACCATGGAGAACCTGGTTCACCTTTTCCCGGCGATTTACGGCACCCGACCGCCGGGTGCTCCGGAGCCCGGAAAACTGCCGGAAGGTTAAGGCCAGCGGGAGTCTCCGGTAAAAATCCGGGGTCCAAGGCTTGCAGATAAGCAAAGCTGGTGCTAAACTTCCCCTCCCCGGCAGTCCCTGGATTGCCGATTCAGCGCCCGGCGGAGGCAACTCCCCATTGTGGAAAGTACCCCGGCCGCGCGATGGAACCAAAAATTGAGAGGCTCGGCGCAGGCGCGGGCCTTTTGTTTGCTTTAGATTCCGGGGCACACAGCGCAGCTTTCAGGGCTCGCAGCTCGAAGGGCGAGTGCCGTTGCCGCGGGATCGGGGCAGGGATTATCAGCCCGCAGGGCAGGACAGGAATATGGCGCAGAGAATTCGCATTCGACTGAAGAGCTTTGACCACAAGGTGCTGGACGCCAGCGTTTCGCGCATTGTGGCGACCGCTGAGCGCAGTGGCGCCAAGGTGGTCGGGCCGATTCCGCTGCCGACGGAGAAGCGTATCTTCTGCGTCCTGCGCAGCCCGCACGTGGACAAGGAGTCCCGAGAGCACTTCGAGATGCGAACCCACAAGCGCATCATTGACATCATCAACCCCACTCAGCAGACCGTTGAGCACCTGGGTTCCCTGGATCTTCCCAGCGGCGTCGATGTGGAGTTGAAGGTGTAGTTTCCGGCCTGGCAATCTGCCACGGCCAATCGCCGTGGTGAGCTGGGAATGAACAGGACACGGTGATGATTAACAAGATACCCGCCAAGAAAATCGGCATGACCACCATGTTTGACGAGCAGGGCTTCAGCGTCCCGGTGACGCTGGTCCAGCCGTTCACGCTGGTGGTGACCGAGCTGAAGCGCCCTGAAAAGCATGGCTACAGCGCGGTCCAGCTCAGCTTCAAGGAGACCCTGCGCAAGCGGATTAACAAGCCGCGCCAGGGCGTGCTGAGCAAGGCCGGCACCGACAAGATCCTGGCCAAGAGCTATGAAAGCCGCCAGGACGAGATTGCCGCCCTGACCCTGGGACAGGAGATCGCGCCCGCTGATGTCATCGGCGACTGGGGCAAGATCAAGGTTACCGGTACCAGCAAGGGTAAGGGTTTCGCCGGTGCGGTCAAGCGCTGGGGCTTCCGCGGCCAGCAGCGTACGCACGGCGACCCGGACAACCGTCGCCCGATGAGCAACAACGCGACCGACCCGGCCCGCGTGTTCAAGGGCAGCCGCCGTCCCGGTCGCATGGGCGCCAAGCAGATCTCAACTCGCGGGCTGAAGCTGCAGGGCTACAACCCTGAGCTCAACCTGATCGCCATCAAGGGCGCGGTGCCCGGCCCGGTGGGCGGCACTGTCTTCCTGACCCTGATGAGCAAGGCGGAGGCGAAGTAAGAAATGGCCAACCTAGTCAAGCTGGAAAGCCTGGAAGAGCTGGGGCTGGAGCAGCCGAACATGCTGCATATCCAGGAAAGCTACCTGCGCCAGATTGCCAACGGCAAGCCCTTCACGGCGCGCAAGAAGAACAAGCATGAGGTCGCCGGCTCTGGCGCGAAGATCTATCGCCAGAAAGGTACCGGCCGCGCCCGTCAGGGTGAGCGCATGAACCCGCACTTCCGTGGCGGCGCCATGGCTTTCGCCCTGCGTCCGCGCCACCACCTCAAGCGGATGAACAAGATCACCCGCCGCAGCGCCCTGCGCTCGGCGGTGCTGACGCATATCGTTCGCGGCAGCGCCTGGGTCATCCAGGGCAACGACTTTGACGGCTTCGACAAGACCAAGATGGTGGCCGGCCTGCTGGCCAGCCTGCAGGGCCGTGTCTGCCTGATCGTCAACCAGGATGCGGCCGCCTACCGCAGCAGCCGCAACATCGGCGCTGTGCGCCTGCTGACCCCGGAGCGCATCAACGTGCGCGACCTGGTGGAGAGCGGCGGCCTGGTCTTCGCCGAGAGCGCGCTGCAGCAGTACAAGAACCTGCTGGAGCTGCAGAACTCGCCGGAGGAGTTTGAGGGCGAGGCCGTCGAGGCCGGAGGTGAGGAGTAATGGCAACCCACGGTTTCCACTTCGCTGACATCCTGGTCGCTCCGGTCATCTCCGAGCGTACCAACGATCTGATGATCACCGAGAACAAGTATGTGTTCATGATCACTGAGCGGGCGACCAAGAACGACGTCAAGCGCGCTGTCAACGAGCGCTTTGGCGTGAAGGTCAAGGACGTCAACATCATCAACCTGCCGCGCAAGCCCAAACGGGCCGGCCGGTTCCAGTACATGAGTGGCAAGCGCCGCAAGGCGATTGTGAGCCTGGTCGAAGGCGAGAAGATCCGCGAGCTCAGCGAGGCCGCGGTCTAGGGAGAGGCAGATGGCGATTAAGAGCTTCCGTCCGTATACCCCTTCGCGCCGCAGCATGACGGTGACGGATTACTCCGTCCTGTCGGGTGACAAGCCCGAGAAGTCCTTGCTGCGTCCGAAGAGCAATAACGGCGGCCGCAACAACCTGGGACGCTGCACGGCCAAGGGCCGTGGCGGCGGCAACCGCCAGCACTACCGCATCATTGACTTCCGCCGCCGCCGCGATGGCGAGGCCGCGCTGGTCAAGAGCCTGCAGTACGATCCCAACCGCAGCGCCTTCATCGCGCTGATCCAGTACCCTGACGGCAAGCTGAACTACATCATCGCGCCCGACGGGCTGCAGGTGGGCCAGTACGTCAGCAGCGGTCCCGACAGCGAGATCCGCGCCGGCAACACCCTGCCGCTGAACAAGATCCCCGACGGTACGATGATCCACAACATCGAACTGATCCCGGGTCAGCGCGGCAAGCTGGTGCGCGCCGCCGGCACCTGGGCCCAGCTGATGGCGAAGGAAGGCAACAACGCCGTCATCCGCCTGCCCAGCGGCGAGATGCGCCGCGTGAGCAGCCAGTGCCGCGCGACAATCGGCCGCGTGTCCAACACCGATCACGAGAACGTCAGCCTCGGCAAGGCTGGCCGCAACCGCAACCTCGGCAAGCGCCCGACCGTGCGTGGTATGCACAAGAACCCGGTCGACCACCCGATGGGTGGTGGTGAAGCCAAGGGTAAGGGCGGTAAGCAGGGCATGAGCGCCACCGGCGTTCTGGCCAAGGGCTTCCGTACCCGTCGCAAGAGCAAGGCCCGCACCTATCTGGTGAAGGACCGTCGCGGCAAGTAAGCCACAAAGTAGAGGCAGAGGGAAAGTATGAGCCGTTCGACTAAAAAGGGACCTTACGTACATTACAGCCTGATCGAGAAGGTCGACAGGCTGGAAAAGAGCGGAGAGCGCAAAGTTATCCGCACGTGGTCACGCGCCTCGGTGATCGTGCCCGAGTTCCTCGGCCACAACTTCGAGGTTTACAACGGGAAGCGCTGGTTCCCGGTCTTCGTCACCGAAGACCTGGTGGGCCATCGCTTTGGCGAGTTCTCGCCGACCCGGGCTTTCCGCAGCCACATTAAGGATGAAAGGAAGGGCAAGAAGTGAAAGTCACCGCTCGCCTTACAGATCTCGGCGTACCGGCGCTCAAGGCGCGCCGCTTCGCCGGCACGGTCAAGGGTCAGCCGGTGGACAAGGCGCTGGCTATTCTTGACCTGCAGAGCAGCCCGGTCTGCCAGGCGCTGGCCAAGCTGGTGCGCAGCGCCGCGGCCAATGCCGAGCACAACCATCAGCTGGACCGCCGCAATCTGGAAGTGGCCAACGTCATTGTCGACCAGGGCCACGTCCTCAAGCGTATCAAGCCTCAGGCCCGCGGCCGGGCTTACCGCGTAGTCAAGCGCAGCTGCCATGTGACGGTGGTGCTGGATCTCCAGACCAGCCTGGCCCGGTCGCAGGAGCGCCTGGCCGCGAGCACCGTGGCCAAGGCCAGCAGCAAGTCCGGCGGCGACAGCGCCCCGGCCACCAAGACGCCCCGCAGCCGCAAGAAGGCTGAGGCCGCAGGTTAGGACGAGGCAAGGAGAGGATCAGTGGGACAGAAAACGCATCCGAAGGGCTTTAGGCTGGGCATCCTGGAAAGCTGGGACTCCACTTGGTACGCCGACCCGAAAGGTTTCGGCACCTACCTGGTTGAGGACATCAAGATCCGCAAGTTCCTGGACAAGGAACTGGCGAGCGCTCAGTGCAGCCGGATCCACATCCAGCGCTACGTGGGCAAGCTGATCATCAACTGCTATGTCACCCGTCTGGGTATCGCAGTGGGCAAGGGCGGCGCGCGCCGTGAAGAGCTGAAGGCCCGCCTGAGCCGCCTGGTCAAGACCGCGAAAGACATCCATATCGACTTCTTTGAAGAGACCAAGCCCGATCTGGCTGCCGAAGTGGTGATGCAGAACGTCGCCCAGCAGATCGAGAAGCGCGTCAACTTCCGCCGCGTGCTGCGCCAGACGATGAAGCGCTGCCTGCAGGCGGGGGCCAAGGGCGTCAAGCTGATGGTCGCCGGCCGCCTCAACGGCGCCGAAATGAGCCGCACCGAGTGGCAGATCAAGGGCCGCATCCCCCTGCACACGCTGCGCGCGAAGATCGACTACAGCCAGGGCGTGGCCCGCACCATTTACGGCGCCATCGGCGTCAAGGTCTGGATCTACACGGGCGATGTTATTCCGCGCCGTGCCCGCAAGGAGGCCGCGTAAATGCTTACCCCGAGTCGCGTAAGGTATCGCCGTCCGCATCGCGGACGCCGCAAGGGCAAGGCCTACCACAACAACGTGGTGCTGTACGGCCAGTTTGGCCTGCAGACCCTCGAGGCGGCCTGGATCACCGCCAACCAGATTGAGTCGGCCCGTATCGCCATCAACCGTGTGGTGAAGAAGTACGGACGAACCTATATCCGGATCTTCCCGGACAAGCCTTACACGAAGAAGCCGGCCGAGACCCGTCAGGGTTCCGGTAAGGGTAACGTCGAGGGCTACGTCGCGGTGATCAAGCCGGGCCAGATCCTCTTTGAGGTCGAGTGCGCCCTGGGCGCCGAGGTCTGCAAGATGGCCCTGACCCGCGCCGGCCACAAGCTGCCGGTCACCTGGCGCATTGAGGAGGCCAGCGAGCTTTAGGCCGCGGAGAAAGTTATGAGCCAGAGCACACACAAGTATCTGAAGAGCATCCAGGGCAAGAGCGACAGTGAGCTTCGCGACCTGGTGGGCGAGCTTAAGGGCAAGCAGTTCGAGAACCGTTTCGAGCGTGCCACCGGCCGCCTGGTCAACTACCGCCTGCTGCCCGAGACCAAGCGCAAGCTGGCGGTCGTGCTGACGCTGCTGCGCCAGCGCCAGATTGAGGCTGAGCAGGGCGCCGCAGGGCGCGATGGAGGGCAGGGCTAATGCCACGCAAGCAGAAGACCGGCATCGTTGTCTCGGACAAGATGACCAAGACGATCGTGGTGGAAGTCACCCGGATCAAGCAGCACCCGCTGTACAAGAAGTTCATCCGCATCAAGAAGCGCTATATGGCGCATGATGAGGCCCAGAGCGCGCAGCTTGGCGATCTGGTGCGTATCGAGGAGAGCCGCCCTCTGAGCCGGCACAAGAAGTGGGCCATGATCGAAATCGTGCGGCAGGCGCCGGGCCACGGCCCGGTTACCAAGAACGCCGCCACGATGCAGGCGCACCTGACCCAGTTGTCAGGTGAGGCCGATGTGACGGTGGGCGCCGATGGCGCGGTGCCGAGCAGCGACTCCAGTGCCGGAAGCGGCAACTAAGAGAGGCCAGGGAGCACTCGATGATTCAGCAGGAAACACGTTGCGTGGTCGCGGACAATACGGGCGCCAAGGAGATCCTTGTCATCCGTATCCTCGGCCGCAGCACGAAGAAGACCGCCGAGGTTGGCGACATCATCGTCGGCGCGGTCAAGCAGGCGACGCCCCGCGGCACCGCCAAGAAGGGCCAGGTCGTCAAGGCGGTGGTTGTGCGTCAGCGCTTTCCGATCCAGCGCCAGGACGGCACCACGGTGATCTTTGACGACAATGCCGCGGTGCTGATCGACATGAACACGCTGAACCCGATCGGCACCCGCGTGTTCGGCCCGGTCGCCCGTGAGCTCCGTGAGAAGGGCTTCATGAAGATCATTTCACTCGCCCCGGAGGTGCTGTAATGAGGCTGAAGGGCTGGAAGCGCGCGTCGCTCGGCCAGCAGGAGGGCACCCGCCCGAAGCTGCGCAAGGGTGACGAAGTGCTGGTGATCTGCGGCAAGGACCGCGGCCGCCGCGGCAAGGTCGTGTCGGTCAACGCCAAGAAGTGGACCGCCATCATCGAGCACATTAACGAGTACAAGAAGCATCAGAAGGCGCGCCGCCCCGGCGAGACCAGCGCCATCATCACCATCGCGATGCCGGTGCATATCAGCAACGTGATGGTGGTCGACAAGAGCAGCAACCGTCCGACCCGGGTCGGTCGCAAGGAAGTTGGCGACGAGCACCTGCGCTATGCCAAGCGCAGCGGTCAGCTCATCGACAGCAAGCAGTAAGGGGCTAAGGAACAGACATGGCTATTCTGGCGAGCAGACTGAAAGAACGCTACGACGCTGAGGTGCGGCAGAAGCTGCTGACCGAGCGCGGCTACAAGAACATGATGATGGTCCCGCGTGTGACCAAGGTGATCATCAATGTTGGCGTCGGCGAAGGCCGCGACAACCCCAAGGCCGTCGAAAATGCTGTCTCCACGCTGGCCACCATCGCCGGCCAGAAGCCGGTGGTGACCAAGGCGCGCAAGAGCATCAGCAACTTCAAGATCCGCCAGGGTATGAAGATCGGCGCGATGGTGACCCTGCGCGGGATGCGGATGTGGCATTTCCTGGACAAGCTGTTCAGCGTGACCATGCCCCGTATCCGCGACTTCCAGGGCTTCAGCGTGAAGAACTTCGACGGCCGCGGCAATTACAACCTCGGCCTGAAGGACCAGCTGGTCTTCCCGGAGATCATCTTCGATGAGGTGGTCTTCCTGAAAGGTATGCAGATCACAATCGTGACAACGGCCCAGTCCAACCTGGAGGCGGCGCAGCTGCTGCAGCTCCTGGGTATGCCGTTCAACGACTATGAGTCAATGGCCAAGGTGGCCTAAGGCGAGGGAATAGCAGACATGGCTAAGACAAGCAAAGTTGCTGCCTGGAAGCGAGGAGCCAAGTTCAAGGTCCGTGAGCACAACCGCTGCGAACTGACCGGCCGGCCCCGTGGTTACATGCGGATCTTCAAGATCTGTCGTAACCAGTTCCGTGAGCTGGCCCTGAAGGGTCTCATCCCCGGCGTGACCAAGAGTAGTTGGTAGGAGAGATTGTAATGAGCGTAAGCGATCCCATCGCCGACTTCATCACTGTAATCCGTAACGGCGTCCACAGCCGCAAGGCCACCGTGGAGGCGCCATACAGCCGTCTGAAGGCCGAAATCTGCAAGATTCTTGTGGCGGAGGGCTTCATCGACGGCTACGAGCAGGTCGAGTCCGCGAACCACAAGGGCACCAAGATCAAGAACATCAAGGTCAACCTGCGTTACGCCGACAGCCTGCGGACGGTCAGCCCGATCACGCAGCTGCAGCGTATCAGCAGCCCCGGCCGCCGTGTCTATGTCGGCCGCGGTGAGCTGCCTCGCGTGCGCGGTGGCCTGGGCATCAGCATTCTGTCGACCAGCCGGGGTGTTATCTCTGACAAGCAGGCGCGCAACGAGAACGTTGGCGGCGAACTGCTCGTGAAGGTCTGGTAGGAGAGCGTCATGTCACGAGTAGGCAACAAACTGATTCAAGTCCCGGCCGGCGTGGAGCTGAAGACTGACGGCGTCACCTTCAGTGCCAAGGGCCCCCTGGGCAGCCTGAGCACGGTGATCCCGGCCAGCGTCACCTACACGCTTGAAGACGGCATCCTGCGCTTCTCGCGCGATGGCGACCGGCCCCAGCAGCGTGCCGACCACGGTCTGGCCCGCGCGCTGGTAAACAACCTGATCGTCGGCGTAACCCAGGGCTTCAGCAAGGTATTGGAGCTTGAAGGTACCGGCTACAAGTGGGAAGTCCGCGGCCGCCAGGTTGTACTCAACATGGGTTATTCGCATACCGTCACGATTGACCTGCCCGAAGATGTCACCTGTGAGATCAAGGGCAGCAACTGTGAGGTCAAGGGCATCGACAAGCAGGTCGTCGGCTTTATCGCCGCGACGATCCGCCGGGTCCGCAAGGTCGAGCCCTATAAGGGTAAGGGCATCCGCTACCGCGGAGAGTTCGTCCGCCGCAAGGCTGGCAAGGCGGGAGCTAAGTAATGGCAAACAGGTCACGCCGCGACATGACGGTGCTGCGCCATGCGCGTCTGCGCAAGGGCGTCAACGGTACGGGCGAGCGCCCGCGTCTGGCGATCTTCCGCAGCTGCCTGCATATGTACGCGCAGGTTATTGACGACACGACCGGGAAGACCCTGGCTTCGGCTAACACTCTGCAGGCCAGTCTGAAGGCCGAAGGTGCGGGCAAGCCCGCCATGGAGAAGGCGAAGCTGGTTGGCGGCGCCATCGCCGCGGCGGCCAAGGCCGCCGGTGTCAGCAAGGTGGTCTTCGACCGCGGTGGATATAAGTACCACGGCTGCGTCAAGGCGCTGGCCGACAGCGCCCGTGAAGCCGGGCTGGAGTTCTAATATGGGCAGAATGCGAAGCGACAGCCGTCCCCCCCGCGACTTCCAGCAGGAACCGCAGGAGTTTGAGGAGTCGGTGATCTATATCAACCGTGTGGCCAAGGTGGTCAAGGGCGGACGCAACTTCAAGTTCACTGCCCTGGTGGCGGTCGGCGACAAGAAGAACCGCGTGGGCCTCGGCTATGGCAAGGCGATGGAAGTTGTGGAAGCGATCCGCAAGGCCGTCGACGATGCCAAGCGCCAGATGATCACCGTTTCCAAGCGCGGCAGCACCATTCCTTACGAGATTCAGACACACGCCTGCGCCAGCACGATCACCATGCGTCCGGCCAAGAAGGGTCACGGCATTATTGCCGGCGGCCCGGCCCGCGCCATCCTGCACCTGGCGGGCTATGAAGATGTTTCGGCCAAGTTCCACGGTTCCAACCGTCCGATCAACTGCGCCAAGGTGACCTTTGAGGCCCTGCGCAAGATGAGCGGACCGGACTTCCTGCTGCGCGTCCGCAGCGGTGAGAAGATGGATGCCGCCGGACGCTTTATTGCCGATGTCCGCCGTGGCAAGGCTGAAGAGGCCCTGGCCGCGATCGAGACCAGCGAGCCTGAGGCCGAGCTGCCCGGCGCTCCTGCGACTGAGGCCGGAGGCGAGGAGTAAACGATGGCAGTCATCGAGATCAATCAGCATCCCAGCAACGTGGCCGAGCGCAAGCGCATCGGCCGCGGCATTGCCGCCGGCCAGGGTAAGACTGCCGGCCGTGGCCACAAGGGCGCCGGTTCGCGCACTGGCAACTTTATTAAGCCGCGCTTCGAAGGCGGTCAGCAGCCGATGGTGCGCCACCTGCCCAAGCTGGGCGGCTTCAAGAACCACCGCAAGATCTACTATCACGCTGTGAACCTGCGTGACCTGGCTGAGGCGGAGGCAGGTACTACAATCGACCTGCTGTATCTTGAAAGCAAGAGCCTGCTTCCCAAGAAGCTGCGCGGCCTGGCCGTGAAGCTGCTGGGCGACGGCGGCGTCGACAAGAAGCTGCACTTTAAGCTGCATGCCTTCAGCCACAAGGCCAAGGAAGCCGTGGAGAAGGCCGGCGGTACCTGCGAGGTAATTTAGGCATGAGTGTTAGCGCCAATCCGGCAACGATGGTCCAGGCGTGGAGCGTGGAAGGTCTCAAGCAGAGGCTCTACTTCGTGCTCTTTGCGCTGCTGATCTTCGTCATCGGCACTCACATCCCGGCCCCGGGCGTTGACCCCAACCTGGTGCAGCAGTTCTTCCAGAACAGCGGCTCCGGAGCGATGTTCAACTTCATGGACGTGATCTCGGGCGGAGCGCTGCGCAAGCTGTCGATCTTCGCCCTGGGCATCATGCCCTATATCAACGCCTCCATCATGATGCAGCTCCTGGTCGCGATTGATCCGCGCCTGAAGGAGATCCAGCAGGAAGGCGAAGAGGGCCGCAAGCGCGTCAGCAAGTGGACCCGCTATCTGGCCATCGTGCTGGCCTTCGTGCAGGGTGGCGGTCTGATGATCGCAATCCACCAGGGCACCTCAGTCTTCACGTTGCCTGTGATCACCGGTCTGTTTGCGGTGGTTGGCGGTACCTGCTTCCTGATGTGGCTCGCCGATGAAATCAATCAGAAGGGTGTCGGTAACGGCTCCTCACTGATCATCCAGATGGGCATCATCGCCGGTATCCCGGCGCAGCTCCTGCAGGAGTTCAACCAGGCGCAATTCCAGCAGTCTCGTTTCATCGCCCTGCTGATCTTCGGCGCCCTGACCGTGCTTGTCATTGCCGCAATTGTCTACGTGCAGCTGGCAGCCCGCCGCATCCCGATCCAGTACGCCCGCCGTCAGATCGGCAAGCGCGTCTATGGCGGCCAGAGCACCTACCTGCCGATCAAGATTGCCCAGGCCGGCGTTATCCCGATCATCTTCGCGGTCTCAGTGCTGATGGTGCCATCGACAATCCTGGGCTTCTTCCCGCAGCTTACGGATCTCCAGCGCGTCTGGTCGCAGTTCTCCGGCAGCTTCTGGTATGTGCTGGTGGAGTTCACGCTTGTACTGCTCTTCACCTTCGTATATACGGCGGTGACCTTCCAGACCCAGGATGTAGCCGACAACCTGAAGAAGAACAACGGTTTCATTCCCGGTATCCGTCCGGGCAAGCCGACCTTCGAGTTCCTCGATAAGGTCCTCCACCGCGTGACTCTCTTCGGCGGTGTCTTCCTGGGATTGATCGCGATTCTGCCGACCCTGGCCACCTGGCTGGTTGAGGCGATCAGCCGCGTTCAGATCACCAGCCTGTACCTCGGCGGCACCAGCCTGCTGATCGTGGTCGGTGTTGCTCTCGACACGGTTCAGCAGATGCAGGCGCACATGGTGATGCGGCATTACAGCGGCTTCGCCAAGTAGGCGAGGTGAGCTGTGATCATCGTCCTTCTCGGACCCCCGGCGAGCGGTAAGGGCACTCAGGCCGCCATTCTGCGCGAGCGCTTTGGCTTTTACCACTTTGATACCGGGCGGGTTCTTCGCGAAGAGGCGGCCACCGGATCCGAGCTGGGCCTGCAGATCGCGGGTTTCATTAACCGCGGCGAACTTGTCCCGATTGAGATTATCCGCGCGCTGATCGGCAAGTTCATCCTGCAAATGGGTGAGGGCCGGATCATGTTTGACGGCTTTCCCCGCAACCTGGATCAGGCGCGTGTCCTGGGCGAGGGCCTGTCCGATCTGCAGCGCCGCCTCGACCACGCCCTGTATCTCAACCTTGATCGCGGTGAGCTGATGAGCCGCGTGATCAATCGGCGCGTGTGCGAAAAGTGTGGGACGATCTACAACCTCGTCAGCGCACCACCGAAGAGTGATTCGATCTGCGACCTTGATGCTGGCAATCTGGTGCAGCGCGCGGACGACACTGAAGAGGTTTTTGCCAGGCGCCTTGAAGTTTACTTCGACCAGACGGTGCCTGTACTGGACTACTATCGCGAACGCCGACTGCTGCGGGAGATTCCCGCTGAACAGCCCATAGCGGAGCTGGCGCAGACGATCGGCGGCCTGCTGGGGCTGGAAGAGCATGCTCCGGCTTAAGACCCTCGAAGACATCCGCGGCATCTGGCGCAGCGGGCAGGTGCTTTCGCGCCTGCACGAAGAGCTCGCGCCGCAGGTACAGCCCGGTGTTAGCGCCCGGGAGCTGGACGACTTCGCCCTGGGCTTCCTGGAGCGCGAAGGGGCGACCTCCGCTTTCATGGGCTACAAGGGCTATCCGCGCCAGACCTGTATCAGTTTTAACGAAGAAGTGGTCCACGGAATTCCCGGTGAGCGGGCTGTACGCGCAGGAGATGTCGTCAGCATTGACCTCGGTGTCAACCTGGGGGGCTACATCAGCGACTCAGCCCGGACATACTACGTTGGCGAGCATCCGCCGCCGGACATCCAGCGCCTGCTGAAGGGCACTCGCGAGTCCTTGTATGCCGGCATCGCGGCCCTGGCCGCGCGCCAGGCGCTGGCGAATGTGAGCCGCGCGATCCAGCGCAGCCTGGTCCAGCACCAGCTTGGCATCATCATGGAGCTTACGGGCCACGGCGTCGGCTTTTCGCTGCACGAGGAGCCGACAGTCTATAACTTCGACCCCGGAGGCCGCCGGCCGATCGTCCAGGACGGCTGGGTAATCGCGATAGAGCCAATGGCCAGCCTCGGCAGCAGCCAGATCATCCTGGCCAGCGACAACTGGTGCTATAAAACGGCGGATGGCAGCCGTGCCGCGCATTTTGAGCATACGGTGGCCTGCTGGGAGGGCCGTGGCTGGATCCTGACTGATACCAAGGACGAAGATTCCCGGGCGCGCTTTGGCGGAGGTTCCGGTGGATAGCCCCGGCGAAAAGGTTATCAGCGTCAGCGGGACGGTATTAGAGCTGATCCCGGGGGGCAAGGTCTGCGTCGAACTGGATGTTGAGCTGGCCAGGACAGGCGCCCCGCTGCCGCTTGACCCCAACCAGCTGCTGCTCAGCGGCGCCGGGGGAGAGAACGCCGGGCGAGTTTCTCTGGAAAATAGTGCCGGGCGTTGCATTTGGGCGGAAAAAAGTGCTAAACTAAAAGTTCGCCTGATCGGTCTGGCGCCGGGCGACCGCGTGCGCTGCGAACTTTCGCCTTTTGAACCGGGGCGGGCGAGAATCATTGACAAGCTTTAAGCTGCGGCGGAACGTTTGTCACTATAGGATAGGAAGATGAAGGTTTGTGCTTCAATCAAACGGCGTACCAAGACCTGCCAGATCGTCCGGCGGAAGGGTCGCCTGTACGTGATCAACAAGAAGAATCCCAAGATGAAGCAGCGGCAGGGCTAAAAATATGGCACGTATTGAAGGCGTCGAGCTTCCTTCGAACAAGCGCATCGTTATCGGGCTGACCTATGTCTTTGGCGTGGGCCGCGCGACCAGCGAGCGCATCCTGAGCCGCGCTGGTGTGGACATCAGCAAGCGCGTCAAGGACCTCAGCGTAGACGAGGAGAACGCGATCCGCGAAGCGATCGGCGATCTTGGTCTGGCGCTTGAGGGTGACCTGCGCAAGGAAGTCACACTCAACATCAAGCGTCTGGTTGAAATCAACTGCTATCGCGGTGTGCGTCACCGGCGCGGACTTCCGGTCCGTGGCCAGCGTACCCGCACCAACGCCCGTACCCGCAAGGGTCCGAAGCGTGCTCCGGTCGCCGGTAAGAAGCGTCCGGGCAAGAAGTAAGAAGTAGCGTATTGTCCAGCCGGCTCCGCCGGCTGGTTGTCTTTGCATTTGGCAATTCTAGGCTTTGCGGGGTATTCGCGGTGGCGAGGGCTCAAAAGAAAACGACGGGACGTAAGCGCGAGAAGAAGAACCTGCCGGTTGGGCACGTTCATATCCACTCGATGTTTAACAACACGATTGTCACGCTTACCGATCCGGACGGCAATGCCTTCGGCTGGAGCAGCAGTGGCAGCCGTGGTTTCAAGGGCGCCAAGAAGGGCACGGCTTACGCTGCCCAGGTGGCCTGCGAGACCGTGCTGCGCAAGGCACTGGACAGCGGCCTGCGTGAGGTTTACATCTTCACGCGCGGCCCGGGCTCCGGTAAGGAAGCCGCCGTCCGCACGGTCAATAACCTTGGAGTCAAGGTCAAGCTGATCAAGGATCTCACTCCGGTGGCCCATAACGGCTGCCGGCCGAAGGGCCGCCGCCGCGTCTAGGCGGAGCCCGCAGGGCAAGGCCCATGGGTTGAGAAGCGAAAGGCCTGGGCGAGAGCACAGGCCCTTTCCAGTGACAGGCCCCGGCAGGGGGAAGGGTTTCAGAAATGGATTTCACGACTAACGGTCAAGCGGAGAGCCTCTCGGCGTTTCACCTGCTCGGCATGACGAAGCTCATTGCGGAGGACGGGAACACCTGTACCTTCAGCATCGAGCCCTTGCCGCGCGGTTTTGGTGCGACGCTGGGTAATGCGCTGCGGCGCACGATCCTCTCCAACATCCAGGGTTGTGGTATTACCGAGGTCAAGATCGAAGGCCTGCCCCATGAATACCAGGCGCTGGAGGGTGTGCTGGAGGACAGCATCGAGCTGCTCCTCAACATCCGCCGGATCAAGGTCAACATTCTGGGCAAGAGCCGCACGCAGAACCTGCACCTCTCCGTTTCCGGTGAGCGTGTGGTGACCGCCGGCGACTTCCAGCCGAATGCCGAGGCCGAGATCCTTAATCCTGAGCAGGTTATCTGCACGCTCACGGATGCCAAGAGCAAGCTGGAGATTGATGCCGTCGTCAGCCGCGGTCTGGGCTATAAGACCGCCGCGGAACTGAAGCGCAAGGATGCGCCGATCGGCGTGATCACCCTCGACTGCAACTACAGCCCCGTCGAGCGGGTGGCCTTCCAGGTGGAGAACACCCGCGTCGGATCAGCGACCGACTTTGAGAAGCTGATCCTGACCATCGAGACGAATGCAACCAAGAGCCCGGACGCCGTCCTGGGCGAGGGCGCGGCCGAGCTGCGCCGCTACCTGACCTGGATCACCGAACAGCAGAGCTCCATGATGACCTACACCCCGGTCGAAACCGTGGTGGATCCGGAGCTGCAGGCCAAGCTGGGCATGACGGTCGAAGACCTTCAGCTCCCCGGCCGCGCCTACAACTGCCTGCGCAACGCCAATATCCGCAAGGTCAGCGAACTGATCGAGTTCACCCCCGAGCAGCTCATGGCGCTGAAGAACTTCGGCGAGAAGAGCCTCACTGATATTGTCGACCGGCTCCAGGAGCTGGGCCTTTACCTGAAGGAATCGTAGGAGCCAGGGCAATGCGTCACAAGATGAACAAAAGCAAGCTTGGCATGCCGACCGACGCCCGTGTCGCGCTTGTGCGCAACCAGGTGGCGGCGCTGTTCGAGCACGGCGCGATCAACACCACGCTGCCGCGCGCCAAGGCGGTGCGCTCGCTGGCTGAGCGCCTGATCACCCGCGCGAAGCGCGGCGACCTGACAGCGATCCGCACCGTGGCCAGCCACCTGCCGGGCGGCAAGACGCCGCTGCGGGCCCTGCTGCGCAACGTTGTGCCGGGCCTGGCGGAAGTCCAGAGCGGTTATTGCACAATTACGAAGCTTTACTATCGTCGCGGCGACAACGCGCTTGTCGTGCGTCTGGCGATCAACGGCTACACGCCTCCGGCCGCCGGCTAGGGCATGCAGCGCATCGCGCTGGAAGTGGCCTATGACGGCACTGACTTCCAGGGCAGCCAGGGGCAGACGCGACCTGGCGCAAGAACGGTTGACGGGACTTTGAAAAACGGACTTGAATCTCTTCTGGGGCAGCGGCCCAGGTTGCTCTGGGCCAGCCGAACCGACAGCGGTGTGCACGCTCAGGCAAATGTGTGCGTCTTTGATGCTGACCTGTCTTTGCCGGCTGAGAAGCTGCCGAGCCTGCTGAATGGGCGTCTGCCTGCAGATTTGCGGGTGCTGCGCCAGTTCGAAACGGTGGACGGGTTCCACCCGCGCTTTGATGCGCTGGAGCGGACTTATGAATACCGCCTGAGTTCACCATCTGCCTCGCCAGCTGACTGGCGATTCAGCTGGGAGCTTGAGGACCTGTTCGATCTGGCGCAAATGGCTCTGGCAGCCCGGCTGTTCAGTGGCGAATACGACTATGCGGCCTTTGCAGCATCGACTCCTGGACAGGGCAGCACGCTTTGCACAGTGCTGGAATGCGGCTTTACCTCTGGCTTCAGCTATGGCGGCAGGCAGGCTTCGATGCCCGCCATCGCAATCCGCGTGCGGGCCAACCGCTTCCTGAGGCACATGGTTTGCCGAATGGTGGGGGCCCTGGTGGCCGTCGGCCGCGGCGAGCTCAACAATGAGGATATCCGGCAGGCCCTGAGCCAGCAGAAGAGATTGAAGTTCAAACCGGCCCCGCCCAGGGGCCTGACTCTGATTAAGGTGACTTATCAGGACAAGCTGGGCTAAGATACTCGGGCGGCGGTTGCGACTGCCGGCCATAAGGTGCAGTGATGACAGAGCATAAGATGAACGCGAACCAGACGCCGTACTTCACGAAGGATCGTGTTGAACGGAAGTGGTATGTGGTCGACATGGCCGACCAGGTGCTCGGCCGCGCGGCGGTGGGCATTGCCAAGCTGATTATTGGCAAGACCCACGCGCAGTTCACTCCGGGCCAGGATACCGGCGCGTTCGTCGTGGTGCTGAATGCAGACAAGCTTCGGGTGACCGGCAACAAGCTGCTGCAGAAGATCTATTACCGTCATAGCGGCTACCCCGGCGGACTGCGCGCGACGATGCTGCGCGACCGTCTGGCGAAGGATCCGCGTGAGGTGGTGCGTGATGCCGTCAAGGGCATGCTGCCGCACAACAAGCTGGGTAACCGTCTGATTACCAAGCTCAAGGTGTACACTGGAACTGATCATCCCCATGCGGCCCAGGGCCCGGTGGTGATCACTGTTGACGAGCTGGCGAAGCTTTAAGGACCGGATAGGAGCACAGAGAGAAATGGCCGAGACCGAATTTCAGCGTATAACAGTGGGCCGCCGCAAGACCGCGGTGGCGCGTGTGTTCCTGCGTCCGGGCAGTGGCGCCTTCAAGATCAACGGCAAGGCGCTGCCGGAGTACTTCAAGACGATCAACACCCAGCTGCGCGTGCAGGAACCTCTGCGTGTGGTTGAGCTGGCGGACAAGTATGACGTCTTTGCCAACGTCAACGGCGGCGGGATTACCGGCCAGAGCGACTCGATCGCCCTTGGCATCTCCCGCTTCCTGGTTGAGCTGAACCCGAACTATCGCGATGCGCTCAAGAAGAAGAACCTGCTGACCCGTGACCCGCGCGCCAAGGAGCGCAAGAAGTACGGTCAGAAGCGCGCCCGCAAGAAGTTCCAGTTCAGCAAGCGTTAAGCGCCCGCAGGGCTGAACAGCCTGAATCGGCTGGGCGTCTGGCAGGTGATTTGATGAGAGGGTTGATGAGGACTAACGCCTGGTTTGTGAACGCTGTTGCCTGCCTTGTGCTGGCGGTGGCTCTGCCACTGTTTGCGCACGCTGAGGACACGACTATCCGCGTCAAGAGCGACGGGGTGGGGCTGCTGCGCAGTCCCGACTTCGACGGCGAAGTTGTGCGCTCGGCTGAGGCTGGCGAAAAGTTCACGGCTGTCACGACCGTTAAGGACTTCTATCTGCTCAAGGACAAGGAGACCGACAGCTTCCTGTATGTCCCGATGGGCGAGGTGGAAGTGCTGGGTGTGGAACCGCCCAAGAAGATGCTGATCAGCGGGCGGATGGCCAAGCCGACCAAGGATGATCTATCATATTGGCAGGTGGATCCTACGGAGAGCACAGTGTTTGAGGACTCCCGCCCCCCGGTACGCCAGCGCGAGTTTGATGATCGCGAGGGCCAGGCCTGGCGGACCAGCCATAACGGCAAGAAGTATCCCGCGGCCTACGACTACAACGAGTCCTACCGTCCCGAGATCAACGGCCGCCAGCTGGTCGAGGATGCCATGGACTACCTTGGTACGCCGTACGTGCTGGGCGGGACTACAACCAAGGGCATTGATTGCTCCGGCCTGACCAAGGTCTGCCTGAGCAACCAGGGTCTGAGCATGGTGCACCGCGCCAGCCTGCAGGCCCTTGAAGGACGCTATATCCACCCGGATGACCTGCGCGCCGGAGACCTTGTTTTCTTCCGCGATGACAAGGACAACCGCTATCTGTCCCACGTCGGCATCTATGTTGGCAAGGGCAAGTTCATCCACGCCAGCCAGAGCATCGGCAAGGTGGCGATTACTTCGCTGAGCAGCAAGTATTTCAAGAACCACTACGCCTTCGCACGGCGCTTCTAACACAGCTATAGGGGGCTCAATGCTGCAGGGACTCGGAGGTTTGCTCGCCGGCAACTACCTGCAGATCGTCGATACCCTGCTGGTTGCAGTCCTGCTGTATTACCTCTTTGTGTACGTACGCGGCACCAAGACCGCGCTCGTCCTGCAGGGCCTGGCGCTGGTTGTGCTGGTCTACTTCGTCTGTCAGCGTTTCAACCTGATCACCATGGTCTTCATCCTCGAGAAGCTGCTGGTGATCGGACCCCTGGCGATGATCGTCATTTTCGCACCGGAGATCCGCAGCCTGCTGGAGCAGGCCGGCAAGCGCAGCCGCCTGATGGGCATCTTCGCTCCGCAGGAAGTGCGGCGCCCGGAGACCAGCCTGAGGGAGGAACTGGGCGAGGCGGTGGCCTATCTGGCCGAGCACAAGATGGGGGCGCTGATTGTGCTTGAGCGTGACGACGATATCGGCCAGCACATCGTCCCCGGAACCAGCCTGGACGCCACGCTCTCCGACCGCTTTCTCGTGAGCCTCTTTGAGCGGCACAATCCGATGCACGACGGCGCGGTGCTGATCCGCGGCGGGCGCATCGACTCCGCGGGCAACATTCTGCCGATCAGCGAGAATGCGGCGATCCCCGGCGAACTTGGCACGCGGCACCGTGCGGCCATCGGGCTGTCCGAACGCTGCGACGCCGCAATTGTCGTGGTCAGCGAAGAGCGCGGGGAGGCCAGCATCGTCTTTAACGGCCGCATTGCCCGGGCACTGCGCGGGCCGCAGTTCACCGAACAGCTCAGCGCAATCCTTGAAGTCAACGAGAGTTTCGCCAGCCTGGTACCGCGGCCGGCATTGCTCTAGGCCGGCGCAGGCAGATCCAGCATGAAGCTGATAACCAACAACTGTGGTCTGAAGGTGCTGAGCCTGATCCTGGCCGCGATGATCTCGGCCTATGTGGTCAATGAGGTCAATTATCCGGTGCCTGAAGTGCTGCACCTGCCGCTGCATGTGCGCGGCCTGTCCAGCGACATGCTGCTGATCAACAGCGTTCAGCCCAGCATCCGCGTCAATGTGCGCGGGCCTTTCCGGCTGATCCGCCGCCTGCAGGGCATCGCGCCGCAGGCTTCCTTGAACCTGCAGGAGCTGACCGAGCCGGGGAACTATACGGTGCCGGTGCAGCTGCCGGACCTCGGCCAGGTAACGATCACCGGGCAGCAGTTCACCGACTACGATGTCTCGATTGACCGCCGCGGGCAGATCATCAAGCAGCTGCGCATTGACCAGCATGGCCAGCTCTCGGACTACTTTCAGATCGGCGCCGAGGTCCTGAACCCTGAGGCGGTGCAGATCAGCGGCCCGGCCAGCATGATCGAGAACATCGCCGTAGCCCAGATCGAGCCGGATCTCAGCAAGCTGGACCGGCGTATCACCGACAAGCTTGAGCCCTTGATGGAGCGCTTTCCTGTGCGCCTTTACGACCGCGACGGACACCTGCTGAACCAGAGCCTGATCCGCCTCGAGCCGGAGCAGGTGGACTACACCCTGACCCCGCTGCCGGTAGGTTCGATCAAGGTGCTGAAGGTCCTGCCGGAGTACGTCGGCGAGCCTGCTGCAGGCTACATGGTTGACAGCCTCAGCCCAAGTGTGATGTACGTCAAGCTGGACACATCCGTGGTTCCCGAAGGGGTGACGACCCTCAGCACCAGTCCGGTGGACGTCAGCCGCCGCAATGCAAGCTTTGCAGCGCAGGCGAGCATTGTCTATCCCTTCAGGTTGCCGGACGGTGTCGATGCCCCGCAGTCCTGTGATGTGCAGGTCGAAGTCGTACCGCTCGCCGCGGAACCCGGCACCATCGAGGTGCAGATAGAACTGCGCGGACGCAGGCCCGGTCTGCGCTATGAACTTGACCCGGTCAGCATTGACCTGATCCCCCAAAGCGCCGAACCGCTGTCTGCCGAGGCGCAGGGTCAGATCAAGGCCTATATAGATGTCAGCCAGCTAGAGCCGGGCTCCTACCGCTTTGGACCGCAGCTCAGCTTGCCGCTGGAACTGGAGAGCGCTAGAATCCTGCCTCCCACTGTCGGCCTGCGAATCAGCAGGCAGGATCAACAGACCAAGCAATGAGCAAAACCCCGCAGCGCCAGCTTTTTGGCACCGATGGAATCCGTGGCCGGGCCGGTGAGAGCCTGACGCCCGAGCTGGCGCTGCGCGCCGGCTTCGCCTTTGGCCAGCAGGCCGCCCCGCCGGACCGGCGCTACAACGCCCGGACCCAGCCGCTGGTACTACTCGGGCGCGACCCGCGCCTGTCCAGCCCGATGCTGGCGCACGCACTGTCCAGCGGACTGATGCTGGCCGGCTGTGATGTGGTGGACATGGGCATTGTGCCCACGCCGGTGGTGGCGCTTATGACGCCGCGCTATAAGGCCGCCGGGGGCGTGATGATTACTGCCAGCCACAACCCGGTGCCGGACAACGGAATCAAGTTCTTCGGCGCCGATGGCTTTAAGCTGGGAGAGGCGGCCGAGCATTCTATTGAAATGGTCATTCGCGCAGCGGGCCAGCTGGCAGTGCCCGACCAGCAGCTGTTTGGCCTGCAGGCCTGGCACGACCCGCAGGATGACTATCTGGCCTGGCTGCAAAAAAGCCTGAAGTTCAAAGACGGTGAGCGTGCGCTGAAGATTGTGCTGGACTGCGCCCATGGCGCCACCAGTGAGCTGGCGCCGCTGGCCTTCCGCGCGGCGGGCCATGATGTCGATGCGATCTGCGCCATACCTGACGGCGAGAAGATCAACGTCAAGTGCGGAGCGACGCACCTGGAAAGGGTGGGGCGCGAAGTGCGCAGGACCGGGGCGGATCTCGGACTCGCCTTTGACGGCGATGGCGATCGCGTGCTGGCGGTCGACCACCAGGGCAAGCCGGTCAGCGGCGACAAGATCATTGCACTCTTTGCGCTGAACATCCTGCGCTACAAAAAGCAGGGTCGCGCGGTGATGACCCAGATGACCAACCTCGGCGTTGAGGAAGCGCTGGCCGCGCGCGGGGTGGAGCTGCTGCGCACGGAAGTCGGAGACATCCAGGTGATGGCTGGTCTGCGCAGCAACAGCCTCGACCTCGGCGGCGAACAGAGCGGGCATATCATCATGCGCGACCTGGCCCCCGGCGGCGACGGTATCCTCGCCGGCCTGCGTCTGGCGCAGATCCTGCGCTCCGGGGACAAGAGCCTGGCTGAACTTGCTGCGCAGTTTCCGGAGTACCCGCAGAACCTGACCAACCTGAAGGTCGCGGACAAGACCGCCTGGCAGCGCAACAAGACACTGCAAAAGCAGATCGCGGCGGTGCAGAAGAACTACCCGCAGGTGCGCTTTTATCTGCGTCCCAGCGGGACAGAACAGCTGATCCGCGTGTTGACCGAGGCGAAGGATCGCCGGACCTGCGATCAGGCGAACGCTGAAATCTGCGCACTGTTGGGGTAAAGGGGTATGGGGGATTGGGGTTTGGGTGTAGTGAAATTCAAGAGCTAAGTGACTTTATCAACCCGCCAAGGATTCGACCCACCGTATCAGCGGTGAGCAACAGCTCTTCCACCTTGGCCTTTGGGAGAAGCTCAAGTCTTTGGGTCAGGATCAAGTGAGTTTCAAGCTCCTTCAAACTTCCCTGCGCGATGTGCAGAAAGTGAATGTAATCTTTTCGAGTTGCGCGGCCATAACCCTCTGCCATGCTCAAACCCCAACACCCACTTCCCAATACCCCGGTTCTTTCCATGCGGGATAATCTAGCCGTGAGCAATGACGACAACGGCTCCGAGCCCCGAAGTAGCACCGGCCAGGGCCCTGGCGCAGCCAAGACTGTACGCATCGCCTGCCTGAGCCTGCTGGCCGCACCTGAGCAGCGCAGCGGGGCGGTCGACCTTCCCGGTGGCCGCGTGGAGTGGGACTTCTTCCACGTCCCGGCCAACCTGCACTACGTGGCCGAGCAGCTGCCGCGACTGCTGCGGGACTATGACGCGGTGGCACTGCAGGGCATTGTTTCGTCCTTTCGCATTGCCGGCAAACGCTACCAGTACGACCCGGTCTGGGACCTGCTGCAGCTGGACAAGTATTACTCGCGGGTCAGCGATGGCTCGGGCCTGCGTAATGTGCTGGAGCGCTTCCTGATCGCCGAGGCGGTCAAGGAGCTGGGGCCGCAGGTGCGCGGCAAGCGCATCCTGGTGCTCTGCGGCCTGAGCCGCTACGGCGCGGCTGAAGTGCTGAGCGGAGTCAGCGACAAGCTGACTTTCGGCGACCTGTTGTATGGCTACCGCCTGGGTATCCCCATCCAGGGTTTCAAGAACTTCGTCAACGCGGCGCCGCAGCTTGTCCAGATGGTCTCATCTACGCCGGCGCAGTGGTTCTGGCCGGCCACGCGCTCGGGCCGCCCCTGGACCCCGCGCTACCGCTCATACTTCCGCAAGAGTGATGTGATCGTTGGCGACCTGCCCTACTTTGAGCGCTATGCACCCTCGCGACTGGGTGGCAAGACCCTGTTCGTCACGCTTAACAGCGAGGCTGAACTGGAGTTCTTCCGCCAGCGCGGCGCACGCGCAGTAGTCAGCCTCACGCCGGTGATCGACGGCGAGTATGTGCCGCTGGCAGTGCTCGGCGCCTGGCTCAAGCTGCAGGCCGAAGGGCGCAGCGTGGAAGACCTCGAGGCGTTCTATCTGGCGCGCCTGCAGCAGATGGTGCGCGCACACAAGCTGGCCCCGGCAATCTTCGACTTTCAGCCCGAGCAGACGCCGGAGCTCGGTCTCGCTTCACTGCCCAGCGGGGTTGAGGAGCGCATGGCGCCAGTGGAGAAGCAGCCGGTGGAGCTGAACGCCAGCGGCGATGTGGGCAAGTTCGCCTTCGTGATCCACCCGCTGCACTTTGGCATGCTCAAACGCCTGCCGCCGGTCAAGCTGGCCAGCCGCTTCCTGCCGCAGCGCATGCTTGAAGACCTGATCGCACGGGTCAAGCCCTTTGCGGTGGGCAGCATCAAGGATGTGGTCAGCGCCAGCGGCGCACGCGCCGAGGGCATCCTCTATGCCGTGCCAATGACATCCAAGGCCATCCTGCGGCATCCCCCCGAGTTTCTGTATCAGCGCCTGGTGGCCATCGCCCAGATGGCCCAGGGACGCGGCGCGGGAGTGATGGGACTTGGCGCTTACACCAGCGTGGTCGGTGACGCTGGCCTGACGGTTTCCAAGCGCAGCCCGATTGGCGTGACCAGCGGCAACAGCTTTACAGTCGCCGCCACCATGGAAACTCTGCGCCAGGCAGCTCAGCGCTGTGGCATTGATCCGAAAGACAGTTTCGGTCTGGTGGTTGGCGCCACGGGCAGCATCGGCTCGGTCTGCGCGCGTCTGCTGGCCCGCGAGGTGCAGGAGCTGGCGCTGGTAGCTCCACGGCCGGAAAAGCTGCTGGACCTTTCGCGGCAGATTGAGGAGGAGACGCCGCATCTTGCCGGCAAGGTGCACATCAGCCGCCGGGTTGAGGACTTCCTCAGCCGCGCAGAGCTGGTGATCACCACCACCTCGGCGGTCGACCCGGTGATCGACGTTTCGGCCCTCAAGAGCGGGGCGGTGGTCTGCGATGTCGCCCGGCCGCCGGATATCAAGGAGGAGCAGGCCGCCCGGCGCTCAGACATCCTTGTAATTGAGTCCGGAGAGATCATGCTGACGCCGGGTTCCAGGCTGAACTATGACATCGGCCTGCCGCCGGGGACGATCTACGCCTGCCTGGCCGAAACGCTGCTGCTGGCGCTGGAGCAGCGGTACGGGCATTACACCCTTGGCCGCGAGATTGACCCGCAGAAGGTGGAGGAGATAGCAGCGATCGGCCGCAAGCACGGGCTGGAGCTGGCGCCGATCCGCAGCTTTGGTAAGGAGGTCCCGCCGGAGCGCTTTGCGGCCCTCAGGCGCATCAACGGCGGGGCTGACGAGAGCGCAATAGGGGCTGCTTTTGAGCTTGAAAGCGCAAGCGCGGCGGGCTGAGAAAGGCTAAGCCAGGGTTGCCGATGATATACTCCATAGGCACTGGCGCAGCCCTCGCGCGTGCTGATTTCCGGAGGAGACAGGCATGACAGAACCCTTGGTCTGGCTGAACGGCGAATTCGTACCCAAGAGCAAAGCAAGCATTTCGGTCTATGACCACGGCGTGCTGTACGGCGACGGGTGCTTTGAAGGCATCAAAAGCTGGGACGGCAAAGTCTTCAAACTGCGCGAACACATTGAGCGCTTCATGGACAGCGCGCACTTCCTGAACATCGACATCGGTCGCAGTAAGGAAGAGCTCTGCGAGCTGTGCCTGCACACCCTGGCGATCAATGAGCTGCACCAGGGCGTGGCCTATATCCGCCTGGTGGTCACCCGCGGCCCCGGCGACCTTGGCATCAACCCGCGCAAGTGCAAGAGCGGCGCGACGCTTTACTGCATCGCGTCCTCGATCCAGCTCTATCCCGAAGAGAAGTACGAGCGCGGCCTGTCCGTGATCTTCACCGCGACCCGCCGCCAGAGCGTCCAGAGCCTGCCGAGCCGCGTAAAGAGCCTGAACTACGTCAACAACATCCTTGGCGTGATCGAGGCGAACTATGCCGGAGTCGAGGAAGGCATCATGCTGACCATGGAAGGCTATGTCGGCGAGGCGACGGCCGACAACGTCTTCTTCGTCAAGAACGGCGTGGTCAAGACCCCGGCGCTGCACCATGCGCTGCTGGCGGGCATCACCCGAGAGAGCATCCTGACCATCGCGCAGGAAGCGGGCTACAAGACCGAGGAAGGCACTTACCTGACCTTTGACCTTTACACGGCGGACGAGGCCTGGCTGACCGGTACCGGCGCCGACCTCGTGCCGATAGTCGCCATCGACAGCCGCCAGATTGGCTCAGGCCAGCCCGGGCCGATCTTTAAAGATCTGCGCGGACGCTGGGGCGAGTTTGTCGGCCGTCCGGGCAACCACAGCATCGTGCCCAGCCGGGACAGCATCATCGCGCAGTATCCCGCGCTGAGCAACGGCGTGCCGGTTGGTGTCTAGCACTAAGCTGCTCGACCGGTAGTCCCGCAGCAGGCCGTTCATAAGGGCGTGTAGCTCAGTTGGTCAGAGCAACTGGTTTACACCCAGTAGGTCGGGGGTTCGAGCCCCTCCGCGCCCAGTTTGCTTATCTCTCGCGACACTGCACCATATAGCGCTGTCGCAGTTGCTGAAATCCAATGCTACTGACCATTGAAGCCACGGGTCCCCAGGCCCTGGAACTGGGCTTTCTGCTGCACAAGCACCCGGCGCGGCTGCACACCTTCAGATACAGCTTTGGCCTCGGCCACATCTTCTACCCCGTCCACGAAGAGCAGCGCCAGCAGGTCGCCCTGCTGCTGGAAGTCGACCCGCTGGAGCTTGTGCGCGGGCGCCGCGGCCGGGCCAGCATGAACTGGGCACTGGGACAGTATGTCAATGACCGTCTCTATGCAGTGTCTTCACTGATGAGCGTATTCATCAACAAGGCGCTCCATACGGCCCTTAAGGGTACGCACAAAGAGCGGCCGGAACTGCCGCTGGTCTCTTTGCCGCTGCGGGCTGAGCTGTGCGCGGTCGTCTGTCACGACGGTCCCGAGTTTCTAAACCAGCTCTTTGATCCGCTGGGTTACAGGGTCAGCTTTGAGCGCTACCCGCTTGACGAGCAATTTCCGCAGTGGGGCGCCGGAGTTGCCTACAAGCTACAGCTTGAAGCGACGCGGCCACTTAGTGAACTGCTGACCCATCTTTATGTGTTGATCCCGGTACTGGACAACGAGAAGCACTACTGGGTTGGAGACGATGAGATTGAGAAGCTGCTCCAGCTTGGCGCGGGCTGGCTTGAAAAGCACCCATCCCGCGAGCTGATAACCAGGCGCTTTCTTAGGCATCAGCATGGTCTGGCCAATGCCGCCCTGGCGCGACTGGTTGAAGAAGGCAGCCCGGACCCCGACGATCAGGAAGAGAAAAGCAGTGAAGAAGAACGCGACCTGGAGCGGCCGCTGGGCCTGCAACAGCAGCGCCTTGAGGCCATTGCTGAAGAGCTGGTCGCCAGCGGCGGAGGACGCGTGCTGGATCTGGGTTGCGGAGCCGGAGACCTGCTGCTGCGGCTTGCCCGCGAGACCAGCATCAGCGAGCTGGTGGGCATGGACGTCTCGGCGGCATGCCTTGAAAGCGCGCGGCGCCGGCTGGAAAAGGAGCATATTGCCGGGCCGCTGCGTGAGCGCATCCGCCTGCTGCACGGCGCACTGACCTACATCGATGCGCGACTTGAGGGCTTTGATGCCGCCGTGCTGGCCGAAGTGATTGAGCACCTTGACCCACCACGGCTGCTGGCGCTGGAACGCTGCGTGTTCGAGTTTGCCCGGCCGGGGCTCGTTATCATCAGTACACCAAATGCGGAGTACAACCAGCTCTGGCCGCGACTGGCGGCGGGCAGCTTCCGCCACCGCGACCACCGCTTCGAATGGACCCGGGTGCAGTTCCAGTCCTGGGCGACGGCGCTCGCCGAGGGCTTTGGTTACAGCGTCAGTTTTCTTGGGATCGGGCCGGCGCACGAAGTGCACGGCACGCCGACCCAGGCAGGGGTGTTCAGGCGATGCAGATAAAGATCCCTGAGCTGTCCCTTGTGCTGCTGATCGGCGCATCCGGTTCCGGCAAGTCGACCTTCGCCCGCCAGCACTTTAAGCCTACTGAAGTTTTGTCATCCGACTTTTGCCGCGCTCTGGTCAGTGATGATGAGAATGATCAGGACGCCACGGCCGCGGCCTTTGACGTGCTGTTCTATATCGCCCGCAAGCGCCTTGCTGCAGGCAAGCTGACGGTTATCGACGCCACCAATGTTCGGCCCGAAGACCGCAAACGCTATGTCCAGCTGGCCCGTGAGTTTCACTGCCTGCCGGTGGCGATTGTGCTGAACCTGCCGGAGCAGGTAAGCATTGAGCGTAACAGGGTACGCAGCGACCGCAACTTCGGCGCGGCCGTGATCCGCAATCAGCTGGCCCAGCTGCGGCGCGGCCTGCGGCACCTCAAAGCTGAGGGCTTCCGGCATATCTTCGTGCTGGAGAGCCCAGAGCAGGTCGAAGCGGCACAGGTGCAGCGCGAGCCGCTTTACAACAACCTGAAGCAGGAGACCGGACCCTTCGACATCATCGGCGACATCCATGGCTGCTACGACGAACTGTTGGAGCTGCTGGCCGCGCTGGGTTACCGCGTCGAGCAGCGCGATGGCGAAGCAGAAGGCAGTGTGAATCTGCAGGCGCCGCATGATGCCGGCGGGCGGGAACGGCGTCTGATCTTCCTTGGGGACCTGGTCGATCGCGGGCCCAGGACGCCGGCTGTCCTGCGGCTGGTCATGCAGCTCTGCGCCAGCGGCCAGGCCCTGTGTGTGCCGGGCAACCACGACGTCAAACTCAAGCGCAAGCTGCGCGGCGAGGATGTAAGGGTTAACCACGGACTCGAACAGTCCCTCGACCAGCTCAGCCAGGAAAGTGTGGAATTCAACACTGCCGTGCGTGATTTCATCGATGCGCTGGTCAGCCACTATGTGCTGGACGGCGGGCGCCTGGTAGTCGCGCATGCGGGCTTGAAGGAAGAGATGCATGGGCGTGGATCCGGCGCGGTTCGTGAATTCTGCCTGTATGGCGAAACCACCGGCGAGACCGACGAGTTTGGCCTGCCGGTGCGCTACCCCTGGGCGCGCGACTATCGCGGTAAGGCCGCAGTTGTCTATGGCCACACGCCGGTGCCCCAGCCGGAGTGGCTGAATAACACGATCAACATCGACACCGGCTGTGTCTTCGGTGGCAGTCTCAGCGCGCTGCGTTATCCCGAGCGCGAGCTGCTCAGCATCCCGGCCCATGAGCAGTATGCAGTGCCCGCCCGGCCGATCGGCTATCTCGAAGCCGACGGCAAGCTCAGTGCCCAGCAGCAGCATGACGACATGCTGCGGCTTGAGGATGTAGCCGGAAAGCGCCAGATAGAAACCCGGCTGATGGGCAGGGTAGGGATCAGCGCCGAGGAGGCCGAGGCGGCGATTGAAGTACTCAGCCGCTTTGCGCTTGATCCGCGCTGGCTGATTTATCTGCCCCCCACTATGGCCCCGCCGGAAACGAGCAGGCTGCCTGAGCTGCTGGAGCATCCGGCCGAGGTTTTTGCCTATTTCCGCAAACAGGGCGTTGAGCAGCTCATCTGCCAGGAAAAGCACATGGGCTCACGGGCCGTGCTTGTGCTGTGCCGCGACCTTGACGCCGCACGTGAACGCTTTGGAATCGCCGAGGCCGAGCAGGGGGTCTGCTATACGCGCAGCGGCCGGCGTTTCTTTGAGGACAGCGAGCTGGAGAGCCACTTCATCCGGCGCCTGGCAGAAGCCGCCACTGCATGCGGTCTGTGGGAGCGGCTCAGCACCAGCTGGGTCTGTCTCGACTGCGAGTTGATGCCCTGGTCGCAAAAGGCGCAGGCCCTGTTGCAGCAGCAGTATGCTGTGGTCGGGAGCGCCGGCCGCGCCGCGCTGGCAGCCAGTCAGGCGGCGCTGCTGACTACGCTGGCCCGGCAAGACGCCCCGCCGGAATTGGCTGAGCTCGCCGAGCGCCACACTGCCCGGGCAAAGCAGCTGGAGCACTACATCGCGGCCTACCGCAACTACTGCTGGCCGGTCAGCAGCGTTGACGACCTGCGGCTCGCACCATTCCATTTGCTTGCCAGCGAAGGCGCGGTACATAGTGACAAGGACCACCGCTGGCACCTGGATCAGATCAGCCTGCTGTGCGGCGCTGACCCCGGCCTGCTGCAACTGACTCGCAGCAGGGAGCTCAGCCTGGCGGACCCCGCCAGTGTCGAGGCCGCCATCAACTGGTGGACGGAGCTGACGGCCGCCGGGGGCGAGGGAATGGTGGTCAAGCCGCTGAGCTTCATCGCCAGTCATGGCCGCGGCCTGGTGCAGCCGGCGCTTAAATGCCGCGGGCGGGAGTATCTGCGCATCATCTACGGCCCGGAATACACTCTGCCGCAGCACATCGAGCGCCTGCGTGAGCGCAGTGTTTCGCGCAAACGCTCGCTGGCGCAGCGCGAGTTCGCGCTGGGCATCGAGGGCCTCGAGCGTTTTGTGCGCCGCGAGCCGCTGCGCCGCGTGCATGAATGCGCGCTGGGCGTGCTGGCCCTGGAGTGCGAGCCGCTCGATCCGCGCCTCTAGGACGCATCCGGGTAGCCGGAAACCCGGCAATGCAAGCCGCGCCGGTTTAGAAGCCCCGCGCGTAGTTGATCAGTCCACCGTCCAGGGCTGTGATCAGGTTGTAGCTGATTGCCGGGTGTCCATTGGCCGACTCGAGTGAAGCGCCAAACCCGGCCTCAACATTGTCGTCAACCAGGACCGGCAATCCCCACTGCATGCCAACCGTATCATTGGCGCGCACATAGGACAGCGGACCGCTCAGGGTGCCGCCAAGGAAGCTGATCGCCGGACGTCCCTGCACCACGGCCAGGTCAACGGACTGACTGGAGTCGCTGGCTGTGGCGATGATCCTGGGGTCATTCCAGGAGTTGCCGCTGCTGTTGCGGGCGAAGGTATAGAGCAGCTGGCCGGTGGTGGCATTGACATAGGCAATCGCCGGGACGCCGCTGACCACTTCCAGTGAAGTAAAGGAGCCGACATCATTAGCATTGCTGTCCACGACAAAGGCGACTGGCCAGGACGAGCCGTCGGCATTGCTCGCGCGGATATAGCGCAGGTTGCCGGCAGAGTCATCCTTATAGCTGACGGCCGGCCTGTCCGCGACCACCGCCAAGGAGGTGAAGCGGCCCATGTTGCCGGTGTTGTCGATGGTCAGGCCAGCCGGCCAGGTATCGCCGCTGGCATCCGAGGCGCGGATGTACTTCAAGGAGCTGTTGGCCGCGTCGTAGTAGCTGACGGCCGGCCGGCCACTAACCTCAGCCAGCGAGGGAAAGTCGCCGACAGAGGTGCCGTTGTCGATCGTTATGCTGCTGCCCCAGGTGTCCCCCAGGGGGTCCAGCGCGTGAGCATAATGCAGATGTTCGGTGAAGCCGCCGAACATGGCCACCGCTGGCTGTCCATTGATAACGGCAAGAGATACATCAGCAGCGCCCACTCCTGTGATAGCAACCGGCGAGCCCCATTCGTTGCCATCGGCGTCGAGCGCCCGCGTGTAGAAAGCCTGGCTGCTGTCCAGGTCGCCGTAAGCTATGGCCGGGTGGCCGCCGACGATGGCAAGGCTGGTAGAGGAAGCCAAAGTTATCGCCGTCGGGGCGATACTGATAGCGTTGAAACCCTGGACGAGGATCGCCGCACTGGCCGTAGCGCTGGCAGCATTCGCATCCGTCACTCTGACCTTCAGGAAGAAAGCGCCGGCCACCGGCATGCTGACCTGCAGCAAGGGGTTGGCCCCGTTGTTGCTTTCAAAACTGCCATCGCCGTCGGTGTCGAACTCAAAGCTCAGCGCGCCGGCCTCCGGATCGCTGCTGGCGCCGGCGTTGAGGGTCAGGGTATCGCCACGGTTCACCACTGACTGCGAAAGCAGCAGGCTGGCCAGCGGCAGCCCGTTTACTCCAATCGTCGCGCCAGCGCTGGAGCGCTCGCCGTCGCGGTCTTCGACAACCAGCACCGTGTCAAAACTGCCTGAATCCTCGAAAGTATGGCTGATGGTCGGCGTGACGCCGCTGCCGTCAAAGACGCCGTCGCCATTGAAGTCCCAGTGGTACAGCGTGATGGAATCGCCGGGGTCGGGATCCGTGCTGGCCGAGGCGTCAAACTGCACAATCAGCGGCGCGTTGCCGCTCTCGAAATCAGCTTCAAGCACAGCAGTCGGCGCGGTGTTGGCGTGGAAGGCGATCAGGCTCAGCGCCTGGACTGAGATGCTGTTGTCGCCAACCACCAGCACAGCGGCGTAGAGCTGGCCACCCGGCGAGGAATGGATCAGCGGATCCAGCGTTACTACACGGCCGCTGACAACCGGACCCTGCAGGTCCCAGCGCTGGGTCTGGTAGTTGGCCAGGGCGGTGAAGGCCTGCTGGCCGGCAGGGATGCCAAGCTGGACATCCAGATAACGCAGTTCATCGATTGCGGGCAGCTCATAGATCCCCCAGCTGATCTCGTCGCCGCTGGCGCTTAGCAGCAGCTGCGTATCCGATGGCGTGGCGCTGGCGCTGCGGGAGAAAGTGTCGCTGCCCTCGCGGGCGGTCTCGGTAAGCCCAAGCGGCTCCCTTC
The DNA here is from genome assembly GCA_964512635.1 of uncultured Planctomycetales bacterium. Lineage (GTDB taxonomy): Bacteria > 4484-113 > 4484-113 > 4484-113 > JAFGCY01 > JADZFO01. Next base: position 12,096 of record CAZEJB010000019.1, on the reverse strand, counting down.
CTGAGGGAATTGAGGGCAGCACCAGACCTGGGTCTGCGCCAGGAAGGGTTCGGCTGTCAGAGCCAAGTTGGGAAACTTCTCCACGGGAGCCCGCAGCGCAGCCTCCAATAAGTACCAGCAGCACCAGTGTGACCGGCAGAAAACGCAGCATGTGCTCGCCTCCAGCCGCCAAGTATGTCCTGCGGCCGCGCTGATTCTAGCTGAGAGCAACTCGCAAATGGGCCGCCGGGCCCGGCGCGCCCTTGAATCCCACTCATTTTCCACCCAGCGTAGTCAAAACTACGTAACATATGAGTGTATATATCCCAATCTACTGTTGATAACTACCCATTTGACTATGAAATCAACGACTTGGTGGTAAATCACTCCCATTTTTGCCCAAAATAGTAGACAGCAATCCCTATGAGTGATATTCTTCCCAGCACGTGTTCGAGGGGCGCCATGACACCGGTGTGGATGAGAAAGGTCGAGTCGGCCTGGTGCAGCGCTATCGCGAACACTTTGCCGACGGAGTGACCGTCCTGAAGTGGGACAAGCACCTGATGGTCATGACGCCGGGGAACTTTGAAATCGTGGCGGGCTTTGTTGCCCAGCGGCTGTCCTTCCAGAGCGATGAGGGCGTGAAGAACTTCTTCAACCCCAAGCTCGCCCGGGACCGGCGCTATTTCTTCGGCAACAAGTTCGACTTAAGCTTCGACGCCCAGGGACGTCTGACGATCCCCAAGACTCTGCGTGACAGCCTTGACCTCTACAGCGATGTGGTCTGGGTTGGCTGCGGCGAGTATCTGGAACTGTGGGCGAAGAAGCACTGGGATGCTGATTGTGCGCAGTGGGAGCAGGCTGGCGGTTTCGACCGACTCTTCGGAGATGAGCCTGCTCCCAGTTCTCCCTCTGCGCTTGATGATGGCCCTGGCGGAATGGGGAGTGCCTAGGGCGGATAGTGGCGTTGCGGCTGATGGCCCGCGCCACGAAGCGGTTCTTTTACAACAGGTTGTAGAACTCCTTGCTCCGGGCGCCGGGCAGGTCTATGTTGACGGGACGATGGGCGCGGCAGGCCACTACAGCGCGGTGGCCAGCCGATTGAGTCCTGGCGGCATAGCGATCGGGATAGACCGCGATGCGGAAGCCGTAAGGCGGGCCGGGGTGAAGCACAAGCTAGGGGGTCTTGCGCCTGCCGATGTCAAAGTCGAGCTGGTGCAGGGAACCATTGGTGAGCTAGAGAGGGTTGTTGAGCGGTTGGGACTTCATGAGGTCGACCGGGTGTTGATGGACCTTGGCCTTTCCTCAGATCAGCTCGATGACCCGGAGCGAGGGTTCTCGATTCAGCGCAGCGGTCCGCTGGACATGCGCATGGACACCACACAGGAACTGACTGCCGCGGAAGTAGTGAATCGCTACTCCGCGGCAGAACTTTCTAAGGTGATCCTTGAGTATGGCGAGGAGCGGCACTTTCGGCGAATAACAGAGGCAATCGTCTCTGCCAGGCGCCGGGGGCCGATCGAGGACACTGCCGAGCTGGCCCGGGTGATCGCGGAGGCGGTGCCGGGCGGGCGAGGCAGGATCCATCCGGCGACCCGCAGCTTTCAGGCCATCCGCATCGAGGTCAACGGCGAAGCCGAGCAGGTGCGGGGAGGGGTTTCGCAGGCCTGCCGCTTGCTGAAGATCGGCGGCCGGCTGGCCGTGATCACCTTCCACGGGCTGGAGGAGCGCTGGGTCAAGGACGGGATAAAGCCCTATACGCGCTCCGCGGGACACAGCGAGTGGTTCATGCGGCGGATAGGGGATGTGGTAAAGCCCGATGCGGCGGAGATGCGCAGAAACCCGCGCAGCCGCTCGGCAAAACTGCGAGTGTACGAGAAGCAGGGACTAGGCACTCGGGACTGAGTTGCAGCCGGGCCGGTCACTGCAGAGGGATGCTGCGATGCAGCGGACACGGGTTACTTGGAAAGGTTGAGAACGAGGGTTGGGTTTGTGGATCAAGCTGGCAGGGACGGTTCCTAGAATCGCTCCTTCCTGAATCTGGTCCCTGATCCCTGAACCCTCAATGGGGCGTAGCCCTGCGGGAGGGAGTTGAGATGAGCGCACTTAGACTGGATCCGCGCTCCAATGCGGACCGGCTGTATCAGTACCAGGAGTATCAGGTCATTGCTGCGCGCTTTGCGAAGCGCCGGCCTGCCCCCTGGTATCGCCGCCTGTTTGGACAGATGCATGACGAGCGCCGCGAGCGCCGGGCGCCCCGCGCGATCCGGCTCCTCTCCTACAAGATCGGGCTCGGCTCCGGCCTGCTGGTGATCGTCGCCTCGATGAGCGCCTATGCCTGGCTGAGCGCGGAGAACAGCCGCCTGGCCTATGAGCAGCAGGAAGTCCAACGCAGCCTGGCCTCGATGGAGCAGTCCAGCAGTGATGCCGCCGAATCGAATCTTGCGGCACAGAGCCAGGTACTCAACGGAGTGAACCCTGAGACCGGGGTCGTGTATCCCGAAGTGACCAAGTATGTCGTGGTGACGAACATTCCCGAGGCGTCGGGAAAGACCCTGGTGGAGGAGCTCTTCCCGCTCAGCCGCCGGGTGATCAAGAGCGAGTAGCGCTCTAAAGGGTGCCGGAAGGGCGGGTAGCGCTCTTCAGGGTGACAGGAGTTTCAGTAAGGAAAGGCAAAGGCCGGATGGCCGGGGATTGGACCAGAGACTAACTGAGAAAGACAAATGGACCGCAGTGGAATTGCAAACGCAAGGATCAACCGCCAGCGACGCTGGCGCAGCCCGGGCCTGCGGGCCCAGACCTATATAGCTTTTTCCGCCTTCCTCCTCGGGGCGGCCTTCCCGGCCGCCCACTTTTTTTTCTCCGGCCAGCGCAGCGCACTTGCCCTCTGGGCCTTCCTGATAGCGCTTTGTCTGTGCGGCCTTTACTGCGCAGTGGAGAAGGAGAACAGCCGCCGCGTCTTCAGTATCATCGCCCTGGTGGGCAGCGGACTGATCCTGCACCTCTATGCCCTGCAGTTCGACCCGGCCCAGGCCGAGTTCTACCGCGCCGCGGTTGAAAAGCAGTGGCACAGCTATGAACGCCCACAGGGCCGGCGCGGCAACATCCTTTACCGCGATGGCACCCTGCTGGCCGGCAATCGCAAAGTCGCCCGGGTGATAGCTGAGCCAGAACTGATCACCGACCTGCAGAACACCGCCGCCGCTCTTGCTCCGTATATCGAGCTCGGCGAGCAGGAGATTATCGATAAGCTGACGAATGAGGCCCGCCCGGGCCTTGTGCTTTGCGGCAGCCTGTCGCTGGAGACCGCGCAGCAGATCGACAAGCTCGGCCTGCGCGGCATCTTTACCCGCTACTACTTCGAGCGCTGTTATCCCAGCAGTGATCACGGCGCCGCAATGCTGGTTGGCTATGCCGGCCGCGAGGACTTCCAGCGCCTTGGCCTCGAGCGTGCCTTTGACGAGCAGCTCCAGGGCGAGGACGGCCTGACCGAGTACCGCCGGGACGCCAAGCGTCGCCGCCTGCCCGGCACCGTCAAGGCCCAGCCGCGCAAGGATGGCGCCGAGCTGGTGACCACGCTGCACCCGAGCGTTCAGGCTATCTGCGAGGACGAACTGCGCAGCGCCATCGAGCGCAACAAGTCGGAGTGGGGCTGCGTGCTGGTGATGCAGCCGCAAAGCGGCGAGATTCTCGGCGCGGCGACCTATCCGTCCTTTGACCCGAACCGTTACGCCGCGGGTATCCGCGAGACCGGCGACCCCGAGCTCAATGTGCTGGTGCAGAAGGTCTACGAACCCGGCAGCACGGCCAAGCCGCTGCTGGCGGCCTATGCCTATGACCAGGGCTGGATCACCGGTACTCAGCGGATCATCTGCAACCGCCTGCTGACCATCGGCCGTTATACGATCCGCGAGGCGGAACTGGACCACATACTCGGCGGCAACGATGGCGTGACCATTGATCAGGTCATCAGCCATAGCTCGAACATCGGCATGGCGCGACTGGCACTTTCGCTGGGTCAGGATAAGGTGACCCAGGCCTACAGCGATCTCGGTTTCTGGCAAAAGACCGGAGTGGAGCTGCCGGGCGAGCTTAAGGGGCTGCGTCCCAACGGCGGGCGCAAGGACAAGGACGGCAAGCCACTGAACTGGCCCAAGGTCAGCCTTGCAAATACCGGGTTCGGACAGGGACTGGCGGTAACGCCGCTGCAGCTGGCCACGGCCTATTGCGCGCTGGCCAACGGCGGCTATCTGGTGCAGCCGCGCACGGTTCTGGCCATCAGCGACAAGGCCAACACCGACGAGATAAATCCCGAAGGGGCAGATGCCGCCCTGCTGGCAGATCAGAACGCCGGCAGCGGCGAGGCCCCGGCTCCCGCGCTTGTGGGAGCAAATGAGGAGCTGGTGCAGGCTCCGGTCGCCGCGCAGGCGACACAAACGCTGGAACGGATCATTGCCGCGGGCACCGCGCACGCGGCGGAAAACAATCTACAGTCTGGGGGTTTGGGAAATGTCGTTCTTCATGGAACTGACCGTAATGCGCCACAACGTGTTCTCTCTGCTGAAACCTGCCGAGAAGCGCAGCGCTGGCTCGTCGACGCAGTCGAGCACGGCACGGGCAAAAAAGCCAAGCTTGAGCGTTACCTTACCGCTGGTAAAACCGGCACCGCGCAAATCCCGGCCGCAGGCGGTGGCTATCTAGCCGGAGCCTATACGGCAAGCTTCGTCGGCTTCTTCCCTGCTGACGAGCCGCGCTATCTGGTGCTGGTGATGTTCTACCACCCGCGGGCCGGATATTACGGCGGCGAGGTCGCCGCGCCAGTGTTCAAAAAGGTCGGCGACCGCATCGCCTTCCTGGATGAGATGGCGCTGGTGCGGGCCTGGGATGGGAAGTAAGGCGAGGGAATAGAGGGACAAGCGACTAGAGACGTGAGGGACTAGGGACTAGGTATGAGGGACTAGGGACCAGAGTGCAAAGACTGGAGAATAGTGGAGTCAAAGAGGCCTTAGAGAAAGCTCTTTGAATCTGCCAATTGTTCAGCCCTGCTCTCTGGTCCCAGGTTCCTGATCCCTGGTCCCTCATCCCTGGTCCCTGGTCCCTGATCCCCTTACATGCGACTTAGGTCGCGATCGAACGGAGGAGGGTAGTCA
>CAZEJB010000019.1:0-6867 GCA_964512635.1 uncultured Planctomycetales bacterium | reverse complement strand
TCCCTGATCCCCTTACATGCGACTTAGGTCGCGATCGAACGGAGGAGGGTAGTCAAAGACATGCGTTTGGATGAACTGCTCGAAGGGATCGACTACAGCGATCTGAGCAATGCCTACGGCGATATGGAGGTGGTGGATGTCACTTCCGACAGCCGGCAGGTCCATCCAGGCAGCGTCTTTGTCGCCATCCCCGGCAGCCGCAGCGATGGCCACGACTATATCCCCCAGGCCCTGGCCGCGGGAGCTACGATCGTGGTGCAGAGCCGGCCGCTTGAGCCTGGCAGCCTTGGATCCTTCCTTCGCGTGGCCGACCCGCGGGCGACCTATGCGCAGTTCTGCGCCCGGCTCGCCGGCTACCCCAGCCGCCGCCTGCGGGTAATCGGAGTTACCGGCACCAACGGCAAGACCAGCACTACCCTGATCATCCGCCACCTGCTCAACAGTGCGGGCTATCGCTGCGCCGCCATCGGCACGCTCGGCATCCTGCCCAGCGACAGCGAGAGCTTCATCGCCACCGGGCTTACCACGCCTGACGCCAAGGTGATCCAGCAGAATCTGGCGCAGTGCGCCGATCAGGGCGCTACCCATGTTGTGATGGAGGTTTCCAGCCACGCCCTCGACCAGCAGCGCGTTACGGGTGTGGAGTTCGCCGGCGGCATCTTCACCAACCTGAGCCAGGACCACTTTGACTATCACGGCACGGTCGAGGCCTATCTGGAGGCCAAGGCCCTGCTTTTCACCGAGCACCTGCCGCTTTCCGGCGGCTACAGCGTGCTGAACATCGACGACCCCGCGGGGCAGGAATACGCCCGGCGTGCCGGCGGAATCAAGGTGCTCTATGGCGCCGGCGAGAAGGCCAATCTGCTGATCAGCGCCCTGAGCAACGCCGCCGGAGCGCTCAGCTGGGACATTGCCCTGCGCAACGGCGTCTGGAACGGCCGCGTGGAAGAGGGCATCAACAGCGCCCACCTTCGCACGCGCCTGACCGGGCGCTACAACGCCTATAACTGCACGGCCGCCGCCGCAGCGGCCCTGCTGGAGGGTCTCAGCCTGGCGCAGGTCCAGGCCGGGCTGGCCAGTTTCAGCGGCGTTCCGGGCCGCCTGCAGGAGATTGACAACCCCACCGGCGTGCATGCCTATGTCGACTATGCCCATACGCCGGACGCGCTTGATAACGTGCTGGCCGCGCTGAACGAGGTACGTTCGGAAGGCGCGCGGATCATCACCGTCTTTGGCTGCGGCGGCGACCGCGATAACGCCAAGCGCCCGCTGATGGCGCGCGCGGCGCAGAGCGCCAGCGATATTGTCGTGGTGACCAGCGACAACCCGCGCAGCGAGGATCCCGAGAAGATCATCGATCAGGTAATGGCCGGCATCGACCCCGCCGCCGCGCCTGCCCCGGGCAGCGCCGCGCTGGACGACGGGATGCAGCGCGTCTACCGCGAGAGCGACCGCCGCAGGGCGATCCACCTTGCGCTGGAACTGGCGCGCCCCGGCGACATCGTACTGATCGCCGGCAAGGGCCATGAGGATTACCAGATCCTGGGAACTGAGACCATCCACTTCAGCGACGCGGAAGAGGTGGAGCGCTTTTACCTGGCCCCGATGTAACTAGCTCGCCTGATCTTTCGGGCCGTCTTCCACATCCACCTTGCCCGGGCCGGGTTTGCCCTCAGACACCGGGCTGTGGTCGCGGCTGTTGATCCGGCTGTCAGCCTTTGAGCCTGCGGTCCGGCCAGCATCCTGGGCCGGCCGGCGCACAGTTTCGCTGCCACGGCTGCGGGCAATCGACTGCAGTTCATCCAGCACCTTGCGGGCGGAGGCGACATGCTCCTCGGCCTCGGCGCGCAGTGTTTTGTCCGCAGCATGCATGGCGCGGCCGATGATCTGCTCGGTGCTTTCGCTGGGTGCCTCCAGCAGCTCGCCCAGCAGTTCCTCCGATGAAACGCTCTGCACGCCGGAGGCCTGCGCATCCTGGATCCGGCTGGCCGTGGCCTCCAGCAGCTCGTCGTCCAGCTCGTCGTCATCCTCGTCGTGGTCGCGGGCGAAGAGCAGCACACCCTTGCCCCAGGTGACCCCGCCGATGTCCTGGCCTTCCGCCGCGGCGTCCTGGTCTTCCTTGTCGACGCCCAGCAGCCACTTTTCACGGGGGTAGTTGTGCAGCAGGTATTCGTCAATCTGCGCTACGTTCTCGGGCGGCGCCAGCTTGCGGGCGAAGCGCCAGGCCCGGCGGATCCGCGCCCGCTCAAACAGGCGGCGCAGCAGGCGATGCTCCAGGAAGTTATCGGTCAGCGCCAGCTTGCCGCGGCTGGAGCGCACGAGCAGAGTGGAGCTGATCAGCGCCAGATAGGCAATCTCGTCGCGGTTGATGCCCTCGCCCTCGGCAATTTCGACATCCACGCCCAGGCTGGAAAGCAGGGCCGCGCGGTTGTTGTGGGCCGATTCGCCGCGCAGCAGCAGGTGTTCGGTGTCGATGCTGAACTGCGGCAGCAGGCGCTGCCAGCCAAGGCGTATCTCGCGCTTGAGCTTCGAGGTGACCGGCACGTTATGCCGTCCGCGCAGGTGCAGGACCAGTGAGGCGACCGCCACGGCCAGGGAGACGCTTGCCACCCCCAGACTGATGTAGACGATCAACGGATCCAACTTAACTCCTCCCACAGACGCACACCGCTTTGACCGAGCTAAGCATACCTCGCGCCGCGCCGGAGGCAAGTTAAATTGCCGGCCGGAGGCCGAAATATTCGTCTGGAGAACGGGCGGACCCGCTGCGGCTAGTTCTCGGCGTGGATCAGGCTCAGAGCACGCTGGCCGGCCATCCGCAGGATCGCCTCCTCGGCGTTGTGCGCAACCTGCTGCAGGGCGGGCACCGCGGCATCGCCGATGCGCACCAGTGCCTGGATTGCCGCCTCGCGCACGCGCTCGCACTCGTCGCCCAGCGCCCGGATCAGCGGCTCGATGGCATCCTTGGCGCCTTCGCCAATGTTGGCCAGGGCCAGGGCGGCGCTTTCACGCACGCTGCGGCGCGGGTTGTTCAGGATGCTGGCAAGATGCGCCGGAGCATCACGGTAAAGCTCGGCCCACTGGATCGCGCGGCGCTCGGTGACCCGCAGCAGGCGGGCCGAACGCGCCGGCGACTTGCCCATCCAGCGCCGCGACTCCTCGAAGGCGCTCAGCGGCGGGGCCAGCGTGACCTTCTTGACCAGACCCATCATGCGGAAGGCGCACAGGGCCCACCAGGTCGGGTCAAACTCCCACCACTTCTGGGTATAGCGCGCACTGCCGGCGATGGCATGGTGGTTGTTGTGCCAGCCTTCGCCGAAAGTCAGCACGGAGACCCACCACAGATTGCGGCTGTCGTCTTCAGTGTTGTAGTTGCGATAACCCCAGACGTGGGTCACGCTGTTGACAAACCAGGTGTTGTGCCAGACCAGCACCGTGCGGACCAGGAAGCCCCAGACGACGAGGCTCCAGCCAAGCTGGGTGCCCGCCGCGCCCGTGCCGCCGGCGAAGTAGCCGATGGTCCAGGTGATAACCGCGCTGGCGCTCCAGATCCAGAAGAAATAGCGGTTGAAGAACTGCAGCAGCTTGTCGTCCACCAGGTCCGGCGCCAGACGGCGGACATAGGCCTTGTCCTCAAGGGCCGGGGTGGTCCAGAAGTTCCAGAGGATATGCGACCACAGGAAGTTCTTCAGCGGGCTGTGCGGGTCGTCCTCATGGTCGCTCTCGCGGTGGTGCAGGCGGTGCGTGACGCTCCACTTGATCGGGCCGGACTGCAGGGCCAGGGCGGCGAAGTAGAGCAGCACAAAGCGCAAAGCGGGGTGCGGCACCCACGACTTATGGCTCAGCAGGCGGTGATAGCAAAGGGAGACACCAAGGCTGGCGGTGGCCCAGATCAGCACCAGGCAGAGGATCAGGCCGGGCCAGGAGAAGTAGTAAGGCAGAAAAGCCAGGAAAGCAGCAATGTGGATCGCGGTGATTGCCCCGAAAACCATGGGCTTGAAACGACGGGTTGTTGGTGCGGCGGCTGTAGCTGCGGACTGCATGGCTCTCCAGCAAAGGTCAGATTTGCGCCGGACAGCCAATTGCAAACTGGATACCCGTGGCGAGCAGCGAAAACCGCCTGCCTGCGCCTGTGTAGTATATCGGTTCGCCGGGCCACTTGTCTTGAATCGCGACCAAATGAGTCTGAAATCGAGAATAATCTCAGTTCTTTGCCGGATGTAATTGGCTGCTAGAAACCCTCGAAGCGGCTGCAAAGCTCTTCAAGCTGGGCCAGGGTCTCTTCCAGAAAGGTCTGGTCGGTGTTCAGGACGAAGGCCAGGCTGTTGCCGCCGCTGTGGTCCCGCAGGTAGCCGTCCCCGCTGACCAGCCCGTTTGGCGCATAGGCCAGCTTCAGCGCGAACTCGTCCTCCAGGGTGGTCAGGGTCGGCTCGCCGCTGACGCTGAGCTGGCTCTCGCGCAGGGGGCTGAGGAAACCCAGCAGGTCCTGGGGCACCATGCTGATACTGCGCCGGGCGCTGAAGCCGGGCACGCTGACCTCGACATCGACCTGCAGGAAGGCATAGCCACCCTCGCAGTCCGCCGCATGCAGGTGCACAGGCAGGTCGGGGAAGCCCAGGACCACGCGGGAGCCCTCGTCGCCCTGAATGCTGACCTGCGCGGCCTGCCCGCCGCCATAGCCCGCGCGCTGGGGCTCGCCATGTGATCCGCCATGGGAACCGCCGGGGTTGCCTGTGTGCTCGTCTGTCATCTCGGCTAACAATAACCTACAGCCGCCCGGCGGGCACAGTTTGTAGTTCCTCCTGCGTTACAATCTGCTTAATGAGCCCTGGCCTGCTGAAACGGCAGCGTCGCAGCCTTCAACCGGCCCCTAGCAGCGCGGCCCCGTCCGCGCGTCCTGCTGGAGCGCGGGACTGTGTCCCGTTTCTCCCCAGTGCGCCGGCACCCGGCCGAACGACCTTTACCACCGACGCCAACGGCAATATCACCCAAATTGAAGAGGCTGAAGGGCCATCCGCTGGCATTCTGGGCAAGAACAAGGTCTATACCTATTTCACAAGGCTTAAATGGTTCGACGTGGGGTTCCCAGGGGTTTAGTGATGAGGAGGCGCGTGCACATTGGCGATTCTGTGGCCCTGAATCTTGATTTCGACAGCAACAGCTCGGCAGGGCTTCGTGATCCTGGCGTTATTCACTGCCGAGTGATTGGCATTGACCGTACAAATTCAGCGTGGTCGGCTTGGAGTTGTTGCTTGACATGGCATATTGCACTGCTGCCATTTTTGCGACCGAGGGCATTGGTATTAGAGAGTGCCCACGGCATACAACAAAAGTTCATAGTATCTGCACGGACCTTCGGACAGGATTTAATACGGCTGCAACCCTATGCCTATGAAGCAACTATTGTCAACGTTTTTAGTGCCGGAGAGGAGGACGGCTCAACCATAATGTATGATCACATTGCAATCGGTTCCTTAGGATTCCTGGAGTAAGGACTCGAATCTCAATTAACACTTTCGCACTAAGAGTCAGGCTTGCCTTGGAATCCAGATCAACCCTTGGCACATGGGATGTAGATAGAGGTAACCAGTGACAATAGCAATGCTTCAAATCAGTGAGCAGCTTATGCCGAGACTCATGCTGGGCATGATCATTGGATGTTCAGTGTTTGCTTTTGCTGCGCTCTCTTTGCTTGTTGCGGCACACAATAGTATTAACAAGAGATCTTGGAGCGTCTCCGCAGTCTTAAGTGAGCCATCTTTCTGGGTGCTAACAGCTTTTCCTCCTATCGTACTTTGGCAACTTCAGCGCATGGATCAGGTTACAGCAATCGTTTCTACATTTTCGCTGTGTCTAATTGTTGCGATCGTGAGTCTTGGCATTAGGTTGTTTTTCAAAACAAAAACAACTCGCACTGTAGATTAGAGGTCGCCTACATCAAGGATGCAATGTCTCCAGTCCCAGACAGATTGAGAGAAACAAAACAAACAGATGTCGCCGCTGACGGATATACACATACCATGCCAATGCACAGATAAGCCGGACAACCTATAACCGGAGCGGCGGGGCCACCAACCTCTACAAGGCTACCCGTTCCTACAGCTACATCGTTGCCGACAGCGGCGTCGGACACGAAATACTGCGCACGGAACAGGTCTACTCCAGCGGCTGGGTCAATGACAACAAGGTTCCCTACAAGCTGGAGGCTCCGATGATGGGGTTTTGTGTATTGAGTTTTAGCTTTAGTTCTCAATCCCGCGCACAGTCGAACTCAGAATTGCGCTGACCCGCCGGACTGCTCTCCGAGCGGCGGGCGGGGCGGAGCGCAGAGTGCGCAGTGCTCAGTGAAGAGTGCAAAGTGCTCCGTGCAAAGTGAAGGTGAAGCGTGAAGCGTTAAGAATGAAGAACGCGCGGACGGGGCCGCGCTGCTACTGGGCATTCACGATGGCCGGGAAGAAGCCCAGGCTCAATCAGATCACGCGGCGCAGCCGCGACCTTCCGCAGCGAGCGCAGCGAAGCGCGGCCTCGGGAACGGTGGGGCGGGGATGCGGCCAGAGAAGATCCTGCGCCGCTTCAGTCCGGCTGCTTCTTCGGACTTCTTAGTGTCTTTGTGCCTTGGTGGTTATTCCGGATTTCGACCACAAAGACACGAATGCACGAAGAAGAGTGAAAAGTAGATACGCGCATTCCTCAATCCGCGATCTGGGAAGAGAAGGCTGCGCCCAGTGATGGCCGCCCTCGAATCGGGCCGAGTGCAACTCGGCGGTTCGGAGTGACATGCCAGCCCGTGGCTGGCGGTCCCAGTGAAGGAGCATGGTTGCAGCCGGCGCTCCAGCGCCGGGACTAGGTTTCCGTATAAATCCGCCG
>CAZEJB010000018.1:31460-68169 GCA_964512635.1 uncultured Planctomycetales bacterium | reverse complement strand
ACGATCTCCATGTGCAGCAGGCCAAGAAAGCCGCAGCGGAAGCCAAAGCCAAGGGCCTCGGAGCTTTCCTGCTCAAAGTGCAGCGCGGCATCATTGAGCTTCAGTTTTTCAAGAGCGGCGCGCAGTTCATCGATCTGCTCGCTGTTACTGGGATAGAGGCTGCAGAAAACCAGCGGCTTGGGCTCACGGTAACCTGGGATAGCTTCTGTCACACCGCCGGTGGCGTTAGTGATGGTGTCGCCGACCCGCGCCTCGGTGACGGTCTTGATGCCGCTGACCAGGTAGCCGGTCTCGCCGGCGCTGAGCTGGCTGACCGCGCGCATTTCGGGGCTGAAAATTCCGACTTCACCGACCTCATACTTGCGGTCGTTGCTCATCATGCGGACGTAATCATTGGCCTTGACCGTACCATCGAAGATACGGCAATAGGTGATTACGCCGCGGTATTTATCGAAGTGGCTGTCGAATACCAGCGCGCTGAGCGGAGCCGCGGGGTCGCCTTTCGGCGCCGGGATCTGCTTTACGACGGCCTCCAGCAGGTCCGGGACGCCAAGCCCGCTCTTAGCCGAGACCCGCAGCACGTCCTCGCGCTTGCCGCCGATGATGGCGACAATCTCATCCGCCACTTCATCCGGGCGCGCCACCGGCAGATCAATCTTATTCATCACCGGGATGATCTCAAGCCCGGCCTCGATCGCCAGATAAAGGTTAGCCAGAGTCTGGGCTTCAATGCCCTGGGCCGCGTCGACCAGCAGGATAGCGCCTTCACAGGCCTTGAGGCTGCGACTTACTTCATAGGTAAAGTCTACGTGGCCCGGCGTGTCAATGAGGTTGAGCTGGTAGGCTGTGCCATCGGCTCCCTTGTAGGCCATTCGGACGGCCTGCAGTTTGATCGTGATGCCGCGTTCGCGCTCCAGGTCCATACGGTCCAGAACCTGGTCCTGCATCTTGCGTTCGTCAACCGTCCCGCAAATATCGATCATGCGGTCGGCAAGCGTAGACTTACCGTGGTCGATATGCGCCACGATGCAGAAATTGCGAATGTGGGAAAGGCCGGACATGGGGCCGACGATAATAGCAGATGCGCTGCCTTGTTCAGGCTGGCTGTCGCAGTACGGACAATCATGCTCCGAACTGAGCGTGTTAACATTACCGCTGCCAATTCCTGGGGATTGGCACAACTCCAAGGGGGCTGTAATGCCGATTTCGATTACGGGTAAGAACTTCGTTGTTCCTGAAGACGTGCGCGCCTATGTGCTGGAGAAGCTGGGCAAGCTGATGCGTGTGTACCGCCGGATCGAGCGTACCACCGTGACTTTGACTGAAAAGGCCAGCAAGACCAAGAGCCAGGCCAACCGGATTGAAGTGGTCCTGCACATTCCTGGCGCAGATCTGCGAGGCGAAGAAGCGGGCGAGAATTTCCGCGTTGCTGTGGATGCAGTTGTCGAGAAGCTCATCGGCCAGCTTAAGAAGGTCAAGGGCCGGATGCTGGACAAGCAGCAGGGACATGGCAAGGCTGCCGAAGCTCCGCGCTCAGCGCGCAGTTCCGCAGCCGCCACAAAGAACTCGGCCCGTTCCTCGAGCACTGCTGCAGCGGCGGCCCCGGAACAGCCGCTGGTTTTCGTTGAAAAGTTCAGCCTAAAGCCGATGAGCACGCGGGACGCGATCTCTCAGCTTAAGCATGCCAAGCGTGACTTCTACCTGTTCTTCAACGGTTCGGGCAGCATTCACTGCATCTACAAGCGCGAGGATGGCAACTTTGGCCTACTCGTGCCCGAGAGCGACCTGAGCGAATAGGCCGCCAGGCCGTCAGGCCTGACGCGAGGAGAAACAAGTGCTCAACGTGTGTCCCGCCTGCAATGCCGAAAACCGCGACATCGCCAGGTTTTGTGACCAGTGTGGTGCCGCGATAGCCGAGGACGCTATTGCGGCTGCCCGACCGGCCGCAGCCAAGGCTGCGTCTTCGTCGACAACCAGCGGCCCGAAGGTCAACTGGGCCGGATTGTCTGTTTTGCTTCTCATCCTGGCTGTGGCAGGCTTCCTGCTTTTCCCGGGCAAGAAGGATGACGGCGCCGCAGGCGGCGGGCCGATGATGGGCGGCAAGGCCGGCGAAGAGGTCATGGGCCAGGTGCTCAAGCAGGTCGGCGAACTCAAGGCCCGGATTGAAGCTGACCCGACCGACACCAAGGCACTCAACGAGGTCTACACGCTTTATCAGCAGGTAGGCAAGATAGAAAAGGCCCGGGAATACGTCCAGATGTCACTGGACGGCATTCAAAAGAAGATCGACAGCAAAGAGATCGACACCGAGAAGGCTGTTTCAGTGACCGCAGACGTGGCGCAGGCGGCGGTAATGGCTGGGGACGGCGAGGGCGCGATGATGGCGCTGGAGTTCTTCCACAAGCTGAAGCCGGATGACGTTCAGGTTCTGCCCTTCCTTGGCAATCTGGCCTATGACCTCGGCAAGACCGATGATGCGATCAAGTGGTATTCGCAGTACCTCGAGAAGGCGGATCCAGGCAAGTTCCAGGATTACTGGAATGTGCGCATTGACCGTTCGACCATGTACCTGCAGAAGGCCGACGACAGCAAGGATCCCAGTTTCATCGACAAGGCCGAGCTTGAGCTGGATGAGATCACCAAGGCCAAGCCTGAGATGTTCAACGCCTGGTTCAATCTTGGACAGGTTTATCTGCACAAGAAAGATAAGCCCAGGGCGCGCGAGATGTTCACCAAGGCGCTTGGGCTGGCCGGCACCGACGAGATCAGCAAGTACAAGGCGGAGAAAGAGATTGCCCTCATCGACGGCAAGACACCGCCGGCGATGCCTAACCCGCATGGCGAAGGCGGAAGCCTGGAGGAGATGGGCCTCGGCCCCGCCAAGCCCGGAGTAGCCAACCCGCATGGCGAAGGATTTGGCGATACACCTCCGGGAATGACCAATCCACACGGTGAGGGCTTCGGCGGCGGCGGAGACATGTCCAACCCGCATGGTGAAGGCGGAATGGCTAACCCGCACGGAGAGAATCCGCATGGCGAGGGCGAGGCGCCCAAGGAAGGCGAGGAGGCCGGCGAGGGCGAAGCCTGAGCAAGTGGCAGGCCTTCGCTTGACCCGGAGCCGTGTGACTCGGCGCCTGGCTCTGGATTTGTGGCCCGCGGGTGTCGGCCTATAATCTCCGCGTGCAAGTTTTAGGAATCATCCCCGCCCGCTACAGCGCCCAGCGCCTGCCGGGCAAGCCGCTGGTTGATATCGGCGGCAAGACCCTGGTCCAGCGCGTCTGGGAGCAGGGCATGAAATGCTCCAGCCTCAGCGCCGTTGTTGTCGCCACCGACGACGAGCGGATCGCTGAACATGTCCGCGGTTTTGGCGGGACTGCCGTAATGACCAGCCCTGATTGCCCCAGCGGAACTGATCGACTGGGCGAAGTCGCGCTAAGCCAGAACTTTGCCTACTACGTCAACATGCAGGGCGACGAGCCGCTGCTTAACCCGAAGGCTGTGGACGCCCTGGTTGGTCGTACCCTGCAGAGTCTGGCTCCGATGAGCACGCTGATCACGAACATGCCTGCGGGCCATCCCGGGATAACTGATCCGAACACGGTCAAGGTTGTTAAGGACCGCCGTGATTTCGCGCTTTACTTCAGCCGCTCGACCATTCCCTACCCTCGTAACGAAGCCGAGGCGGTCTATTTCCGCCATATAGGCATCTATATGTACAGCCGCGACACGCTGCTTAGCATCACCGATTTTCCGACCTCCATGGCTGAGCGCAGTGAAGGGCTTGAGCAGTTGAGGGCGATGCATGCCGGTATCCGCATCCTGACCGTGGAATGCGAGTATCCCGGAATGGAAGTCAACACACCGGAAGATGTGGACAAGGTGCTCGCCTATCTGGCAGAGCATGGTGAGGTTTGATGGCCGGGCCCGACCGCAAGCCGGCTGCCCGCCGCTCCGGCGGCCCGCGCGGGGCAGAACCACGCCGCAGCACCGGGGAGAGCCGCGATCCTCGTTCAACCCGACCGGCTCAGCGAATGCGCTTTGCCCTGCTGTGCGGCGGCAGCGCGCCCCCAGACGAAATCAGCCTGATCGAAAGCCTGGAAGAGCAGGAAGCGCTGCGTCATCGCTTCGTGCCTCTGGCCGACGCCATGACCGGAAGGCTGAACGTCTGCCTCGGTCTGATCCCGGTTAGCGACGATCGGCATGTCCAGCGACTGCGCACCGCCAGTGTCCATCGCGGACGTGTGGGTGGCAAGAAGCCGGACCAGCTTCTCGCCCTGCAGGCCGCGCCGGACGACTTTGCCGCCTGGCCGCGGGTCAAGCGTGAAGGTCTGGCCCGGGCAGCTCTGCGCCAGGGCATTGCCTTGAACACAGACGGCCAGCAGAGCGCTCCCGCCTGGTGGCTTGCTCTGGAGTTCGCGTTGAACGGTTATGCCCAGTCAGCCGAGTTTCGCGGCCACTGTACGCGCTTCGAAGCAGCGTCAACGGTCCCCCCGGAGCAGGCCCTGAAAGCTGCCGGCCGCCTGGTAGCGACTGAATACCTGACCCGCTCCGCCGAGGCGGTTACCCAGCGCAGCGGCAAGGCAGCGCGCAAGAACCCCTTCTGGCAGGGGCCGGACCTGGCCCATGTGATGGAGTGGCAGGACGGACTCGATCCCGCGCTGGCAGCGATGGTGCTTGACCAGTACAAGCGGGTGCCGGAGTCTGCCAATGCCGGCGCCGCCTCGCTGAACGCCCACGACCGCCAGGTCGCAGAACTGGTTTTTGACCGGGTCACAGCTGAAGAACCAGTGCTGCTGCAGCGGCTGCAGGAGGACCTGCAGGGCAGCCTGCATGTTCTGGCCTGGCTGATTGAGGCGCATCAGCTGATTGTCTCGCCCTATGGTGTGCTTTTCGAGCGCAGCCAGCTTTACGAGCTACTGAGAAAGCTGCCAAAGACAACAAAGACCCTGGCGGAGATACCAGGCACCGGGGAACTGCGGGCGCTGGGTATTGGCCGGCGCAAGGCTGAAGCCCTGCGGGATGTCTTAACAGCATGGCCCTGGCTGCTGGAGGCGGCGCGCAAACCGGTGGGCAGCACTCGCGCGGGCGCCCGCGGTGGAGCAAAGGCCGTGCGCAAACCGGGGCGCGGCAATGCCTGATGGGCAGCCCCTGCTGCAGGTCGAAGGACTGAGCAAGAACTTTCCGCTGCGCGGGGGCAGTGGCGTGATTCACGCCGTGCAGGAAGTCAGCTTCAAGGTCATGCGGGGCCAGACTCTGGCCCTGGTTGGCGAGAGCGGCTGCGGCAAGAGCACTACCGGGCGAATGATCCTGCGCTTGATTGAGCCCAGCTCCGGCACAATCCGGCTGGACGGCGAGGATGTATCTGCCGCACGCGGCAGTGAACTGCAGAAACTGCGGCGGCGCATCGGGATTGTGTTTCAGGACCCGATGGGCGCTCTCAACCCGCGACGCACTGTAGGGGCGAGTGTTATCGAACCGTTGCTGGTGCACGGCATTCCCCGCAGTGAGCACAGCGGCCGGCTGGCCGAGCTGCTTCGCGATGTTGAGCTGGACATGGACTTTGCCCGGCGCTATCCCCATGAGCTCTCCGGTGGCCAGCGCCAGCGAGTCTGCATTGCGCGCGCACTGGCCCTGCAACCTGAGCTTATTGTGGCGGACGAGCCTGTCAGCGCGCTCGACGCATCGATCCAGGCGCAGGTGCTGGATCTGCTACTGCGTCTGCAGGCCGAGCATGGCCTGAGCTACCTGTTTATCAGCCACGACCTGTCCGTGGTGCGCTTTTTGTCGGATCAGGTGGCGGTTATGTATGCTGGCCGGATCGTCGAACAGGGATCCAAGCAGGCGGTCTTCGAGGCGCCAGCGCACCCTTACACCCGCGCCCTGCTGGCCGCCATACCTGTTCCTGAAGCTGGCGCTGCGGCAGTCAAACCGCTTGAAGGCATCCTGCCGGACGCCACCAAGCTGCTCCCTGGCTGCCCCTTTGCCAGCCGCTGCAGCCAGGCTATGGAGCGTTGTCTGGAAAAGTCGCCAGCCATGCTGGCGGTCAGCCCCGAACATTTCGCGGCCTGCTGGCTAAACGAATCCGCGCAGGAGGCGTCCTAAGAGCCCGTGAAAGGTCTGAGACTCATCATCTTCAGCTATTGCCTATTGGCAGCTCTGGCAGGCACAGCCGCAACCGGATTGTTTGCCGCACGCCTGGGTAACCAGGCAGCGCAGCTGCGCGAGATCGCGCAGTCGGTGGAGACTACGGAAAAGCTCCACGAAAGCGCCAAGGACGAGCTATTGGCGCTGCGCGAGAAGCAGCGCATGGAGCGCGACAACTACACCGCCCAGCAGGCCATCGAGGCCAGCACAAACACGCAGGTGGCCATTGACAAGGAAGAGCAGCTCCTGACCATGCTGGATGACCTCAAGGCGCAGTACCAGGTCGAAAGAGCCGCCCTGCAGCAGCAGCAGACCAAGCTGGTACCCTTGCTGGCCTTGACCCTGCTGCACTGGCTGCTGGTGCCGCTGACCTTTCGCCGCAAATCGCAGGCCTGAGCAGCATTACCTTGGAGGATCCTGAGCAAAGCTAATCCACAGATTTCGGCTCTTTATTGCCCTGCCCCGCCGCTGCCAGTACATTGCGCGCCTGAGCCTGGACTCTTTCCAGGCGTCGGCGCCGGATGACTGATCCGGTAAAAGACGCTTCGAACTCCGTCTCGCTAAGGGTCAGTGCGGTCTCCGCACTCAGCTCCAATGAGGGACGGCGGGGATTGAAGCGTGGCTCGCCGGCAGGCTCCAGGTCGAAGTTGAAGGGGCAGACTTCCTGGCAGGTATCGCAGCCATAGAGCCAGCCGCTCAGGGCTTCGTCAGGGCGTGCGGCTTCCTTGCGCTCGGTCGTCACATAACTGACACAGCGGGTGGAATCAAGAATGCCCGGGCCGCTCAGCGCACCAGTAGGACAGGCCTGCAGACAAATCGTGCAGGAGCCGCAGTCCTGCTTCAGAGGCTTGTCAGCTACCAGCTCCCAGCTTAGAAGCAGCAGTCCAATGAAGAAATAGGTGCCAAGCCGTGGATTCAACACCAGCGAGTTGCGGCCAGGCCAGCCGATGCCGGCCTGCAGGGCGAAGGACTTTTCGCTCAGCGGTGAGGTATCCACGCAGACTTTCCACTCAAGCCCGGGGTCGCTCTTGCACAGCAGATTCGCAATGGCCTTCAGCTTCTCCCCTAACACCTGATGATAGTCATCCCCCCAGGCATAACGTGAGACCTTGCCAGTGCCGCCGGCATGGTTATAGCCGCCGGGCTGAAAATAGGACTGGGCGACCACCAGCACTGAGCTACAGCCAGGCAGAAGGCTGCCAGCGTCGTAGCGCCCTTCTGGTTTGCGCTCGAGGTACCACATATCCCCGGCGTAGCCGCGCTGCAGCCACTTGTTATGAAGGCTAAGGTATCGCGGGTCCAGTATGGGCGGGGCTATGCCGGCGGCATCAAAGCCTTGAGCAGCGGCAAGCTCCAGGACCAGCTGGCGGCGCTGAGTGGCATCCAGACACGGAACAGACGAGCCAGGCGTGTCCATTAACGGTCGGGGCGGGGGTTGATCTCCACCATCTCGTCGACCTTGCGCTGGTTCTCATCAGCCTTCTTGCCGCCGATGGTGTTTCCGCCGCGCGGATCCTTGCTTTCGTCGTAAAGTCCCTGAGTTTCTTCGTTCAGGTAGTTGTAGATGCGCTCAGCGATCTGTTCATTCATGAAGCTGTTGGGCATGTCGACCATGCGCTTGACCACTGGCGACCACTCGTCCGCCTTATAGCGCGGCTGCCATTGCGTGGTGCCAAAGTGCTCCATATCGAATGCAAACTTGAAGCCGCATTCGTGGCACTGCTGGCAGCGGTTAAGCGCGAGCTGGCGGTTGGAGACGTTGATTGCCGGGTCGAAGGGCTTTTCCTTCGATTCGTAGACAACATTCCAGGTCAGATCAAAGTCGCTGGCTGAATCGAAGATCTTGTTCGGCGCGGCCATATAGGTTCCGCTGGCCCGCGCCGTATCGTTGGCATCCGCTGCCGCATTGTCGTTGCGCGGCGGCGGGCAGCCGCTGAGCAGCAGCAGACTGGCGACCCAGAGGGCCAGCTCAATTCGGCCTGATTTAAACGAATTGCTTTGCATTGCCGTCATAAAAGACGTTCGACCCCGGTTCTGCGTTTCAAAAGCAGAACCGCGGGTATCCAGGTAGTTAGTTTAACCTGCGGAAGGCCGGCCCGTATGCGCCGGCCTGAAGCATATAATTCGGGATGAGATGAGCACTGTGAGAATCATTCTGGTGACCTTCCTGAGCACCCTGGCCGGTCTGCTGGTCGGCTTTGGCCTCAGCAACACATCCCAGCGCAGCGCGCGGGCGGAGCCCCTGGCCGACTCCAGCGCTGAGCTGGTCAGCCTTGGCACTTCAGCCGACAGCTCCTCCAGCGTCAGTGCCGCGCTACCTTCAAGCGAGGTTGGCCCCGGCGGCAGCTTCGTAACCACTGTGTACAACAAGGTCGCACCGGCCGTTGTGCACGTGACTAACCGCAGCATCCGCCAGTCCTTCTTTGGCCCGCAGGAAGCTGAAGCCACGGGCAGCGGCGTCATTGTTGACGACAAGGGCTACATCCTGACCAACTTCCACGTGGTGGCGAATGCCACTGAACTGCAGGTTGTCCTTAATGACGGCCGTCAGTTCCCGGCCAGCGTGGTCGGCATGGACAGCGGCACTGACCTCGCGCTGCTCAAGATCAGCGCCGACGGCATTCTGCCGACGGCCAAGATGGGCAACAGCAGCAAAGTGGCGGTCGGCGAGTGGGTCGTAGCTATTGGCAATCCACGCGGCCTGGACTGGACCGTTACCGCCGGCGTGGTAAGCGCTCTGGGGCGTGAACTCAACAGCCCGAGCGGCGAGACCATCCGCGGCTTGATCCAGACGGATGCCGCCATCAACCCTGGCAACAGCGGTGGTCCGCTGCTGAATGCCAGCGGCGAGATCATTGGAGTTAACGAGCAGATCGCCTCGGTCGGCGGTGGCAGTGAAGGCTTGGGCTTCGCGATTCCGATCAACACGGCCAAGGACATCATCGGCGATCTGATTAAGTACGGCCGGGTCCAGCGCCCCTGGCTGGGTATTGATGCGGGTAACGCTGTTACCAGCAGGATGGCGCAGTACATGAGCCTGCCGATCGACCACGGCGTCGTCGTAGGCCGCGTGGCCAAAACAAGCCCTGCAGCCCGGGCCGGCCTGACGGGCCAGAGCCGCAATGGCACCGACGTTATCACCAAGGTGAACAGCAAGGACGTTACCAGCGCGCAGCAGCTGCTGGACATCGTCCGCAACAGCAAGCCGGGTACTACCCTGGAACTTGAGGTCTACCGCTTTGTCGGGGACAAGTACCAGGTGCTCAAGGTTGCCGCGCAGCTCAGCGAGGTGCCTGAGCAGGCCCAGATGATGGGCATCATCTAGGGACAGCACTTTCCGATGGGCCGGGGCCGCGACTTGCCGCGTCCCGGCCCTTTTGCTTTTCGCTCAAGAGCCGCTGGCGCTCTGCCGATAAGTACTGTCGATGGGGAGTGTCAGTTTTCTTGGACTGGCCAGCGGGACCGATTGGAACAACATCATTAACCAGCTGACACAGCTGGAGCGGCGTCCGATCACCCTGCTGGAAAACCAGCGTGACCAGCTGCTCTTTGAGCAGACCGCTACTTCGCGCATCAATACGCAGCTCGGCAAGCTGAACACGGTTTTCAGTTCACTGCGCTTTGAAAGCACCTTCCTGACGCGCAAGACCACCAGCAGCAACCCAAACCGGCTTTCCATCTCCGCCGACCCCGGCGCGCCTGTCGGAACGCACACGGTGGAAGTCAAGCGCCTGGCGGCGCCGAGCCGGGTCAGCTCCGGCAGCGACGGCCAGCTCTTCAGCAAGGTCGCCAACCTGTCCACCAGCCAGACCATGGGTATTGCAACCGTGCAGCCTTACGGCGATTTCCAGCCGACCCGCGCTCTGCCCACGACCCTGATCAAGGACACCTTGCAAGCCGGTAAAGGCCCGGCACAGATCAGCAAGGGCGATACAATCAGCATCGCAGGTCAGCTCAAGGACGGGACGGTCGTCAACGGTACCTTCAGCTTTAACGGTGACAGCAGCGATACCCTCCAGCGGCTGGCAACCACCGTGGCCCAGGTTTTCCATGGCGAGATATCAGGTTCAGTCGGCAGTAACGGCGAGCTGACCTTCATCGAAAGCAACCCGGCGCTCGCCGGTGATGTGAACTTCAACACCATTGCCCCGAATGTCGGCCTGAAGTTCAATGACGCCGACTTCTCGGGCAGCACCTTGAGCTTTGGCATCGGTAACAACGTTGCCGGCGCGGGCGCGACGACCCGCCGCCTCGTCAGCGATCTTACCTTCACCAGCGGCGGGGTGACAGAAACCAACGGTGCAACAGACCTGGCCACCCTTGACCAGGTCAGCAGCGGCACTCTGAATAACGGCGACATCATTCGCATAACCGGCTTCGAGCAGAACGGTGCAGCGATTGCCCCGGTGAACTTCACTTATACCGGCGCTGCTGGCGGGCAAACTATCGACGATCTGGTGAACAGCATCAGCGCGGCATTTGGCACCGCCAACGCAACTTACAGCAATGGGAAGATCGTGCTCACCGGCACGGCCAGCGGCACCTCCAGCCTGGACCTGAACCTGGAGTTCGTCGACAGTCCGACTGCCACAAGCTTTCAGCTGGGCGATTTCAAAGTGGCCGAAAGCGGTCGCACAGCAGCAGCGCAGATGATCACGACCGGCAGCTTCACGGTGGAAGGCACGGGCGAGCATCTGCTTGCCGCCAGCGAGGGCAAGGCCGGCCGCGTACGTGGCAGCGTGACCCTGCTTGATCCGTCCAACACTCTGGCCAGCTATGGCGTCAGCGAGATGGACCTCTTCAGCATCGATGTCGACAGCCCATCCGGCAGCCTTGGCCCTGTAACCTTGAACGGCCTCTCGGAGTACTCCACCCTGCAGGATCTGGTCGACGCTATCAACACTCAGGTTCCGGCAGTAACTGCTCAACTGGCCTACACCGGCACGGACTACCGGCTGGAACTGATGGCCAACAATGGCGGCCGGAACGTACGCCTTGACGACGTTGCCGGTGGCATCCTTGATAAGCTCTTCAAGCCCGCTGCGACCAGCCTGTCGTCCAGCAGCAATGACCTGGCAAACACCTTTGCTGCGACCACGGCTACAGACGACTACACCATTATTGATACTTTCCGGCCCGACAACGGCGGTCCGCTGCAGCGCCGGATCGTAACAGGAGATGAGGGCACGCCGATTGCGGATTTGATCGGCGGCGTTGCGATAAACGGTGCTTTTCAGAACGGCGTGGCGACGATCCTGACCACCAACAGCGCTGAACTGAACACCATTCAGGACACGAGGACCTATCTGTTCGGTAGCCGTTCTATCGCCGCGAACCCGCCTGGCTCGATTCCTTTTATCCGAGCGGATGTGCCGCTGGAAGATGCCGGGCTGGCCATTGCTCCGGTGAACAGCGATGTGAACCCCCTGTTCCACACCGATGGCTTCTTCACCATCAATGGGGTTCGGATCAATGTCGGCGACGTGAGCACCACTTCGATGAATGACGTGCTGGCGGCGATCAACAGCTCCGGCGCGGGAGTCAGCGCGTTCTTCGACCCGGCGAATGCTCGTGTCTACCTGCGTAACAACTCGCCGGGCACCGCCGGAATCAGCATTGGCGGCAACGGTGACACCAGCAACTTCCTGCGACTGGCCGGATTGACCACTGACGCTGGCGGAACCCAGATTGCCGGGCAGAACAAGGCTGGCATCAGTAAGGACCTGCCGCTGGCTCAGGGCAGCTTCAGCCAGAGTGTTTCGAGCGGCATCTTCACCATCAACGGCGTCCATATCGTGATCGACGCCGGTGTCGACAGCCTGACCAGCGTTATGCAGAAGATCAACCGCTCAGGGGCCGGCGTTGAGGCCAGCTACGACTCAGCAGCCGACCGTTTTGTCCTGACGCAAAAGCTGGACAGTGGTGTTTCTTCCCCGCGTATCAGTATTGGCGACAGCGGCGACACCAGCAACTTCCTTGAAGCCATGCAGCTGACCGTGGACACTACCCTGCCCACGGATGTGGGATCAGTACGCCAGACCGCGCTGCTGAATGTGGACGGAAATGAATATGAGCGCAGCGGCAACACAATCAAGGACATTCTGGAAAAGGTCAGCCTGACGCTAAATGCAGTCACCAGTGGACCTGAAACCGTTTCAGTTGCTGCCGACAGTGAAAGAATCAAGTCGACGATCATTGATTTTGTCGTGCAGTACAACACCACTATGGAGATGCTCAACGCCCAGCCGCTCAGCCGCGAGGAAAAGAAGAAGACTGCTGAGCTGACGGATGCCGCCGCGGCCAACATGACCGCCGACGAGATCACGTCCTACCTTGAGACCCGTCAGACCCTCATGACCCGCGACTTCATCAGCAGCGACAACACCATGCGCCAGACGACCCAGCAGATCCAGGCGATGGTAACAGGCCCGGTCAGCAGCGGTGGCATTTTTGCCAGCCTGGGTCAGATCGGATTAAGCACCGCGCCGGTTGGCGCCGGACCTTCCGCAGCCGCTGTAAGTCAGGGCCGCCTGCTGGGACCGACCAGCGACCGCGAGCAGATCACAGCCCTGATCGAAAGCAACTCGACCCTTCTCACGGCGATTGAGGAGAACGGCGACGAACTGTTTAAGCTCTTCTCCAACGCGATGGAGAGCCGCTATGACCACGTTGGCAGCCGCAACCTGAGCAGCGGTATCACCGTTAACACCCGCCTGCGCTTCAGCATCGGCACCGGCGGCAGCAGCACGGTTCAGGTTGACCTGAGCGCTGGCACCTACAGCCAGGTCAGCCTGCTGAACACGATCAACTCGCAGATCACTTCCGCCGGCCTCGGCTCCAGCCTGCTGGCCTTTTTTGATGCCCAGAACCAGCTGAATCTGCGCAGCGCCCAATCCGAAACCCAGTCCGTGCTGCAGCTGCTTGACCAGTCGGAGGGCAGCGATAGCGTTCAGGGGACCCTCGGTCTCACGCCGGGACTTTTCTTCGGGCCTGACCCGCAGATCGCCGGTGGTGTTGCCCGTCGAGGCAAGTCGCTGATTGACTCACTGACGCGCAGCGGCGGTGCGATCATCGAGCGGATCAAGGAAGGCGGCAGTTTCGACCGGCGCATCGATGGCCTGAGCAAGCAGATCAGTACGATGGAAGACCGGGTAACCGAGAAGGAAGCAACACTTAGGGCAAAATTCGCCCGCCTGGAGACGTCACTAAGCCAGCTCCAGACGCAGCAGTCGTCGATCAGCAGCGCTGTTTCGCAGCTAAGCGGCAGCAAGGGTTAAATCACAGCCGGCACACCGGTCAGAACTCGCAAAGGCTTCCAGCGATGTTATAATCTGCGCCCCGGGCTGGGTAGCTCAGCTGGTTAGAGCGAACGGCTCATAACCGTTAGGTCGAGGGTTCGAGTCCCTCCCCAGCCACTGTAAACCCCACGAACACACCTTGTCGCCATCGGCACGTCAGGAGCGATCGATGTCGCGGTGCTGAACCACGCAGCGGATACCCTCTGCCTGCAGCTTTTCAGCCAGCAGATTCACAAGAGTCACGCTGCGATGACGTCCACCGGTGCAACCAAGCGCGGCCACGGCATAGAGCTTGTGCACTTCGGTGTAGTGGGGCACTGCCAGGCTGAGGAGCCTGCGAACTGCCTCAAGATAATCCTGGGCCACTGGGCTGTCCATCACATACTGCCGCACATCCGGGTCGTTACCGGTCTGGGCTGACAGTTCCTGGACATAGAAGGGATTTGGCAGAAAGCGCGTGTCGAAGACGAAGTCGGCGTCCGCGGGCAATCCGTACTTGAATCCGAATGAGAGCAGCGTAAGCGTGACTTTCCCCGCGCTCTTGCCGGGTGCATAGAGACCCATAATGCGGTCGCGGAGCTGGCCTACCTTGAGTTCAGTCGTGTCGATAACCTGCGTGGCCAGCTCGCGAGCCGGCGCGAGAAGCTGGCGTTCCTGGGCCAGAGCGTCAACAAGGCGCAGACCAATGCCCAGCGGAGGAATGCGACGGGCGGTCTCAAAGCGCGAGACCAGGACGTCGTGGTCACAATCGAAATAGAGCACTTCTGGCTGCAGGCCGTTAGACCTAAGCAGGCCCAGTTCATCGCGCAGGCGTGCAAAGAGATCGCCGCTGCGCAGATCGCAGACCACCGCGACGCCCGTATTGTGCTTGTCGGTCTGTTCGTAAAGGTTCAGAAAAGTGGCGATCAGAGTCGGCGGCAGGTTATCAATGCAGTAGTAACCAAGATCCTCGAACATGCGCAGAGCCGTGCTCTTGCCGGCACCGGACATCCCGGTCAGGATCAGCAGCTGCAGTGCCCCGTCAGACATGGTCTGATTATAGTGGCGAAGGTTAAAGCAGGATAAGCCGCTTAGAGACAGGTCTGGAAAGTGCCTAGTGTTCGGGGGCGCCCATTCCCGGGACATGCGGGCCACCGCCATTGGCGTGGGCACCATCGCCTGCCTCGCCGGGCGGAACTTCGGCCGCAGTCTTGGCCTTCGAACCTGGCTTTGAGCTCATAAAGTGCGCGATCTTCGGCCAATAGGTCTCGAAGTCAAAGTGCGGGTCGTTCTCGCCATCGTGACAGGCCTTGCAGGTCTGCTGAGTTACCGGCAGCAGACCATACTTGTCGCGCCCGTCAGTCGCCAGCTTTTCGACCTTTTCGCCGCTCTGGGCCTTGATGTGCCACTCGCCAGGACCGTGGCAGTTCTCGCACTGGACGTCACGACGGTCCCATTCCGCGCCGGCAAACTTGCGCTCCTCGACGCTGTTCCAGCCACCGGGGCGCATATAGCCCACACTGTGGCACTTCATACAGGTCGTCAGCTGCTTTTCCTTCTCCACCAGACTTTCGTAGGCCTTGTAGTGCTTGGTGTCCTTGAGCTGGTCCACGACATCACTGTGGCAGGTCTGGCAGGACTGCCAGCCCATATAGCGCGGCATGGTGGATGCCATCATGGTCGAGTTGTTGTGCGCCAGGATCTCCTGATCATTGGCGAACTGCCAGTCTTCGATCTTCTTCTTGCAGTCCTCCAGGATGCCCATGACTGAATCCGGCGGCGTGTAGGTGTCGTCAACGCGGGTCTTGATGCTGTCAACCGTGGGCGGGTCGCCCTTCTTCTTCGGGAAGTAGATCTTGGTGATCAGCAGATCCTTGCCCTTTTCCATGTTCCGTTCAATGAACTTCGGGAAAACAACCTGGGTTGCGTTCTCCGGTTCGAGGGGGTTGTCAGAGCGGAAGCCATAGACCAGCAGCAAGTCCTTTTCGCCTCCGAGGCCGGTCACATCCATGAACTTGCGGCTCATGGCTGAGGCTGTTACGATCCAGATGTTGGCTTCCTGCTTGTGCTGCTTGAGAATCGAGCTGACGGCCGCGGTGGCGTCGGTGACTTCATAGCCCTCGCGCTTGGTGATTCCGATGGTGAACTGCTGGGGATCCAGGATATGGATGATCCCGATGCGGTAGCCCTTGCCGCGGGTGATGATGTTGTAGGGCTTAACCAGTGCTCGCAGATCCTGGCTGGCGTCCTTGTCTGAGGGCGGGGTCGTGAATTCAAGGTTGGCCGCCGTATATGGCAATTTGGCCTTCTGCAGCAGCTTGAGCAGATCCTCCTGCTTGAGTCCAAGCTCCTTGGCGCCGATGCCGACAGAGTCGTACTGCAGAACTCCCATCATTTGGACGACACAACCGGAGAGAATGCGCTTTTCTTCTTCAAAGGGGTCGCTGAAGTCGCCGGTGTCCAGCAGAATGTCAGCGATCCGATCTTTAGTGCTGCCCTGTGGAACCTCGCGGGCCTTTTCACGCTCAACTTCAATAATGCGCGCGCGGCGCTGCACACCGCCTGTCTGTCCCTGGCTGCAGCCGCAATTCTCCAGATATCCCAGCGTGTGACCGGAGGTGAGTATGGTCAGGCGGTCCATACCAGGCGTTCCCGCACCCTTAATCAGAATGAAGGCCAGCAAGGCCAGCGCACCCAGTGCGACAACAGCAAAGAAAACCTTACTGCCACCTGGCTTTTCGGGAACGGATGGCGAGGACGCCGGGGCAGAACTGGCCGGCATGCCCGAGATTCCTGCCTGAGATACTGGTGATCCCTCCACAGGCGTGTTGGCGGGATTAGCACCCGGATTGCCGTTCTTGCCTTTCTTCTTGCTCATAGCTCCACCGGTAGTTCACGCTCGATTTCAATGCCTTTGATTGAGACCCTGCAGCGCAGGGCGATCATCCGTACTCCCGCCTTGGCGGCCTTGCGAAGCTCTGCGCCGTAGGCCGGATCAATGCTCTCCGCCGGGCGAAAGCGCTCAACATCACCGCGCTGTACCAAAAAGAGCTGGCAGGCCTCATCTTCGTCTGCCAGCACTGACTGTAGCTCCAGCAGGTGCCTGCGCCCGCGCAGCGTGACAGCATCGGGAAACAGCGCGGCCCGGCCTTCCTTCAGGGTTACAGACTTGACTTCCACCCAGCAGCGCCGCAGCATATGGTCCGGGTGTACGCGGCAGCAGATGTCCGCGCGGCTCGCGGCGCCATATGGCACCTCGCGCAAATACTCGCGATAACCGCTAAGCTCTGCCACCCCGCCATTCCTGACGTAATCAAAGGCGAGTTGGTTCGGCAGCGAAGTATCAACGCAAACGAGGCTGCGTCCGCTCTCAACAAGCGTCCAGATCAGGGGGTAACGCGGGGTCTTTCCGGAAGATGGTCGCAGCCAGATACGGCTGCCCGGCTCATTAAGGCCGGTCATCGCGCCCGTATTGCGTACCAGTGCGGTAAGCAGCTCGCCATTATCCAGACGCACGTCAGCCAGAAAGCGCTTGTAGCGCTTCAGCAGCACGCCGGGAATCAGGGCCGGGAATTGCACGGCCTAGGATTATAGAGCGGTCTCTAGGCCGCGGCGGCCTTCAGCAGGCGCAGCTCGAGGCCAGGGAGGATGATCCCGCGCAGGCGCGACTGCCAGCTGTGCTCAAGCAGCATCGACTGGTAACCGCGCTGGGCGATAGCCTCGCACTCCTGCGGCGCGGCGAGGTAGTGCTGAACGGCGTCCAGTAGTCCCAAGGGCTCATAGCTGCCGACCAGTTCGGCGCCGGCCTCCCAGAGGTTGTCATGGCCAGGACGCTGATAGGCCAGGAGGAAGCTTCCGCTGGCAAGGCAGTCATAGACACGGAAGCTGATGTAGTCATCCAGCTGCGTGGCCTCATGCGGAAGATCAAGGTTGATCCGGCTGGCGTTATAGACCGTGTTTACCTCGCTGAGGTAGTTTGCCGGACCGTTGTAACTCAGCGCCAGGCCGCTGCGCTCCCAGTTCTTGTCGCCAAAAACGCCAAGGTTAACCCCGGCCTCCTGGAGCGGCAGCAGCAGGGCTTCGCGTCCGGGAGTCCATGTACCGATGAAGCTGACGTCGAAGCCGCGGGCCAGACGCTCGTCTTCGGTCAGCGGGTATGCCGCGTTTTCCGGCGCACTGGCCAGCGGATAAAACAGGCGCGAATTGGCACCCGGCGGGCAATACAGCGCGTTGCGGTAGCCGCTGCTCTGCAGCGCGTCGACCACCTGCTGGCTGGTACAGGCCATGATGGTGTGCCGCCAGTCGCGAGCGCCGGTCTTCTCAAGCCGGTCCAGCAGGCTTTGGGTGTCGCGGGAGTGAACCAGCATGACGTTCGGAATCCCGGCCTCGTCAAGCAGGTTGTGAACCTCGTGCTTGGAGACATCTTCCAGCATGCCGGACAGGCCGACGCAGAAGCCGAAGTCCACCTGGCTGCGCTTCATCAGGTCCTGGAAATAGAAGCCAAAGATCTCATAGCAGGCGTGACGCTGGTAACGGTATTCCTGGTACATCTGGACGATGGAGGCCAGATTCAGCACCGTGGGAGTGTGCCCAAGAGACTGCAGGGCATCCATCACCGGCAGGGTGATTTCGGCCATCCGCTTCTGGCAGATATCCGGGATTACAACGTTATAGCCATCCATCGCTTGTCCTTCCAGTCCTCAGTTTCAGCTTCAGTTTGCTTGTAAGTGATACTCCGGTCTAGGCCGGACTGGCGGCGGGATCCTCGACCGCGGCGAACTCGCCGAGCAGAGGCTTGACCCCGTCACCCTCACCCTGTTTTTCGGCCGACTGGTCACGCAGCTTGAGCATCTCGAGCTGCTGAAAGGCCGCATCGCGAACGGCCTGGTGGGCCTCGCGGTCTTCACGGGTCTCTATCTGGTCGTAGACCACGCCATGCATAACCGCGCCGGTGAAGTCAGCGCCCTCGAAATCAATGGTCATCAGACGGGCGCGGGTCAGGTTCGCACCGGCAAAACTGGTGTCCTGCATGAAGCTCTGGCTCAGATCAGCCTCCACCAGTGATGCCTTGTCCAGCACTGTGCTGTGCAGGACGCTGTAGGTGAAATCCGAACCATCGAGCTCCACGCCGCCCAGGCTGGCGCCGCTCAGCGCGGCCAGCCGGAATACAGCTCGGGGCAGGCGCGCACCTGTAAAGTCGCAGTTGCGCAGGTCAGCCTTGGTCCAGTAGGCCCGCTCGCCGGTTACATCCCGGAATGGCACGCCCTCGGCTTCAGCTGCCGACAGGTCGGCATGGTCCATGCGGCAAGCGGTGAAGTCGCTGTTGTAAAGCTTCTGAAGCAGCATGGAGACGCCGGACAGGTCGGCTCCGGTCAGGTCGCAGCTGATGATCTCGCCCCGGGCGCAGTTGGTCCCGTTCAGGCGCGCACCCTTCAGGCTACAGGAACGCAGCCGCGTCAAACGCATCAGGCAATCGGAGAAGTCTGTCCCGGAAAGGTCGCAGCCAAAGAACTCGCACTGGCTGAAGTCCATATTGCTGAGATCCAGCCCGCTCAGGTCGCAGTTCTGGAAGCGCATGCCGTTCAAGCGCGGACGAGCCGAGTTGTTCGCGAAGTACTCCGCGCGCGCGGCTACGTAACCTTCACGGTCACGGGTCAGCAGTTCGTACCATTGACTGGGGTTCACCTATCTCCTCCTGAACAGTCCGTTTATCGGCGCTGGAGGCCCGGCCCTTGAGCGCGGGCGGTGCTTTGGGCAGGCCGAAGAATCAGGAGGCGGCGAGTGACCTATAATCCGCGCCGTGCCAGCCAGCTGGGGACGAAATTTCCGCGCAATGCCGGCCTGGCTCAGGCGGTTCGGTCCGCTGCATTTGATTCAGGTTCCGCTGCTGGACAAGGTCGTTCTGCACTACTACTTCCTTTCAGCCATGGTCGGCGCGCTAATGAACGGCGCCTTCAGTAACGGCAACATGGTGCTGAAGAAGACCCTTCACGCTTCGGACATTGACCTTGGAATCCTGCACGCGATGGGCGCCGGCAGCCTTTTGCTCGGTATCATCGGCTCGGAGATGGTCTCGGGACGTGACAAGCGGCCTTTTATCCTGCTAATGGGAATACTCAGCCGCGGCATCTTCCTGGCCTTTCTATTTGTCAGCAATGTGCCCAGCTACATCATGGTCAGCGCCGTCTTCGTTGTCTGCAACTCACTGCTAATCCCGGCCCAGACATCGCTTTGGCACGCCAATATTGGTCACAAGACCCGCAACGAAATGTGGGGCCTCAGCGTTTCTATTGGAACCTTGATATCCATGGGTTCAGCCTTCCTGGTAGGCTGGCTGCTGGACCACAACCCTTATGCCTACCGTTATGTCTTTCCCATCGCCGGCCTGCTGGGCGTAGTTTCCACCCTGATCCTGATTCGCGCACCGATCCGACAGCGTTTCAAAATCAACATCGAGCGCCGCAAAATCGACCTAAAGCGCGTATTGGTACACCCAGTACAGACCTTTCTGGCCCTGATGAAGCGCGATCCGCTGTACCTGCGCTTTGAGGCGGCCTTCTTCCTGTATGGCGTAGCCTTCATGATCACGGCGCCGCTGCTTCCGGGCTACCTGTCCGAGGTTGCCCACATGAACTTCAAGCAGGCGAGCATGTGCGAAGGCGTACTGTTCCAGGCTGGATCGCTGCTGACTCCGCTGTGGGGACGCCTGATGGACCGGCGTACACCAACACAGCTCTGCGCGATTGTGTTTGCCATGCTGGCAATGTTCCCGGCTACACTGCTGGCGGGGCCGCACGTCACCCGGGCGCTTGGCGTTCCGCTGGCCTATGCCGCCTATGTGGCATACGCTCTTTATGGCCTCGCGATGGCAGGTCTGGGCGTAGCCTGGAACCTGGCGCCGATTGTTTTTGCCGGTAAGCAGGACAGCAGCAATTACACCGGGGCCCACGTGACGATCACCGGAATCCGCGGCGTGTTCGCGCCAATCGCCGGCGGTGCGCTGGGTGAGACCCTTGGAAGCCACGTACCCGTATTCTCGGCCTCAATCGTGCTGTTCCTGTGCGCCTCGGCTGGCATGCTGCTGCTGGAGAAGAAACTGCGCGCAAGACTGGCCGCGGCCAGGGAAGTGGAAACCACAGTTAATCAGACCTGATCGAGCCGGCCCTAATTGGCCCGCCGGCAGCGAGCCTCGCTAGAGCGATGTCACATAGAAGATCAGGTCGTCCATGAAGGGCGCGTTGCGACTGAAACCGCCGCAGCCAATTCGGGTCGGCATGGTCAGGCAGCGGTTGATCTGGTCCACAATTGCATCGTCCGTACCCAGGTTGTTGCCCGCAAGCTTGCGCTTGATGTCCTTGAGGATGACCGGCTTGCCCTCGACATACTCTTTCATGTCGACCTTCTTGCCGTCGGCCGCTTTGAAGTTCGGGTCATGGCACATCGCACAGGATTTGTAGCTGCCGGATCCCATCCAGCGCTCAGGGTCGTCGAAGACAGCCCGTCCGGCGTCCAGCTTAGGCTGGTTGACCGCACTGGACTTGGCCGCACCGAACAGGCCAAGGATCGGCTTATGGAAGACCACAAGCAAAACGATGATCCCAAGGGCGATGACCCAGCCGTAATCAATACTCCGCATTGTCGTCCTCCAGAATTTCTGCGCCTTCAAAGAGGCTGGCCGCCTCGTCCGCACTCAGCAGCTGAGGTTCTGCAAGCCCGCCATCCACCGGCAGGGCAGCGTCTACCTGACGCCCCATCCGCTCAAGGTCGCTCAGGTCAGCCGGGTCGGGCTGCCGGCTGCGTCCTGCTGGACCGGGCTCATCGTCCCGCTGCGGTCCTTGAGGGGCGTCCTCCAGCGGGACTGAATCATACACAATCTCGTCAGGCAAGTCACCCGGTGGCTCGGGAAGCGGGCGTCGCAGCGGGGCATCCGGAGCGGCTGAGGCAAGCTGCATTGCGCTGGCTTCGTCTCCCAGGATCGTGATCCGCAGGCCCAGAGCACGGCCGGCCAAGCGCGAAGCGGTGTCAACGATAGCCTGGATGTGGCGGGCTTCCTGGACCCAGCCGTACTGCTGGCGCGCCGTGGGCGGAAAACTGAGCAGCAGGTCTGTCGGCGTAAATCGACCAACAACGTCCATCCAAAGCAGGGCATAGCTGGTAAGCGAAACGCGCTCGAGAGCGGCAAGGAACCGTTCCCATTCCTCTACCCCACCCGGCGCAGCTGTTGAACCATGCTTGGACGCGGGGCCCTCAGAAGCTTGGCCCGGAGCGCGTACTGCTGACTGCTGGTTGTCCCCAGGGCTTGAACCACGCACTGACTGGACTGCGGGTGGGTCCGAAGAAGTCGTCTGAGTTTCTGGGCCTGGGGCCTCTTCATGCACCGCGGACCGGGAAGGACCGCCGGGAGAACTTTGCACAGGCTGTTGCTGCAAGGCCGCCCGGGCCGGTGACACACGACCGCTCGCGGAAGCAGCGGGCGACGCTGTGCTCTGCGCTGGCATTCGGCTCGGGCCTTCCGGCATCCGCACAGGCGCATGAGACTGCACGGTGTTCTGCTGGGCTGGCTGTGCGCCAGCACTCGCCCCTGGTCCAGCAGCAACCGCAAGCGGAGCCGTAAGCGCCGCCTGGGCTTCCAGCAAGGTCAGCTCGATCAGCAGGGCCGGGAAATTGTCGTACTTCAGCAGGTTCAGGCCCTTCCAGACTGCCTCCAGCGCCATCCGCCAGCGGCCGGAAGGCTCGGCGAGATGGCGCTGCTTAAGAGCGCCAGCCAGGTCAAGCAGGAAGCGGCTGGCATCCATTCCGGCCTGGGCCAGTTCGTCCCACGAGCCAATCAGCGCTTGCGGATCACCGCTGCTGATCGCCGCCACAATCCGTTCCATCAAAGCCGGGTCGCCAAGCTGAAACAGCTCGCGGATGTCCTTCAAAGTTATGCGCTCACTGCAGTAGACCGTCAACTGGTCCAGCAGGCTGATGGCGTCGCGGGCCGACCCCTCGGCCAGCTCGGCCAGTTCGAGCGCTGCGTCCTCATCCAGGCTCAGGCCTTCCTGGGCAGTGATCGCCTGCAGGTGCGCCGCCAGCTTGGGCAGCGCGATACGCGTGAAGTCGAAGCGGATGCAGCGCGAAAGGATCGTTACAGGTAGCTTGTTCGACTCAGTTGTGCACAGGCAGAAGACCACGTGCGACGGCGGCTCTTCCAATGTCTTCAACAGCGCGTTGAAACCGTGTGTGCTGATCATGTGCACTTCGTCGATGATGTAGACCTTGTACTTGAAACGCAGCGGCGCATAGCCCACCCGCTTGCGTAGATCCTCTACATCTTCAACGCTGCGGTTACTGGCGGCGTCAATCTCCACCACGTCTACCGCCGAGCCATTGGCCACCGACAGGCAGTTCTCGCAGACGCCGCAGGCGTCGCCCTCCCGGGGGTCGAGGCAGTTCAGCGCCTTGGCGAAGATGCGGGCGACCGAAGTCTTGCCGGTTCCGCGCGGGCCACAAAACAGGTAAGCGTGGTTAAGCCGGCCCCGGACGATGCTGTTACGCAGCACGCGCAGAACAGCATCCTGGCCGACCAGCTCGGCGAAAGTCTGAGAACGGTATTTGCGGTAGAGGGTTTGGGACACGGGTCAAGTAGTTTAGCGCGGTGCAGCTGCAGCGGCCCGTGGTTCGCACCAGCATGCCCCTTACTCGGTTACAATCCCAGTCCCATGACCCAGCCGACAAAGAGCAAGCATGAATCCGGGGCTGTGGCCCGCGAGGAAGACCTGAGCCCGATCCTGCCTGACGGCAGCCGGCGGCGCATCCTGACCGGCGACCGCACCACCGGAAAGCTGCACCTTGGGCACTACATCGGCAGCCTGAAGAACCGTGTGCGCCTGCAGGAGAGCTATGACACTTTCATTCTGATGGCGGATGTACAGGCCCTGACGACCCACTATGACCGCCCGGAGATGATCAAGCCCAGCGTGATGGATGTGGCCCTGGACTACCTGGCGGCCGGCATCGACCCCAAGAAGTCGACGCTGGTCATCCAGAGCATGGTGCCCAGCATCGCTGAACTGACGGTGTTTTATGGCCTGCTGGTACCGGTCCGCAGCCTGATTGACAACCCGACGACAAAGGCGGAGGCCCAGCAGTATGGCTACAGCATCGATGAGGATGCCAACGCCGAGCCGGTGCCGGATGGATTCACCGGCGAGTTGGAAGCGCTGGCTGGGATGCTTGCAGAGGAGTTCACAGAGATTGGCGAGGTGACGGCCCCGACAGCTTGGGCGGCAATCCAGGCGGTAAGCCAGAATGGAAACGTTTCCGTCCAACAGGAACTGGAAAAGTCCGACAGTGAGTACGACCTGCAGAGCTTCAGGGATAGTGCCATGCTGCGGCGTGAGGTTCGCGATGAGCTGATCCGCATGAAGCGCAAGGCCGGTTTCTCATCCATGTCCTACGGCTTTCTGGGTTACCCGATATCGCAGGCCGCTGACATCACCTTCGTCGGCGGGCATCTGGTGCCGGTCGGCCCGGATCAAGTTCCGCTGATTGAGCTTTGCAGAGAGGTAGTGCACCGCTTCAACGCGCAGTATGGCGTGAAAGACGAAGCCGGTGAGCTGGTCGATCCCGTGCTGGTCGAGCCGCAGGCCCTGCTGGGCACGACTGAGCTTCTGCGCGGTCTCGACGGCAGCCTGAAGATGGGCAAGAGCCTGGGCAACGCGATTTACCTCAGCGACAGCACCGAGACGGTCTGGAACCAGCTGCGCGCGGCGGTAACGGACCCTCAGCGCGTGCGCCGCACCGACCCAGGCCGGCCCGAGGTCTGCAATGTCTTCTCCTGGCACAAGGTCTTCAACGCCGAGAAGGAGCAGGTTATTGCCGAGGCCGGGCTGGATGTCCCCAGCGTTGAGGAGACTGCGGTGCTGTGCGGCACCGCCGGTATTGGCTGCGTCGACTGTAAGAAGAACCTGCACGCCAAGCTGGAAGCGCTGCTAACGCCGATGCGCGAACGCCGGGCCTACTGGGAGGCGCGCCCGGACGAGGTGATTGACATCCTCAAGCTGGGCACTCGCCGTGCCAATGAGGAAGGCCAGAAGACTCTGGCGCGGGTCAAGGCCGCGATGCACATCGATCACTTCGAGTTGTAGCGTCGTGGAAATTCTCCGCTGGCAACAATGTGGAGCTGTTAGACCAGGAGTTCACCTGCACCGGTCTACCGATCTAGAAATCCAGCACATCGCGCTTGACCACCAGCATGTCACTGCCGCCGCCGCCAGTGTCCAGCACCAGCACGCCGGCGCCGTCACTGGAAGAGAGTGCCAGGTCTTCAAGTGGTGCGTCAAAACTGCTGAAGGTCAATGACACCAGCACATCAGCTTCAAGCTCTGGCGTGTAATCACTGCTGGTCACATTGTGCGTGATCCATTCGCCCCTGGCGTCATCCACGCCAGTAATGCCGCAATAGACATTGCCAAAGTTGTCCGTATCGAGCGTGTAGCACTCGCCGCCTCCACTCCAGACGAAGCACCGTCCCAGGGTTCCGAAACCGTCAAAACTGGCCAGGAAGGCCGCTTCTCCGGACACGGCGGTGCTGCGGCCCACCAGATACAGAAGATCGTCACCGGCTAGCTGACTGTTCCAGGCGTTGCCGCCGAAGCCGAAGTCCAGTTTCCGGGCCCATTTGACTGCACCTGTGCTGTCCAGCCAATGCGCTCCGGGGTCACCACTGAAGCCCATGTCTATCCGTGGTTCAGTATCTTCACCGGACTGTTCCAATCCGGCGCTCATTGAGTCCAGGACGGGCAGCGCCTCCGGATCGCCAAGGCCGCCATCGGGCTGCAGCAGACACCGCGAAACCCGCGATTCAGCCAGCCCGTTCACTCCGCGCAATTCGACGTATACCGCAGTGCCTCCCTCAGCCGCAACCAGGCTGGTACTGCCGTTTTCGCCGCCATTATCAACGCGCGTAGCCCCTATCAGTTCGCCGTCCAGATCCAGGCTCACCACCAGCAGGTCATCATCGACCAAACCGTTTTCAGCGCCATCCAGGACACCAGTAAAGACTATCCGGTCGGTGGCGACCAGACTTCCGCCATAGTTGAAGCCGAGCAGCGCAAGGCGCCGCGACCAGCGCAGTGCACCATCGGAATCAAGCATGAATACCAGCGGGTTCTGATCGTCCGTATCGGGGTTCAGTTCATTTGGCGATCGGTACTCCGCCAGGCCCACAAGGTTGCCGGACGGCGTCATGGCCCAGTCACGCAGATACATTGCTTCGTCCGGCCGCGCAATCACACGGGTCCACAGCAGCTCACCATCCTCATCAAACTTGCAGGCCAGGGCAGCCGGCTGTCCACCATTGAAGCTGTAGCTGGCGCCACCGGCATAGACATCATTGCTGCCGGCCGTTACACCGACGAAGCCAATGTCATCGTCCTCGGGGCCGCCGACGCTGCGCACCCAGGTGCCGACTGCGCCGAGCTTAAGCGCTGTCAACTGGGTCGGAGATTCACCCACAGCCACGAAAGCCAGCAGCATCTGCTGACTGCCGTCTTCATATGGCGCGAAGACCAGTGGCAACTTCCCGCTGCCATTCAAAATAAACCAGTCCCACCGGTCCGTGGCCCAGTTAGCCGCGCCAATGTAAGTGCGGCTGCCTGCCGGGAGAGGACGCTGCAGCTTGTAGCGGATTGCCTGCTCCCGGTCAAAGCCCGAGCTGTTAAAGGAATAGAGGGCCCAGGCAAACTCGCTGTCAGGTTGCGGCTGATCGGGGAAATCCGGGTTGAAGACAGCTGTAGCCCCTGGGCCGGCCAGCACATTGGAGGACTGCCCAGGCAGATAGTCGGCGCCGCGACGAACAAAACCGTCTGGCACGAAAGTTCCTAGTTTGACAGTGCTGGGACGAGGAAGAGCTACCTTTGGCGCGCCGACTGCAGGCAGCTGATCCGGACCCGGCTTTGAGCTCAGACCGCGCACAGCGGGCTGTCCGGCACAAGCAGCCATGAAAGCGATCAACAGGATGGACACGGCGGCGGGCATCAGGTGCAGGTTACGCATCATCTCTCCAGGGGGCAAGTTCGAGGCCGCGATTATATGCCTGGCAATTGCAGACGTGTGAAAGGTAAACCACTGCCTTACGGCGAGGTTAGGGCTCAAACGGCACTAAGTGCTCTACGGCGGTGGGGGCCTATTACTGCCAGAAACTGGTCACATCGCGCTTGGAAACAAGAAAGTCTCCGCCGCCGGCATCTGCATCCTGCACCGCTCCGTCCGGGATGGTAAGTACTGCAGTGCCAGGGGTGACTGCGCCGGCATAAGCTGCCTGACTTGCGTTCTGATCAACTCCGTTTCCCAGGGACACCAGCTGGCCCTCATTGTTGGTTACCTGTTCAGCAGTCAAAGGCGTCCAGATAGCCGGACTTCCACTCACTGTGATCTGATCGCCAAAGAGGTTGCCGGGCGCTGCGATGGCGGCATAGACATTGCCATAGCTATCGATGTCAATACCCGTCGCGCCCCCTGGACTGTCGTAGACCCAGCTTGAAACATACTCGCCGCTTTCCAGGTTGTAGGCCACCAAAATGGGCCGCATCAGTCCCAGTCCATCCTCGCTGCCCGCGCAAAATGCGAGGCAACCCGCGTCAGAACAGGCGCTGTTATAGCAACGCTCGCAGCCTGTTGACCAGAAAACACGCCCCCAGACACGCTGCTGCGTCTGACCCGCTGGACTGCCGATTCTCTCGCTGAAGATGCCGGAACTTATCCCTGCCTGTATGTGGTTTCGCACCTGGAGGTAATCACTGCTCCCGGTTGGCACGCCAGGCTGCTCGAGTGGATAGGCGCCCAGACTGCCATCGGCGTTGATTCTTAAGCCGCCATAGTTATTAGTGCCGCCAACGGAGCCATCGTTGTACAGGCTGTATACATCTGACACCGAGGTACGGAACAACCTGGCGTCGACTGTGTTTATGCGTGTTGGCGGATCTCCGGCGCGCAAGGCTGAATTCTGAACTACGCTGCCATCGCTTCCGAGGTGCAGGTGAACTGTCTCCCAGGCTTCGTTCGTGCTGTTGAGAAACTCGGAATTGTCTTCAACGAACAGAGATACCGAGCCATTGCTGAAGCCTGCAATGCGCGGCGAAGTACATTGTCCATCCACGGCCCAGCGCTTCTGCCACAGCAGGACGCCGCTGGCACTGAGCCGGAAGAGCAACGCGTCCTCATAGACCCCATCCGCTGCGGCCGGATTTGTGTCGACGCAAGCCGCTGCAGCAATTCCGTCGCCGCCACATGGGCTGAAGCCGTAATACTGCGAGTCGGTACCGGCAGCCAGTCCCTCGTCTGGCAGTGCCACCAGCCGAGCCCACTGAAACTCACCCAGCCGTGTGTACTTGACCACAAGACAAGCGGGCCAGGTGCTGAAGCTCTCGCTGAACCCACACACGTAGACATTGTCATCTTCACCGATCACCACCGCGCCAGACTCATCCAGCCCAGCGCCTCCAAAGCTGTGCGTCCAGCTGTCTCGCGTTCCAAGCTGAAGGTAATCAAGTTGCCGCTGGTCAACCCCAATGCACAGCACGGCCAGTGTTACCTGGTTGTCCCTGATCAGCCCCGCAAAGTCGAAACTGCTGCTCCCATCTTCCTCAAAAGGACGCCAGATCCAGCGGCCCTGCGTCCAGTCAGCCGCAGCGAGCCACATTTGCTGGGCTGAAGATGCTGAATCGTCTGTACCGTAGGTAACAACCTGGTCGCGGCTGTAGCCGGTAGCATCAACGTTGTAGATTGCATAGGCCGCACCATTCAGACCCGCGTTGCCGCCCACTGACAAGGGGTCAAAGACTGCAGAGCTGCCCTCGGGACTTACCTTGGCGCTGGCGAATCCCGGAAGATAGTCGCTTCCGCTCACCCGCCAGGTTCTGCTGGAGGCTGAAGTGTGGCGCGGAATCTTCAGGCCATCCAACCCTGGAAGAGCAGCGAGAAAAGACTGTGGAGGCGTCACTTGGTTTGCGATTGAACTAACTCTCGCCGCACCGGAGCATCCAAAAGCGAACAACAGAGACGTGATCACCACGGCCGTCGAGACCAGAGTTCTGGACATTTCAATGCTCCTCAAAGAACTCTGAATTCTAATCCCTGCCGCAGACGAAGCGGTGGCGGCGTGAATGTAAGGTTCATGACTCGAGATACCGGGCCTCGGATGGTCTATCCAGCGTTGCGAAAGGCGAGAGCTTAACGCCTCTGCCCACCCGGCAAAGGTCGTGAGGCCCTGATTTTCGGTACTGAGAGGGTTGACTGGGGAGAATTCTGAGCTTTTATCACCAGAAGTATTGACTTCTATCCTGACGGTGGTAGAATTCCCATCCCCCGCCGCGGACGGTTCGCCGGAAGCAGCGCGGGCGCCGGGCTCCTTACAGGGCCCCGCAACAGGTACATTGAAAACTGCGTTTGGTGGAATGGGCGCGGTGCATACCCTCAAGATGCACCGCGTTAGATGGCGCGGCGTCCTTACGTCGCGTCGTGACTAGGCAACGAGAGATTTGTATCTCGCAGCAATATCGCTCTATATGTATCAATTTCATCTCCCGCTCCTACTGGAGCGGCACTTTCCGAGCGGGGTTCCCGCAACCAAAGGTGTCGAGAACGAGGTGAAATGGCCAAGATACAAAGGGCGCACGGTGGATGCCTAGGCGCTGGAAGTCGATGAAGGACGTGGTCAGCTGCGATAAGCTTCGGGTAGGTGCGACAACCGTTGATCCGGAGATTTCCGAATGGGGCAACCCGGCAGGAGTAATATCCTGTCACCCCTGACCCAAGTGGGCAACCTAATAAGCCAGGGGGGAGAAGTCGGTGAACTGAAACATCTAAGTAGCCGAACAGAAAAAAGAAACCTCGATTCCCTTAGTAGTGGCGAGCGAAACGGGAATAGCCCAAACCGTCGGTCTTCGGATCGGCGGGGTTGTAGGACCGGGTACAAAGCATTTGTAGGATTAGCGGAACGATCTGGAAAGATCGGCCATAGAGGGTGACAGCCCTGTACGCGAAAATCCGAACGTGCCGACCCGGCACCTGAGTAGCACGGGACACGTGAAACCCTGTGTGAATCTGCGGGGGCCATCCCGCAAGGCTAAACACTCTCCAGCGACCGATAGTGAACAAGTACCGTGAGGGAAAGGTGAAAAGCACCCCGGCGAGGGGAGTGAAATAGAACCTGAAACCGTGCGCTTACAAGCTGTTCGAGGGCTATACATGGAATTGCCTGAGAGCGTGCCTATTGAGTAATGAGCCAGCGAGTTAAGGTGACCGGCAAGGTTAAGGGGTAATACCCGGAGCCGCAGCGAAAGCGAGTCTGAACAGGGCGTTTAGTCGGTTGCCTTAGACCCGAAACCAAGTGAGCTACCCATGGACAGGGTGAAGCGGAGGTAAAACTTCGTGGAGGTCCGAACCATCTTGCGTTGAAAAGCAATTGGATGATCTGTGGGTAGGGGTGAAAAGCCAAACGAACTTGGAGATATCTGGTTCTCCCCGAAAGTTCTATCAGGAACGCGTCGTGTGCTGAGCCGCGGGGGTAAGCCTCTGGACGGGTGCGGGCGGGTAACACTGTACCAAACTCGACTAAAGTGAGAATACCGCGGTGTGAAACACGGCAGTGAGACAGTGGGGGCTAAGCTTCATTGTCGAGAGGGAAACAGCCCAGATCCACAGCTAAGGTCCCTAAATACGGTTGAGTGGCAAAGGAAGTGAGATCTCACAGACAACCAGGAGGTTGGCTTAGAAGCAGCCACCCTTAAAAGAAAGCGTAATAGCTCACTGGTCGAGAGGTCTTGCGCCGATAATGTAACGGGGCTAAACCGTATACCGAAGCTTGGAGTGTTCACATTAGTGGGCGCGGTAGGGGAGCGTTCCGAGGAAGCAAGCGTGACGGAAACGACACGTGCCGGTCCTTGGAAGTGAGAATGCTGGCATGAGTAGCGATAAGGGAAGTGAGAATCTTCCCCGCCGAAAGAGTGAGGGTTCCTGGGCCAGGCTCGTCCTCCCAGGGTTAGTCGGTCCTAAGCCGAGGCCGAAGGGCGTAGGCGATGGAAGACGGGTTAATATTCCCGTACCACCGTTAAGTGTTGAAGCAGCAGGGACGCCTGGGGGTAGGCAAGAAGGTGATTGGTAGTGCCTATCCGTGACATAGACCTGGACGTAGTGCCAGGTTGAAGGAGAGCGGCGAGGATGCGATAACATCAATTCCGAGTTGTTGACCCCCCGGGACGAGAAAATCTGTCTGTGGAGCTTATAGGTGACCGTACCGCAAACCGACACAGGTACTCGAGGAGAGAATCCTAAGGCGTGCGAGATAACTACCGCTAAGGAACTAGGCAAAATGACCCCGTAACTTCGGGATAAGGGGTGCCCCTGGAGGTGAGGCCACTTGCTGGCGCAGCCTTTGGGGGCCGCAGAGAATCGGTTCCCGCGACTGTTTACCAAAAACACAGCACTCTGCAAAGGCGTAAGCCGAGGTATAGGGTGTGACGCGTGCCCGGTGCTGGAAGGTTAAGGAAGGGAGTCAGGGCGCAAGCTTGAAGCTCTCGACTGAAGCCCCAGTGAACGGCGGCCGTAACTATAACGGTCCTAAGGTAGCGAAATTCCTTGTCGGGTAAGTTCCGACCCGCACGAATCGCGTAACGAAGGGAACAGTGTCTCGGCGGTAGGCTCGGTGAAGTTGCATCGCCGGTGAAGATGCCGGCTGGTCACAGTAGGACGAAAAGACCCCGTGGAGCTTTACTACAATTTGCCCTTGGTCTTTGGTTCATTTTGTGCAGGATAGGTGGGACGCTTTGAAGCGGGGACGTCAGTCTCCGTGGAGCGGTCGTTGAGATACCACCCTGGATGGACTGGAGATCTAACCGTGAGCCGTGAATCCGGCCACGGGACAGGGCCTGATGGGTAGTTTGACTGGGGCGGTCGCCTCCCAAAGAGTAACGGAGGCGCACAAAGGTTCCCTCAGCGCGAATGGAAACCGCGCAACGAGTGCAAACGTATAAGGGAGCTTGACTGCGAGACCTACAAGTCGAGCAGGTGCGAAAGCAGG
The DNA here is from genome assembly GCA_964512635.1 of uncultured Planctomycetales bacterium. Lineage (GTDB taxonomy): Bacteria > 4484-113 > 4484-113 > 4484-113 > JAFGCY01 > JADZFO01. Next base: position 36,687 of record CAZEJB010000018.1, on the reverse strand, counting down.
TGTTAGTGACCCGACGGTTCCTCATGGTAGGGCCGAAGCTCAACGGATAAAAGTTACCCCGGGGATAACAGGCTAGTCTTACCCAAGAGTTCATATCGACGGTAAGGTTCGGCACCTCGATGTCGGCTCGTCGCATCCTGGGGCTGGAGAAGGTCCCAAGGGTTGGGCTGTTCGCCCATTAAAGCGGTACGCGAGCTGGGTTCAGAACGTCGCGAGACAGTTCGGTCTCTATCCACTGTGACCGTAGGAGAATTGAGGAGGTCTGCCCTTAGTACGAGAGGACCGGGGTGGACCAGCCAATGGTGTACCAGTTGTCGTGCCTGCGGCATCGCTGGGTAGCTATGCTGGGTCTGTATAAGCGCTGAAAGCATCTAAGCACGAAGACAGCTCCAAGATGAATTCTCCCACTGGGTTAACCAGGTAAGACCCCCGGAAGATAACCGGGTAATAGGCTGGAGGTGTAGAGGCAGCAATGTCACAGCTGACCAGTACTAATCGGTCGAGGTCTTGGCCATTTCACCTCTTCTTTCTTACCCTGCCCCCGCTGGTAAAGGCAATTGCCGCTGCCAGGTGAGCCGCTGAAATGGGGAACTAGGGTGCTGCCGTCTGGCTGGACGGCGCAGTCCGGTGGACGCCTGTATGCGAAGCATGCAGAAGCACAAGCGCCGGGATTACCGGAAGGAGAGGTTTTGTATTCGCTACGAGATACAAACGTTGCCTCTCGTTCCACCAAACGCAGTACCTGTTTGCTTTCTTCCGCCATCACACCCTCCCCTCCCTTTAACCCCCTTTACGCACATGTTGTTTTTGCGTGCGCAAGGCTTAGTGGTTCGCAGGGTTGAGCCGCCATGATGAAGGACCGCCAGTTTATGGCTTTCTTTATTCCCACCAAACGCTTACGCAATCTGCCGCCAAAGCTGGTATACGCGGTTCTACAGGTTGCAAAACTTACTAACTAACAGTGCGGGCGCTGCCTAGTTTGCTGATCGGCGGCAAAGGACGCGCGAACTGCTTATAATCCTCCCAGACATCTCCACGCCTAAGCAGCTCTTTCAGCGACCTGATGCTGAAGCGCTCCGGGCGCGCGCTGCGTGCGCCCAGCTCTTCCCAAGTCACTGGCGCAGCGACTGGGGCACCCGGCCTGGCGCGCACACTGTAAGGCGTCACGGCGGTCTGGGCATACTGGTTGCGCAGCCAGTCGACGAAAACTCGGTCGCCACGCTTGGCCTTATGGAATTCGGTGGTGAGGATCCTGGGATGCGCGTCCGCCAATTGGTCCGCCAGGGTGTGCATCCAGGCTGCGACCGTCTTAAAGTCCGGCCTACGCTTGATCGGCACGATTATATGAACTCCACGACTGCCGGTCAGCAGAGGAAAGCCCCGCAGGCCGAGACCTTCCAGTCGATCACGCGCGGCGGCTACGCCAGCCAGCACCATCTTGAAGTCAGCGCCGGCGTTGGGGTCAAAGTCCAGGGTCAGGATGTCCGGCTGAATCAGCTTGTCCCGCCGGCTCATCCAGCGGTGAAAGACGATGGTGTTCTGGTTGGCTAGATAGACCAGGGTTTCAGCGTTGTTACAGACCGCCTCTTCGACAGTTCCATCATCCTTTTCAACTGTTACGGTAGTAATGAAGTCGGGAAAGTAATCCGGCACTTCTTTCTGAAAAAAGCCCGGGCCCTCGATACCGCCGGGGTAACGCTGCAGTGAAAGTGGCCGGTCCTTGAGATGCGGCAGCATTAGCGGCGCGATGCCTTCGTAGTAGTCCAGCAGGTCGCGCTTAGTGATCTTCTCGCCGGGAAAGAGCAGCTTCTCCAGGCTCGAAACGTCCAGAGTATGCCGCCCAACATGACGCTGGTTGTCTGACTCCCCTGCCCCGCTGTCTGCACTGGCTGTTTTAGCTCGCATTTGCCGGGACCTCCTTGACCACCTGGCGGGCCGGCTTGTCCGTGCGCAGGCCCAGAAAACGCGGGTGACGGAGCTTGCCGTCGCGCGTCCACTCGGTGAAGCCGATCTGCGCGACGAGCTCCGGTTTGAGCCAGTGCGCGTCGGGTTCATCCAATGGCAAGGTGTTGAAGGGCTGCTTCATCCGGGCGAGACGCTTAAAGCGGGCGCCAAGCTTGGCCAGTTCGCGATCGTCAAAACCCGTGCCAACCTTGCCAGCGTAGTGCAACTGGCCCTCATCGTCGAAGTAGCCCAACAGCAGAGCGCCAAAGGCCTGGCGGCTGCCCTGGGGGTCCGTGTAGCCCGCGATCACAAATTCCTGGCCCTGGCTGCACTTGAACTTGAGCCAGTCGCGGCTGCGCTGCCCGGGCTCATAGCTGCTCGAGGCCCGCTTGGCAATCAGCCCCTCCCAGCCTGACTCGCAGGCCGTCGCCAGAAAGCGCTCGCCCTTTTCCAGCCGGTGTTCGGTAAAACGCACAGTCCTGTCGGTGGCCAGCAGATGTTTCAGCGCGGCTTTGCGCTCAAGCAGCGACCGGTCCCGCAGTGAATATCCATCCAGATGCAGTATGTCAAAGACGTAGTAGTCGATATCGATGCCGCGGGCGCGCGCCGCGTCCGGGTCCTGCAGGCCCAGGCGTCCCTGCAGCAACGAAAAGCTGGTCTGCTTGCCGGAGAAGGCCACAACCTCGCCATCCAGAATCAGATCATCTGCCGGCTGGCGTCCCACGGCCTCGACCACCTCCGGATATGCGCTGTTCTGCAGGATGCGGTTGCGGCTGTAGAGACGCACTTCGGGGCCCTGCTTGTAAGCCAGCACGCGTACGCCATCCAGCTTTCGCTCAAAGATCCACTGCGGGTCGGAGAAGTATTCTTCGGTCAGCGTGCACAACATCGGCGCGATCCAATCGGGAAATTTCTCACGCTTCAGCGCTGCTGGCGCATCGCCTGCCAGTTCCTGCAATGCTGCTGACCTCATCTCACCTGGCTTTGCTTCCGGTATCGGGCCTTTTCTTTGCGGCGGCTTTGTCGCCTGTTTTAGAGCTGCTTTTTGCGCTGTCGGCTGAGGTGTCACTTTTGACACTGACTTTTTTGGCTGCGGGCTTTTCGCCGGCATGGGCTGCCTCCCTGATTGTCCGGCCGCTGATCACCGAGCGGGGCTCTTCTGCAGTAATGTCCCCGCCCCGATGGGCCGCTTCGTCCTTCATCTTCATCAGGAGCCACTGGTCGTCCGAGTCCTCGATTCTGACCAGAGCAAAGCCGCCTTGCAGCTTCTCACCCTTGAGCCAGATCTCGAGCTTTCCGCTGCTGATGGCTTCAGCCATGCTTTTGCGGCCCGCGCCAGCCGGCTTGTCTGCCAGCATGTTGTGATAGGTGCCGCGATCCCAGACGATTACGCTGCCGGCGCCGTAGTTGCCTTCAGGGATGACGCCTTCGAAGTCCTTGTAGCTGTAAGGATGGTCTTCCACATGCACGGCCAGCCGGCGCACGCCTAGCTTCAGGCTCGGCCCCTTGGGCACCGCCCAGGAGGCCAGCACACCATCGATTTCCAGCCGGAAGTCGTAGTGCAGGCGGCTTGCATCGTGTTTCTGAACCACGAAAATCGGCTCACGCGCGGCTTTCTTCTTGCCATTGGGGGGCTTGCCGGGCTTTTCCGGCGCGGGCTCAGGCGTGCGCTCAAAGCTGCGCTTGCGCTGGTACTCGCTGATGTCCCTGGCTTTGCCTGGCATGTGTTGCCTCAGAGGCTCTGACTGCCCGGCCGCCTTGCGGGTTCCTAAGCCTACCTGTTCAGCGCCTGCATACTGCGCTCGGGATAACGCGTGCCCATGGTCCAGCCCGGAGGAGCCGCCGCGCTCAGGCGCTGCAGGTCTTCCTCGCGCAGCTCAACTGTCAGGGCGGCGATGTTCTCGCCCAGGCGGTCGCGGCGCTTCGTGCCAGGTATCGGCACGACCGCAGGCCGCAGGTCCGGGGCCTGACGACCGCTTTGCGCCAGTAGCCAGGCCAGAGCGCACTGCGCCGGCGTGCAGCCATGACCACGGGCGACGTCCTCGATCGCCTCAACCAGCTGCAGATTGTGCTCAATTGCCTCGGTGGTGAAACGCGGATGCAGCCGGCGGCTGTCGTTGAAGGCCAGGGTGTCGTCATCGCGAATCGTCCCGGTCAGGAAGCCGCGGCCCAGCGGGCTGTAGGCCACAAAGGTGACCCCCAGCTCAGCGCAGGCGCTGAGGTGCTCGGTTTCCGGGTCGCGGGTCCACAGCGAGTACTCGGTCTGCAGAGCGCTGATCGGATGCACCGCGCAGGCCTTGCGCAGGGTCTCGGTGCTGGCTTCGCTGAGGCCGAGGAAGCGCACCTTGCCGAGCTTGACCAGCTCGGACATGGCGCCGACTGTTTCCTCGATCGGAGTATTGGGATCCACGCGGTGCTGGTAATACAGGTCGATGTGCTCAAGACCGAGATGCCTCAGGCTACGGTCGCAGGCCATGCGGATGTAATCCGGGCTGCCGTTGACCCCCTGCCAGGAGCCGTCGTCGCCGCGCACATTGCCGAACTTGGTGCAGACCACGGCATCCTCACGCCTGCCGCCGGCCTCGAGGTGCTCACGCACTGCTCTGCCCAGCAGCTGCTCGTTATGCCCGTTGCCGTAAACGTCAGCACTGTCGAGGAAGTTCAGCCCCTGGTCAATGGCCGCCCGGATGGTCGCGACCGATTCGCCTTCGGTCTCTGAGCGTTTGCTCCAGTCGGCGTTCTCGCCATAGAAGTCGCTCATCCCCATGCAGCCCAGCCCGAGGGCTGAGATTGAGAGGTCACTGTTACCAAGGGTGACGTTACGCATGCGAACATTGTAGGCTCTGCTTGTTATGGCAGCGCGGCGACGGAGCGCTTAAGCCATGGCGACCTGCAACCCGCCACCTAAAGAGGGATGAATGCGAATCGGACACACTGAGCTGTTTGTCGCTGACCCGCTGGCCAGCCGGGACTTCTATGTTGGCGTGCTGGGCTTTGAGCTGGTGGCGGAGCAGGGCCCGGCCGAGGGCCCGCCGCGCTATGTTTGGCTTTCCTGCGGGGACCGGGAGATCCTGCTGCGTCCGGCTGGGGCCAGGCCGGCGGACCCGCCGGCGAGCTACCAGCAGGCGCGCAGCGCGATCGTGATCTACACCGACGCGCTTGAAGAAACCACTCAGCGTCTCAGGGCACAGGGCCTGGTGATCAACGGCGAAGACACCGGCTGCCCCTGCTTCAGTGATCCAGACGGGCACTGGTGGCAGATTGTCAACCCGGGCGAAGAACA
>CAZEJB010000018.1:0-31360 GCA_964512635.1 uncultured Planctomycetales bacterium | reverse complement strand
GCTTCAGTGATCCAGACGGGCACTGGTGGCAGATTGTCAACCCGGGCGAAGAACACTGATACAGGCGCAAAGGGCTAAAGGAACTTGTCCAGCGGCACTACGGCGAGGATGTTCGCCACCTTGCGCTGGCCCCCGCCGGTCGGTGCGTTGACCACATCGTCGTTGACGTACAGCGTGCTGCTGCCACCGCCGTCGAAACCCATGCAGTCGCTCAGCCCCAGCAGGTCGCGACTGAGGATGGCCAGTTCGTCCCAGGTCGCGCCACCGGCCCCGCCGCCCTTATCCACCACGATGATGCAGCTGTCGCCCTGCGGTGTGGCACCAACGGCGGTACGCGCATTCGCCCCGGTGAAGTACTTGCCGAAGCCCTCCGTGCGCGCATCCAGCACCACCTGGCCATTGCGCAGCATCAGCGGCCCGCCGCCAAGCAGATAGGGATAGCTTTCCCAGCCTTCCGGAACATTGCTCTTCAGCTGCAGCTCCATGCCAAGGTAGAGCTGCTTGATCCACTCAAGCTGGTCCAGGGCCGGCTTATGGATGCTCAGCACCACACCGTCGTCAGGTATTGCCGTATCGCTCTGGCTCACGCCGGTGATGATGTAGCGGTCAGGCTCCAATAGAATCAGCGGCGGCTTGACGTTCTCCGGGCTGATACGGTGCAGGATCAGCTCCACGCCGTATTCATTTGTGCGCGTAGCGGGGCCGTACTCCGGCGTATAGACGATCAGCTCACCCGCCTTGCGCTTGCGGTTATAGCCATAGATCGGACTGCTGACATCCAGCGCCGGGATATAGACCGAACTGTGCAGACGGAAGCGGTCGAAATGCAGGGCGCCGTATTCATCAATGCCCAGCACCGCGCGGTTCAGGAACTGCTCAAAGATGATGCGGCGCTTGATCTTCACCAGACCTACCGGCAGGCGGGTCTTGCCGGTGTCGAAGAAACCGCCGTTGATCGCCGCCACGGCGCCAACCTTCTGGGCCAGCTTGTCCACATGGCTGACCGTATTAAGCTGGTTGTTGGCGATCACCGGGCGCAGGGAGTACCTCGCGCCGGCGGCAATCCGCACGGTGTGCATGTTCATGCTGCCGCGGCTGGTCTTGAGGAAGTACTTGTGGTAATCCACGCCGTCAGCAGCTTTTTCGGTCTTCTCGTTCTCGATGCTCCAGCTGAACTGGGGGCTGTCCAGATCGCTCAACGAGCCTAGTCTGGATGCGGCGCAAGCCTGCCCGCACGGAAGAAGCGGGCTGAGCAAAGCGGCAAGCGCCAGCGCGGCGAGTGGGACCCAAGGCTTCGGTGGCCACACCGTGGCCGCTGAGAGGAGCATGAGGCCAGAATAGCAGAGGCTTTGCGCGCACGCCAACACCGCGGCCCGCCAGTCTCAGCGTGTTGATCCTTCGAACAAGCTACTATGGCCCATCGTCGCTTCTATCGGGAGGATTGACAGGCCAGCTAAAGGCCAAGCAATCCAAAAGGAGTGAAGATGAAAGGCTTACTGATCTGGATTGGCAGGAAGCTTCCCTGGAAGTCAGCAATGCTGGCCGGCGCACTTTTCGCGCTGCCGCTGCTGGGCGCTACGGGTGCCCAGGCCGCCGAGGGCGGGGTCGCCTCGCTCGACGACAGCAACCGGTCCACTTCACGCCATAACTGGCGCGACGATGACCGGGACGGTTATTACAACCGCTACTGGGAGAGCAGCCCGGCGCGCGTCCAGATCCGCTTCGACGATGTCCGGATCGGTGGCGGCGACTTCATCAGCATCGGTCATGCCATGATTGAGCTGGGCAACCGCGGACGGGATTATGACCGCCTGCGGGACTTTCGCGTGCTGGACTTCTCGACCTACAACAGCCGCCGCGAGCGCATGATCGACGGCCGCGACGCCTGGTATCTCGTCGGCTCGGACTGGACTGACGGACTGGACGGCGATTTGCCGATCCTGGCCTTTGGCAGCCGCAATATGGCCCGCCGTTATCAGCGCGAACTGGGCGGCTATCTGGTCGACTTTGACGGCGCCTGGCAGGCCGCCCGTGGCTGGAGCGATGACCGCGACTGGTGGAACGACGACCGCTGGTATGACAACGACAGGCACGAATGGTGCAGCGGTGGCAACCACCACGGCTGGGACCACAACAGCAACTGGGACCGCGATGACAACGACTGGGACCGTGACCACGGCTGGGATCATGACCGCGATCGAGACCGCGACGACGACCATCGCAATCGCGGCCGCGGACGCGGACGCGGGCGCGGCAATAAACACTAAGCAAGCCAGACATCACTGCACACAACCTGGAGAGACTGCGGCGGGCGAAAGCCTGCCGCTTTTCTATTAATTTTCTTTGGCACCCCTTGACATTCTGTTTTGCACGCAGTTACCATCAATGGCACCACAGATCTGTGGGAGGTTAGTTAATGAAGAACTTAGGATTGTGTGTGTGTGTGTGTTGCTGGCCGGAGTTTTGAGTCTGGCTTCAGCGGCATCTGCGCAGTGCGGTGGTAGTCCCGAGAATGGGGACTACTGGAGCGATGATGAGATCGAGGAGGTCGTACTTGGCATCCCTCAACATCTCTGCTGTTGTATCAATAACGCCCTTGGCGATTGGATAGATACTTCTACGCAACTTGGCAGCGGTGCTGGTTGCTCCTGTCCAACTCCCCCAGGGGCGAGCTGTACGTACATCAGCTACTACAGCCTGCGCTCTGTAACACCAACCCAGGATGATGGCCTTCAGATCCACCAAGGTGTTGATGGCAGCTACATCGTGCACGGCGACACGCGGAGGACCAAGATCGTTTGCTCATGTTCTCTTGCGGGCCAGCCATTTGAGACGACCTGCTACATCAATTACACCCGTTCGGTACCTTTCCTTAAGTACGGTTGTGAAGACTGTTAACTCGATCCACACTAGGAGGAGCCACACATGAACATCTCGATACTCTTCAAGAACCGGTTCAACCGGATACTCGGCCTAGCCGTGATCTGCGGCCTGGCATTGATCAACGCCGCATCGTGCTCCAACTCCCAGTCTGGCGCACGTTCTGCAAGTGTTGATCGAAAAAGCGTGGTACGTCCCGCCCAACCCGCACAGAGCCCGGCTGTTAACAAGGGCAAGGAACAGCTTGCTGTGGAGGCTATTGACTTGCGGGATGCTGTGGCTCAGATGGTGCCCATCGAGCGAGGCAAGCATGTCAGCGAGGAGATTTTCGACTCAATGCTACCGCTTCGTGCCAATCTGGAGAGCTCTGCGGACAGGTTGATCGTCACTCCCCGGCAATGTCCGAATAAGGAGGTAAATATCATCGATAGTACACTTGCCTTGATCACGCAGCATATTGTTGAAGAAGGTGTGGTACCTTCCTGCGGATACGACATCTGCCCCAACGAGCTTAGATCTACTAATGCTGGGGTACTGGCTTCGAACCTAGGTCCAGCCACCTTCGCAAACCGCTACCACCCGCTTATCAACACGAGCACCGGCAGAATCTACGGGAGTTTTGACAAGAACTCTTGGTCTGCTGGAGGCCTTTTCATCGAGCCGCTTGTGCGCCATGATGACGGCAAATGGTATACGGCATCTGGAGAGCTTTACGAGCTGTACGACAATTCAGGCAACACCAGGGAACCGGTCCAGATCAACTTTGAGGGCGGCTATACCTATGGCGTCTTTGGAGATGAGCCGGGAGAGGTTCTCTACACCGACGTCTGCGTCTTTACCGGCAAAGGCTGAGATCGGCTGTTTTCTCAAGTTTGACGCCTAAGCAGCGGCGGGCGAAAGCCCGCCGCTTTTCTGTTAATTTTCTTTGGCACCCCTTGACATCGCACCTACACGGGGTTACCTTTCGGAGTAGCACGAATGTGTGGGGAGGTGCTTGCATGAAGAAGCTGCTTGTGTGTGTGTCGCTCTGTTGACCATGCGTAGTGCATTTGCGCAGTGCCCCACAACGCCGCTTCCAGGCGTGCCTTGGAGTGACAACGATTTTGTCGTGCTTCATCAACAGCAACTGAATCAGGCAAACTGCTGCTGCATAAACAATGCACTCACCGGCTGGATTGACGCCGGGCCGATTGATAGTGGGCTTGGGTGCCCCTGTGAAATTACGGTACCCTGTGTTATTGATTGCGAGTTTGAAACTTACGCTAGCCGCCGTAATATTACAGCGACAGCCGATCCAGGTAGAAAGTTTCACCTAGGACAGGACGGAAGCTACAAGGTCAGCAATGTTTACACAAAGAGCATACATTACCTTTGTGATTGCGAACGCTTAAGTGAACCTTGGTCGACCGACTGCTTTGACCTTTTGACTGATCCCGTCACAATCCTAAAGTATGGATGTGACGATTGTTAGCTCCAGATACCACCTACAAGGAGAAGATAATGCGCGTTTCATTTGATTCTAGAACTGTCAGCTGGCCCATGGCTTGCATGCTTCTCGTGGCTGGTATGGCCCTCTGGTCCTGTAGCTCAGAAACACAGCCTGAGCGTAAGGGTGCATCCAACGTGGCGGCCAGCAAGAATGCTCGTCCCCTGGGCAGTCAAGAAGCTGTATCACATCAACAGTTCACCGGACACACTGCGAACGGATCTGACCTGCTGTCCATAGACTTTTCCAAGGCTGTAGAGACCATGACTCCCAAACTCTTGGGAAAGGACATCGATTCTGAACAGTACATTGGTGTGACTAGCTCTCGTGCTTACAATGCTGAGCGTGATTCAGTGGGAGATGAAGTCATCCTCACCCCCAAGGTCACACCCTGTGGGAACTGGAGTACATTCCAGAGCACATTAAGCCGAGCAAGTCGCTTCATAATCGAGCAGGGTACCGTGCCGAAGGATGGATCGGATTTGCTTGGACCAGGCTTTGAAGACGCCAGCGCCGCCAGTATTGGTGCGCTTTCGCCAGCCGAGCAGGCGAATCATTTCCACGCCGCAATTAATCACTACACAGGTCGCCTGCACTCCTCATTCTCTCCGTTGGTCTGGAGCCCGGGAGGTATTTTTATTGACCCCCTTCAAAAGAAAGAAGACGGAAACTGGTACACCAGCAAGGGCGAGCTTTATCAGGCTCATGATATAGATGCCGACGGTAAGCCTTTTGAACTGCAGATAAGCGGTGGCTTTGAGTACGGTGTCTGGGGCGACGAGCAGAATGAGGTTCTCTTCAGAGACACGATGGTTTACGTCCGGCACTAAGGTGATTCGTAGGATAATCTGATGATCAAGTACGGCGGGCCAAGGCCCGCCGTTGTTTTACAATCAGAGTCATGCAGCAGCATCTTCGCCCTTGCCGAATGTTCCAGCGTCCTTGTCTCGCCCTCCTGCTTGCCCTTTTGCTGCCAGCGCTCCTCAGCGCGCCGGCGCTGGCGACTGAGCAGCCAGGCAACTGGACCGGGCCCGCCGACAGTTCCTACCGCCAGCTCAACATCAAGGTGTTCTACTACGGCTGCGTGCTGATGGACCTGCCGGATGAGAAGGGTGAGTATGCCGCTCCCCTGAACGGCGCTGACCTGGCGGCGGTGCACGCCAGCCTCCTGAATGAACTCTCGGCCAGCGAGGCCGGGCGTCGCGAGTTCATGGAGCAGGAGGCGGACCGTGTGCGCCGGCAGATGGACGCCTGCGCCGAGTTCTACTGGCGCAACAGCCGCTATAACTGCGTGCTGAACTATGACTGGGCGCTGGAATACAGGCCGACTCTGCGCAGCAGCATCGCCGCGAGCGACGCACCCTACTTTGGCCCGGTGGAGCTGGAGCCGGTGGCCTCGGCCCGGGCGAAGTACGACGGTGTAGTGCAGATCACCGTGCTTTACGCCTGGGACAAGGAGACCGGCAAGCTTGAGCGCGTGCGCGGCGGCGGGGGTTTCACCTGGGGCGCGGACGGCAAGAAGCACCTGGCGCCGGTAAGCTGGTGGGCCGCGCCGCCGGCGGAGCACGTCTGCGGCAGTGACTGGCTGATGTGCCACGAGTTCGGTCACGCCCTGGACAGCCTGTTTCACGTCAGCGGTATCCGCGAACACTGGTTCAACCACCTCGCCCTGGGCGAAGGCAATATCGCGCGCTTCGGTGAGCACTTCGACTGTATGAGCTATATCCTGCGGCGCTGCAAGGAGCAGGACTGGAGCGCGCTGCAGTGGGGCGAACTGCGCCAGTGGAGCGACAGCGACGGCGACCTCGTCCCGGACTACACCGATGAACTGCATGCACTGGGGCTCAGCACCGACCCCGATAACAGCAAGGCCGACAGCGACAGCGACGGCCTCAGCGACCGGGAGGAGATGCTGCTGGGCAACGGCAACCGCGAGGGCCATGGCGAACGCCTGCATCAGTCGCTGCGCTACTGCGACCCGCTAAACCCGGACACAGATGGAGACGGTCTGAGCGATGCACTGGATGAGTACCCCGCCCTGCCCTGGCGCGGCAAGATCGGCATGCAGTCCATTCCGCCAGGCTGGCTCGAGGACCATCCGGATGAGAGCGCGGAAGCCAATACCTTCGCGCCGGATCCCTTCAGCGAGCTGTATATCCCCCCTTCGCATGCGGCGCAGGCGCCGGATCTGGCGGTGCAGATGGGCTATGAGCAGGACAAGGCGCTGACCATCCTGCTGCTGTGGCCCCGGGCAGACAAGATGATTCGTCCAGGCGGCGTGGAAGACTGCGAGCTGCGCCTGAACTTCGATTTCGACAATGACGGCTGGTTCAGCGGCAATGACAATTACCGCATCGAACTTAGCAGCAATGGCATCAGCAAAGTCATCCGTGACCTCGCCGACAGCCACAGCGAGGGGCCACGCGAGGACAATGCAGCAGTTGCCATCGAGCAGCTTGGCTTTGAGGCGCTCGGCCCGGCGGGCGTATTCCAGCAGGGCGTCAAACTGACACTCAGCCGCAGCCTCTTCCCCGAGCTGGACTGCAAACCCGGCGAGGAGTTTGGCTGCAATATCGGCATCCGCTACAAGGGCCAGCCGCGCTATCAGATGATCGCCGACCCCAACGGCTTTGTGGTGCTGGAGCTGCGCTAGGCCAAGTCCCGGCGAGTTTGATCTTGGTAAAGCCCGGCCAAAGGGCCGGAAAATGCGCTAGTCTAAGCACATGTCCATTGGGTGGATCGGGCTGGACCTGCCGGCTGCGTTCGCTGACCCGCGGGTCACTTTCTGGGCGATTCTGTTCGCCCTCAGTGCGCTGATCTTTGCGCTGTGGGTGCTGCTGCGCAGCACCGCCAAGTTTCAGCGCAGCCGGCACCTGACCTGGGACCAGCATACGCAGTACATCGACATCCTCGATTTCAGTAACCGTAACATCCCGCTGAAGGTGACCTACAAGGGTACGGAGCCGCGCTGGCTCTGGGCAACCTACCTCTACCTCCGCAATACCGGCAACGAGGACATCAGCGAGGCGGATATTCCAGACAAGCAGGGCTTCGTCATTGGAGCGTCCAACTGTCGCTATATCGGCTTCAACAAGCTGGTGAGTCCCAAAGCCAAAGTCACCCTCAGCCCGCTTTTCCGGGGCAATGACGTCTTTTGCAAGATCGACTTTGACCGGCTCGGACCAGGAGACGAGATCGTCGTCAGCCTCTTGTTCGTTGCCGACGAAAAGCAGCAGATGAGCGTTGAGGGCAACCTGTTTGGGGCCGGCGCCAGTGTGATCGACGGCTCCAAGGAGCGCATGCGCAACTGGCGGGCCCTGTGGTGGCTGCTGATTTCCCTGATTGCCTTGGGAACCGTCGCCGGAATCATCATCAGCTCAATCAGCCCCGGCGGACCGGCTGTGTTCTACCAGCTGCTTGTGCTGATGGTGCTCTACAGCATGGCCCTGGCGACGGCAGTGGTACTGCTGCGCCCTGTGCGTTATTACCAGCGCCTTCACGACCAGTTCAGCGAGCACCAGGCGGATCTGCCCAGCGCTGGCCGCTGGCTGCGCTTCTTTCTCGGACTCAGCCGCGAACCCTAGCCGGCCGGGCTAGTTCGCTGCCGGGTGCTGCTCGGCAGCGAGCAGGCTGTCCAGCTCCGACTCGGTGCAGAACTGCCACTGCTGGCCGCGGAAGTAGGTCCGCTGGCGCTTGGCATACTGCCGTGTACGGATGATGGTCTGCTGCAGGGCTTCCTGCGCACCCATCCGGTTATCGATCACTGCCGCAGCCTCGCGGTAGCCGATGCCATCGCTCACCACCGGGGCTTCTCCATATCCCAGTTCACGCAAGTTGCGGACTTCATCGGCCAGTCCCATGGCGAACATACTGGACACGCGCTTTTCAATGTTGCGCAGCAGGGCCTCGCGACCGGGGTCGAGCACATAGATACCCCGGCAGGACCAGCGCCTGAGCTGCTCGCGAGCATTCTGCCACTGCGCCTCGCCCGGCTCCTGGTCATGTTCCTGCTGGTCAGCTTCATAGTCTGCGTGTGTCAGACCACAGCGCAGATAGATCTTAAGCGCGGCATCCTTGTCGCCGCAGGCCTGTTCAGCCGCGCGCTGGACCCTGACGGGGTTGTCCGGCTCGTTGAGGTTCAGGCCGAGCGCCTCAGAAACGACGCGTGAGCCGATGTACTTGAGTCTGTCCTGGATAACAGCCCGCAGGCGGGTGCGCGGAGCAAGTCCAAGCTCCAGATCAGCGATTAAGGCGCGGAGGTACAAACCTGTGCCGCCGACGAACCAGATCTCATGCGTCGCTGCATTGGGGTCTTTTTCCAGAGCTGCGAGAACTTCGGCTGCGTGAATGACGTACTGGTACACGCTGAAGCTGTGGTTCGGCTCGAGGATATCCACCAGATAGTGCGGCACAACTTCACGTTCGGCGGCTGTGACCTTCCCGGTGCCGATATCCATGTGGCGGTAGACCTGCCGCGAGTCGGCTGAGAGCGCAAGGACGGGCTGCTGACGGCCACGGCGAACCAGCCAGCTTGTTTTTCCACCCGCAGTTGGACCCGTGAGGACCCGGTACTCGCCCAGCACTGGGGGCAATCCTAGCACGGGTACAAAAATTGGCACAACAGTGCAAGCTTCGCCCGAACGCGCTGGCGGGTGATATGGTCTCATTTGTGATGTGGCAATGCCAGAACTGCCAGTACCAGAACGACGAGTGGGACCAGACCTGTGTCCGCTGCACAACCCCCCGGGGAGCCAGCAGCGTGCTGGGTGAGCCCGCTGAAGCAGCAGCAGCTGATGCTTCAGCTCAGCCGATGGCACAGACTGTGCCAGGCACCGAGCTTACGGCGGCGGCTTCTGCTGCCTCTGAGTCGCCTGCGGTCGACGATCATGCAATATCTGACAGCGACCAGACCAGCTCTTTTGCGCAGGTCGTCTCATCGGAGCAGCCTGCCAGCGCTGACCTGGACCGCACTGTAGCTGCCAGCGCGGCGGAACTGACTTCGACGCCGCCAAGCGTGGCTCAGGCCGCGCCAGTTGACGCGGGCACAGCTGCTGCTTCCACCCCGCCGCCAGTTTCGAGCGCTCCGCCGCTTGTTGACGCCAGGCCTCCCCGCCCAGCGAGCAAGTTTGACGCGGCCTTGACGACGCTGATCATCGTGCTGGTATTTGGACTTGTCGTCGTCGCCTGGCTGGCGGTTCAGCGGGGGGCTCTGGGCCAGTGGATGGGCCAGGCCCAGGACGCCGCCGAGACTCAGCAGCTGGCGCCGGATGGCAGCCTGCTGCCGGCCGACCCGCTGGATATGCTGAACGATAAGGGTGTTGGCGGCCTGAAGCCCCTTCGGCAGTATGCCAAAGTGCTGCGGGAAGTTGACGTCGCGCTTGAAGGACACAGCATCACCGGCGGTGCCCAGCCGGGTACACTCAGCGATGAAAGTGCGGCCTGGATAGAAAGCCTGATGCCAATGGCCGACAGCCTGGTACAGCAGTACGAGCAGTTCGAGACGGCTGCCACCAAGGATGCCTCCGCCGAGCTCGAGCCCTACAAGGCAATGCTGCGCGAGCAGTTTGCCGCGCGGATGCAGACCCTGCTGGAGCCGGTGGCTGAGGCCCGCAGCAAGGATGTAAGCGGCAATCTCAAGGCCTATCTGATCAGCGATACGTTTACTGGTGTGCTTGACCGCCACGGCAAGGTGGACAGCGCGCCGCTCAAGGACCGCTGGCTGGAGGCGCTGCACGCCAAAGACCAGCTTGCACTGGACATCAGCAATACGGAGGTCTACAAGCAGCTTGAAGCGCGTCTGGCCGTGCTGACCGAACTGCACAATGACTACAGCCAGGCCTTCCGCGATGCCCCGCAGTACAAGGTGCGCAACGGCTACATCGACGTCACAGCCGGTAAGCTGCTGGAGCTGTACAACGAACTGGGCCAGAAGATCGAGGACTTTGTCACCGAGTTCGAGGAGTACAGCGCCGGGCTGGATCCGGCGAAGGACTCTGACCGGCGCAAGGAGCTGATCAAGCAGTTCCTTAAGCTGGCTCAGGAAGACCACGAGTATGCCTTTGAAGAAACCTATAAGATGTATGAGAAGGACAAGGAACTTTCGCACCCGGCTTACAAGGAGCTGGCGGCCCGGGTTGAGTTCGTCAAGCAGCACTGGCCCGACCTTGAATCGCGCTACCGCGTAATCTACACCCAGCATGAACTGGCCTGGGACCGCCGCTGGAAAGACGAGCCGGGAACAAATGGATCAGCGCCGCCGACAGACTGGTCCGGCTCAGAACAGCCCCTCCCGGAGCCCCCGGCCGGTGAAGCTCCGGCCCCGGAGCCTCCGCCGATAGGTGGCGGTGGCGGCGAAGGACAGGGCGGCGGTGAAGGCACGACGGGCAGGCAGTAACATAGAGCGGTGAGCTCTGCCAACCCCAGTCCGCAGCCGGACCCTGCAGGTGCCGCGCCAAAACTGGTCGTGGCTGACTCTGCGCAGCCGGTAACGTACGCCGGGGCAGCGCCGATCATCCACGTTAAGGGCCTGAGCAAGATCTATAAGTCCTATGACCGCCGTGAGGGCGTCGCCGGCGCCATGCGCGACCTGTTCCAGCGCCGCCACAAGGAAATCCGCGCGGTCGACGGTATTGACTTCGACATCCGCCGCGGCGAGATCGTCGGCTACATCGGCTCCAACGGCGCCGGCAAGAGTACGACAATCAAGATGCTGACCGGCATCCTGGCACCGACCAGCGGAACCATTGAGGTCAATGGCCTGGTGCCCAGCCGCGAGCGCTATGCCCACGCCCACCAGATCGGTGTGGTCTTCGGCCAGCGCACCCAGCTCTGGTGGGACCTCGCCGTGATTGAGGCCTTCAACCTGCTGCAGAAGATCTATCAAATCCCGCCGGCCGACTACCGCCGGCGCCTGGACCGCTTCATCGAGGTGCTGGAGATCCAGGAGCAGCTGCACACCCCGGTGCGCAAGCTGAGTCTCGGCCAGCGGATGAAGTGCGACCTGGCGGCCAGCCTGCTGCACGGCCCGCCGATCCTGTTCCTCGACGAGCCGACCATTGGCCTCGATGTGGCGGTCAAGGAGCGCGTGCGGCGGTTTATCCGTCAGATCAACGCCGAGGAGCAGGTGACGATCATTCTGACCACCCACGACCTGACGGACATCGAGGAGCTGTGCGAGCGGATCATCATCATCGACGGCGGCAAGATCCTCTATGACGGCAGCCGCGAGGATCTGCTGGATCGCTTCGGTCGCCGGCGGCGGATCATCATCGAGCTGAAGAAGGACTATGTACCGGACTACTCGGGGCGTACTCTGGGCGGCGATGACAGCCTGCTGGCATTCTCGGCCGAGACCCTCGATGAGCCCGGGGCGCGGCAGTTTATGCAGGAACTGCTGACCGTTGCACTGGGCGGTGTGGCCCCGGGCGGCAGCCCGGGGGAAGGAAACGCCGCCCTGCCAGGCGGCGCCACGAAGACCCTGAGCACCCGGGACGGCAGCCCTCCGCTGCGGATCCGCCGCCTGGCGCCGCGGCACTTCCAGATCGGCTTCGACCGCACGCTCTTTTCTGCCAGCGACCTGATTGAGCGCCTGCTGGAGCGCTATGAGATCGAGGACATGAGCCTGCGTGAGCCGGAGCTGAGCGACATCGTCCGGGCGATCTATGAGGGACGGAACGTACTGTAGAATCTAGAAACTGAACATTCCTACCCGGGGGCCCAGTTGGTTTTAGTCGTGTTTGGGAGTATCGGAGGTCAGGTTCAATCTCTTTATTCAAAGATACCCGCCCCAGGAAAAGGCTCACCATCAATCACGGAGGGCACAAGGAAGTTAGCGGCGGCCTCGACGCTAAGCAACTCAGGTCCGCCTCCTGCCATCCCGCCAAAATTGATCCTGCCTAACCAGCCTGGCGTTGTCAGCATCCGTTGCAAGCGCGATGGATGCCGCATAAAGGCCACGAAGTTCAGGCCGAGATCGGGCATGGCATCGACTCCCATTCCAGCAAGGAACTCATATCCTTGCCGGTAGATGCGCAGGGAATTGTCGTCTGAAACTGGTTCGACATGGTGGTTGGCGCGCTGCACATGGCTGGTTCGTATACGCTCGTCCTGTGCATCTGGCGGTACCCTGAAAAGTTCATTGCCATCATCGACCACCGAGGATGTGCCAGCGAGTGGACATTGTGAGTCGGAAACGGGATATCCAGAGGCATCAAAGTGTGAGACAGGGCAGCCGCTTCGTTTGGCCCGCCCAACAAGTTGCTCCTGTAAACGAGTAATGTCAGGCGAGTCACTACGAAGGTGGTTTAGGCCGCGCCAGCGAGTCAGGTTAACTTGAGCACGCATGAATGTCATGTAGGTGCCAAGCTCTGTCCACTTGTCCGGCGATTCCGCCGGCAGATTGTGGACGGCAATAGCATCGTACCTTTCTTGTCCGCTCTGCAAGTTGGATACCCCGTCGTGGAAATCTAACCAGCTCCTCTTATCCTCACGATTAAAGCCTGTGTAGAAGGAGGATAACTCAATGGCAGTAGATCCAGTTTCACGGCTGGTACGGTCAAAGACATACTTCCAGACTTCGACGACTGCACGGTTCACGCTTAGCGGAGTCTCTCCGGTGAACTGGAGCACGAATTCCTCGGTGGCGGCGTTGCGCACGATACCGCTCTTGTAACGCAACCCCGAGCCGGCAAGGATCAGGTTACCACCACCGTTTCGTGCTGAGAGGTAGCTGTAGCGCGAGCTAAGCGCTTCCGGGATGGCTCGTCTGATACCCTGTACGACAAAAGCCTTGGGACCGAAACCAAGGAGAACGTCCAAGCCGCTATCCTGATTGTCCAGTCCGGGTAAATCAGCCACCTCACCTTTCCGCAAAGCTTGAAGCATTGCCCACAAGCCCGCCAGAAAACTGTGGACCGCGTTCGCCTTCGTCGCCTGCGAGGTCAGGCGCAGGAATGCCATGGCAAAGCAGCGCGGCGGAACTTGGCCGCTGTCCCAGTAAATGCCATCCTGCAATCGCCTTGTCTGCATCCGCTTACCCTGGACCCATCAGCCGAGGGCCGATCTTCTTGTCTCTGCCCTGCTTGTACTCTTCCCAGTTGTTCCGAATATTTGCGCAGACAATTGCTTGACTGCAGTCGTAGGGGCTATCGAGACCGGGGACAAACTGAATTTCTTCCTGAGCTGGTGGAGTTAGATCTCCAACCGCAACTAGCGGTCCCACCTCGAGGGCAGCTACGACATCGTAGCCACCATTTAGAGGATGGCGTTCGCCGCCCTCAACAACCTCGATGTCGTCGAGGAAAGCAGCCTCCCCGTCACTGGGTCCAAACTCCAGCCGCTGGCTGAGACCTGCAACACCACGGCCAAGTCTGATCCAGGATGGCGGGATTGCCTGACCCTGATATTCAAAGCCTGCATCGTTGAAGCTGAGGATATACATGCCTAGGGGGTCAGCAAAGGCCACAGCCTTTCCCTTCCAAGCATTACTTTGCGCCCCGGCCGCGGCAGCCGGGTCGGCATGCCGGCACGCCAGATAGGCAACATTTTCTGCGACAAATATCTCCCGGATATTCGCGGGACGGACAGTGTTCACCTTTTTGACCGCGCGTGGCCGTGCTCCGAACATCACCACGTAGATCAGATCGTCCAATCCGTTAATTGGATGGCTCATGAAAAGCGCATGCTCGCTTGTGTTGATTGGTAGGCTGGGATCGTTTGGAGATGCGGACCCTCCTCCGCCGCCAAGATGGGTGTTGAACTTTTGTTCCCGCTGCGCCAAACTAAGGGTTGCGGGATCACTCACCGAAGGCCCATAGAGCTCCGACCACTCTAATGAGTGTCCAACTATTTCTTCGGCTGATCCGCGCAAGGCGCCGGGATCATATTTGGCCATGCAGAGCCAGAATTCCCGCAGCTCGGTTGTTACTTCGACCCTCTTGGGCCGCAGCTTGCCCGTCGCATCAGTTCGGTAGACTACCACGTATTCACAGTATTCGTTGTGATATGAGTGGCGTCCCCTTACCCCCCAGTCAGACAACTTGCGGGCAGCGTCTTCGCTGATACAGAATCGGGGCTCAGCTGGGTTACCAAACCACTTGACCGAGTTGCTAATCAAAGGGTTGACCAACTTGTCGGGGTGGCTTTCAATGAAGCGGCTACCCCAATCGTCGTACAAGCTGGTGTAGGTGGCCACAATCAGCTTGTTCCACTCCTCCACAACGGCATCGTTTGTGCCGCCTAGTTTTCCTGGTAAGTTATACATACACTGCCTCCGGGGGCAGTATACGTACGTTTGAGTGGGAATATGCGATCTTGAGCCATGCTTGAAGCAGGCTTGATTTTTTACTGAGGTCTTAGCCAGCAGCCCTACACGTCCATCAGCTGGCGGATCATGTTGATCGGCAAGCTGCCGTGGCTGATGAACTCGTTGTGGAACTGGCGCAGGTTGAAGGCCGCGCCGCGCTTGGCCTTGTAGTCGGCCAGGACGCTCAGCACCTGCTGCTTGCCTACGACATAGCTCATCGGCTGCGTTGGAGTGCGGCAATAGCGCAGCACCTCCGCCTCGGCATTCGGCCGCTCGAGCTTGGCCTTCTCCACCAGGAAGTCGACCGCCTCTTCGCGGGTCATCTGGCCCGTATGCAGCTTGCCGTCAATGATCACGCGGCAGGCCCGCCAGAGCTGGTCCTTAAGCTGCAGCAGCCGGGCGCGCAGGTCGTCATAGAAACCCTGCTCCCACATCATCTGCTCGCAGTAGAGCGCCCAGCCCTCATCAAACACGCTGGTCCCCAGCAGCACTCGCAGTGGGCGGTGCTTGAGCTGGTTGGCCACGGTCAGCTGCAGGTGGTGGCCTGGATAGGCCTCATGCAGCGCGGTGATAACAATGCCGTGCGTGCAGTGGTCACGGAGCTGCTTCTCCATCTCCTCGGGGCTCATATCGCGGTCGACCGGGGTGACCCAGAAGGTTCCGCGCTGCTCGCGCTCGAATGGCGCGGGCGGGACATAAGCGGCATAAGGGATCACCGGGCGGGCGAACTCCGGCGTCGGCACGACGTCGATCTTCTCGCCCTCGGGGATATTCACCAGTGCACGCTCAATCACGAAGCGCTTGGCGCGCTTCATTTCATCGCTGTAATACTGCACCAGCTCGGAGTTCGTCGGGTGGTCGCGCTTGACGATATCCACCCACTGCTCCCAGCTGTATTGCTTGGCGGCACGCTTGTTGATCTGGGAACAGATCATGTCCAGCGCGGCCACGGTCGTTTCATATTCTTTCTGGCCCAGCGAAATCAGCTGGTCGGCATCCAGCTCCAGGTGGTGCTGCTTGGCGAGCATGAGGTTGAACAGCTCGCGGCCGATTGAGAAGTCCTGAGTGGCAATCGGCAGCAGCTCGGTCTTGACCCACTTCATGTAGTCTTCGACTGCGTCCTCGGCCGCCTGCGCCGCTTCTCGCATCGACTGGCGAATCTTGCCTTCCTTGACGCGCTTGGCGAACTTGGCCACGGTGTCCTTGAAGAAAGCGATCGCCCCCGGCCCGGAGGTCAGAGCGACTTCGCAGTTGATCAGGGTCGGCCGGGTAACCAGCTTCTTGCCCTGCTGGAGCAGCTTGGGAATCGCGGTCAGGCGATCGGTCATCTTGGCGGCAGCGATCGGAGCATCACCGCACTCGCGGATTGTGATGGCATAGCAGCCATAGACACCGGTCTGCAGGAAGAGGCTGGGATCGCGCTCCTCCGACGCCCAGGTCTTTTCCAGCGCGAGCTGGACATCAAGGTGGTCGACGATCAGACGCCGCTCAATCTTGCTGTCTACATCGAGTCCGCGCTCGTCCAGCTCAAAAAAGGCCTTACGGAACTCCCGCAGCTTGTCGCGGCGTTCCTCAACCGATTTCGGCAGAAAGGAGGTCAGTTTGTTGTCGTTGTCATGGAGGCCGAGGTAGGTCGCGGTCTCGGGATACTGCTTGGCGATCCAGTCCAGATAACGGCGGGCCTGCTTCTCGAACTCGCCCTGGGCGGCTGCAACCTTGGCGGCCGTTGCCGGAGACATCCGCGCTGTTACACCAGTCTTCGATGCAGCCGGCTTGGGCTCGACCTTAGGCGCAGCCTTGGGCGGCGTCTTCGAGGCCGGCGTGGCGTGCTTAATCGGCGGCGGCGGCGGCGTTGGCGGCTGAACGCCGGTCTTCACGACCGGCGCGGGCTTGGCCGGTGGCAGATGCGTTCTTAACGGCAATGTCGCTGAAGTCTTAACCGCAGGCGCAGCAGTCTTAGTCGCCGGCAAAGTGACCTTGGTTGTGGGCTTGGCAGGCGTCGCAGCCGCCTTGCTGGACGCCCTGGCTTCAGTTTTTGATGCTGACTTGGAATCCGACTTGACCGGAGCCGTTTTGGTCGGCGACGCTTTGGCTGATCCTGTCTTGGTTAGTGTTGTCTTGGCTGATGTCATCTTGGGTGCCGGAGTTTTGGCTGCTGAGCCCTTGACCGGCGCAGTTTTGGAGCCAGGGTTTTTCACTGAAGGAGTCTTGCTCGCAAGGCCCTTAGCCGGACTGGCAGCTCGAGCTTCCTTTTTCGCAGAACCACGACTTGATTCGACAATTGGCTTAGTTGAAGTCTTCGAAGCTGACTTCGCTGAAGCGACCGCGGGTTTTGATGCAGAAGTGGACTTCGTGGCGGGAGTGGACTTGCTTTCTGGCTTGGAGCTGCGCGCAGGGCCGGACTTGTCCGCCCCCTTAGCTGTAACCTGCTGCGCTCCCCTACCCCTAGCGACGCCCTGCGTCTCCGCCGTCTTGCCGGCCGGTGTCTTGCCCGCCGGGCTCTTGGACGCTGGGGCGCCAGTCTTCTTATTCTGGCCTGCCACCTTTGCCACCTCGAGTTGCCGACTGGCCCTCGGAGCAGACCAGATCAGCAATTAGCCCTAAAATAGGGCCTTCATTGTACTCCAACAGTGGCTTTAGTGCAAACTTTGTGAGTAAACACGGATTATCCGTAGATAAATATGCTGTTATCATTCCAAGGCATTGTCTATGTTGGCTTTTATCGGGTCTTTTTCCTAACCACCGCCAACAATTGACACAAGTTCGACCGAGTCGCTCTCCTGCAGACTAATGCGGGCAAACTCATCCCTGGACATCACTTTACCGTTGAGCTCGACAACCAGCGGCGCTTCGGAAAGGCCAAGCGCAAGCAACAGCCCGGCTCCGTCGACCGGGCCGTCGAAAGGTCGATTCTGACCGTTTACGCAAATCGTAGTCATTTCAGGTCAAGAGGTTTCACAGGGTATCGACTGTTTCATGTAAGGCAGAGTGACTGCGGGAATCACCATAGGCCGCCTTTCTCAGGAACTCCTGTACCAGGCTGCGCAGCGGTTTACGTCCGCTGGCGAAGGGTGAAATGCTGCAGAATCCCTGAGCTCCCGACTCCAGCACCGAGTGGCAATTTTCCAGGGTGACACCGCCGATTCCTACTACCGGTATCTGAACTGCGGTGACTACCTGCTGCAATGTCCTGACACCAACTGTCGGCACGCCGGGCTTAGTTGGGCTGCCGAAGAGGCTGCCGCAGGCCACATAGTCAGCTCCCTGCTCCTGGGCGCGAAGCGCGGTCTGGGGCTTGCGCGCCGTCACACCGACCAGAAGCTGTGGCGCCAGTGCCTTGATATCAGGCAGTGGCGGATCATCATCACCTATGTGCAGGCCATCTGCTCCGGCCAGCAGCGCGATGTCCAGCCGGTCATTGATGATCAGGATGCAGCCGCGCTCCTGGCACAGCGGCTTGAGCCGGCGCGCGAGATCCAGCAGCCGTGCGCTGCTGAGGGCCTTGAATCGCAGCTGGATAATCTGCACTCCGCCAGCCAGGGCGTCCATCCCGAGGCGCAGCGGATCACGGTTCTCACAGAGGCTTTCGTCAAGAATGAAATAGAGCGGGCAGGAAACAAGAGCGCTGGAGATTCGGCGTGGACCCGACTGGGACTCCGCCGCAGCCGCTCGCCCGCCCAGATTGGCAGGTGCCGCGGAGCTGCGGACGAGGCTTTCCTGTTCCTTGGCCAGCGCGCTGAGATCAAAGCGCAGCTTGCGGTAGATCTCAGCTTCTTCAGCCAGACTGAAGCTGCGGAAGAAGTTCTCCAGTGCCCGGGCGGCTTCGACGCAGGGCTTCAGGGCTGTGGAGTCCGGATCCACACCAGGCAGGGGCTGCGCTGCGCGGCTCTCCTCAGTGCTCAGCTCGGTTCCAGGCTCCAGGCTGAGCAGGCCGCGGCTGAAACGTATCCGCAGACGCCGCTCAGCCAGCTTGGCCCGCTTATGCAGCTCAACCAATTGCTCATGCAGCTCGGCCTGCAGTGGCTGATGCTCGAGCAGCTTGCAGATCCGGCCAAGGTGCTCGGTCAGCAGCCGCAGGTTGGAATCCAGCACCAGGTTGACCGAGGGGTTATTCACCGGGACTCCTCACGGGCTGTGGAACGCACAGCTCGGCAGTGGCAGCGCCCAGAGCGGGGCGCGTCTCGCCGCCCGCCAGGGGCAGGTGCATGCCCTGCGCCAGCAGGTCCTGGCCCAGCGCCTGGCCATACACCCTGATGTACTCAGGAATCACCACTGAAAGGTCGAAGTTCTTCACAGCGTGTTCACGCGCGGCTAGTTTCATGGCGTCGAGGCGGGCCGGGTCTCCCAGCAGCTCGATAACCCGGGCTGCCATGGTCTCGGTATCACCGAGTTCACAGCGATAGCCGTGTACCCCGTCGTCGAAGACCTCAGGCAGACCGCCGATGTTGCTTGAGATCACCGCACAGCCGCAGGCCATCGCCTCCAGCGCTGAGAGCCCGAAACTTTCGCTCGCGCTCGGCACCAGGACGATATCACTGGCGGCCAGCAGGTTGGCGACATCCTCGCGGTTGCCCAGGAATGAAACCTTATCTATTACTCCAAGCTCTTTGGCGCGCTGCAGAGCAGTACCCAGGTCGGGGCCGTCCCCAACCATCAACAGACGGCAGTCCTGCTTTTGCACCACCCGGGAAAAGATATCGACGGCGTCGGCGGCGCGCTTGACCGGGCGGAAGTTTGAGACGTGAATCAGAGTCGGCAGGTTGCCGGGACACAGATGCCGACCGGGCCAGGGACTGGCCGCCTGTGGAGTGAACAGTTTGGTATCAACGAAATTGCGCACGACGACAACTTCACGCCGCGGGCTGAACTCCTTCTCGGTTTCAGCCTTGAGCCACTGCGAAACGGCCGTGACTACATCAGAACGGTTGATGGCAAAGCGCGTGATCTTGTGCAGGCTGGGGTCCTGTCCAACCAGGGTGATGTCCGTCCCGTGCAGAGTGGTAACAACCTTGATTCGGCCTTCAAGCATCTCCTGGGCCAGGTGGGCACTGATCGCATGCGGAATGGCGTAGTGCACATGCAGCAGGTCGAGGTTGTAGGTTTCTGCAACCTCAGCCATCTTGGCCGCCAGTGTCAGTGTGTAGGGCCGGTCCTGAAACAGGGCGTAGGTGTAGGTGTTGACCTCATGGAACGAGACATCGGCCATCGAGTTAAGCTGCAGCCGGACTGGAATCCGGCTTGAAATAAAGTGCACCTCATGGCCCAGTTCGGCCAGTGCGATGCCTAATTCAGTCGCAATAACCCCGCTGCCGCCAAAGGTGGGGTAGCAGGTAATGCCAATTCTGAGCCGCTCCACACTTTGATACTACCATTGCCAGCGGTAACTTGGGGTTAAGACTGTCGCTGAAAGCCTTAAGCCAGGGCTGCCCGCTGCTGCTGGGCTACTCATAGACGTTCTCAGCCTTGAGCACGATCTTGCAACTCAGCAGCCAGCGGCCCTCGCCCTGATGCTCGCCGACCAGGATGTTCTGGCGCCGGTCGAGCAGCACCTTGCCGCTCGCACGAACCTTCAGCCGGGTCAGGTAAGCAAGCTGAGCAAATCCCGTCTCGCCGGCGTACCAGTGATGCAGGACCTCGAAGTCCATGCTGAGCAGCTCAAAGCGCTCGAAGTCGGCCAGCATCTTGCTGCGCAGCCCGGTCTTGTCCTCGCCCCAGTCCGTGCCGAGCAGGACCGAGCTGTAGTGCTCAGCGAAGCCCGCCAGATAGTCCTCCAGCCGTCGCTCGGTATAGGCCTGCTGGGTCCGGGCCATGTGGTCAAGGAACTGCTGGGCGAAGGGATGCGAGGAGATCATGCAGCTATTTTAGGTGGCATACATCCGCCACGCTTGCAGGTGGAAGCACAGAGGCAGCACAAAAATTAAGTAGGGGCCGGTCTCCCGGCCCCCTGATCATGCTAATGCTTCAGCACCACGGTCGTGAGCGCCGCTGCTTATTCTCAGCACCCGCATCCGCAGGAGCTGGCCGTGTTTTCACCTGCACAGCAGGTCGGTGCAGCACTGGCCCTGCAGCACTCATTGCCACTGGCATCGCGGCAGACGCACTCGCAGGCACCGGCGGCGTCACGGCTGCAATCGCAGCTGCACTTGTTGTCGTTGGACGTGGATGTAGTCATTTGTTTCTCCGGATGTTATCGAGCCCATGGGCCCGCAGATTGCTCAAGCTGGTCGCGCAGACCTTGACACACCGGGCGGCGGACAGAGCTCGCAGCCCGGGGCAATCTTTAGATCCGAAGAACTGTACTGGCGAGCATTGCGTAGTACTCGCTGTCTGCGGCATGCGGCTCGCGGCTCGCGGCACCTGCGTCCTGCCACTGTGCAGAAGGCAACTGCCAGCCTGCATCGACAAATATGGCGGAGGGTGCTGCACCTGCATGATCCTGGCTGTCAGCAGACGTCGGAGCCTGGGCAGCTGCAACCAGCACACACTCGCAGTGAACGGCACCGGACGCGGAAACGATGCTGAACGTGCAGCAGGTTGATGGTACCGCTGCTGCGCTGCCGACAGCCGGCTGCGGCTGAACGCAGCAGCACTGGGCTCCGCAGCAGGTGTATTCAGCGGGGCCTGGCCCGGCAGATTCTGCGCCAGCGGCTGGAGCGGCGATCAGGGCAAGAGCCCACGCCGCTGAAGCCAAACGCA
Organism: uncultured Planctomycetales bacterium; assembly: GCA_964512635.1. Classification (GTDB taxonomy): domain Bacteria; phylum 4484-113; class 4484-113; order 4484-113; family JAFGCY01; genus JADZFO01. The sequence goes on along the minus strand of CAZEJB010000018.1, from coordinate 9,995 downwards.
TTCCTGCTGGAGGCTGCAAGCGCATCAGGCTAAACATACCTCTATGACTGGAGCATTTATTGCAATCGAATGGAAGATTTCGTTGCCCGCCAAAGTCCCGCTTAAGCCGAGAAGTTTACGAGGTCCCGCTGGAATAGCTGAAGAACAATGCTCTGCCTTACTCCGGCGGCAGGTTGGCCTTGTCCTCGAAGTAGCCCTGGGCCTCCATCGCCTTGGTCTCATAGACGCGCTGCTCGATGTAGTCGCGCACAGCGTGATAGATCCGCCGGCGGACATCACCAGACAGGCCGTCATAAACGTTGAAGTTCTTCAGACACAGCGGGCAGCCGATGAACTGCCGCCGCGAGACAAGCACCGCTGGCACACTGAACTGGCCCTTGCAGTTTGGGCAGTCGAGCTTGAGCTCGCCTGGCAGAGTGACGCTGATATTCGCGTCAATCACTGCAGTTCCTCGCCCCGCCCGCCTTCTGGCCCATCCGTCGCCCCCGGCTTCACATAGGGCCTGAAGTGGTCCATCAGCCGGTCCTTGAGCTGGTCCACACCTTCATAGCGCACCAGGTCGTGCTCCAGCCGTCCCGGCAGCGGCACCTCGGTCAGCGCCATGTTCTTGAGCATCGCGATCCGCCGGCCAATGCCGTAGACGATGCCGGTCAGGAAGAGCGTGTTGGTATCCCAGTCGTCGAGGTTGATGATGGCATAGTCGCTTTCCTGGACATTCTCGCAGGAACGGCACATCTCCTCTTCACCCGCCTGCTCTTCGTCAATGCGATAGGCGGTGAGGTGCATTTCTTTCAGCGCCGGCAGGATTGCCCGGGTGTAGAGCTCGTTGTTGCGTTCGTTGTTTTTCAGAATGACCGTGACCTTGCCGCGGGTGTAGACCGGGAACTTGCGGCAACGGCCTTCGGGGAAGCGCCAGCAACGAATCGGCTGGGGCTCCGGCGCCTCGCTTTCCCGCACGCCGTACTCCAGGCGGATGTCGCGGGCGATCTCCTCGATCAGGCTTTCGCGCATCGGAAGCTGGATTTCGGCCAGCTCGGCCTTGACGCGCATCACTTCGGCGAGGCTCTCGACCTCGCTGTAGAGCGGGCACTCCTCGCAGGTCTTGAGGCTGTAGAGCTTGATGTTCAGGGCGCGACAGGCCATGGAGGTAACCAGCCGTCCCTCGCCGCGGTAGGGCTTCAGTTCGGTGCCGAGACTTAGATGCCGGCAGCGCGGCTCCGAGATGATCTTCGGCACCTCGCAGTTCATGCAGGTCAGGGGGTCAACCTCGGAGATGTGGCTGTCGGTGCTGACCGTGCAATGCGCGCAGCCGAAACTGACGCGCCGGAACGGGCACGGCGGCGTTGAGAGGAAGTTTTCCACCGGAAGGTTGGCCACAATTAAGTTTAATACCACAGAATCCAGTGAAAAGCTCTTTGCTGCGGCAGCTCATCAGGCCGCGTATAATCCGGTGATGTCAGTCGGCCCACTCAAGGTTGCTAAGGCAAACAAGGACAGTGTCCAGCCGCAACGGAATCGAACTCTGACAGCTATCAGGCAGCAAGTGAGGGCCGTGGACGCGTGGTCGATACGACGGGAATTGAACACTGATCCTGAGTGCAAGGCCGCAAGGTCCGAGCGCTTCTACCAGTATGAGTTGTACGAGAAGCTGAGATCATCTGACCTGTTGGCAAAGCTGGTTGAAGGCCCGGCCACCCTTCCTGACATCACAATTCTGTATCCTGTCTGGCAGCGCTGGCTACTCGCGAAGGGGAGTCAGCTCAGAAGAGACCAGCTATTGCGATTGCTTGTACATAACCTGGAGTGGTACCTGACTCCAGGTACCAAGCCTCGGCCTTTTGGCCTTTTGGCCGCAGCTATTCCAGGCCCCTGGCTGTCAATACTCCTACTGCTTCCTGTCGTGTCCTGTGTACTTGCCTTTCTTGCAGGATTGATGTTTCAAAGCTGGACGGCGGGGATTGTCTGGCTGGTCTCCCTCCTGCTGGCCGGGCCTGCCCTTCTGATGCAGCACTATTTCAGGGCACATCAGCGCAAAATGGGACTGCACGTCGAAATCCTCTTACAGCACATAGACGAGTTGCTGATCCGTGATGAAGTTTGAGACCCAGCAAGGATTCGCCTGGACAGGGCTGCGCTGCTAATGGGCCGGAATCGCGATATAATTTCCGCCGCCTGCAACGCAGGAGCGTCCTGGGGTAGCTCAGCTGGTTAGAGCGCCGCTCTGTGGAAGCGGAGGTCGTGGGTTCGAAACCCACCCCCAGGATTTGATTCCTTAAGTACTCTGCCGCTCTCGTTACCACTTAGTCAATTCCCAGTTACTGCGCCGAAGACCGCGGAGCCCTCGCTGCAAGCCTGACTGGCACACTTCGAGAAGAAGCAAGAGGGCGGTTTAGAGCTGGCGATCCGTAGCTTCGCTTATTACAATGTCGGCACAGAGCCCTGCCTGCCAAGGCTGAAGACTGGCAGGGGCAAGCTAACCCCTGTTAAGTTCTGCCCGATTCGCTAAAATACTCTATCGCGGATCGCCAATCATCCCCGCAAGCTGAGCTGAGCAGCGCCCTTCAGGGCCTGCGGCGTTTTCGCTGGCCGATCTTTGTGACGCTCTGTCTGATACCGCTGCTGGCCGGATGCAACGGCCAGCCACTTAACCTCGGCACACTCCTCGAGCAGTTGCTGATCGGGCTGATTCTGGGCAGCGTATACGCCGTCATCGCCCTGGGCTACACCCTCGTCTATGGCGTAATCAAGCTGATCAACTTCGCCCACAGCGATGTCTACATGGTCGGCGCCTATCTGGGCTTTTATCTGTTGCGCTTCTTCATCCGCTGGCTGCACTTTGAGCATGGCATCTCCCTTGTGGTCTGCTTCATCTTCAGTGTGCTGATCTCTGCGGGCGCCTGCGCCCTGATCGCCGTGATCATCGAGCGGCTGGCCTACCGGCCGCTGCGCAAGAGCACGCGCATTGCTGCTCTGATCACAGCCGTTGGAGTCAGCTTCTTCCTGGAGAATCTGGGCATCATCGCCTTTGGCGCCAACCCCAAGAGTTATGAACCCAAGACCCTGCCGGTTTATCAACTCCAGCTCAGCGCTGACGAGTCCTTCAGCCAGCCGGAGCAGATCGAGATTCACGAGCTGGCACAGAAGGAGTTCCGGGCTTCGCGCTTTGACGAGACAGTCTATGCCCGCGTAAGGCTGGTCAGCCCGAGGGGGGAATCCGACTGGAGCGCGGGGCTGACGGTTGATCCGGCTCTGAAGCAGAACTTCGTTGAATCAGCGCCGCCGGCCGTGCCGGAAGGGGGCGAAACCGGGTCATCCCCTCCAGCAGCCCCGGCATCGCTGGGCTACGACCGGCGCACAGTGGATGGACGAGATCTGGTAGTCCTGTCCTGGCGCGAAGGCGCTCCGCAGGATGTCCAGCTGCGGCCGGTCTTCAGCGATGCCAGTGGCAACCAGCTCAGCATTACCCTGCCGTTGAAGAACACGCGGGGCGACAAGGTGAAAATGCCGGTGTTCAGCCTGGTGATCCTTGGGGTTTCCGTCCTGCTGCTTGGCGGGCTGAACTGGCTGATACATCACAGCAACTTCGGTATCTGCATGCGCGCCTTGAGCCATGACCTGAATGCGGCAAAGCTGATGGGTGTCAATACTGACCTCGTGATCAGTCAGACTTTTGCCCTCGGCGGCGCCTGCGCGGCGGTCGCCGGCAACCTTGTAGGCCTCTATAACCAGACGATCGATCCATTGATGGGCATCCTGCCTGGCCTCAAAGCCTTCATCGCGGCGGTTGTCGGCGGCATCGGCTCTATTCCCGGGGCCGCAGTCGGCGGTCTGATCATGGGTCTCAGCGAGGCCGCGGTTAAAACTTTCATCCCGGCGCAGTACAGCGGGTTGGCCGATGCCATGGCCTTTGCCATCCTGATTGTGGTGCTGCTCTTCAAGCCCTCCGGCCTGTTTGGCCGGACCATCAAGGAGAAAGTGTGATGGAAGAGCTGCTGGGCAACATTGGGACAGAGCAGCTGTGGCGCTATGTCTGGCTGCTGGTGATTATCTGGCTGATCGTCGTCTGGATGCTCTACGTCGCCCGCCGGCAGTCTCAGCGGCACCAGCCAGGCGCAGGCGATGCCACCAAAAGTACGGAGAAAATGAAGCAGGACAGCCAGGAGGCCGGCAATGATTGACGGCTACTGGGAACTCCTGATCCTGCTGAGCCTGGTCAACGTGATCTTCGCGATCTCGCTGAACCTGGTTCTCGGCTTCAACGGTCAATTCAGCCTTGGGCACGCCGGATTTCTGGCTCTGGGCGCCTACGCCTCCGGTGTGGCCACGGCCAGTTTCGGCCTGCCTCTCTGGGCCGGCATCCTCATGGCCCTCGCCGTCAGCGGCGTAGCCTCGATCATCATCGGCTATCCCTGCCTGCGTCTGCGCGGTGACTATCTGGCGATAGCCACCCTGGGTTTTGCCGAGATCATCCGTATTGTCCTGACCACCCTGCCCCGCGATATCTTCGGCGGTCCAACCGGGATGGACAACATCCATAACATCCGGGATTACCTCAGCTTCCCGGACAGCTTCAACGGGCCTGGCAATCTGGCCTTCACTGTTATCTTTGCCGTGCTCATGCTGGTGCTGATTGGATTCAGCGCCTGGACTGTGGCCAACTTCCTGGGAGCCATGCTTTCACGGCTGCTGCCCTGGAAGGGCTGGCGTTACATAGTTCTCGCGCTGCTGGCCGGGGTACTGGTCCTGCGCTTCGAGAAGGCCAGCGCCTTCTTCCTTGGCAAGTTCATGTTCAGCGCAGCCTTCGGCACCAAGGCGGTCAACTCAAACCAGTGGGCGGCCTTTGCACTGTTCGGGCTGATCGTTCTGCTGGTGCTCTGGCTCAGCCGCAACTACCTCGCTTCAATGCATGGCAGGATGGCAGTCGCCATTCGCGAGGATGAGGTCGCTGCCAATAACCTGGGTATCGACATAGCCTGGATGAAGCTGCAGAACTTCATCTTCGCCTCTATGCTCGCCGGACTCGCCGGCGCGCTGACGGCGCACACCATCCCGCTGATCCGCCCGCTTGGCTTTGGCTTCTTCAAGAGCGTGGAAGTCCTGCTGATGGTCGTCCTCGGCGGCATGGGCAGCCTTACCGGATCGGTCTTTGGCGCGATCACCATCACGGTTCTGCCGGAGCTGCTGCGCTTCCTGGACCAGTGGCGGATGGTGATTTACTCGCTCAGCCTGGTACTGCTGATGCTGTTCAGGCCGGGCGGCCTGATGGGCACCCAGGAGATCGGCAACCTGATCAAGCTGCGTCTGTCTAAGCGCGAGGAGCGGCAGGGTGCTTGAGATCGATAACATCAGCGTGATCTTCGGGGGCCTGACCGCGGTCAGGGAGCTCAGCTTCAACGTTCACCCCGGTAAGATCGTCGGCCTCATCGGCCCCAACGGCGCCGGCAAGAGCACCGCGTTCAACGCCATACTTGGTGTTTTCCCGCCGACCTATGGCGAGGTGCGCATGGATGGAAAGCGCATCGACCACCTCTCAACCCATGAGATCAGCCGGCTGGGCATTGGCCGCACCTTCCAGAACATCCGGCTGTTTAAGTCGATGACGGTGCTGGATAACGTCAAGGTCGCGCTCAACCGGCAGTTCCGCTATACGATGCTGGAGGGTCTGCTGCGGTTGCCCCGCTGTGTGCAGATGGAGCGCCAGATTGATGCGCGGGCGCGGGAAATCCTGGCCTACTTCGAGCTGTCCGAAGTTGCAGATAAACAGGCCGGCGCCCTGCCCTATGGGCTACAGAAGTACCTCGAGATTGCCCGGGCCTATTCGTTGCATCCTAAGTATCTGCTGCTGGACGAGCCCGCTGCCGGCCTGAACGACAGTGAGACTGAAGCTTTGACGGCCAAGATTCGCAAGCTGATGCAGGAGACTGGCTGCGGCGTGCTGCTAATCGAGCACGATATGGGCCTGGTGATGGAAATCTGTGAGTACATCACTGTGATTGAGTACGGCGCCAAGATTAGCGAAGGTCCCCCAGAGCATGTTCGCAGCGACCCCAAGGTGATCGAGGCCTATCTCGGCCGCCAGGAGGATCAGGCATGAGCAGCGTGCCAGCCGTCGACAGCAAGACCTATCTGAGCAGCAGCACGGAACCCGCGCCGGTGGTGCTGGAAGCACGTGATCTGCAGGTAGCCTATGGGGCGGTCAAGGCCCTGCACGGGATCAGCTTCAGCGTGCGCCGCGGCGAGATCGTCACTTTGATCGGCTGCAACGGGGCAGGCAAGAGCACAACGATGAACACGGTGATGGGGCTCGTCAAATGCCAGGGCGGGCAGGTGCTGCTGCGTGGCCAGGCCATCACCAACATGCACGCATTTGAGATTGTACGCAAGGGTGTCAGCCTCAGTCCCGAAGGCCGCCGTATCTTTCTGAACCTGTCGGTTCGCGAGAACCTTGAGATAGGTGCCCTGATCACGAAGGACAAACTGCGCAAGGCCGAGCTGCTTGAAGAGGTCTATACCCTCTTTCCGCGCGTGAAGGAGCGCCTGAATCAGGTTGCAGGAACCTTGTCCGGCGGCGAGCAGCAAATGCTGGCGTTGGCCCGCGCCATGATGCAGAACCCGGAGATCCTGCTGCTTGACGAGCCCAGCCTTGGCCTGGCCCCAAATCTGGTGCAGGAGATCTTCGAGAAGATCGTGCTGCTTAATCACGAAGGCAAGACGATCCTGCTTGTGGAACAGAACGCCTATCAGGCGCTGCGTATCAGCCACCGCGCCTACGTGCTGCAGCTGGGCGAAATCGTCATGCAGGGCACGGGCGCTGAACTGCTGGCCGACGACAAGGTCAAGCAGGCCTACCTGGGCGGATAGTTTCGACAGCAAGGCTAGTCGAAGACTGCCACCCGCTCCGCAATGTTCTTGCTCAGGACGGCATTGACGCCAATCCGGCGGTGCTCCGTGCGCATTAGGCGGTCAATCAGCGCGGCCTCCTCGACACCAATCTCGTGGAAGCGCGAAAGCAGCTCGTCCTGGTCGAGACCCCGCCAGCGTTCAATGAAGTCCTGGACACCACGGACAGCCTCCGGGGCCAGCGGCTTGCCCAGCCTGGCCACTTCTCCAGCGACCTTCCTGAAGAGCGCCTTGGCCGCATCTGCATCACCAGCTGGCAGCGCGGCGGACTCCGCAGCTACCGCTGCGCGCAGCGCGGCGTAGGGCTCGGGCTTGCTGCGGCGCTCAATCTCTTCGCGCATCTGTTCCGCGCTGACAAGGTCCTGTGGCTCGCCGTGTGCTAGGTCCTCCGAGCAGGCCAGCTCGAGGGCCGCAGCAAGCAGGGCTGCCTGGCGCTCGGAGGCATAGACTTTCCAGGCAGCAGCATAGTCCTCAGGGCTTAGAGCCGCGCGGTCAGGTCCGGCCGGAGCTTCCACGACCTGCTGCACCAGGCCGGCGCTGAGCATCTGGGCCGCCGCGACCGGATTACCGGTCGCACACATGTACTCCGCGTTGAGCGGCGTACTGTGCAGCAACGTATTGAGGATTCCATTCCAGCCGGGAACGATGCCAAGCTGTACCTCACTGTACTGCACCCGGGTCCGGCTGTCACAGACCGCATACTGCGCGAACATCGGCCATTCCACGCTGCCCCCGAAGCGCTCGCCGCAGAAGACTCCGACCGTGCGCAGCCGCGGCCAGAGCTGCTTGACCCGCGTATCCAGCTCTACGCCGCGGAGCATGTGCTGGTGGATCGCGCTGTAATCCGGCTCGCCCGCAAACTCGGTGATATCCGCGCCGGCATGGATCGGGTCATAGTCGCCATAGATCACGCAGAATGCCGCCAGCTCATCGGCCTCAGGATGCGGCTCGCCGCTGGCAACAGCGCTGGCGACCACACCGTCGGCTGCACTGACCAGGCCTTCCAGCGCAGCCACGGCCTCGCTGAGCTCGCGCATGCCCTGGCTGTCTACGGCATGCAGCTTGCGCGGGTCCGGGTTGCGGTAATGCAGCAGAAAGCCGCTGCGCCCGGCATAACTGACCGGCGTCAGACTGGCGTAACCCTGGGGCCCGCGATAAACAGGCTGGCCGAACTCAAAGCCGGCGATGGCACCATTTGCATCCATACGGATTAGGATAGCGCAGGCACAAAATCAGGCGGCTATTTCAGGATCATCCGGTTGGGCCACACAAAAATGCCGGTCTTCGGCCCACCATCAACCGGAGCAGTACTGTCTGTCACGCGAATCGCAACGAAGTACTCGCCTGCTGGCATAGCTGGTGGTACCGGCAATTCGAGCAGCGAGTGCAGCCCTTCAGCAGCTTCGATGCCGGCGTTTAAGCTGACCCGGCCGACAACACCATCGTTGAAACTCTGGCCAAAGTCGTAGTCAACATCAATCGTGTAGGGGCCTACCGTGCTCTGCGCCAGAATCAGATAGTGCAGGTCCAGGAACCAGGCACCCGGATCCCCCAGCACGGATGGCCAGCTGTCGGGGTCTGCATGATTGGGATCATCAGCTATCCAGGAGCTGTTCTCGAAGGCTCGCACAGTTATCAACTCTTCAGCTTCCCAGCCCTCGTTGTCGCGGACAGTAGCGCGGATGACCAGGTCTTCCTGAAGATCGGCGCTGAAGGTCCAGACATCAAAGCCCTCCATTTCGATGACTCCGTCATCATTGAGATCAAACTGGATTTCGTGCTCCTCACCACCATCGGGGTCGTAAGACTTTGAAGTGTCAAGAGTGATAACCGTTTCGCCGAACCCCAGCATTGGAGTAGCATCGAACACAAGCACAGGGAAGCTGCCTGCCGCGCCGATCTTGATGTCAGAGCAGGGGCCTTCAACTCCATCCTTGACCCAGGTAATGCAGTACTGGTAATCCAGCGAGCCAGATTGATCCAGCAGCAGAGGATCTGAATCGATGTAAGAGTCCGTCTGGCCACTCACTTCGGCCAGCAGGTATATCTCGCTTGGCTCGTCGCTCCCTGTCCACGGCCGTACCGGAAAGTCCGACACAATGCTGTTCGCGCGATAGATCCTGAAACTGTCCGCAGCCTTGGCTGGCTCGCTAAAGTAAACGTCAAGCGGCTGCCATTCCAACTCTACGACATTTTCCTCGCTGCGGTAGGATGCCTGAAAGACCGTGATCGGCAGTGATGAAGCGTCGGAGTAGATAGCAACGCTGCTGTAACTAAACTCTGTCCCGGGGGGAAACACAAGTGTGCAGTAAACGAGTCCCAGAGGGCTCAGATAATCAGCGTAGGAATCGAGGAGATAGTGCTTGGCTTCTAAATCACTTCCTTCCTCTATTGCTTCCCAGCGACTGGTCTTGAAATTGGCCAGCATCAGTACCGGTCCAGCGCCGGCAGAGGAAACTTCAGTGTTCTCGTTAACGTGGAGCCACACATAGTGACCTGGCTGGTCAAGAAGCAGGGCGTACTGCGCCCACTGCGTTTGCCCGGCAGGAGTCACATGCATGTTCGGCATGCCTTCGAAACCCTGCAGGGCAGAACTCGCAGACAAGAACTCACCGCCAAGTGCCCTGTTCTGGTGAACTCCCGCCTCAAAGACACTCCGGTCTGTCTGCGCAGTTGGGAAAGGCCGGTTCGAACTGTCGTCAAGAGGTTTGTACGGGGATGGCAACGCGTTCGTTCTGGAGCCGCCGCCGGCACAAGAACTGGCCAAAAGCGCCAGTAAGATCACCATGAACCCAATCTTTGCTCGCAGCATAACTACCTCCCAAAATTCAGCCTGGGACACTCCGTGTCCAGACAAGCATAACTTCAAATCAGTCCCGCTGCAAGTTGTGGCAGCAAAGTGCGATCCACTTTCCTCAGGTTAAGTTCCGGGAATCCCCTCCGCACACGACAGAACTAAGTGTTTTGGCGACCTGAATCGCAGTTCCGCAGTTTGTGAGTCCAGCGTCTCCGCGGATGATCAACTATGCCTCTGGCGACCGATTTGACATCCCAGCCTGCCTGCTGTATTGTCTTTGCGCGGGGTGGAGCGGCTG
>CAZEJB010000017.1:0-69701 GCA_964512635.1 uncultured Planctomycetales bacterium | reverse complement strand
CGTCCACCGCCGTCAGCTTGTCGTACTTCTTGGTCAGGTGCTCAACGAGGATGGCGGGGGCACTGTCGCTCACGCTGTTGCTCCTGTGCCGATTGACTTTCTCAATCTCTCTACAGTGATGGCCGGGTAGACAAGTCTAATGATTTCATTCGCGTGTTTCCTCAGATACCCAAATGCGGGGGCTTGACTGCCCAGACTCGGCTCGCGTGCGTCGTTCTTGTCGACCCATTGCACATATAGCAGGGTGCCAGCGTGGAGGCTAACTCTAGCAACGAGATAACCGAGGGCCGTGTTTGCGATTGTGTGCTTTTTCAGCGTTCCGTTCTCGATGTAGTAACAGAGCGAGTTCAGTAGGTCCAGTAACTCCGACATCCGTTTGTCATCATCTGAGGGATGCTCATTGCTGCAGACTGGTTTGTACTTCTCGTCGTAGACCATCTTGGTGAACAGTTCCACCAGGTCTAGATCATCATAATAGGCACGAGTCAGTTCATTGATCAAATCGGCCTCTTTGAAATTTGCGTCTTGACGCATTGGCTCGGCGAGCGGGCCAAGAGTTCTCCATGCCACACCTACGGCAAGAACGGTTGCCACAGAACTAATCCACGCCGCCCAAGTTGAGGAGTCCATCTGCTCAATTCTAAGTGCAGGTCAAGAACAGGTCAAACAACGCCTGACCAACCACGTCAAACACATTGCCATCCTGGTCGGCGAACATGAACTGCAGGGCCCAGGGCATCATCTGCGGCGCCTGGGTGATGCTCACGCCTCTCGCGGCGAAGTCATCGTGGGTCGCCTGGGCGTCGTCGCAGGCAAAGGTCAGCATCGCGGGCTCCTGAAGAGCAGATAAAGGATGCTGGTACGGCGCCTGAGCCCAAACGTTTGCAGCGTGAGTTGCCGCCAGGAAGCGCCTCTCAGGATGGGTACTTTAACTGGGTAATCAAAGGCGCGTGCTTACGGAAGTGTGGGAAGGCGCCGACCTGGGCGCTGGAACCCGGGTTGGGCTGGTCCACCCATTCGATGTACTGGTGAACCGCCCCGTGGCGCCAGGCCCGCGCAATGACATAACCCAGACCGGTCGAGGCCACTTCCTCATGCGAGATCATCCGCTGCTCAATGTAGAAACAGACGCAGTTCAACAGATCAAGCAGCTCGCTGGTCAGACGGTCTTCTCGGCGGGCTTCCTGGACATGCGGCAGGTTAGCCTGGCCATGCATGCTCTCGAAGCGGGCGATATCAAAGCGGTAGTCCGGGCTGTAGCTTAAGTGCAGGAAGTGGTTGACCAGATCCTCATCGTCATAGCAGGCGCGGGTCAGCTCGTTGATCAGATCCGCGCGCTTGAATCTCTCAGAAGTTTCAAGCTCACGCCGCAGCAGCACAATCGACTGCCAGGCCATCAGTGCCGCGCCCAGCGTGGCCAGCGATGCCGCGGCGTTGATAAGAAGGCTGATCGATTCACTGCTCATGACCGGCGCTTGATTATCCCGCCCAGCATACTGCCGAGCAGGATCAGGAGAATCTGCGGCACGGCAAGGCTGGCGATCACGCTCCAGGTGTAAGCCCACTTGGCCTGCAATTGCTGCTGCTCATTTCCGTTTACTCCCAGCAGCAGCAGAAGCATAAAGCCGAAGACCGCACCAAAGAATGCAAAGGGCCAGGCGCAGCAACTGCCGGCGACGGCACCGATTCGCGGGCCGAAGCCGCGCCGGGGGAGCAGGACCAGGTAGGTCAATGCCGCCATGCACAGGCCGGCCAAAAGGTAGACCAGCGCGAAGCTGCGTGCTTCCGTGCCGGGCACATAGGCCTTGCCGACGGTATCAGTTGCGAACTGCCAGGCGATATAGCACCACGGCACGGTGCACAGAAGCGAGGCCAGCCAGGGATAGCGCAGGAGCCCCGAAGGTCCGTCAGTTGTGCTGTCTGGCATCGTTCACCCCCTGAACTATGGCGCGGACCGCGGCTTCGCGGGCGGTTGTTATCAGGTTGCCGACGAGGCTGCCCGCGCCCGCCAGCAGCAGCATCGGCACCAGCATGATCAGGCTGGCAATCGGCAGGGTGTAGGGCAGCGAGTTGGCCAGCGGCTCCTTGCCGGAGTCCGAGCCAAAACCCAGCATGAGCATGCCGAAGGTAACCCCAAGCAGCGCCGCGCCGCTGCCAAGCAGAGCGCCAATGCAAAAGCCGATCAGGCCGCCGATCTTGCGAAACAGCGCCAGCAGACCCGCCAGGATCAGGCCGCCCAGTACACACATCCAAAGCACGACCGTCATCGCGATGCGGCGCTTGTCCGGAAATTCCGCGACCATCAGGCTGAGGTAGTTTGAGCCGTACCAGGTTGGCAGCATCGCCAGAAAGGCCGGCAGGCAGTTGCGGATCAGCCTTCCGATCACCGGGTGGGGACCTCCGGCCCGGTCGGCAGCAAGGCGCGCTGATCCGCTTTGCGCTGACCAATCAGAGCACCTAGACAGACGCCCAGCGTGAGAGGCAGCAGAATCAGGAGAGCCGTGATCCCAAGAGTGACCGGCAGTACCTGGGCCGCGGCTTCCATCCCGCTGTCACCACTGAAGGCCAGCATCATAATGCCAAAAGTGCCGCCGCCGACCGCGGGTATGAAGCTCAATCCGCTTCCCACCAGGGCTCCGATCATGGCCTCTCTGCTGGGCCAGCGGTACAGACTGCTGATCATGAGGGCAAGGGCCAGCAGGCACAGGCCCCCGGCGACCATTGCGCTGGGCAGCAGGGCCCGCGGGTAATCCGTGGTGGTATCGCGCGCCATAAAGACGCACCAGGCCAGCAGCGGCCCGACCAGCAGCAGCGGAAGGATGGTGTTGCGGGCCAGGGTCTTCACCGCCTAAATATAGCAGGCCGGGTTTAGGCCTAACTCTGAGCCGGCGGTGCTGGTGACTGGGCTGCACGGCGCTTGCGCCGTGCGGAGGTGACCGCAATGCCCACCAGCAGCCCGGCGAAGAGGAACATGACCAGCAGCGTAAGCAGCAGCAGGGCCGCACCGCTGATCCCGAGCGCCTTGAAGTCTGCTTCAAGCGTGCGGCTGGATGCCGAACCGTCCATCAGCTCAGCCATTGGGATGCGCCACTCGACGCTTTTTCCATCCGCTGCGGCTACAGCGTCCGTACTTTCGATCCCGGCGGCGTAGAGCCTTACAGTGTAGTAATGGTCCGCCATCAGCGCCTGGCCCATCAGTCCTCCGAGCATGCCCCCCAGTCCGCCCAGCGCTTTCTTGCCCTGGTCAACTCCCTGGTCGATGCCTTTGCTCAGGGCATCGCGGCCCTTGTCCAGCAGACGGTCTTTGATGCTGCGCTCACCGGACTGGTCCTCCGGTGCGCCAGCAGCATCCGCGCTTTGGGCGGCATCATCGCCTGCTGAGCTGTCCGGGGTGCCAGAGGCGTCGTCTGCCTTGCCGCCGCCGTTCGGAAGGCCCATGCCAGCCATCGCACTGAACTGCAGGTCGCGGCTGAAGTGGAAGGTGCCAAAGCTTTTGCGCTCCAGCTTGAAGCTCAGGCGATAGGGGCTTTCACCATTGGCATTGGCCTGCTCAGCAAAGTAGTCGCCAAGTTTGCGCATGTCGCGGGCCAGGATTTCCAGCGTGTAGAAGCGCATCTCGCCTTCGGTCGCGCTGCTGACCACCGCGCTCTCGACGAAACTCTCCTGCTCGAGCTGCGATTTGAGCTCTTCAAAGTTGCGCTGAGGATCGCCGCCACTATGCTCCCCGGGGATCATGTCGCCCATAGCGGCCAGACGCTCCGGCAGGCTAAGCTTCAGTACATACTTGCCGGAGAGGTCCGAGCGGACAGTGATGTCCTCGTTGACATCAAAGCAGCCACTGCACAGCAGCAGCAGACAGATTACGAGGCCGGCCAGCCCAAGGCGGGAATTGCGCATGGCGGATTCTAGCGCGCGGTGTCAATCAACTGCATCCTGCCGCGCGCTGCACGCTAGATATTGGCTGCCTTGATCACGCCCTGAGCTTTGTCGTAATAAACGATGAGCACGCGGCCAGTGCTGCCCATTACTGTCATGTCGAAGACGTCAGTGTCAACAAAGTCGATCACCTGGGGCGCACCGTAGGCTTCCGCATCCGCGTTCAGCGAGCGGGCGAACTTCAGCGCATTCAGGTCATTGTCATGCCAGCAAACCACGCCAAGGGCACCGTCGCGGCGGAACTCAACCAGCGGGCTGATGTCCGGCGTGGTCTCGATTTCTGTGAATGCCCCTTGCCAGATCCCTGAGAATGCTCCGAAAGCATTAGTCACGTGGTGGGAGACAACGCTGTCGGTCAGTCCATCCTCATTGTCTTGAATGTGCGCCCCAATTGCCTCGTCTCCGGATTCCAATTGATAGCTGAATGCCTTAGCGGCGAAGAGCAGGGCGTTGTCCGCATCACCGTCCCAGTCGTCGCCCTTCTTGTTGTCGGCCTTCTCTCTGAAAGTCGCAGCACCGCCAACAACAACCGCTGGCTCCTGGTCACCGCTGACAAAGAGCAACTGCAGACGCGGCAGCGGAACCTGGTTTAAGTCCTGGGGGAAGCCGTTGTCAACGAGAACCGGGCCATTCCAGGCGCCGCTGCCAACCGAGTTCTTCGCATTGACGAAGAACACCGTTGAATTCCCGGTTGCCGTCGTCGGCTTCAACATATAGGCGACCGCCGGAACACCGTCCACGATGCGCAGAAAAGGTGAGCGCAGGTTTGACCCCGACGCTAGGGCGGTAGAGTTTGGCCAGCTCAGGCCGTCGGCGTCATTGGCCCGGACATAGCGCAGCGTCCCGCTGGAACTGGCGTTGTCGATATAGGCCAGGACGGGCAGGCCGCCGACCACACCGAGATGCAGCGCCGCATTGCGCTCGTCACTGCCGGAAGCCGTGACCAGCGCTGGGTTCTTCCAGCTTTCGCCCTCGTTGTCATTCGAGACAAGGTGCTTGAGCTGCTTGGTGTCGTCCATGTAGGCCACCAGGAAACGGCTGTTGGCGCTGGGGTCCTTATTGAACGCTCCGCAGGCGATATCAAGCGGTTCTACGCCGGGATCCAGTTGATCCACCTCAGCCGGGACAAAGCCTCCAGAAACGTCAGCGGTCTTGCTGTCGCTGTCAGTCCCCTGGTCGTCATCAATCACCTGGACAGTAAAGGTGTAACTCCCGTTAGTGCCCAGATTGAAGTTCAGCACCGGGTCTTCCGTGCCCGCAAAGACCTTTTCAAACTCACCGTCGCCGTCAAGGTCGAAGCGGTACTCCTGAATCGTCCCATCGGTGTCGGCGCTGCCGCTGGCATCCAGGGTGATCGCCACCGGCGCCTGGGTCCCCACAGCCGAGATGACCAGGTTGGCCGTCGGCGGCACATTCCCCGGCGTGTCAACCAGCACTTCAACGCTGGCCAGGCCGTTAAGCCCCTCGCTGTCGGTGGCCTTTACAGTCGGGTTGAACTGGCCCGGGTCAGTGTAATCATGCGAAATCGTGGCATCGCTGCCGCTGACAAAATCGAAGGTGCCGTCACCTTCAAAGTCCCAACTGAACTCCAATCCAGCCAGTCCAGCTTCATCCGCACTGGCGCTGGCGTCAAAGTTAACCGTCAGCGGGGCGAAGCCCTGGGTCACGTCAGCCACAATTGCGGCGACTGGCGGCTGGTTGGCGGCCGCGCCCCCAAGAGCCGTGGTGCTTGGCGTACCGTCGTCCACGCCGTCGAAGGGACGGACCCAGTAGATCGCGCCGGCCGGGTCGTTCAGCAGGACAAACTCGAAGCGCAGACGTTCTGTAGCTTTGTTGCCAATGGCCTCGGACAGTTCAACCGTGCCCAGAGGCAAAGTACCCGGGCCATTGGGGCCTGTGTTGCTGGTCGGCACATCCAGCGGATCAGTGCTGCGAAAGAGCTTGTAGCGCAGGATCTTGTCCTGGAAGTTCAGGCCGATGGCGGTCAGGTCGCCGACAGCGATTGTGCCGTCATTGTTGCCGTCCACTACATCCTGAATGCTGTTGCTGTCACGACCGTCCAGGTCGTTTCCGGCTGGCACATCCTCGTTGAAGTGGATGCCGATTGGGGTGAGGTCGGAGGCCAGCACCTGGCCGTCCTGGCTGTAGTCACCCGGGTTGACCAACCGCCATTCGAGCTGAGGCCCCACCGGGTTGAAGACCAGGGTGCTGCGCGCGTCGTCACTGGACGGCACCCCACTTGTTGCCCTCTGCACATCCGCAAAAGGCCGCCGGGCGAAATCGATGCTGCACAGCACTCCATTTCCGCTGAAACCTGAGCCGACCTGATCCTGGGGTCGCGGCAGCATCTGTGCGAACTCAAGAACGCCGGGAGTGGCTGGAAGGTAAATGCTCAGGTCTCCATCTGCCGGCGCGATGTTTTCTGACTTGTTCAGACGCAGCGGGGTAAACGAAGCGGCATCATAGTTAAGCCTGAAAAAGACAGCCTTCAGCCGGCTGGCGTTGCGGGCAACTACCTCGACGCGCACCTCTCCTATGGCTCCTTTGACCTCGCGCACGCTTATCTCGTCTGCTGAGCCGCCGGCGATGAAGGTGTCGGGGTAGAGATCAAGCTGAAAGGCGCTGCCGTGATCTGGCGCAAGGCTGGCCGGTTGCTCGGCTTGCGAGGAGCAGGACTGCATAAGCGCCAGCAGACCAAACAGCAAAACGAGGCCCACTGAGTGGATCTGTCTGCGCGGGATCATCTGAATCCGGGTCGTGGTCCGAAGTATGGACATGCTCCCCCTCTCGTCGAGTGATCAGAGCATTATATCCACCCAGACCCGGTCCAATAGCTGCAAGCGGGTGCAGTTATCAGTTTGGCCTTGACTGCGGACCGCTAGTTCTTGCGCTGTACCAGGTTGAAGACATTGCCGTCGAGATCGGCAAAGAGCGCGTCGATTACGCCCCAGCTCTTCTCCTGCGGCGGCTGGAGGAAGGTCACACCCTTGCCCTGCAGGTTCTCGAAGGCCGCGTTGATGTCGTCGGTGCGCATCACCATGCCGGTCCAAGCATACTCAACGCCGCCACAGGAGCCGCAGCCGCCACTGCCGCAGCAGCCGCCTTCTTCCTCGGCATGGGCGTGCGGATCAGCAAACAGCACGAGGCGCGTCTGGGCGCCCGGCAGGCCCACAGTCAGCCAGCGCTGGCCGGAGCCGAACTGCTCATCGTCCGAAGCCTGGAAGCCCAGCACCTCGGTGTAAAAGCGCAGCGCGGCGTCCTGGTCCTTGACCATGACTGTTACGTAATCGAGGCTGCTGATCAGCAGGCCGGTGTCAACCATTGTGCTCATGGATTGTCTTACCCCTCCGGGAATCTACTTATCCTACAACACCCCCGGCGGCCCGTCTCAGGCGGCGCTGTCCGCCTCGCGCCGCACATGGCCGGCGATAAAGGGCTCAACCAGCTCGCGGCGTCCCAGGCCGGTGCCCCACTGCAGGTAGTGGCCGCGAAAGGCATCCAGGGGGCTGGGCCGCGGCATCGTAGTCAAGTGTACGCCGGTGTCGTGAACATAGAAGTTGCGATAGTGCTCCCAGGGCCGGAAGCTCGGCACCAGCAGGAAGGTAACCGTCACCCCGCGCTGATCAAGGCGGTACTGCACCGGCAGGAAGAGCGGCGCACACATGCCCATCGAAATGGCCAGCCCTGCCAGGGTCCAGGCCGCCAGCTCGGGAATGGTGCGGTGCTCGGCCAGGCCGATCGCGGCGATCATGCAGCACAGCAGCAGCGCTGCAAAGGCCATCTGCGGCCGGCGCCAGCCGCGGTCGGTGGAGTGAATCCAGGGGTTGTAATCCCAGGTGAGCTCTGCCGGCCCTTCATAAGTCAAGACGGGCCGGGAGCTGGGAGCAGCGCCGGGAGCTGCGCTGCTCGGCCTGGCGCTGAGAACCTTTTTCTTGGGCTGGGGCACACAGTGATTCTAGTATGCCCGGCCCGGCTTGCGTAAGCTATGCTTTGCCGGCCCGCCGCGAACGCGCGCCCGGCCATTAGTCGAAGGAACAATCAGGATGACAAGTACTCCCCCCAGCAGCCCCTCCGGCGCCAGCGCTCACCACGCTACCTATACCGACAGCGTGCACGAGTACCGGCTGGAAAACGGCCTGCTCGTGCTGCTGAAAGTGAACCGCACCGCGCCGGTAATCAACTTCAACGTAGCCTACCGTGTGGGCTCCAAGTTTGAGCGCCCGGGTATCACCGGCCTGAGCCACCTGCTTGAACACATGATGTTCAAGACGACCCACAAGTTCCCGCTGGGCGAGTTTGATAAGCGCCTTAAACGCATGGGCAGCGACAACAACGCCTACACCTGGCTGGACCAGACTGTCTATTACGAGACGATCGCCGCCGACAAGATCGACGTCGCCCTGGAGCTTGAGGCCGACCGCATGCGCGGCATCGCCTGCACCCCCGACGACCTGAGCAGCGAAATCACGGTTGTACGCAACGAGCTGGACCAGCGCGACGACTCGCCCTTCACCCTGTTGTATGAAGAGCTGAACAGCGTGGCCTTTGTGGCCCACCCTTACCGCATCCCGACTATCGGTTACAAGGACGATGTCGAGGCGGTAACGCCGGATGTGCTGCTGGAGCACTACAACCGCTTTTATCACCCTGATAACGCCTTCATCGTCGCCGTCGGCGACTTTGAGCCGCGGGAGATGCTGGAAAAAATCCAGAACTGGTTTGGGGCTATTCCTGCCAGCGGCTTCACCCGGCCGCGCCTGACCAGCGAGCCTGCCCAGCTTGGCGAGCGCCGCTTCGTCATCCGACGCGCCGGCCAGCTGGACTATGTCCTCTGCGCCTGGCATATCCCGCCTTCCAGCCACCCCGACAGTTTCGCCCTGGTGGTGCTGGGCAACATTCTGGGCTCCGGCCGCACCAGCCGTCTGTATAAGGTGCTGGTGGACAGCGCCATGTGCGGCGAGGCGGCAGCCTGGGCCTCCAACTTTGGTTACCAGGATCCATACCTGTTCTTCGCCAGCGCGATGCTCAACCAGGGCCAGAGCCCCGAGGCCGCCGAGCAGCTGATCTATCTGGAGATTGAGCGGCTCAAGACCGAGGGCCCCAGCCTTGACGAGCTGAAGCGTGCCCGCAAGCAGGCACGCGTCAGTTTCGTCTATGACCACGACAGCCTGCAGGCCGAGGCGGCAGCACTGGTGGACTTTGAGCTGATGAGCTCATGGCGCGAGCTCGACAACTACCTGCCCGGCATCGAGGCGGTCACGGCCGAAGATGTAAAGCGCGTCGCCGCCGAGTATCTGTTCGAGGATAACCGGACCGTCGGCATTTATCGCGCCCTGCCCAGCGGCAGCGGCGAGACGGGCGATGACGATGAGGACATCGACCTTGACGAGACCGAAGGCCTCGAGCACTTTGACACCGATGATGACGACTTCCCGGCTGGCGACCCGGAGCCCCCGCACTATCGAGAGTCAGATCCGCGGGCTGCTGAGTTTCTGGCGCTGGACCGGCGCGCCGAAGGCTGCCGCGCTTCACGCCCGGAGCTTGTCCCGGGACTTGACCGCAACTTATCCCATCTCGGCAGCGCGGATTTAACAGCTGCCCCTACAGAAGGCAGCGGCGCCGGCAGTGCTGCCAGCGAGGTTGAAGGGGATTACGCCCAGCTGCGGGTGCTGGAAAACGGTCTTACCGTCGTAGTGCGCCGGAACCAGAGCAATCCGACCGTCTGCATCCACGGCCTGCTGCGCTGCGGGCGCATTGATGACCCGCAGGGCCGGCCGGGCCTCGGCAGCTTCGTCGACGAAATGTTGCAAAGCGGCACCCAGCACTATGACAAATTCGCTTTGGCCGGCATGCTGGAAGACAACGGCATCAGCCTGAACTACCACCTCGGACGGGAGAGTACCACCTTTGGCGGCAAGAGCCTCAGCGAGGATTTCACGCTGCTGCTGGATGTGCTGGCCGAGCAGCTCCTGCGCTCCACTTTCCCCGAGGACGAGATCGAGAAAAGCCGTCAGCAGATCCTGACCGACTTGCTGGACAGCCTCGACGACACTTCTGACCAGGCCTTTACCGCCGGACGCAACGCGCTGTATGGCCCCCAGTCGCCCTTTTCCGGCCGGGTGGAGGGCGATGCGGACAGCGTCAAGGCCATCACGCGCAGCGACCTGCGCGACTGGCATGCGCGCAACATCGAACCCAGCGGGGCGATCCTCAGCATCGTTGGCGATGTTGATCCCGAACAGGCCGTTGAGCTGGTTCAGCAGCGCCTCGGAGCCTGGCAGCCCCAAACCCGCGAGCGCGAGGGACTGCTCTCCCAGGGCGCCAGCTGGCAGCCCAGCGGCGGCCTGCGCCAGAACATCGCAATGGCCGACAAGAGCAACCTGAGCATCGCCATGCTCGGGCCGGGGATGAGCAAGCTGGAGCCGGACTGGACCGCGGCCTTTATCTGCAGCTTCATCTTCGGCGGCGATTTCTACAGCCGACTTAATGAGCGCCTGCGAGTCAAGGACGGCCTGACCTATGGCTCCTACAGCCGGGTCACTTCCGGCCGCGCGGCCGGCCCGGCCTGGGTCAGCGCCCAGGTCAGCCCCAAGAAGATGGAGGCGGCGATCAGTGCCACTCTGGAAGAAATGGCGCGCTTCGCCAGCGAAGGAGTGACGGAGGAAGAGCTGGAGCTGGCCCGCAATTTCATGACCGGCAACTTCCCGGTGCGCCTGTCTACCAACGGCGCGGTGGCGGCGGTACTTACCGACTCGCTCTACCTTGAGCGCGGGGTGGACTACATCCGGCGCTACCCGGAAATAGTACGTGCGGTGACGCTGGAGCAGGTCAACGCGGCGGCGGCGAGGCTGTACCAGCCAGAGAACTTTGTCACGGTCGCCGCGGGAACGCTGCCGTCGTAGGGGCCGAACATGTTCGGCCCGTCTTTGTAGAGGCGCACAGCGTGCGCCCGGCATAAACCGCAGGGGCGCGTGGAGCGCGCCCGCGGTGACAATTGGCGTTGTCAGGAAAGTAGGGGCGCACAGAGTGCGCCCGGCCCAGTCTGAGCTGCTTATACTTGTGAAGCCCCAGGCCCGTTTCCTGCACTGAGCCCAAAGCCAGGCGCACTCTGTGCGCCCCTATCCCATAGCGCTGCTGTTCGGATAATGCCTGGCGCGCTCCACGCGCCCCCGCAAAACAGCTACTTCCACTCGCCAACGGGGCCGTCATAGAGGCCGTGGTACTTCAGCAGGGTCTCCGCGTCTTTGAAGCTGGCCTTCACCCCGCTGGAGCCAAAGGTGATGACGATGTAGTCCCGGCCATTGCTGTTGTAGAGCAGGATCAGGCAGCGTCCCGCCGCCTTGGTATAGCCGGTCTTGCCGCCGATCAGTCCCGGATGCCGCGCATACAGCGCCCCAAGTGTCGGCTGAAAATCCTGGCCGCCGCATTTGACGCAGTCGTGGGTAGTCATGGTCTGGCGGATCCGGGGGTACTGCAGGGCGTTGAGGGTCAGGCGCAGCATGTCTTCCATGGTGGAATACTGCCCTTCCCCGGGCAGTCCGCTGGCGTTGACATAGCGGGTGTTGTTCATCCCGAAGTCGCGGGCGCGGGCGGTCATCATCTGGGCAAAGCTGGCTTCATCGCCGGCCACGATCCGCGCCACGGTCTTGCAGGCGAGATTGTTGGAGGCCACCAGCATCAGTTCAAGGATCTTGTCCGCCCGCAGCGAATCGGTCTTGAAGGCTTTCTTCTCTTCCTCGTTGAGCAGATAACGGCCGTCGAAGCGCAGGTTCTCGCAGGCCAGGATGGCGGTCATCAGCTTCGTCAGCGAGGCGATCGGCTGGCGGTTGTCAGGGTTGTCGATGGCCACGATCTGCTGGCCGGTGTAGTCGTAGATCAGATAGGACTTGCAGCCAAGTCCGGGCACACTGGCAGCCTGCGCGGACAGTGCCGGCAGGACAGTAAAGAGGACCAGGGCGGCTAAGAGCAGAATTCTGCGGCGCACGAGCGCATTGTAGCAGGACAGCTTAGGCATGGACAACTAAGGACTGCCTGTCTCAGCGCCGTGTTTAATCTGGCTGCGGGCGCCGCCTATAATGAATGCGATGCGGCCCGGCCGCGTCATTAAGGCGATGTTCTTCAAGCGCAAAGCGGGTGCAGGGGGCGAAAAGCCGGCCGCTGCGCGCGAAGTTCTGGAGAACATTGAAAGCGCCAAGGGCGCCGATGAAGGCAACCTGCCTGCCGCTATGGCAGTTGAGACAGGTCCTGAGACAGCGGCCAATGATTCCACCAGCGAGGTCGCAACCGCCGCTGATGCATCAGCCCCGGTAAATGAGCCAGCAACTGCGCCACCCGCCGCGGCGCCGGCGAAGGCGAAGCCAGAGAAGCGCCGGGGTCGCAAGGAGCAGGTTGAAGGGGCGCAGCTCTCGGGTCTGGATGCCGCGCTGGGCCGCAAGAAGGGCATCACAAAAACCCTGCAGGCCCGCGGCCTGGTCAAGACCTACCGCGGCCGCAACGTGGTCAACAATGTCGATATCCGTGTGCGCACCGGGGAGATCGTCGGCATGCTCGGCCCCAACGGCGCGGGCAAGACCACCAGCTTTTATATGATGATCGGCCTGGTCACGCCCAACGCCGGCAAGATCCTGCTGGACGGCGAGGACATCACCCGCCTGCCGATCTACAAGCGCGCGCGCCTGGGCATCGGCTATCTGGCGCAGGAAAGCAGCGTCTTCAAGAAGCTCTCGGTGGAGGAGAACATCCTGCTGGTCTGGGAGGCCACCGGGCGCTCGGAGCGCGAGCAGCGCGCGATGCTGGAACCCCTGCTCAAAGAGTTCAACATCGACCACATCCGTAAGTACAAGGGCTATGTGCTCTCCGGCGGCGAGCGCCGCCGCTGCGAGGTCGCCCGGGCGCTGGCGACGAACCCCGACTTCATCATGCTTGACGAGCCCTTCACCGGTATCGACCCGGTAACCATCGAGAGCCTGAAGGAAGTTATCGCCTCCCTGCGCGACAAGGGCCTCGGCGTGCTGATCACCGACCACAACGTGCGCGAGACGCTGAGCATCTGCGACCGCGCCTACATCATGATGGATGGCGAAGTGCTGGTCGAGGGCACGCCGCAGGAGGTGGCGGCCAACCCGATGGCCCGCAAGTACTTCCTCGGCGAGCAGTTCAAGCTGGATTAGGCCTCGCCTGCTCTGTTCTGCGCCTTTAGATCCTCACGCAGAATCGCACCAGCTGGTTGGCAACCCCGCGGTAGACGCAGATCGGCCGCCCGTTACAGACCACGCATTCCATCCACTCGCCTAGCGAGGACTCGCCGCTGTCGGCTGTCTCGCTGATCCCGTTGTCCCATTCTGCCTGCGAGGTTCCGTTCAGTGTCGTCGCTTCCTTGTAGAAAAGCGCGTACGGATTACTGTAACTGGCATGGGTGATCGCGATATGCCCATTCACGATGTTGAGGCTGGCAAAGGATCCCACCGGACCGCCTGAAGCAACCAGCAGGTTTGTACCGGTATCCCAGTCAGCGCTGGCATTACCGCTGGCGGTGCTCGCCCGGCGGTAGATCAGCCCGAAGGTGCCTTCACGCTTGTAGGCTATTGCCGGAGCGCCGCCCACCTCAAGCAGGCTGGTGTACTGCGGGTTCTCGCTGCTGCTGACAGTCACGATGGTCCAGTCGGCGATGTTATAGCCATCCGGGGTCGACGAGTGCGCATATTTCAGCGTATGGGTTCCGCCAAAGTCATCCTCGTAGGAAATCGCCGGTGTGCCATTAACCATGGCCAGCCAGCATTCGCGACCGACATTGTGTCCGCCAGCCTGGTCAATGGTCAGCTTCGATCCTGCACCCCAGTCGGCGATCAAATCGCCCGTGGCAGTGGTTGAACGCGCATAGCGAAGGATTGAATCATTCTCCGGTCCACGGTTCCATGCCACGGCCGGGTTGCCGCTGATGATTGCGCCTTTGAATCCGTAATAGGTCTGACCGCCAGCGCTATCGATAAGCAGTGACGCGCTGTCCCAGTCGCTGCTGCCGGTGCCGGTGGCAGTCGCCGCCCTTTCGTAGAACA
Organism: uncultured Planctomycetales bacterium; assembly: GCA_964512635.1. Classification (GTDB taxonomy): domain Bacteria; phylum 4484-113; class 4484-113; order 4484-113; family JAFGCY01; genus JADZFO01. Next base: position 55,710 of record CAZEJB010000017.1, on the reverse strand, counting down.
CGTTCTGGTTTGATGTGCTGTAGTAGAAGATCGCCGGGCGGCCCTGAACCTCAAGCAGGCTGCTCTGCCAGCCACTCGTCTGGACCGCAGTTTCAACGGAAACGGGGTCCGACCAGTCCTCCGGCAGGGCCCCGGTGAGGCTGTTCGAGTAGTAGTAGCGCAGGGTGTTGGTCGGCTGCGAATTGCCATCCACATAGCTGTGGTGACAGATAGCCGGGTGGCCGTTGATGCTGGCTATCGACGGGTAGGGTCCCGTTTCAGGCATTTCGACAACGGCCCAGCCGTGGGCCGTGATGATCACGCTGTCTGTGTCATTGTTGCCCAGCGAATCGCTGACCCGCAGGCTGACCGTCCACAGATTAGGGGTGGCGAACAGATAGCTGTCCGGCGTCGCAAGGCCCTGGGCCGTCGCCTCTGCTCCAGTCTCGTTGAAAACGCCGTCGCCGTCAAAGTCCCACTCATAGTCCGTGATAGCGCCCAGCGAATTGCTGCCGTCAAAGTTGATGCTCAGGGGCGCATCGCCCGCGCTGAAGTCAGATTCCAGCACGGCAGTCACCGCCCCGGCCTGCTGGACGGACACGGCCACGCTGGCGCTGTCCATCGCGCCGCCGTTGTCAGTGATGCGCACCGCAGGGTTGTATTCACCTGGATCGACATAGCTGACCGCCGCCGGCTGGGGGTTATCAGCTGCGGCCTGCTCGCCGTTGTCCGCTTCGCCGAAGTTGCCGTCGCCATCGAAATCCCACTCCCAGGCCACGATGCTGCCATCCGGGTCCGAGCTGGTGCTGGCGTCAAAGCTGACTTCCAGCGGCGCCGGACCGCTCAGCGGGTCAGCCCCCAGCAGTGCGATCGGCTGGTCATTGGGGGCGAGGTTGGCGTTGATGATCAGGCTGTCGGTGCCTGTCAGCCCGTCATTGTCTGTTACCCGCAGTGACACGGTGACCGCTCCGGGATCCGCAAACTGCTTGGACACGGTGCTCTGGCCGGCCGCGTTGGCCTCTTCGCCGCTTTCGCCAAAGGTCCCGTCGCCATCGAGATCCCACTCAAAGCCCGTCACGCTGCCATCCGTGTCGACGCTGCCGCTGCCATCGAAGAAGACATCCAGCGGCGTCAGGCCGCTGTCGACATCCGAGCCCAGCACCGCGCTGGGTGGCTGCGGCGTATAGATCTGAAGCATGTCCAGCCGGCAGATGGCGGTGCCGCGAACGGCCACGACGACGAGGCAAGTATCAGTTCCGGCATCAATGTAAGGGTTGAAATCTTCAAAGTGCAGCGCTTCACTGGAAGGGTCGCCATACCAGTCCCAGCGCCCGGTGGCGAAGTTACCCAGCGCGACATAGCCAAGTCCGGCGCCCGGCGTCGCACCCCAGTCGGTGCTGACCTCAACATAGCGACCGGCGTAGTCAGGCAGGTCGAAGCTGTAAACGGCATAAGCCATCCGTTCCAGCCCGCTGTTGCCGGGGCTGAAGTTGGGCTGGAAGGTCAGGTTCGAGCCGGAGGGGCTGACACGGTTAGAAGGCAGCTGCTGCGAGTAGAGCGCCGCTTCGCGCAAGCCGTCAGGCAGCGTGAAACTGGCGGAGCGGTCCGCGGCTGACAACATATCCCGGGGTGATGCGAGCTGGGGCAGGGCCAGGGCCGCGGGTCCATCAAGCTTTTGCGCAGGCTGCAGCTCGGCACTCAGTACGGTGGGGCGGTCGATGGATCGCACCTGTGGCGCCGGGTCCTGGACGCGGCTGTCCTGAGAACTTGCAAGGTCGCCCTTGCAGCTGCTCAGCGCAGCGCAGGCCAGCATAGCCAACAGGATGAGACGCAAGAACTGAAGCGATGTCATGACAACTCCCAGGCGCGCAAGTCAGCCTCCTTCCGCGCTGCTTCTACTTTAACAGCGGGGAATCAAAAGCGCACGCTTAGCGCCCGCGCTTTGAGCGCGCTGAGCCTTGCGAAAGCTTGCAGTTGTGCCCCGAGGGCCGGCTGCCTAGTACTTCACCGCGTACTTCAGCAGGGCGTTGCCGTCATCGCGGTAAGCCACGGCAGCTCTGCCGCTGGCCAACTCGACCAGTGAGGTAAAGCGACCATTGCTGCCCGCAGGCTGAATGTCCGCTTCATTGGTCCAGCTCGCGTTGCCAGCACCGTCCATGTCGGTTGAGCTGACAAAGCGACTGTGGTCCGCGCTCTGGCTGTGGTAGGCGATGGCCGGAAAGCCGCCGATTATGGCCAGGCTGCTGTGCTCTCCCGTTATGCCGGTATTGTCCACCACCGCTGTGCTCCAGGCCGCTGAGCCCGTGGCACTCGACGAGCGGGCAAAGCGCAGGGTCAGCGACGCGTCCATAAACGAGACCGCCGGAAACCCATTGACTATCGCCAGCGAGGGAAACTGACAAGCTGATGTGTCTGCCAGGATGGTGGTATGAACCCCTCCTGTCCAGTCAGCCTGGGCTGCGCCGGTGGCGGTAGACGACTTGATATAGAACAGGCCCTGGGTGCCGGATGCCGAACTGTAAGCCACTGCTGGCGCGCCGGAGACGATGTTCAGCGAGAGATGACCGCCATATTGTTCAGCCCCTGCGCCGTCGCCATCAATCGTAAAACTGCTCCAGCCGCTCGAGCCGTCATTCTGGGTCGAACGCGCATAGCGCAGGTCCCCAGTCGTATTGGCGCTGTAGGCAATTGAGGGCTTGCCGCTGACCTCCAGTAAATCGCTCGTCAGCCCGGCGAGATTGGCGTTGTCGATTAAGACAGGGGAAATCCAGTCGACAGGATTCGTTCCGCCGGCTGTGGAGCTGCGGCTGTAGAAGAGCCCGTTTGTACCAGTATCCGAAAAGAAGCTCACCGCCGGGTTTCCGCCAATCAGGGCGAAGGAGGCCAGTCCAGGCGCCAGAGTACCGTCCAGTACAGTCGCCCCGGTCCAGTCTCCCTGGGTAGTCCCCTCCTGGGTTGAGCAGCTGACCCAACGAATGCCGTAAGGACTCAGGGTTGAGTGGCCAATGACGGGCTTGCCGTTCTGGACCAGCAGGTCCACAGAGTAGCCTTCCTGGGAGTTCACATCCTGGTCTACCGTAGTTATGATCCAGCCATGGGCGGTTATGCCCACGCTGGCCGTGTCGCTGGCCCCATCCTCATCCGTCACGCGAAGTGTTGCGTTGAAGACGCCCGGAGAGAGGTAGTCGATGTCATTGGGCTGGGAGACGTCGTGCGCCGTTTCCTCCTCCGTTCCCGCCTCGTTAAACAGTCCATCACCATCGAAATCCCATTCGGTTTCGACAATGTTGCCCGCGGGGTCAAAACTCCCTTCGGCGTTGAAGTCAACCTGGAATGGTGCATCGCCTTCTAAAGCGCTGGCCTGGATATCGGCGATCGGCGGAGTATTGGTCACCATGATGACGACGCTCGCAGTGTCTTTTCCGCCGTCGTTATCGGTCACTCGTACCGTGGCATTAAAATCGCCCACCGCAGCATAGGACGCCTGCGCCAGCGAATTGCCCTGCGCGGCACTCTCGCCGTTGTCAGCCTCATTGAAATTGTTGTCCCCATCAAAGTCCCATTCAAAGTCCACGATGGTTCCGTCAGGATCCATTGAATCCCCGGCGTTGAGGTCCACTTCAAGAACTTTTGGCCCGCTCTCCTGGCTGGCCTTGAGATCTGCCACCGGCGGCTCGGACTCAGACACATTGATCTCCACCGTCGCTTCATCCTGAAAGTCGCCGTCATCAGTCACTCGCAGCGTAACGGTAAATGTTCCAAACGCGCTGTAGGTGTTTACCGCTGCCACTGAGTCCATGGCATCCGCTTCACTGCCGTTCTCGTTGAACAGGCCGTCACCATCAAGGTCCCACTCATAGCTGACTATGCTGCCATCCGGGTCCATACTCGCACTGGCATCAAAGTTCACCGTGAGCGGAACTACTCCACTGTCCTTGTCAGGCACGATACTTGCCACAGGTGGCTGGGCCACTGTCAGCTGTATGCTGTCCAGAATGGCTGCGTCCGTACCTGTGACTACGACGGTCAGGAGGTGAATATCGCTTTGGCTGATGTATTCGGTAAAGCCAGCGAAGGGAAGGCGTCCGTCGGCCGGCAGGGCAAAGGTCTCCCAGTAACCGTCAAAGAACTCGCTGAGGCAGACAAAGCACTTGCCGGTATCCGGAGCATCGCTCCAGTTGAGTTTGATGTCGACCGGAGCGTCATTGTTGTAGTCCGGAAGCGTGAAACTGTACACCGCATAGGACAGTTCTGAAAGCGGCTCTCCAGAGTCATAGGCCGGCGCAAAGGCGGCGGAGCTGCCGGCAGCCGAGACACGGTTATTGGGCAAGGCAGCCGCAAAGTCCGCGCCGTCGCTATAGCCGTCAGCCAAAGTGAATGATGAGCCATTCTGCTTGATCAGACTTGCCGGGGCAGGAAGCTGGAGCGGAGAAGTGCTGATCGGCTGGGCGGCTGGAGTGCTGCGCCTGGGGCTCGCTGCAGTTCCGGTAACCAGCGGCTTAGAGCTTTCGGCACCGGGAGCGTCCACAGCGCCGCATGAATAAACGAACATCAGGGCCAGGGCCAGCAGTAAAGACCCTGCGACCCGCAGCTTAGGCAACAGCATGTCCGATCTCCCCATTGAGGCGCTTATGTCACGTCCTTCGCCTCTGACTTTAGATTACCAGAAGTAGCAAAAAGTTACGGCTGACCTCACTGCGGCGAGGCCGGGCTGGCTCGGGATCAGCCCAATCTGAAGCTTGCTGTTAAGCTCTTTCTGGGAGGATTTCCATGTTGAATCCCAGAACTTCTGTCGTGCTCCTTGCTGCTCTCAGCGCTGCAGTGCTGATTGCAGGCTGCAGCGGCTCCGGCCCGCAAGACGCCGGTATCACCGCGGCTCAGCTCGAAAGCAGCTTCCCGGCGCCGCCGGCCAGCCTGGGTCGCGAAGCGGCCTTTGACCCGGCTAACCTGTCCGTGCCCGGCGGCGAGTGGGACCAGGGCCAGCCCTTTGGCCGCGTGAGCCTGGAACACAACGAGGCGATTTTCACCCCTGACAGCAGCGCGGGCGGCGGCCTCAGCGGTCTGAGCTTTTGCCTCTACAGCGTGCTGATAGAGGACTACGCCGGCCCGGCGACCCTCGACTTCAACTTTGGCGCGCAGGCACCCGCTGACGGAAGCTGCTTTATTGGCCTGGCGCGCCCCGGATCGAGCTGGGACTGGCGAGTGCTGCCGCAGAACACCGAGCTCAGCCTCGACGGCTATGGACCCTACACTTACGACAATGGCACACTGCTGATCGCGGTGGCGATCAGCGGCCAGGCGACCGAGCGTCTTTACAGCTTCCAGGTCGGGCCTTATGAGGATCCCGGCGACCTGCCGCTGGAGAGCATCAGCCTGCCCGCCGGCTTCAGCATCAGCGTCTTTGCCTACCCGGTCAACAACGCCCGGGCGATGTGCCTCGACACCGACGGCACGCTGTATGTCGGCAGCCGCGATGCCGGCAATGTCTATGCCGTGCGCGACTTCGATGCCAATGGGCACGCCGACGACATCCAGGTAGTAGCCAGCGGCATAGTTGAGCCGGTCGGCGTAGATGTCAAGGACGGTGATTTGTACTTCAGCGCGATCAGCAGCATCTACCGTATCAGCGATATCGCGCAGCACATCGAGACGCCAGCCGCCCCCGAGCTGGTTTTCGGCGGCTATCCCACCGAAGAGCATCACGGCTGGAAGTTCATCCGCTTCGGCCCTGACGGCCGGCTGTATGTGCCTGTCGGCGCGCCCTGCAATATCTGCGACGCAGGCGATCCCTACGCCAACATCACTCGGATGCATGAGGACATGCAGGGCTACGACATCATCGGCCGCGGTATCCGCAACAGCGTCGGCTTCGACTGGCACCCGGTCACGGGCGAGCTGTGGTTCACCGATAACGGCCGCGACGAGTGGGGTCCCGATCAGAACGGCACCAGCAACAACCCGCCCTGCGAGCTCAACCGCATTGACGCGCAGACTACCGATCCGCACTTCGGCTACCCTCATTTCCACGGGATGAGCCAGCCTGATCCCGATCCCCAGTACAGCGATGGCGAAAACGCTGCCGACTACATCGAACCGGTCCAGCCCCTGGGCACGCACGTCGCACCGCTGGGTGTGCGCTTCTACACCGGCAGCATGTTCCCGGCGGAATATCAGGGCGATGCCTTCATAGCAGAGCATGGCTCGTGGAACCGTCAGCCGCCGCTGGGCGCGCGGGTCAGCCGCATCAAAGTTAATGCTGACAATGAAACATCCGACGGCTATGAGATCTTCGCCGAGGGCTGGCAGGATCAGTTCGGCGGACGCTGGGGCCGCCCGGCGGACGTGCTGGTGATGCCTGACGGCGCGCTGCTGGTCAGCGACGACCAGGCCGGGGCGGTGTATCGGATAAGTTACTCGCAGTAGCAGCGCGGCCCTGTCCGCGCGTTCCTGGTGTCGGTGTTGCTTCTGCCCGTGAACTGCAGTCGGGGCAGACATGCACGGCCCAAGTATTCCGACTTCAAGACGCGCGGACAGGGCCGCGTTGCTACTTGTAAAATACGCCTCCCATGGACACGACACAGGAAGTTATGCAAGGCGAAATGTTGTACGAGGGCAAGGCCAAGCGCATGTATGCGACGGCCGACCCCGATGCGCTGGTGATGGAGTACAAGGACTCCCTCACCGCCTTTGACGCCACCAAGAAGGGCTCCTTCGAGGGCAAGGGCAGCATCAACAACCGGATCAACGCGATCCTGATGACCGCGCTTGGCGAGCTCGGCATCGAGACCAGCTTCATCCGGCTGCTGGACGAGAGCCGCGCGCTGGTGCGCAAGGTGGCGATCCTGCCGATCGAGGTCATCCTGCGCTACGAGGCCCAGGGCAGCCTCTGCCGCCGTTATGGCATCGCGCCGGGCATCGCCATGGAGCCGCCGCTGCTGGAGCTGTGCCTCAAGGATGACGCGCTGCACGACCCGGTGATCGCGCCGCAGGTCGCGGCGCTGATGGGCCTGGCCACCAGCGACGAGATCGCGCTGATCTCCTGGCGCGCCTTCGTCATCGGCGAGAAGCTGCGCGAGATCTATGGCCGCTGGGGCATCCGCCTGATCGACTTCAAGCTGGAGTTCGGCCGCTTCAGCCCGGCCGACGGCAGCCCCTCGCGCATCATCCTGGCCGACGAGGTCACGCCGGACACCTGCCGCCTCGTTGATGCCAAGACCGGCGAGAAGTTCGACAAGGACCTTTTCCGCTTCGACCTTGGCGACATCGGCGCGGGCTACAGCAAGCTGCTGGGACGTCTGCAGGACAGCGCGGGCTAGGCTTCCGTTGAAAAACCGGGGATAATGCCGCAATGGGCTGGACAACACTCCTGCTTTTTTCCGGCGGCCTGATTCTGCTGGTGTTTGGCGCGGAGGTGCTCGTGCGCGGAGCTTCCCGCCTGGCCGCCATGGCCGGAATCCCACCGCTGCTTGTCGGGCTCACGGTAGTTTCGCTTTGTACCAGTGCGCCCGAGTTTGCCGTTTGCCTCAAGGCCGCCTTTGCATCGCAGGGCGATGTGGCCCTGGGCAACGTGGTCGGCTCCAACATCTTTAACGTGCTCTGCATCCTGGGCGTCAGCGCAATAGTCGCGCCCCTGCCGGTCGCAGCCCGTTTGCTGCGCCTGGATGTGCCGCTGGCCGCCGGAGCTTCGCTGGCAGTGCTCTTGCTGGCTTTGGATCGAGAGGTGAGCAGGATTGATGGCCTGCTGCTGCTCGCCGCGGCTCTCGGCTACTTCATTTTCATCATTCGACAGGGTCAGAAAGAAAGCCAGCAGGTGAAGTCGGAGTATGAAGAGGAGTACGGCAAGAAGCGTGCCGCAGGCAAAGGCACCCTGACCATTGTCATTCAACTGCTGCTGGTAGTACTTGGAGTGGGCATGCTGGTCCAGGGCGCCAACTGGCTGGTCGAAGGTGCAGTCCGGGTTGCCACGGCCTTTGGAATGTCAGAGCTGGTGATCGGACTGACCATCATTGCCGCCGGGACCGGTCTGCCTGAACTTGCGGCATCAGTAGTAGCCGGTCTTCGCGGCGAGAAGGACATCGCAGTCGGCAATGCCATCGGTTCATGCATCTTCAACCTGGTGGCGGTGCTGGGGCTCACAGCCAGTCTGTCGCCCCAGTCCATAGCTGTCCCGGTACAGATGCTCAAGATGGACCTGCCGATTATGCTGGCCAGCGCGATTGCCTGTCTGCCAATCTTCTATCGCGGCTGGCGGATCGATCGCTGGGAGGGTGCAGTTTTTCTGCTGTTCTACATAGCCTATCTGGCGGAACTGGTGCTTCTCTCAACTTCCTCCAGCTTTGAGCCGACCCTGCGCCTGACCATGCTGGCCTTCGTCATGCCTCTGTGCGTCATCACCCTGGCCGTGCTGGTTCTGCGGCAGTTCCGCAAGGAGCGCGCTTCTAAGGATCTGCTCGGAAGCCCGGCTGCGGGTGGCCAAGGCTGAGAATCGGTCTGTTTTGCGGGGCGATGCAACAAAACAGCGGCACGCTGGTCTGTAATTGTTGCCCACGATTCGCGGCAGCCGCGCTGTTGCCAAAGTTTAATCTCCCGCTGCTTTGACCAGTCGATGCCGCCGTGTTATAAGATTTAGTGTTAGTCGCCACGGGGCCAGATGAGGTGGGCAGTCTCCCATTGCGCTTACCCCTGTGCGTGGCGACCTACCTAGCGATTGCTAAGGAGCGACTGCATGCAGAAGAAACTCGGCGAGATGCTGGTTGACGCCGGCGTCCTGACCCTGGAACAGCTTCAGGAAAGCCTCGAGGCGCAACGCGAAAGCGGCAAGCGCCTGGGCGAGGTGGTGGTTGATCTCCAGATGACCACCGAAGACGACGTTCAGGACGTACTGGCAAACCAGCTTGGCATCGAGAAGGTCAACCTCTATGAAGAGAAGATCGATACCGATGCCGCCCGCCTGATCTCCAGCGACATGATCACCCGCCACCAGGCTATGCCGATCCGTCAGGAAGGCAACAACATCATCGTGGCGATGGTCGACCCCCTCAACCTGCTGGCGATCGACGACATCCGACTCTCCACCGGCCTCGACGTGGTGCCCCGCATCACCAGCCCCCATGCGCTGAAGTTCGCCTATGACCAGCTCTTCGGCGTTACGGCGGAAGCCGAGAAGCACATGGAGGAGTACCGCCAGGAGCAGATCAAGAAGGGTTACGTAATCGATGAGGCCCTGATCGACAAGGCGACCCTGGCCGAGGTCGAGCAGGCCCCGATCGTCAAGCTGGTGGATACGGTGCTGACCGGCGCCGTCGACCACCGCGCCTCCGACATCCACGTCGAGCCCAAGGAAGACCATGCCGTGGTGCGCTACCGCGTTGACGGCATGCTGCACCGCATCCTGACTATCCCGCGCCACGCGGTGGCCGCGGTGACAGCCCGTCTGAAGATCATGGCGCGCTGCGACACTTCCGAGCGCCGCAAGCCGCAGGACGGCCGCATCGACCTGTCCCTGCGCGACAACCAGTTCGACATCCGCTTCAGCGTTGTGCCGACCATATTCGGTGAGAAAATCGTTATGCGCCTGCTGAACAAGACAAGCGCTAACTTCAAGCTCACTGACCTCGGCTTCGACGAGGAGGAGATGGACACCTTTAACGACCTGACCAGCCGGCCGCACGGGATCATCCTGATCACCGGGCCGACCGGGTCGGGCAAGTCCACCACCCTGATCGCCACCCTGTCCAAGATCGCCACCGAGACTGTCAACGTGATGACCGTCGAGGACCCGGTGGAGTATCAGCTGGACCGTATCAACCAGGTCCACGTCAACAGCAAGGTCGGCCTGACCTTCGCCACCGCGCTGCGTACCTTCATGCGTCAGGACCCCGACATCATCATGGTGGGCGAGATCCGTGACTATGAAACTGCCGACCTCGCGGTCAACGCGGCGCTCACCGGCCACCTGGTGTTCAGCACCCTGCACACCAACGACGCGCCGGGCAGCATTCCGCGTCTGAACAACCTCGGCGTCCCGCCATTCCTGATCAACGCCTCGGTCATCGGCATCATGGCGCAGCGCCTGAGCCGCAAGCTCTGCCAGCACTGCAAGCAGAGCTACACCCCGAGCGCCGAGGAGCTGGCGCTGATCCGCGGTGCCTACAAGGTGGCGGAGTTCGGCGAGAACCCGGTGATGTACCGCGCCAAGGGCTGCAAGTTCTGCAACCACCTGGGCTACAGCGGCCGCGCCGGCATCTTCGAGATTTTCAAGATGAGCAACGAGATGCGCGCGCTGGTCATGCGCTCCACCGCGATCCACGAGGTCAAGCGCCTGGCCCGCAAGGAGGGCATGCTGACCCTCTGGGAGTCCGGCGTCAAGAAGGTGCTGCGCGGCATCACCAGCCTTGAAGAGCTGCTGCGCATCGCCCGCCCGGACTACGAAGAGGATACCGAGGCCGCCGAGGCCGGTCATGGCGATGGCAGTGGCGTCCGCGCCTTCCTCGCCGAGGCCGCACCGTCGCTGGCCGAAGTGGAGTCCTTCAGCGCGTTCTAGCGTAATGTGCCGCGGCTCGCAGGCACCCTGCCTGCAACTAACTTCGATTTTCAAGGGCGGACCGCAGGGTCCGCCCTTTCCTTTGCAGATGGCAGGGCGCTGGCCGGTTATACTTTTGTCATGCGCCCAGCTACCTGCCTGCTGCTCATTGCGCTGACCGTTTTGCTCACCCTGACGGCACTGCTCACCGGCTGCGCCGCCCGCCGCGGCATAGGTCCGGAACTGGACACGTCTGGCGAGCTGCAGCAAGGCGCGGGTAATGGGGCTGAGGCCCCTCAGCCGGCATCCAAAGGCACCCCAGTCCCGGCCGGGCTGCCCAGCCCTGCCGCCGCCCTGGAGCTGCTGCCCCAGTCCATCAGGCCCCGGAAGACCAGCTACTCCCCGCTCGACCTGCGCCGGCTGGGTAACGAGGGCAGCCCGGAGCTGCCCCGGCTGCACTACAGCAGCAGCGGCGAACGCGGTGTCTTCAGCCCGGAACTGCCGCAGGGCCAGGGGCTCAAGGGCCTGGCGGTAGCCTTCTATCCCTTCTTCGTTGGCGACTATGGCGGCAACGCCGCCTTCAACCTGGTCTGGACCCTGCCGCCGGCGCAGTCCCAGCCGGCCCACCTGCTGCTCGGCAACTTCGATACCAACCGCTTCGAGGCCTTTCCGCTCAGCGATGTCAACCTGCTGGAACTGCCCTCGATCAGCCCTTATATCAGGGACGACGGCATGGTCCTGATCGGCGTCATGGTCGGCGGCAGCACCAGCTGTGAGCTGGCCGAACTGCGCATCGGCAGCCGGCCGCCGGAGGTCACGCTCAGCGCCACTCCACGCTTCGGGCCGCCGCCGCTGAACGTCACCTTCAACGCCAGCGCCTCCGACCCCGACGGCGAAATCGTCGAGTATCAATGGGACACTAACGGCGACGGCTTCTTTTTCGAAGGCACCGGCCCCGATCCGTCCATCAGCTTCAACTATGAGCAGCCCCTGTCGCCCATAGTCGGGGTCAGGGCAATCGACAACGACGGCGTCTATGGCGAGGCCTTTCTCAGCGTCAACGCCGTTGAGCACGCCGCCTTCAGCTATGGCGCGGCGGGCTATGACGTCCAGCCCAGCGTTGTCCTGACCACCGCCGGCGGCGATCTGCTGGTCGCCGGCGGCTTTGAGAAGCAGTCCAGTCTGACCGACTTCGACGTCTTCGTCGGCCTGTTGCGGCCCAACAACAAGGTCACCTGGTTCCGCCGCTGGGTCCCCGGCCAGGACCGCGACACCATCAGCGGCGGCGCCCTGGCCCCGGATGACTCCGTCGTCATCTGCGGCACCAGCTCCAGCTTTGGTGACAGCGCCGAGCAGGGCCTGCTGCAGCGCTGGCGGCTCTCCGACGGCAAGCTGCTCTGGAGCATTGCCATCGACGACTCCCCCAACCTGCTGCGGCTCAACGCGGTCACCGTCGGCGCAAACACCATCTTCGTCGCCGGGGACTTTACCCAGGACGGCGGCAAACAAAGCGGCTATGTCGGCGCCTTCGACCTTGACGGCAACCTGCTGTGGTCCGACACCGTCATCGGGCCGGAGTTCTGCAACCTGAACGCCATCGGCCGTTTCGCCCCGACCCAGCTTGGCGATCCCCAGCTGCGGGTCTGCGGCAGCTATGACCACAGCGCCGCCGACACCGACCTGCTCTACTGCACCTTCAGCGACGCCGGCAGCCTGACGGGCGCCCAGACCTGGGGCGCCGACAACATGCTGGAAATCGGCTCCTGTCTCAGCATCGTCGGCTCCGGCCAGCTCTCCACCACCTTTGTCGGCGGCCGCCAGATTGAGCCTGGCGGCGGCGGCGAGGCCAGCGGCATCGTCGGCATCGCCGGCGGCAGCGTGCGCCTGCTGCAGGTTAACGCCAATGACACGCGGGCCACGGCGGCCACCAGCAGCGGCGGAAAGGCGGCGCTGGCCTTCAGCGTCTTTGACAGCACAAAAACCGGCCTGTGCCTGCTGCGCTTTGACGGCAGTCTGGGCATCACCGGGCCGCTGTTCATTGACGCTGGCGCCGCCGGGAATGTCCTCAGCCCCACCAGCCTGAGCAACTATGGCGGCTCGCTGGTCTGCGCATCCCGGCTGCGGGGCCAGGCGGCGGCTGAAGGCACGACCGGCGCTGTGCTCTCAGACCCGGCCCTGGCCTGGGAGGCGCTTAGCCCCTCGGTCGGCCACCCGCAGCTTGCGCCGCAGGCCACGGCGGCGGTCGACCTGACCTTCCTTGACCTGAGCTTCAACCCAGCCGGCCTGGATCCACTGAGCGACACCGCGCTGTATGTCCACCTCGGCGCGCTGCCAGAGCAGTAGCAGCGGCCGGAGTCCCAGTAGCGCCGCCCGGAGTCCCAATAGCGCCGCCCTCAGTAGCGGCGATCAGCGGTCGCTGGCAGCCGGCCAGACCTGGAAATTTAACTTTGACCCCCTGAAATGCAACGTCATTCATCATTTTCACGCGGCGCCTGTCTGCCGCCCCGGCACAGATTTAACTTTCAGCCCCCAAAACAAACGTCATTTACGTTTTTCACCTGGCCCACTTCTGGCCTCGCAGCATCCAGCCCTTCCCGCTGGTTGGACGCTGTACCCTCTGCGCGCGGGGCGGGCTGGGCCATCCGCGCAGGGCCGGCGAAATAGCGATGGACTGCACCGCCAAGCCTACCCGCCACAGCGGCTGATTCATCTGCCCCCCGGCCCGCTTTAGCACGAGTGAACCACCTTTAGCACAAATGGGCCAGCGGATGCTCGGCTGCTCGCAAGCGCAAGCGGATGCTCCGCTGCTCGCAAGCTCGCAGCGGTCTTTGTTACGCCGGGCTAAGCCCGGCAGCGCCGAGGGTACCGCGTTGCATCTTCAATTGGAGCGCGGGCACCCTGCGGATGCTCCGCTGCTCGCAAGCTCGCCGCGGTCTTTGTTACGCCGGGCTAAGCCCGGCAGCGGCGACGGTACCGCGCGTCGGAAGCTGGGTGCGCCAGACATAGTCTGGCGTCCTCTTACGCCAGCCCCTGGCTGGCGCTCCCGGTCCCCGTGCCGCCGCGGGCGCCGAGCATACCGCCGGCAAGCCGCCGCCACAGAGTGCGGCGCTACTGGCCTCGCCGCGCGCGCCAGGCATCCCACTGCCCGCGCAGGCTGGCCTCGATGGCCCGGAAGTGCGCCGCGATCCCGCGGGCTTCCTCGGCGTCGGAGACCTCCTCAATCACCAAGAAGCCGTCATCGTCATCGCTGTCCCAGCCGCCGCTGCTCTTGGTGGCGCCGCCCGGCAGGGCGGCCTTTTCCCATGTGGAGCCGCCCGGCAGGGCGGCTTCCGGATCTTCGCCATCCAGATACGCAGCGGTCCGCTCATAGGCGTGGGACCGCGAGTCCAGCGCATCCAGCGCCTGCCCCAGATCCAGCTCATCCAGCTCCAGCGGCACCACGCGCCCCGTTCTTGGTGTAGCCATCACGCTCTCCTCCTTGGCCCGATAGGGGCGGCGCACAGTCGCCCCCCGACTTATCCCATAGGGCGGCGCACAGCAGCCGCCCGCGTGGAGTTGAGCGTACCCTGGCCTGGCGCAGAAAGGCCCCCTGCGACTAGAGATTCAGCGTGAATGTCTAGTCATGGCCTGACTGCATATGCAGTCACGCGGCGGCTAAAAAAGAGAAGGAGTGAGGGTGAAGATTAGAAGGGTGTCGCCGTTGCGCTTGCCGGAGGTGGCAACGTGGTCGCGGGGTGCACCCGTAGTGAATTGGCCGCGGTAAGTGTGAAGGTCCTTCTTGGCCTTCTCGAAGAGCAAGACAACTTGCGCGTTTTCCAGGACGAGGTTGGCTCCGCTGCGCTTCTGTGAGCCGCTTAGGCCTTGACCGCAGTAGTCCCAGCTGCCATCGGGGTTCTCGTGGTCAAGATAGCCGGATCGCTCGCCGTGCACTGGGTCAGTGAAGCAGGCCACCACGGAACGGTTCCTTGCCCAATAGACAATACCGGCCTGTGGATTTCCTCCACCGAGGAACTTACGCACTTGCTCCCGCGTGTAGTCTTGACCGACCTCAAAGGGCACCGTCAGCCCCTGCGCCTTAGCGGGCACCGCTTGCATGCTCATCGCACCTACCTCCACTCGTCCTGCCTGACTGCATATTCAATCAGAGTGTAATGCCAGTAGAGTGTACAGACAAGCAGAAGAAGGTGAACCGCGCTTGTAAACATCTAAATTACAAGAGACCCAGAGATTGATCTTAGTCGACGGTGTCAGCCCTCAATCTTTCTCCCAAGCCGACGATCATGGGTATGATAATTGGCGCAAGCGCACGGCTGATATCCGATACGGCTTCCGCAGCACTACTGTAGACCGTTGGAAGCATCGACTGCTTGTCGCGAAAGTCGTAAGCGACAGCCATACAGATTAGCGAAAGCGCGCTCTTATACCTGACTGATAGTAGCTCTCTATCATCGACTAGGCTCGCATTTCGTTCGTGCAGAAAGTGCTTGTTGTCCATATTGCAGTACAAATCGTAACCAGTGTCCTTAGAGTAGTATGCCTTGATGCAAGCGAATTCATCGAATCCATGTGCCTCCCAATCTTCACGATAGACCTCCTGAATCGGGGGAATCTGAAGCTTGCTTGGCTGCTTTTCCTTTCCATCCTCACCTTGCGCCGATGGTTTTGCGGAACCTCGCGTGCCTGACGATTGCGAATCCTGTTCAACAACAATACAAGGCACGACACACAAAATCGGTTCGACGCGTTGCTCATCGCTTACACGGAATGTCAAGTCCAGTCGGGTCCCGAGCTTTGCGCCCTTCGGAAAGTCTACGTGTACGACACAGTGTCCGTTCCAAAGACTATAGATCAGAGCCAAGGGATTCGATAGCATGCTGCAGGATAACTGTCCTGGTAGCTGTGGTCGATCAAAGTAATCGTTTACAGCATCAGTCCTGAACTCAATCTTCACTCGCCTGTTCTCTTGCCATGTTTTCGGTGCACTTTCAGTGTAGAGCTTGCTTGGAGCGAAAAAAGTCGGCCATTGACGACCCTCGAATTCTCTAGCCTGCTTCGCCCCGAGAACTGATAAAGGGTCGGCAAGTTGCGTTCCAGTAACAAAAATAGACGCGAGTGACGGGGATCGTCGTATGATCCGGTCCAATGTTTCGAGAAGGGGCTTATTGTCTTGGAGCTTATCTTGCAGCAGGGCTGCCCGCCTTCTAGAATTCAACTCCTTCAATCCAGGGTGCTGCGACAGTAGTGTCTCTAGTTCCTTTTCAATGTGCCTTTGATGCTTGCCCTCTCTGAGCCTCTCTCGATCGTTCATAAAGAGTTCTTCCACTACTTGGGAGTCCAGGTAGGAACACTCCAACAGAACATAGATGCAGTCCTTGAGGTAGCTGAGCCCAACTCTCGCTCGAGTAAAGAAGTGCTTTGGAATTCCCGCATGTTGCTGACCATTTACAAAGAACCCTATACCAGTCTTATCGATGAAGTTCTTTTGCTTGCCTGCCTTGATTACGAAGACACGATAGCTGACCTCGGATGAGCCGACCGATATAGACCCAGATGCAGGGAATCCTGACTCTAGCACTTCATCACGGCTGTCAATTAGCCTAACGACTAGACCAGCCATAGTAACTGAAAAAGAGTGACCCCGATATCCCTCCCTCATCTCCACAAGCCTGATTGGCAGAGCAGGAGCTGCCAGCAACTCACTCAGTTTATAATTGAGATCGAAGAGAGCGGTGCCCCGCAGCCCTCTTGGCAACTGATAGTCGTATAGTCGAACCATTGTGCCACTGCCTAATGGCCTCGCAAGTTTCTTGCCTGCTTCGTCTGGAAGGAGTGGGAGTTCTTGAGCGGCAAATGCTGGAATCTCTCCTTTTGGTGCAAGGTACTCGAAGACCGAGCTTCGCTCATTACCTCTAGGTCTGTGACGCCGAATCACAGTGAAACCCCACTGTCTATCCAATGTATTGTCTTCGACAGGACACAGTGGGCTCCTCTTGGAGACTATTAGTTGCAGACAATGGTCGCCACAAAACTGCAGCGCGCCTGTCCCGCCCATATTGAATTTGCCCTGCACAAATGGAATTCTGAACTTATTAGACTTCGCAAGAGAGCAAAACGTAGTTGAGAACTTCCTTGGTGACTGACCCTCTCCCGAATCTACAATACTAAGAGTTGGTGCCGCACCCTTTGTGCCTTGCACAAGTAGGTGAATGTGCTGAGCAAGTCCTGTTCTCTGACTTGCGTTTAAGTTCGCCAGTTGTCCTTGCGGGATCTGGAAGAACCTTGTCTGAGCTTCAATAATGCTCTTGGGCGCAGATGGCCCATCTGGGGCTACATCGTTCTCAAAACAAGCGTTGATTAGTACTGCGTCGATAGCGTTTGTCAGCTTCTCCACTAGGGCTTTTTCTGCAGCGCTCTGCTGGTTTCCAATGATCGAAAAGTTGTTTTCGTTATCGTCGAACTTCCTCCAGCATGACTCATCGTCCCAGTAGCCTCTTCGCTTGAGCAATTCGATTGCGGAGCGTTCTGAGGTAGCATCTATAAGCTGTCTGCAAAGCTCTTCAAAAGACTGCATAGGCATTTACGTGATCCTCCACTTGTATGAGGAGACCATCGTACCAGGTGAATTGGTCACGCGCGGACGCCCGCGCTACTGAAGTCCGGGCGGCGACTCTGCGCCGCCCCTACAAGATGCGGACGGATCGTACAAGACGCGGACGGATCGTCCGCGCTCCATGGGCCGCCTGTCTGCGGCCCCTACGAGACGCCGGCAGAATGCCGCCCCTATCCCCCGACTCCCTGTCTCCCCCATCCGCCAAGCTGGCGCTTGCGCAGGCGGATGGCGTCCGGTGTCACCTCGACCAGCTCGTCGTCCTGCAGGTATTCCAGCGCCTGTTCCAGGTTGAACTTCAGCGGCGGCTTGATCTTGTGCAGCTCCTCGGCCCCCGCCGCGCGCATGTTGGTCAGCTTTTTCTCCCGCACGATGTTGACGCCCAGGTCGTTCTTGCGCGAGTTCTCGCCGACGATCATGCCCTCGTAGACCACCTCACCGACGTTGACGAACAGCGGCCCGCGCTCCTGCAGGGTGAACATGGCAAAGGCCATCGCCTTGCCCGCGCGGTCGGCGACCAGCGCGCCGTTGGAGCGCTCCAGCGCCTGCGGGTTCAGCGGCGTGTGGCCCAGCAGCAGGGTGGACAGCAGGCCGGTGCCGCGCGTGTCGGTCAGGAACTGGCCGCGGAAGCCGATCAGCCCGCGCGAGGGGATCTCGAACTCCAGGCGCACGCGGCCCGAGCCGTGGTTGACCATCTTGACCATCCGCCCGCGGCGCATCGAGAGCTTTTCGGTAACCACGCCAACGAAGGCCTCGGGGATGTCGACCACCGCCAGCTCCAGCGGCTCGACCGGCTTGCCGTCGACCTCGCGGATGATGATCTGCGGCTTGCCCAGCGCGAGCTCAAAGCCCTCGCGGCGCATGGTTTCCACCAGCACGGCCAGCTGCAGCTCGCCGCGCGCCGACACCGTGAAGGCCTCGCCGGCGGGGGCCGGCTCGACGCGGATAGAGACGTTATAGAGCAGCTCTTTTTCCAGCCGGTCCTTGATGTGGCGGCTGGTCAGGAACTTGCCGCTCTTGCCGGCCAGGGGGCTCTTGTTGACGTGGAACTCCATGGAGATCGTCGGCTCCTCGACGGAGATCGAGGGCAGCGCGCGGGGGTCCAGCGGGTCGCCGACCGTGTCGCCGATGAAGGCCTCGGCGATGCCGCTGATCGCGGCGATGTCGCCGGCGGCGACGGACTGGGCCTCGACGCGGGCCAGGCCGTCATAGCCATACAGCTTGGTCAGCGTGGCGCGGCCGGCCACCTTGCCCTGCTTCATCAGCGCGATCTCGGAGCCGAGCTTGAGCTCGCCGCCGAAGACCTTGCCGACGGCAATGCGGCCGACGTAGTCGGAGTAGTCGAGGCTGGTGACGAGGAACTGCAGCGGCGCCGTCGCGTCGATCATCGGCGGCGGGATGTGCTCAATGATCGCGTCAAAGAGCGGGGCGAGGGAGCCGGAGAGCTCCAGCGAGGTGGTTTCATCAGTGCCGCTGATGTGCGGCGGCTCGGTCAGCGCGATGCCCAGCTTGGCCTGGGTATAGAGCACGGGGAAATCGAGCTGGTCCTCATGGGCGTCAAGGTCGATGAACAGGTCCAGCAGCTCGTCCAGCACCTGCTTGATCCGGCGGTCGGGGCGGTCGATCTTGTTGACCACGACGAGGATCGGCAGGCCGCGGGCGAGGCTCTTGGACAGCACGAAGCGCGTCTGGGGCAGCGGGCCTTCCGAAGCGTCGACCAGCAGCATCACGCCGTCGACCATGTTGAGCGTGCGCTCGACCTCGCCGCCGAAGTCGGCGTGGCCCGGGGTGTCGACGATGTTGATCTTGGTGCCCTTATACATAATGGCCGTGTTCTTGGCCATGATGGTGATGCCCTTCTCGCGCTCGAGGTCCATGGAGTCCATCACACGCTCGGCGACGGCGGAGCCCTCGCGGAAGACGCCGGACTGCCAGAGCATGGCATCGACCAGGGTGGTCTTGCCGTGGTCAACGTGCGCGACGATGGCGATGTTGCGCAGGTCGGCGCGGGGCTTAAGTTCGGGGTGGCTGGTCATCAGAAAACTCCTCTATGGCGCGCTGGTTCCGGGCTGGGTTAGTACACCCGCCGCGGCCAGCGAAAAACGCACCGGCGCTGCGCACTGCTCGTCAACCCTGAATCGAGGCACACTGCCGGGCGCGGGATTATAGACGGTGGCACGGCGGGGCCGGGAATCGCGCCGGCTGAACGTTATACTCTGGCCGTGAGTAACACAGGTCTGCTTCAGGCTGGGCTGGCCTTGTTGATTCTTGCGCTGATCTCCTGTGCATCGGAGACCAGGTCCGACTTCGGAGCAGTTTCAGTGCCCGCTGGCGGGACTGCTCCGGCGCTCAGCGCCGCGGCGTGGCTGGCCAGTCCGGCGGCCCTGGCCGAACTGCTGCCAGCAGGCCCGGGACGCAGCGCAAGCTATGTGCCCTCGGACCTGCTGCGGGCCGGGCCGGACTATGCGCCCATGCTTCCTCAGCACCGCGCTTCACTGACCGCCGGGAATACCAGGCTGTACTTCAGGGCGACCGGCAGCGCGCTGAGCGATGGGCTGGACCAGTGCGCCTACGCCTGTTACAGCTTTGAGCCGGGGGATTACGCCGGCGACCCGAGCATCAACTTTGAATTCGAAGAGTCCCCAGGCGCCGCTGCGGCCTTCTGCCTGCTGGCCGACTGGGAAGGCGGGCGCTGGGAGAGCCATGGGATCAGCAGCGCCGGCGTCTGCACGCTGGATGATCTGGGCCGGCATATCGATGCCGAGGGGCGCCTGCTGCTGTGCCTGCTTTTGTTTCAGGGCGACACCACTCTGACCCAGGTGCGGATCGGCAGCCCGGCGCCGCTGCCGCAGCTGACGGCCCAGCCCCTGCTGGCCCGGGTACCCGTCACGGTTCACTTCGACGCCAGCGCCAGCACGGACGAGGGCAGCATTGCCGAGTACCTCTGGGACCCCGAGGGCGATGGCAGCTTTGTTTCCGGCGGCAGCGCGGCCCAGTTCGATTTTGAATACACCCAGACCGGGGACTTCGAAGCTGTGCTGCGGGTCGTGGATGACAGCGGGATCTATAACACAACTTCTGTTCTGATCCGCGCGCGGGATTATGAGCTGCACAGCTTTGGCACCTCGGCGCAGCAGTACGCCTGCCGCATCCTGCCCGCCGGCGCGGGCAATGTGATCCTCTGCGGCGCCTCGCAGACGGGTGCAGGCTATGCCCCGCTGCTGGCGGTCTGCGATCCGCTGGCCCCCGAGGTGCAGGCCTTTGTGAAGCAGCTGCCCGGGAGTTTTGAAGCCCGGGATGCGGTGATCGGCCCCGACGGCGCGGTCTATTTGTGTGGCGATCTGCTGCGCAGTGGCGGCGAGATGAATGCCGTGCTGCAGAAGTGGAGCCCTGACGGCAGCCTGGTCTGGAGCCGCGAGTATGGCTCGACTACCGACGACGAGGCCTTCCGCAGCATTGTTGCCAGCTCGGACAGCGTCTATGTCGCCGGCGAGGTGCTGCCGCAGGGCGGCGGCCTGCAGGGGCTGCTGGCGAAGATCAGTCTGGACGGCAGCCAGCAGTGGGTCAGCGTGTTGAACGAGCCCGCCAACAGCGTGCTTTACGACCTCGCCTGGCTTGAGCCGCAGCAAGTCGGTGAGGCCGCGCTGCAGGCCTGCGGCGGCTTCACGGCGGCCGGCGACCCCCAGGCGCTGTACTGCAGTTTCGACGCGAGCGGCGCCTTGCTGCAGACTCTGGAGCTGGGATCGGCAACGACGACCGAGACCGCCTTTGGGCTTGTCGCCGCCGGAAGTGCCGCCATGCCGGAACTGAGCATCGCCGGAACCGGCAGCACTGCCGAGACGGCCTTCGGCTTCATCTCGCGGCCGGGCGCTGCGGGCAGCCGGATAGATCTGGCCGGGGCGGACAGCGTGAACCTGTGCTGCCTGCGCGGACTCACCGACGGCAGCCTGGCCCTGTCGCTCAGCGCCCCGGACTTTGAAACCGCCAGGACCCGCAACCTGCTGCTGCGGCTGGACAAGGGCAGCTTTGGCCTCAGCAGCGCCCGCGAAATGAGCTTTGGCCTGACTGAACTGCTCTTTGGCGCGGACCTGCTGGAACTGCCGGACGGCCAGCTTTGTCCTGGCGCCGGGGCCGGCGGAGCGCTGCCTGAACTGCAGCCCGCTATGCCGGCGACAGCACCGCTGGGCCTGGACTGGCAGGCGCTGAGCGCGACGGCCTCGGCGCACAGCGCGCTGGAGCAGGGCCTCCACGGCGGCCCGGCCGCGATGCTGGACAACGGCAGCTACGACCGCGAAGTGGACGGGGACAGCGATCTGCTGTTTGGCGTGCTGGGGCTTTAACAGGGCAGAGACCCGCCGGCTGCCCTTTGACAACACCGTGAGGCCCGCCAGCGTGCTGCGTGTGAACATCGCAGCGGCGCCTGCAAAGCAAAGGGCGCGGGTTGCCCCGCGCCCTGATGAATCCACTTTTGCAAGGGCAGACGGCTGTCTGCCCGGTCTGATGCGGACTAAAGTCCGCGCTCCGGCCTAGCCGCCGAGCTGGAAACGGTGGAAGCGGGCGACGCTGATCGTGTCGCCGATTTCCTTCTCGATGCCCTTGAGGTAGTCGCCCACCTTGAGCTTGTCGTCCATCACGAAGGGCTGCTCCAGCAGCACGTTCTCGGCGAAGAACTTGCCCATCCGGCCCTCGACCATCTTCTCGGCGATCTCGGCGCTCTTGCCTTCGGCCTGGACCTGCTCCAGCAGGAAGTTGCGCTCCTTGGCGATCGCCTCGGGGCTGATGCTGTCGCGGTCGACGCCCTGAGGGATGCTGGCGGCGACCTGGAAGCAGACGCCCTTGACCGCCTCGAGGAAGCGCGGGTCCTTGTGGGTCTCCGGCTTGCCGGTGGTCACGCAGACCAGCACGCCGATGCGCCCGGCGGTGCCGTGCAGGTAGTCGGCCAGATAGTCGTTAGGGTCGCTGCTGCGCTCGACCACCACCGCGCCAAGCTGGAGGTTCTCACCCACCTTGCCGACGGTCTCGGTGATCGTCTCGTGGACCGGCTTGCCGTTGAAGTCCAGCTCGCGCACGACATCCAGCTCGACGCCGCGCATCGCCTGGCCGGACTTGATATCCGCGGCCACGACGAGGCGGGCGAGCTGGTCGATCAGGCCCTTGAAGTCGTCGGTGGCGGCCACGAAGTCGGTCTCGCAGTGCAGCAGCACCATGCTGCCGTTACGTTCGTCATCCTTGTGGATGCGGATCAGGCCCTCGTTGGCGGCGCGGTCAGCCTTGGCCGCGGCCTTGGCCAGACCCTTGGCGCGCAGGATGTCCGCGGCCTTGTCCATATCGCCGTCGGCTTCAATGAGCGCCTTCTTGCAGTCCATCATGCCCGCACTGGTGCGGTCGCGCAATTCGAGTGCCATTTTCGCTGTGATCTCAGCCACGTCTTTCTCCTCGCCGGCCCGCTTAAGCTCCGCAAGTCCGCGGTCACGCAGCGCCAGCACATCTTCAGGCTTGAACCTGCCCATGGTTTCCTGGGCGGCGGGGCCGGATTGCTCCGGCCTGGCCGCGTCATCGACTTTTGTAATACCTAGTTCTCGGCGGAACCGTTCAGCTCGCCGTTAACTTCGGGCTCCGCCGGCTCGGCCGGAGCCTCAGCGGCGGGCTCGGCCGGGGCCATGCCATTGCTGGCCGGCGTCTCGGCGGCAGCCTCAGCGGCGGGCTCAGCCGCCGGCGCGGGCGCAGCCTCGGCCGGGGCGGCGGCAGCAGCCGCGGCAGCCGCAGCGGCCTTGGCCTTCTTGTTGCTCTCGCCCAGCAGCGCGGCGGCGTTCTCATCCTCCGCGGTCTCGGCGGCGCGGATGAAGACGCTGTCCGGCGGCAGATAGCCGTACTTGGCCTCCATGATGCTGTCAGCCACGATCTGGCAGAACAGGCGGATGGAGCGGATGGCGTCGTCGTTGCCCGGCAGCTTGAAGTCAACGTCGTCCGGGTCGCAGTTGGTGTCGAGGATGCCGATGATCGGGATCTTCAGGCGGCGGGCTTCCTTGACCGCGATGCCTTCCTTCTTGACGTCGACGATGAACAGCGCGTCGGGCAGGCCCTGCAGGTCGGCCAGACCGCCGAGGAACTTCTCCAGACGCGTCATTTCATCGTCGATGAAGCGGCGGTCCTTCTTGGTCAGCTCGTCGATCTCGCCGCTGTCGCGCATCTTGCGCAGCTCGCGCAGACGCGCGGTACGGGCAGAGATGGTCTGGCGGTTGGTCAGCAGGCCGCCCAGCCAGCGCTGGTTGACATAGGGCATGCCGCACTTCATCGCCTCTTCCTTGACGGCGTCCTGGGCCTGCTTCTTGGTGCCGACGAAGAGGATGTTCTTGCCGGCGGAGACCAGCTCATGGACGTAGGCATGCACCTCGTCGATCAGCTTGGTGGTCTGCTGCAGGTCGATGATGTGGATCCCGTTGCGCTTCGTATAGATATACGGTGCCATCTTGGGGCACCACTTGCGCGTCGGGTGGCCGAAGTGAACGCCACACTCCAAAAGCTGGCGCAGTGAAATCAGTGCCACTAGAACCTCCAAAGAGGGGATTTGGTTAGCGACCCCCGGGCACCCGAATAGACGGGCGTGGCTTCGCCGGGGGAAGCGGGCGAGGATTATATCACGGGAAAAGCGGAATTATGTCAACTTCTGAGGAAGGCGCGTGCAGCAAGCGCAAGCGGGAACCGGAGGAAGTGTCCAAAGTGTTGAGCGAAGACTCGGCGTGCGGCACGGTGTGCCGCATCTTCAAAACGGTGCCGCTTGTCATTCTGAAGGACAAGGCAAGCGGGACATCGTCCCGCGCTCCGAGACTTCGTCGCCGCCCGTTCAACGCGCGGACAGGGCCGCGCTGCTACGGGATCACGCCGCTGGTGCGGCCTGCGCTGCGGCCAGGGCTTCGCGCAGAGCGTCCCAGGCCAGGTACTCCGCGTCCGGCACCTTGGCGCGGGTGGCCGCGATGTCCGCCTCCTCGCCGTCGGTGAAGATGAAGCGCAGGGTCTGGCCCGCGCTGTGCCCGCGCAGGCCGAGCGCGGTTTCACGGCTGTGGCTGGGAAGGCGGCGCAGCGAGAAGAGCACCGCCGCCGGCCAGGCGCCGGCCTTGACGCTGTCCAGCACGGCCTTGCCGCCGCGCGCGCCGTTCTCACTTTCAACTTCGACCTTGTAGCCCCAGCTGACCAGCTCGCGGCGCAGGGCATCGGCCTCGCTGTCCTTCCAGTGGAAGAGGAAGACCAGGGGCTTGTTTGCGTTTTTGTCGGGGACTGCCATCACACCCTCCTGAGGGAACCTTGTCCAGGTCCACACGGACCCACCCGTTGATATCGACTCCGCCCGGGGCGACTGGTTCGCCCCTGGCGGCAAATGCCAGATTACATATTGGTATAAGCGAAGATCAGCCAGTCGGCCAGGAAGTGCACCGTCAGCGCCGGCCAGAGGCTGCCGCGCTTCCAGGTCCACCAGCCCAGCAGGCAGCCCCAGCCGCCGGCCAGCAGGATGCCCCACCAGCGCTCCGGCGTGCCGAACCAGTGGATGATGCCAAAGGTGAGGCCCTGCAGGAGTATGAGCTTCCAGGGCGTCAGCAAGTTGCGCAGCGCGCCCATCAACAGGCCGCGGAACCAGATTTCCTCGCAGAAGGCGTTGATCACGGCGAATCCGGCGCCGGCCGTCCAGTAGAGCCAATCGGGGGTGACGCCGCGCACGGCGCCGAAGATCTGCATGGAATCGACTTCCTGCGGGCTGAGGCTGGTGTAGATCCGCAGGCCGGCAAAGGTCAGCACCCCCATGCCAAGAGCAATGGCGATGTCCAGCGGCTTCCAGCGCCAGCGCAGGTTGAAATCGAAACTGCGCCCGGGGATGTAGCGCGCGATGAGGAAGAGCAGCAGCGCCAGGCCGGCATAGAGCGTGTAATACACGCCGTCGGGGTTGAGCTGCAGGGGTGACTTCCATTCCAGGGCGGGCCAGCTTTGGAGCAGGCCCTGCAGCATCTGCTGCAGGCCAAAGGAGATGATCAGCCAAAAGCCGATCAGCGTCAGGCTGGCGGCCTGCGGGAGGGCGTGGGCGGCCAACGGATCGCCGGCCTCGGCGAGGCGCAGCTCGCGCACGGCGTACCAGCCGATCAGGCAGAGCATGCCAAGGCCGCCAAGCAGGGGCAGCAAGGGCAGCAGACGCAGGTACTCCTCGAAGACCGCGCAGACCGGCAGCAGGCCGAGGATCAGGCCATAGAGCGGGGCCAGCCGGCTGGGACAGGCGAGCTCGGATTGCGTCGGGGCTTGATCCATGAGGGAATTATGAAGCACGGGTGAGGTCGATGAGTCGATGAGTCGATGAGTCGATCTTTGAAATCCCGGCAGTTGGCCAATAGCGCTACGCCGTCAGTTACTCCAAGTGCTGGGTCTGTTTGGCTCGCGCAAGTCTTTTGCCACGCCAGTTCAGTCATCAAGATCGACACAGCGACTCATCGACTTATCGACACAATCAGGCTGTCAACGTGAACGGGTTCCCGACATCCTTCATACTCTCGCCGTGAGCAACACTGGCTATAGCGGAAAGTCGTTAAGCGAGAAGCTCGGCCTCAAGGCGCCGATGCGCGTGGCGCTGATCGGCGCGCCGGCGGACTATGAGATCCAGCTCGATTCGCTGCCGCCAGGCTGTGAGCCGGTGACCGAGCAGCAGCTTTCCGTGCGCATCGCCGGGGCCAGGCGGCTTGGCCCGGAGACGCAGCTGGACTTCATCCAGTTCTTTGTGATGAAGCGTGCCGAGCTGGCCTGGCTGCTGCCGCAGCTTATCCCCCTGCTCCCGGAGGATGCCAGTGGCAAAACATCCGGCGGCGGCATGATTTGGGTCTCCTGGGTCAAGCAGGCGATGGCGAGGAAACTGGGTATCGACACCGACATCACCGAAGACACCGTGCGCGAAATCGCGCTGCCGCTGGGCCTGGTGGACGTCAAAGTCTGCGCAGTCGACGAGCTGTGGAGCGGGCTGAAGCTGGTCCGGCGCAGAGCGGGATAAGCTGCGCGCTACAGCGGCTGCGGCACCTTGAAACGCACGTAGTGGATCTGTCCGGTGCCCGGGTCGAAATAGGCCACGGTATGCACTCCACCAACCATCGCCAGACTAACCTCAGCCAGTCCGACCGTTGAGATATTGTCATAAATGCGCTCGCCAAAACTGCGGCTCTCAAAGCTTTCCGGCAGACCCAGAAAAAAGACCAGAGTCAGCGAGTTCTCACCACCGTTATCGAAGCTGTAAGCGCAGAAGGGCCGCCCGTTGTCCGAGACCATATCCGGCGGGGTATCCGCCGCGTCAGCGAACACCGTGTCAAAGAACCACGGGTCGGCAGTGTCCGGCGTACCCTCGGGCTCCAGCGCAGTCAGCAAGCCAAAGTTGCCCAGCACCGCGGGGTGGTCACCGAGGGATGCCATCACCAGCGAATCCTGCGAGCAACCGTTCTGCAGGTCATAGGCTGTCCACTGCCCCTGCTGCGGCGCGGCATTGTTGGCATGCAGGAAGAAGGCGCGGTTAAAGAACTCATCCAGCTCGTCAACGCATGACACCGCCGGGCGGCCGTCATCAACAATCACACTTAACCTAATCTGCTGCTGGTTCGAGCCCTGGCCCAGCCCACGGATTCGATAATTGCTGTAGGAACCGAGCGCGTCCGAATCGGCGGAGCGCAGGAAGCGGACGTAATGAAAGACGCTGTCTGTATCAATATCCGACCCGTCCCATTCATGCACGGCGATCAGCACATGCTGGCCGTCACTGCAGATCGCCAGATCCTGATAAGTGCCTGTCGTCGGCAGATCCACCGTCTCCCAGTCGCTGTCCTGTACCGGGTGCTCGATCTTGGCCCGTGCGAGCTTCAGCGTGCCGAAGAGCGAATCGATGTAGACCACCACCACCCGTCCCTGGTGGACTGTCGCGGCGTAGTACTGTGGAAAAGCTGAGGCGTCGATGACACTGCTGTTCCAGTCCGAAACCCCGCCGGGGTCCGCACTGTCCCCCAGGGAGAAGTCCAGCTCGCCGCTGACGCCGCTGTAGACCAGTCCTGGCCGGCCGTTCAGATCCAGCAGCTTTAGCCCGTCATTGACGCCCTGCACCGCGGTGGAAACCTCGGCGACCGGCTTTTCCACGCTCAGATCGAAAGACTGCGCAACTACCTGCGCGCCGCCAGGACAGAGAACTGCGAAGTACTGCCGCCCGGCTGCTGAATAGTATTTGTCCGCGCTCAGATTGATGTTGCCCGGCGGATCCGAGGAATAAGGACCAAGCAGGACCCAGCGCCCGGCCTCAAAATCGGCCCGGGCAATCCACAGCTTGGGCTTGATCAGGTCAATGTGAGGCGTCACCGCAGTGCATTCAAAGCCGGCGTTCTTCGCCTCGTACAGCGCCCATTCAAAGCCGTCTGCCGATGCAGACATAACGGCACTACCAGCAGTGAGCACAACTCCGGGGCTGTGCGCCAGGCACCTGTCGCCCTTCATCACAAAACTGGCTGCCTCGCTGCTGCTGCGCGGCGACGCTCCGGGGGCGGGCCGGCTGGCGGCAGCCAGGGCATCGAGAGCGGAGATTGACGGCAATCCGGCCACTTCGGGGGTAGTGACTGCATCTGGCATCCCTGCATCCCGCGTCCCGCTGCAGGCAACCAGCAGTGTTACTGTCAGCAGCAGAACGGCTGCGAGCGGCAGACAGTTCCTGAATTCACGGTGTGCGTCAAACGGCATTCAGCCTCCACAGAGCAGACCTGGAACTGCAGATTGTAACTCTGGCCGCCCGCAGAGCAGCAAGCATGGATTCCTCTGTCAAGGTTAACGGGGCCGCAGCCTTGATATACAATCCCAGCGGCCGGCAAGCCATGCCGGGAAGGGAGTCGAGCACTCATGAAGGCCCTCATGGAGAAGAACTATTTCCTGATCCGCAGGCTGCACAGCATCCTCGGCATCATTCCGTTCGGCCTCTTCTTCCTTATGCACATGTTCCTCAACTCGCGGGCGGCCCAGAGCCCGGAGCAGTACCAATGGGTGCCGGACACCCTGGACCAGGTGCCGTATCTGTGGGCTATCGAGATCGGCGGTCTGTTTTTGCCGATGCTGGCGCACGCGATCCTCGGCGTCTGGATCGCCGTCACCGGCGACTACGGCGGTCCGAGCAAGGTTAAGGGCTTTGCCGGCAACACTGGCTATATCGTCCAGCGCGTGACCGGCATCATCCTCTTTGTCGCTCTGACTTACCACATCATCCAGACCTGGTGGGTGCACAAGAGTCAGGCCTGGCAGGGCGGCGAGTTTGATATCTACGGCCACATGAACTACATCGTGACCCAGCCGGTCTGGCTGGTCGCCTACGCGCTCTTTGTGCTGCTGGCCGCCTGGCACTTCGGCTTTGGCATCTACAACTTCATGTACCGCTGGGGCTTTACCAGCAGCCGCGGCAGCCAGAAGATCTCGCTGGCCGTTGGTCTTGGCATTGGCATGCTGGGCCTGATCATGGGCTGGGCCAGCCTCTGGGGTCTGGCCTTCAGCGAGTGGTCAAAGAACTACGGCGGCTAGGCGCTCTTTAGGGGCGCACAGAGTGCGCCCGGCGTCCAACTCAGCGCTGGGAACATGGCTGGGGTGTCAGCAGATAGAGGCTCATCGCTTATTGCCGGGCGCACTCTGTGCGCCCCTACTGCATCCCAGCTACTCGCAATTGCCATCGCGGGCGCGCTCCACGCGCCCCTACTACTCCTGAGACCTACTGCTAAGGGTGCCACTCCTAAACATAACCACCCCGGGCCAGGCGCATGCCACTGGCGCGGTAGTCTTCTTCCTCCATGTCCTGCACCCCCAGGCCGTCAACCCAGGCGTTGAAGAAGCAGAACAGCGCGCAGACGGAGAGCGCCTCGTAGATCGCGCCAGTTGTCCAGCCGGCAGCGTGCAGTTTGTCATACAAGTCCTGGTTCACTTCGCCGCGCGCGGCAGTCATCTTGCCAATGGCTTCGTAAAGCACGCGGTCTGCGGCCGGGATCTCAACGCTGTCAGGCGCGTGCAGCACGGCCTGGACAAACTCGCGTCCGTCCTCCCGTCCGCCGTCGATCAAAAGCTGCGCCGAGCACGCGGCGTGGGCCCGCATTCAAAATACGCAGTGGTTGTGCTTGCTGGTCAGGGCGGCGATCAGCTCGCGCTGCCATGGCGGCAGCTCGCCGGGCTCGCGCATCACGCAGTGGCAGAACTGGTTGAGATGTTTCGTCCATCCTGGCCGGTAGGCCAGCAGGCAGACTACACCGGGCAGGCGCATACCGGCGGCCTGCATGCGGCGGATCTGGTCCGCCACTGGCCCCTCGCCCATCCCGCTGACCAGGTCGAGATACACAGCAGTGCAGAAGTTATAGCACTTTGCCGCACCCGCCAAACGGGCCTGTTCAGGCTGCCAGCGCCTGCCTCAGCATCGCCACGACATAATCAACATCCTCGGGCCGCATGGTCGGATAGAGCGGCAGGGTGATGCTGCGCTGGGCCAGGCCGGCGGCCACCGGAGTCTGCTTCGGGCTGGTGCTGTAATTTTCGCGGTAGAACTGCGTGCCGGTCAGGCAGATGTAGTGCACATAGGCCTCAACATTGCGGGCCCGCAGGCCGCGGATGATGCCGTCGCGGCGCGGGGCAAGCTCGGCGCTGGTGCGGGCGATGTAAAGGTGGTGCGCGCTCTTGCCATAGTCGGGATAACTCAGGCCGGAAAACTCGCCGCCAGGGAAGGCCTCGGCCAGCGCCGCGTCGTAACGCTGCACCAGCGCGCGCCGGCGCTGCCAGTTAGCGTCGATCTTCGCCAGCTGCACCAGACCCAGCGCCGCCTGCAGCTCGAACATGTTGTACTTGTAGCCCGCGGCCACGATGTCATAGAGCTTGAAATCGCCGCCGCCCTTCTCGCCGTCAGCGCCGGCATAGCGCTTCCAGGCGTCAACGCTCATGCCATGCAGACTGACCACCCGGGCGCGCTCCA
The DNA here is from genome assembly GCA_964512635.1 of uncultured Planctomycetales bacterium. Taxonomy (GTDB): domain Bacteria; phylum 4484-113; class 4484-113; order 4484-113; family JAFGCY01; genus JADZFO01. The sequence continues at coordinate 25,614 of CAZEJB010000017.1, read as the reverse complement.
GATCGGCTGGGTCGCTGCAGGTCAGCATGCCGCCCTCGCCGGTGATCAGATTCTTGGTAGCGTAGAAGCTGTAGGCCGCAAAGCGGCTGCCGCCGCCCGGCGCGTCCGCGCGGCGCATGGCACCGACCGGCTGGCCGCGATACTCGGTCTCCACCGCGTGGGCGCAGTCTTCCAGGACGAAGAGGTTGCTCTTGTGGGCCAGCTCCCAGACCGGGTTCATGTCGCAGGGGATGCCGGCGAAGTGCACGGGGATCAGAGCACGTGTGCGGGCGTTGACCAGGCTGGCGGCGTGAGCCGCGTCGATGCAGTGCGTATCTTCATGGACATCGCAGAACACCGGCGTCGCCCCGCAGTGGACCACGACATTCGCGCTGGCGGCGAAGGTCATCGCCGGGACGATCACTTCATCGCCGGGGCGGACTCCGGCGGCCATCAGGGCCGTATGCAGCGCAGCGGTACAGGAATTCAGGCCCAGCGCTGCCGGGGCGCTGACCCGCCGGGCGAAGGCCTGCTCAAACTCAACGACCCGCGGCCCCTTGGTCAGCCAGCCGCTGCGCAGCACGCCGAGCACGGCGGCCTCTTCTTCAGGGCCAAAGTCCGGGCGATGCAGCTTGAGCATCTCGGCGCGCGGGGCCTCGCTGCCCGCATCCAGCGGCTTAGTCGCAGTGCGGGACGCAGGCGGCGCAGCTATCGCCACCGCCGCCCCGGCACGCGCCGCCGCTGAGCTGCTGATTTCAAAAGCCGATTGCGCCGATCCGAGGCCCTGCGAGCGCTTGAATTCCTCCAGCGCCTTTTTGGGGTCGATGGGGTTGCCGTCCTCGTCAAGATCGGCCAGCGAGCGCCGCGGAATCTCGAGCTTGTCCGGCAGAGGCAGCGCTGGAGGGGGGCTTGCCACGGCCGGCGCCGGCGCTGCGGCCGGCTTCGACGGGCTTTGGGGGGCCTCCTGATGCTCTGCTGGCTTCGATGGTTCGGCCGGCTGCGCAGGATCAGCGGGCTCCTGGGGCTCTGCGGGTTCAGCCGGCTCAGCAGGCTCTGTGGGTTCAGCCGGCTCGGCCGGGGCGACAGGTTCGGCGGGCGGCACAGCAGGGTCCGCAGGGTCAGGCACCGGGCCCGTTGCGAGATCGCCGAGCTTGTAGTCGGTCTCGACTGTGAAGTCCTCAATGTCCTCGGTCAGCTTCTTCAGGTCATCTCCCATACCTAATATTATCGACTGCGCAGCGTGTTATCATTACCGCGTCGCCAGGCCCCGGCCTGCGCGCGGAGGGGAGGTAGACCGGCCCGCCGGTTGTACTATCACGACCCCGGACAGGGGTTATTAGGAGTCAGATTATGTTTCGCCCACTGAGCATCGCGGCGCTTCTTGCCGCCTGCATTTTCCTGCTGGCCCTGCCGGCCTTCGCCGATGAGCACCAGTCCCAGGGCGGTGACTCCGTTGCCATCGAATACAGCGAAGAGCTGCGCTTCGGCGATTTGATGGACCGTGTCTACACCATGATGACCAGCGAGAAGTATTTCGGGAAGCATCAGGAAGTGCGGGGCATGGCTGAGCTGCTCAAGCATTCGGATTTCTTCAACTTCACCGGCACCAGCTGCCGCTACCGGATGGACAACGAGAAGATCGAGTTCTACGGTGCGAAGCACTATACCGACCTGAACCCCAGCGGTGTGGCCGCTCGCGCGCTGGCCCTGCCGGATGTGGCGCCAGTATCCGCCGGTTACATCTGCCCCGGTACTTATCTGATGTACATGTCCATGCAGAACGTCCCGGCCGTCGCGGCCCTGACGCTGGAGCAGCTCCAGTCTCAGGAGGCCATGATGAAGGAATACGGCATGGGCGAGATGGGCCTGAGCGAGATGTTCGGCCAGAACGGCATGCCCGAGATGGGGGAACTGGCCAAGATTGTCCAGCAGCTCCAGACGGAGAACGGCGCCTTCGGCGTCAGCCTCAGCGGCGAAATGGCCGCAGTGGTCTACAGCCTGCCGTCCGTTCCGCAGATGACCTCAGACAACTTTGACCCCCTGAACAGTGATCTTGATGTCGCGCTGATGGTCGGCATTAACGGCTCAGAAGGCATCAACAATGCCCTCGGGATGGCCGCCGCCGTCGGTGGCATGACCCCCGGCAACAGCCCTGGACCGGGCTGGATGCGCTTTGACATCGCGCAGATGCCCGGCGCCGGCATTATCTTCAACGACCAGATCCTGATCGCCAGCAACAAGGTTGATCGCGCGATCGGTCACGTGGAGCAGGCGCAGCTGCAGGGACGCCTGAGCGTGGAGCCCTGCCAGTTCTATATGGACATGGACCTGACGAACCTGCACCGCAACACGATAAAGCCCGGCGTCGACAGCATGATCGCCTGGACCAGCGCCGAGAATCCCGGCCTGTTCATGCCCCAGGAATCTGCTGCCTACCTGTTCAACCTTCCGGACGAGAATTCGCTGGGTCACTTCCGCATGGGCGCCTACAACAACGGCGGCTGCCACATGCAGGGCTCCATGAGCACCGCGGTGCTGCCTTACGCGATGTACTACTTCAGCGTGGCAGCCTGCACCATGGCGCAGGCCGAGATGGGCAACAGCATGGATTACAGCGGCGAAGAAATGCAGGAAATGCCGGGCGAGGCCATGCCGATGGAAATGCCCGACGACAGCGGCTCAGGCAGTAACTAGTCAGAGCTTCCAGGCAGTTTCGAGTATGAATGAAACGGGCGGGCCGCAGGGCCCGCCCTTCTCTTTAGTTTTGGCGGCTACCGAGCAACTAAAGTTTCTCCAGCATTAGGTCTCTGACCCGCTCGGCAGTCGCGCGTGCGCTATCGAGCAGCTCCTGAGCCTCGGCGCGGGTGCGGGAAACAAAGCCGTCCAGCTCGCTGTTGCCTTCAGTGTTGATCCCCTTAAGGTTGATCAGCACGTTGTAGTAAGCCCCTTCCGCGCAGGCCAGCGCCATACTGGCGCCGACACCGCTGTCAGACAGGCTGTTCTGGTTGCCGTGCAGGCCGACCCACTCGCAAAGCTCCAGCGTGCGAATTGTCCGCCGCAAGGTCGCCAGCGGCACGTTCGTCGCCCCGATGGTGGCGTCAGTGATGGCTGCCTGCCGCGCGGCCTGCTGCTCCGGCGTCTCTTTGGGCAGGCGGAAGGCATCCATCAGCACATTGAAAGCCGCGGTGTCGTCATCGATCGCGGCAAGGAACTCGTCCTTAAGCTGCTGGGCCTCAATTGCGACACTGTTGAGCTGTTCGCGCAGGTCTTTGAAACCGCGCTTGCCGACGCTCAGGCAGGGCACCATCGCCGCCAGCCCGGCGGCCATTGCGCCGGCCAGCGCCGCGACCGAGCCACCGCCGGGGGCCGGGCTGCTGGACGCCAGCTCGTCGGCGAAGCCGCGCAGACTGAGGTTGACCAGCGGCCGCGCGGCCCGGGCCTCCTCTTCGCTCCCCTGCAGGGCGAATTCAATCACGCGGCGGCGGACATCAAAGGGCGCGATCTCCGACAGGCCGAGGCTCTGAACGGCGACGCGGATCAGCTCGGCCTCCGGCACGCCCGTACAGACCGCCTTCTGCTTGTCGAGGAAGTAGCGCCCCGCACTTGTCAGCGCTGCCAGCGGGATCAGCCCGACCAGCTCGCTCCCGGTGACGCGCAGGCCCTTCTCCAGCGCCAGTTCCTGCACGGTGTCAAAGACCAGGTGTGGCGGAGTGGCCTCCCAGTCGGTCAGGTTCATCGTGATCTGGGCCAGGTTGTATTCGTCGATGTACCAGCCCATCGCCTTGCAGTGCTCAAAGATGCCGGGGCTGTAGACCGGGTTGCCGTCGCTGTCGCGGACAAACTTGCCATCTTCGGTGCGCGCGATGCGGCCCTTCTCACGGATGCTCAGGGCGATGTCGCCGACCAGCTTGGTCGAGCGCGTGTTGAAATTGATGTTGTAGGCCACCAGCATCTTGCGGGCGCCGACGGTGCAAACGCCGGTGCGCTGCTGGGCCTCGGCCCAGACCTGCGGCCCGAAGTCGGGGTCCCAGTACGCGCTGTCCGGCGTGTCGGGGTTCAGCTTGTGCGCCAGGGCCTCGTACTCGCCAGCACGCAGGTCGGAGAGATTGCGGCGCTCCGGGCGGGTGGCGGCATACTCATACAGCCACACCGGCACGCCCATCTCGCCCAGCGCCCGCCCGGCGCGCTGGGCCAGGGCCACGCAGTCATCCATGCTGACCCCGCGCACCGGCACGAAGGGCATCACGTCCACCGCTCCATGCCGCGGGTGCGTGCCGTGGTGGGCGCGCATGTCGATCAGCTCATAGGCCTTATGTGCCAAAGCCAGCGCTGCTCGCAGGACGGCCTCCGGCTCGCCGGCGAAGGTGATCACGGTGCGGTTAGTGTCGAAGCCGGGGTCGACATCCAGAAGCTTGACCGCGCCGCCGCTGGCCTGAGCCACCTTGCGGACCTCGTCGGCCACCGCGTTGTAGACCTGCGGGTCGCGGCCATTGCTGATGTTGGGGACACATTCGACGATGCGCTGCATGGCTCTATTTTAGGGGCGGCTTCCAAACTATAATTGCGAAGGCGTCGCAGCTACTCCAGCGGCGCCGAGGGCTGTGATGAGTACTACTGCTCCCAACAAGACACTAAAGGCCATCTTTGCATTTGCGGCTGCATGTTCCACGGCAGCTCTGCTCGCTTCGTGCGGCGGCAGGCACAGCACGGGCAGTCCAGATGTTGATCAGCCTGGCGCAGCAGGCGCGGCTGTCCGTTCCGTTCAGCTCGATTTGCCCCAGGCAGGCAGGCCCCTGGCCCGGCCGTCCGAGTTGCTGCGTTCTATCTCCACCACGCCGGACGACAGTAGCCGGGTCATTGGCGGAGGCGCCTTCAACGGGATGTTCAGCAACCGCGTGACCCCCACCGGCACCATTGACCTGCTGCGCTACTGGTATGAGGCCAATGCGAACTACTCGCCAAGCTATGTCAATGGCGTAAGCAAGACACTGGAAGAAGCAGCCTATGGCCAGTACTGGTTTGATAACTTCGGCGCAGCGACAGGAACCTACGATGTCTATACCCGCTGGGTTACGCCCCCTGCGCCTGGCACGGCCTTCATTGGGCTGAGTGACTGGGACAGGGATGCCTGGGTCTGGTATCCGATCCCGGCCAGCGGGCGCTTCAGCGTCAGCGATACCCAGCGCTTTGTTTCTGACGGGCCGAACCTCACCAACATCCTGCTGGCCACCGTACTGCTGACAGGGACAGAGGCCCACGAGCTGGACTATGTTCTGGTCGGCGATCCCACCAACCCGCCGCTGTCCGTGTATATCGATCTCGACTCTGATGTAACCCAGAACATAGCACCGCGGACAGTGAACTTCCAGGTGCAGATCCCGCTGGCCGGAACAGAGGTCAAAACTATTGAGATGGATCTCGACGGCCAGCCAGGCTATGAAATCGCCGACGATGATGATGGCATCGCGCAGTTTGAGTACACACAGCCCGGAGAATACACGGCGCGCTTCCGCGTGACGGACAAGCTGGACCGAGTCTTCAGTTACGAGGACAGCTTCACCATCGTCAACCCGGCAAATCAGGTGCCGACGGCAGTTGTCAGCGGATCGGTAGACAGCGGGCCGGCCCCGCTTGAGGTGACCTGGGACGCCAGCGGCAGCACGGACCCAGACGGCAGCATCATCCGTTACCGCTGGAACATCGACGCCGACAGCGACTGGGACTTCACGACCACCGAGCCGACCCTGACCTGCAGCTATGGCCTTGAGACGCAGATGTTCTGCATAGTTGAAGCACAGGACAACGACTTCGCTCTCGACACCGGCAGCGATTTTGTAACGGTCACGGCGGGCTGGAAGACCAAACTGCTGGACACCACCACAAATGAGGACATTTACAGCCTCGACATCTGCCAGACCTTTGGCGGCGGCCCCTCCAAGGCAGTACTGGCTTACTCCTGCTATCAACCCGACAGGATCTACACGATTTCCAGCGCTGATTCGGCCGGCGTCACCTGGAACAGCATCAAGGAGCTGGCCTATACCGGCGACCGTCTTGGCGGCATCGACCCCTCAATCTGCGCCCTGAGCTCCGGAACACCGGTCATCGCCTTCGGTGAGGAAAAGTCCCAGGACGACGACTCCATTGTGCTTAAGCTGGCCAAGGCCACCAACTGGGCCGCTGATGGCTGGAATGCCCCCATAACTATTGATGCCGACACGGGAACAGGCGAGAACAACTGCATAGAACTGATTGACGGCCAGCCCTCCATCGTCAGCAAGGAAGGCGGTATCAGCAGCCAGAGCCGCCTGTACTACTATCGCTGCGGCGACACTCAGGGAAACGGCTGGGGCAGCGCGCAATTGATCGGTGAATTGGATGCCGCAACTTTTGACACACCGGCTCTGTTTGACGGCAGCGCCGGACCAATCCTTGCATGCAGCTCGACTCCCGCCAGTTCCAACAGCAGCCAACTGAGCATTATCAGCGCTTTGACCAACAGCGGAGCGGACTGGTCTAACCTGAACATCTGGAATGGCGAGCGCGCGGACTTTGTTTCCTTTGCCCCCGACGACTCTGGCAAACCGATCCTGGCCTACGGCTACGATGCTCAGGGCGCAATTGTGCGCAAGCTCCGCGGCAGCGCTGATGGCCACACCTGGCCCGGCGTCATCGACGACCTGACCCCGCCATCCCCACGCAGTGGCGGCGCCTGCGAGATAGCTGTCTGGGATGGCTTCCCGATCATCTGCTACCAGTCCTACAGCACCGGGGAACTGCTGGTAATCCAGTCCATGGACACGCAGGGCATCACCTGGGGCGAGCCTTACAGTGTCTGGTCTCTGGGCCGGACAGGCGATTTGGCTTCGATGACTGTTGTCAGCGGGCTCTTCCCGGTGCTGGCTTTCTGCACCGATGTATCCGGCGGGAGCGAACTGCGGGTCGCCTACTGGGACGGACCCTAGCCCAGGCCCGCTTGCAGGTTCAACTGGCGCGGTTTTCTTACGCTCTACTTAGCTGCTGGCGCGGCAGTCTTGAGTTGACCGCGATCAATGCCTTCCGGCAGCTTCGTGTTCGCATCCACGAAGGCCTTGCCCAGTTCAGCCTGGCTCAGGTTCAGCGCGCCGCTGAGGTCCGCTCCCTCCAGGTGCGCCTTGCGCAGGTCAGCATCCTTAAAGTCGGCGCCGGAGAGGTTCGCGTTGTCCAGGCGGGCCAGCCACAGCGTGGCCCCGTTTAGCTTTGAGCCCGAGAGGTCCGCACCGCGCAGGTCGGTGTCCCAGAAGCGCGCATGGCTCAGGTCCGCGCCGGACAGGTCTGCCTTGCGCATGGTCGCACTCCATAGCAGCGCGCTGTCCAGGTAGGCTCCGTTCAGCCGGGCGCCCGACAGGTCCGCGCCCTCGAAGTTCGCGCCCTCGAAGTGCTGCATGGTCAGGTCCGCGCCGGTGAGGTCGGTGTAGGAAAGATCCAGCCAGGGCCGCACCTTCACTTGTTCATCGCTGGGCAGCTTGATCGGCTGAGCGGATGGCAGACCGAGGCGCGAACGCAGCTGGCGCTCGTACTTGTCCGGGTCATAGTAGGCCTGCATCACCGCGAAGCGCGTCGGGATGGTCGCGCTCTCTTCCAGCGTCCGGTCACGGCGGCCCAGCACCAGCAGCATTGCCTGGATGTCCGGGCTCTGCCGCATCGCCTGGCTGCTTGAAGCCCCGCCGATGGTGGCGCTGGGGCTGGCCAGGGCGCGATCCAGCTGGCTGCGGCTGCGCAGGCTGGCGCAAAGCAGGTCCAGGCTCTTCCAGTAGTACTCCTCCGGCTGCTGGCTGGCCAGTTCTTCCAGCGCCAGCGCGCCAGCCATACGCTGCCCGGCGTCAGTCGACCCGAGGCGGCCAACGGCATCGTTGAAGCGCTGTTCTAGACGGTCGCGCTGCTCGCGCTGGGCCTGCTCAGCCTCGCGCCGGTTGGCCGCGCGCTGCTCGGCCAGGAAGTGGTTGCTTTGCAGCAGCAGGCTGGCGATCACCACCGCGCCGCCGAGGATCTTGAGCACCAGGTCAACGACCTGCAGCTCCAGGTTGATGCGCTCGTTCTCGCCGGCGCCGGGCGCATGGCTGCGGACGTACCATTTGGGCAGCAGCCAGCACAACAGCCAGGTTGCGGAGATGCCGAGCGCGGCGTAGAGCAGATACAGCCACCACATGCAGCGATTGTAGCTGACCCGTAGAAGGCCCGCTGAACTGATGCGCCCCGGAACCTAGTTGAGGCCGTCCAGATAGTCCACGACACCCTGGGCAATCGCCTGCGCATAGAGGTCGGCGTTTTCCGGCCGGGAAACATAGGCCGTGTCCCCAGTGTTGCTCAGAAAGCCGAGTTCCAGCAGTACCGCTGGCATCGAAGCGTATTTGAAGCCATAGATCGGCCGCTCGAAGCGCTTGAGGCCGAGGTCTTCAAGTTCGACCGCTGCCGCCAGCCGCTTGCGGATCGCCTCGCTGCAGCCATGGCTGGCCTTCTGCAGGCTGCCGTCCTTGTCATACACGCTCTGGTCGTTGTACCAGATCGAGAAGCCCGAGTCCTTCTTGTTCTCAGAGCCGTCGAAGTGGATGCGCAGGAACAGCACGGCCTTGTGCTTCTCGGCCCACTGCGCCCGCAGCTTGTTGTTGGCTTCCTGATCGTGGCCGCTGTAGTCGACTTTGAACCATGGGCGCTCATCGCCGGGCTCATAGCTGCGCACGCTGTAGGTCTCAACTCCGGCGCGGCGAAGCTGCGCCAGCAGACGCATGCCGTAGTCCATGGTGATCAGCTCTTCGGGCAGCTCGGCGCTGCCGCCGGCGCGGAGCTTAAGCCCCAGGCCCTTGGCCTGCGAGGCGTTCAGCGTGCCGCTGGCACCCTGGCCGGTGATCTTCCCGTTTTTGTCCATCGTGCCATGCCCGGGATCGATGACCACAACCATGCCAGGGTACTTCAGCGCCTTGCCGCTGGGATTGGCAGGGATCTCCGCACGCGGCATGGCCGCGCCTTCGGGGATGTCCGGGCTTGCAGCGGAACTCAACAGCAGGCCCGCCAGGAGCAAGCTGAGAAGCGTTGCAATCGAATGTGGATGCCATGATTCATGCACAGTTGATTCTAGCGGTGGACCGGGGCTGCAAACTCCAGAGCTGCTTTATACTCAGTATTCACTGCGAACCTTCCGCTGTTCGCTCGCTTTGACCTATCTCGGGACGAGGTGCGCCTTATGTCTTCTTTCAGCCGCTTCATTACTCGTGCAAGTGTCATCAGTGCACTCGTTGGGGCGACCTTTTGCCTGCTGCTGGCTTCCTGCGCCGGCGACGCCGGCAAGCTGGCAGCGACACCGTACCAGAGCATCGCTGCCGGAGTGGCAAGCTGGCCCCAGGGCCTGCCGCTGGATGCACCGCAGCCGTGGGAAAACGATGCCAGGGAGTCAAGTGGTCTAGATTCAGACTCCGAATTCCTGCCTGGCGTCGAGCGCTTCCTTGAGGCCGGGGAGGTTGCTGATAGCGGTGAAGCGAGTCGACTGCAAAGCGGGGATGCCGGATCGGGCGAAATTGCCTGGGCAATGTACCGCCTTGAGCTGGCAGGACAGGAGCCCGGCGTGCTGGCCCTTGACATCAACCCGCGGCCGCGTAGCGACGGCAGCCAGTCCAGCTATTTCCTCGGCCTGAGTGACTACAGCGGTCTGCGCTGGGAGTGGCATGGTCCTTACAGCGACAACCATATCCGTCTGGCCCGCGCCAGCTCGCCCGGCCCGGATGTCTTCGCTGCCCAATCCTACCTTTCCGGCGCTGGAAACACTTTCGTGACCGTCGTTGCCTTTGACGGCAGCACAGTGGATGTGCTGGGCATCGGCTTTGAAGGGCTGGACCCGGCTGACACTTTAGCGCCGCCAGTACCGGGTGGGCTTACCGCTGCTCCGGTTGCCGGCGGCCTCAGCCTGCAGTGGAACGGTGTAATTGCCGCTGATCTTGCGGGCTATCGCATTTACCATGCCGCTGCCAGTTTCGCCGCGACTACTGATAGCGGCGTAAACCGCGCCGCTTACGTTGAGGGAACAACGCGCTTCCTGCTTAGCGGACTTAGCGGCAACACATTTGTGCGGATCAGCGCGATTGACCATAATGGCAATGAGAGCGCTCTCTCCGGTGAGGTATCCGCCGCTGCTCTCTCCGGCAGCCCCCCGCAACTGCAGCTGAGCATCGCGGAGCCCAGCATCCTGCGCGGTGAAGCATCGACACTTACAGTCAATGCCGCGGCCAGCCTGCTGCTGGACTATGACCTTGACGGCGATGGCGGCTTTGAAGTTACCGGCAGCAGCGTTCTCAGCCAGCAGATCGATACCAGCGCGGTGGGGATCATCCGCCCACGGGTTCGTGCCTCAAGCCCTGATGGTCAATTCCAGGCCTACGGAGGCGTCAGCCTTATCGTTGCCGGCAACAGCCGGCCGGTCGCCAGCGGACTGAGCAGTGTTTCAAGCGGCGCTGCACCGCTGGAGGTGGATTTCAGTGCCGGCGAGAGTGCCGACCCGGATGGCAGTATCGTTGGTGGCGGCTGGGACTTTGACGGGGACGGTGCTTTTGACGCCTTCGATGCAGCTTCAACTGATCAGCTGAGTGCCCAGCACACCTATAACGCTCCCGGTCTGTTCAACGCCAAACTACGCGTGATTGATGACCAGGGCGCCTTCGATGTGGACACAATCAGCATCCTTGTTGAGGGTCCGGGGGCCAACCTGCCTCCGGTGGCGCTGCTTGCCTCGGACCAGTCAAAAGTCTTCCTCGGCAAGTTCAGCGCTTCGACCCCGCCACTCCTGAGCGCCGCCGCCAGCAGCGACCCGGACGGGGACAGCCTGGAGTATTCCTTTGACCCGGAAGGTGACGGCAGTTTTCTGCCCTATAGCGGGACAGCCACGCAGCAGGCGAGCTTCAGCGCGCCAGGCAACTACCTTCCGGCGGTCAAGGTGCGCGACAGCGAGGGACATGAGAGCGTGGCCTACTGCCTGCTGCAGGTCCTGCGCTTGACGCCGGAGGTCGTGACCAGCGGCCATCTGCTCAACGGCAACACCAGCATCACCGGCTTGAATATCCAGCTATCCAGCCTGGTTGGCATTGCCTACAACAAGGTCGACACAGACGACCTGCTGTTCATCCGCAGCTTCGATCCACAGGGCAGCAGCTGGGCCTCTCCGATTACTGTGGATTCCAACGGCGGGGAATTCATGAGCCTGGCACAGGGCGTCAGTCAGTTCAATCTGGCCTATGCCCGGGACGGCGACCTCTTCTTCAAGGCCAGCCAGAATGAAGGCAGCAGTTTCAACGTCAGCGCCACCGTAGACAATTCAGCCGATTTGGTTGGCGACTTCTGCAGCTGTGCGATTATCGGCGGCCGGCCGGCGATCTCCTACCGTAACGGCACTGACCAGTCTCTTTACTATGTTCGCGCCAGCAACATATCCGGCAGTTCCTGGGGCACGCCAATCGTGGTCGACGGGACCGGCACCACCGGCCTGTATACGACCCTGAGGACGGTTGGCTCGCGGCCGGCGATCTCCTATTACCGCTCTGATAATGGCAACCTGCTCTTTGTCCGGGCCAATGATGCCGATGGCACCGCCTGGCCTTCGCCCGTCATTGTTGAAGGGAGCGCTGATGACTGCGGTTCCTTCGCTTCGATGGAGCTTATCCAGAACCAGCCGGCGATCTGCTACCACAATGTAACCCAGAACGAGGTCCAGCTTGTGCGGGCGACCGACGCCAACGGAAGCGCCTGGGGCAGCCCACTGGACGTCGGCATCTCTGGCAGTGTTGGAGCACTGCAACTGCTGATCGTGAATGGCCGGCCGTTGATCTTCCGCGGCGATAATGGCGCCTCCCCCAAGGCTACCTTTGCCCAGGCTCTGGATAGCACCGGGACAGACTGGGGCCAGGACCGTGTGATCGAGGCCAACTCAGCCGGGCTGCTGCTCTCCGCCTGCCTCAGCGCCGACGGCCTCCCGCTGACTGCGTACTATGACAGCCCGGCTCAGGAACTGCATTTTGCGCGCCCCCGGCTGGATTAGCTTGAGGCGCGGTAAGGGCTGCTGCTCGGAGCTCAGCGATACAGCGTTCGCAGCGTAATCGAGAAGCGCGTGGCCGCCAGCGGGGCAATTGAGTGCTCCCAGTCGCTGCGCGCCGGGCCGCGCATGATGTACAGCGAGCGGGGCTCCAGCACAAGGCTGATTGCCTGCCCGCGCGGGGTGGCCTTCTCCTGGTGCGCAGCCGGCTCTGCCGCCGCGCCGCGAGTCCGGGCACTGCGGCCGTAACCATGTCCGCCCTGGGGCTCGACACATTGGCGCAGCTTCAGCGTGGCCGGGCTGCCCAGCGAGACGCCGCAGATCACCTCAAACTGCGCAGCATCGCGGTGCCAGTTGATGATCGCGCCCGGCGGATACTCGGTTACCAGGATGTGCGCCAGATCTTTCCGCGGCCGGGAAAGGTGCTCCGCGACACGCTCAATCAGCGCTTCAAGAAAGTCCGGCGGCGGCCGCTGGGCCCAGCTTGTTCCGCCGCGGAAATCGAGCGCCATACCGAAGGAGGCGACGAGGCGCTTGCTGGGAAAGCCACGCAGGAGGAAAGGCGCGCGCTCAATGCCCGGGAGCTGTGCGAGCAACTCGGCCGCCTCAGGCGCCGAAATGAAATCAGGCTGATAACTCAGGCCGGGCGGCAGCATTGAAGCACTACTGCCTGCATCAAAAAGTTGAACTTGCGTCACAACAACATTATACCTAATTCTGTCTGTTTGTCAAGATTTGGAAATTGTTTTTACCTGCCTGGTCAGAGTTCTAAGCGTGATGCTGAAGCGCAGCTGCCTGACCGGGGAAACTGCATGCTGCCAGTCACTGCGGGCCGGCCCGGTCATGCAGTACAGCGAGCGCGGCTCAACCGTCAAGGCAATACTGGCTCGCCGGCGCTCGGCGGCTGTTGCCTCTGGTCCTGCCACAGACATCGGGCGCAGTCTGAAGCGGCAGGACGAGCCGAGGGAGACCCCGAAGATCTCGGCGCAGGGCGGGGCATCCCGGTGCCAGCCCATCGGAGCCCCCGGCGGATACTCGGTGACCAGGAGATGCGGTATGGCAGCTCGAGGAAATCCGTAGTGTGCTGCAACCTTTGACACAAGCCTGACTAACACATCTGGAATGGCCGCGTCGCCATCAGGGGCAGAGTCAGCGTCGGCTGCATTCCATGGCAGGCGAAAGGCCGATGTCCGCCGCAAGGCCGTGTATTCGTGGTAGCGGGAGTTGCTCAGCTCGAGGCCCGCCAGTACTTTCAGAATCTCCGCTTCCTCGGAGGGGCTTAGAAACTCTGATTCGTAGATGAAACCTGCTGGCAATGTGAGATGCACGTCGGGCACTGCGTCGGCAAATAAGCTATTCACATGTATAGCTTATCTGAAGATCTGAAAATATCAAGCCGATTCTGCGCCAAGTGCACTTTTGATGCGCTCTTCCAGGGAGCGCAGGGTTCGGGCGTGCTCCATGGCCTGCCTCGCGTCATTCACGGCTGCCAGCGCATCGTCCTCGTCATAGCCGCGCTCCAGACTGGCGACGAAGTTACTGACCTCGCCGGCGAGCACCGGATCAGTCTGGTCATACAAGCCATTGCGGGCGCAATAGTCCGCCGTTATCTCATAACGCTCGGCACGCGCTGCGACCAAATCGAGCAGCAGTTTCAGATCTTTACGCGGAAGCTGAAGCCCGATCAGAGCTTCGAGCTGTTGACCCTCAGACATGATGAACTCCTCGCTTTGCACTGCTGCGAGTTTACCCTTTACTAAGCCTGCTGGCTCAGCGAGATAGCGTATGCGCATGTGGTCATAGCAGATTTCGCAGTCCATTCCCGCTGGTGCCCCATCCTAAGCCAAGCTGTTCTGCTAGGAAGTTTGCCATCCGGGCGGCGGCATGCGAATATCTCTTCAGTGAATCAAGCAGATGACTGACCTGTTCTGGCGCTGCAGAGCACTGAGCGAACTCGAGCCGGTCTTAGGGAGGATGGCGATGAGTGGATCTGTCTGCGAGACCGCTGCCAGCGCTGGCAGCTTACTGCGTATTGGAGCATGCATGGGTCGTCCGCGTGCAGCCCGTGCTGTGTTTCCCGCCGTGCTACTTGGCATGCTGCTTTCCATGCTGCCAGCCGTAGCCTTCGCGGATTATGAACTGCCCGACGAGGGCCTGCCCCAGATGCAGCCGACCGGTCTGGAGGCCGTGCCTGATGAGGCAGCGATAGACCCCAGCATAGTTGAAATGATCGCTGAGGCCACTGAGGCCCAGGCAATGTATGAGCTGCCGCGCATGGCTCAGCGCGAAGACTGGAGCGGCCTGCAGGTGCAGCAAAAGGTGCGCGCGCTCGATGACCCGGAAAACTGCTGGGCCGCGCAGTACACGGACTATGACCGCTGGCTGTTTGAGCATTTCTTTCCCTACCACCGCGAGCGGCACATTTATGACGAACTCAAAACCCGCCTGCTGAGCATCAATGATGCGCAGGAAAGCGACTGGGTCTATGTCAACGTTGAAGTTGACAAGGCCGGATTCATGCTGCCCAGCGCACAGAGCTGGGAGCGCCGGCGTCCGCAGCTGCCCGCTGGAAGCATCGCTGAAATCCTTGGGGACAAGCGGCCGCTGAGTTTCAGCTATGAAGTGCTCTGGACCATGCCCTGCGCCGGTGTTATGCCCGCCGACATGCGCGCACGCATGGAGCACGACCGTGCACTGCAGCTGGCCGCCGACTTCCCGCCGGTGCCGCAGTGGCTGGGGCTGAACCCCTGCGCCTGGGTGGTCTTCCTGCCCGGCGGTGAACTGCTTTGTTCCGGCGGGCCGGGGAGTTACGCGGATCTGCAGCGCAGCAGCAGCGACCCCGCAGACTTTAAGCCCGCCTTCCAAGACAGCTGGCAGCGCTTCAGCTTTACTGGCGAGAAGCGCGAGCCGCTGCCGCCGCAGGAACGGGAGCTGACCGGCGCACTGCCCTACTTCCAGCTGCTGCCGGGAATGGGCACCTACACAACGAACTCCGCCAATAGCAGCAACCCGGAAGAATACGACATTGTCACCGACCTTTTTCGCGTCAGGGTGCGCAGCGAGATCGACCCGGCCAGCGGCTCACGCCAGCGCGTGCCGCTATTCGCCACCGACCTGCTGGGCGTGCCGCTGGACCTTGATGCGCCTTTGGAACCAGCCATCCGCAGCTGTTACCGTCCGGTGGACGGGGACTTCGTGCGCTGGCTGTATCAGGCACAACTTGAGCTGGGACTGACCAGCGGCGACCCCGGCCCGGAAGGCTGCTGAGACTGCCGAGATTGAACAGGGAAGTTTGCTGGCTGAGACCTGCAGGCGGCATAATCACTTGTCGCCCATTACCGGGAGGAGTCCAAAATGAAGCTCTTCAATAAGTTGAGTCGAAAAGTGCTGGCAGGCACCCTGCTGGCGGGAGTCCTGCTCTTTGCAGCGCAGGGTCCTGCCGCGGCCGCAGAGAACAGCAGTCAGCCCGTCTCTGCGACTGCATCTGCCAGCAGCGGACGCCTGCCGCAGTACGGCGAGGTGCTGCGCGGGGTTGAAATCCCGCCTGATACGACTCTGCCGCTGGCATCGCGCTGGTACTACGAAACCCAGGATGACAAGGGCTATGAGTACACCCGCGTCCGCCCGCTGGATGACCCGGCCAACCCTTACCTGGGCCAGTATGAAGACTGGGACCGCTGGTTCTACGGCAATTACTTCGCCCCGAATTGGGGCGGCATTGAGTTTGAGCCGCTCAAGCAGGCGCGGATAGCGCAGCAGGGCGGAAGCGCGGAGCAATGGGGTGACTACTACAGCTTCGTCAGCCCCGAAGGCTGGCTGATCCCGCAGTGCCAGACCTGGCGCTTCTACACCGAAGTTGTGCCGGGCACCACGCTTGCCGGCCACCAGTCCATTCCCTACGGCCGGGCCGATGCTCAGGTGAAGTTCTGGTTCCACAGCGCGGGCTGCATGCCGGAAGAACTGGCGCAGCGCCGGCAACACGAAGAGGCACTGGCGATGGCGGTGGACTATCCGCCGATCCCGGCCTGGCTGGGTGAAAACCCGCCGCAGGAGGCGCTGACCACACTGGAAGGCGACTGGCTTTGCCTTGGGCCGCTGGGAGGCAGCGTGAGCCTTGAAGACTGGCCCAGTGACATGCTCAGCAAGTATGGAGGCCTGCGGCGCGAACCGAGTTATCTCTACAAGCCAGATGGCCGCGTGATCGGGCAGGCCCCAATGATCGGTATGCCAAGCAGCCCGATTGATTTCGCCGCTCTGTATGGCGAGGAAGCCATCGCCCGGCGACTGGGCACGATTTCGGAGCAGGATGACGGCACTGAGCCGAATATCTACGCCTTCTGGTGGACCGGCTATGGCAACTTCCCAGAACCTGAACTAGCCCGCAGCGAGCCGATGGTACTGGAATGGGCCCGCGACTACCGTGGCAACCCAATCGATATCAACGCCCCGCTGAGCCGCTACCACAACACAACCTGCATGCCGATTGGGGCGCCGCAGCTTGCGGCGATCTACCAGGCGCAGCTTGAGCTGGGACTCACGGACTCCACGCCCTCGCCCTTTGCGGGCACAGCAGAAGGACCAGTTGTGTCTGGCGACAGCAAATCTCGGCCGCGCACCCGCTGGGCCGTCGGCACAGAGTCCCCACCGCGCGGGCATTTCGGCTCTCCACCGCCGCGGCCGGTCCGCAGTATCAATTCGCCTGGCAATCCGTACGCCAACGAGTATGGCGCTATCGACGGCTGGATCTGGGAGCACGAAGGCTGGGAAAACCCTAAGCAAAGCAATGCCTTCTCGTTGACTGGCGACAGCTTGCAGCTCGGCGCGGAGCCGTCGGCGACGCCCGGCTGGCAGCAGCTGCGGACCCGCGTGGACAAGGATGGCTATGCCATGCCGCTGGCGCTGGCGCTGCAGCTGGAGCATGAGGCGCTTTATGGCACGCCGGAGCAGCGGCAGTCGGCCAACGCGCGACTGGCTGATTCGGTGTACATGCACAGCGGCGGCGTGCTTGACCCGGAACTGCAGGAGCAGCTAAGCACTTCGCTCTGGCCGGCGCTTGCCAGCTACTACCCGCGAATCCCCGACTGGCTGGGGCAGCAACCGGTGCAGAGTGCGCTGATCATGCCGGACGGGCAGGTCGTGACCTATGGCGAGCTGGGATCCTGGGAGGATGAAACGGCAACTGCTGCGCTGCCGATACTGCCAAGTGTGGGCCAGGGCTATGGGATGGCGGCAGGCAGGGCCAGAACAGTCAACAGGAGATTGTGCCGCTACAGCGCGAGCGGCGAGCTGCTGGGCAGCCTGCCGCTGTCCCGCGGCCAGTCGCCAGACAGCCTGCCCTGGCAGGCCTTGTTTGAGCCGGGATTGATGCAGGTCGCCGACTCGGCGCGCAGCCTGGGCCAAGCGGTCTATAGCCAGGGGCAGTACATGGCAGTACAGGACCGCAATGACGTGGGCACGACGCAGTTCTATGACCTGACCGGTGCCCCGGTGGATCCCGAGCAGCTTGCGCAGGCCGCGCAGACGCGCTGGCTGGACTGGGCTGACATCCAGGCCGTATGGAAGCTGCAGCAGGCCTTCCCGCAATGAGCCCAAGCAGCGCGGGCAAAGTGACGCTCTTGCTTTTCAGTCTGGTGCTTAGCCTGGCACTGGCTTGCCATCTCGGCGGCGAGGCCCGCGCCTGTCTGCCGGAGGCTGAAACCCCGGTCTGGCTGAGAAGCAATCCCCCTGTTGATGTGCTATGGATGGACAATGGCGAGTTCATAACGCTGGGGCGCCTGGGCTGCCTTGAAAGGCTCCGCAGATCCAGCGCTCGGGGCGTTGCACCGCCCGAAGACGCCGGTCGCTGGATGCGCTACAGTGCGGATGGAACATTGCTGGCGCAGCTGCCCGCCGGAGTCCACTGGTGGGTACACTACTGGCCAAAGTACGATGACGTGGTCCGCCAGTGGAAGGCACGCGGCGCAGGCCCAAGCGAGTACCGCGGGCTGATCATCTTTGAATACGGCGATGCTAATCGCGCAGCGCTTTACAACTATGACGGCGCGGCACTGCCGCTGGACAGCAGTCTGGAAGACCTGGCGCCGCGTTATCAGCATTTCAGCGGCGAGGAACTGGCCGCCCGGGAATAGCACCGGCTGCGGCGAGCCCTGGCCCTACCCGGACCCTGGGTACTTCCCCAGTGCGCGTTCGGCCGCCTTGCTGCCCGGGGTGATGCCCTGACTAAGCAGCCAGCGTTCCTGCTGGCGCTTCTCGGCAAGAGTTTTCTGCAGCGCCGGGCTGGCCTCAGCAAAGGAGCTGGGCTGCCCGCCGGCAGCCAGACCGGGGCGATCACGCTTTTCGCGCACCCGGCGGGTTGTCAGCCCGAAGACGAGGGCCTCATCGCCATAGCGGTCCCGCAGCAGATCCAGCGCGCCAAAGAAGCGCCGTTCGCGCTCGTCCTCCGCTCCGCCAAACAGCAGCGGCTGACTGGCGCCGGGCGACAGCTCTTCAAGCCGCACCCCAAGCAGGCGAATGCGGTCGGGACGCGTGTTGGCCTGTCTGAAAAAGCGCAGCACCGCCGGGAAGATCTGGCGCTCGTTATCGCAGGGCTCGCCGAGCATGCCGCCATGGCTGATCGTTGAGAAATCGCTGTAGCGTACAGTCACCGTGACATGCCGCGCGCGCAGATCAGCGCTGCGCAGACGGCGGCAGGCGCTTTCCAGCAGCTCCCAGAGCTTTTGTTCAAAGACGCCCTGGTCGCTCTGGTCGCGGCTGAAGGTTGAGGAGTGGCCAATGCTCTTGGGGCGGACGCGCCGCGAGATAGCGGGAAGGGCGCTGTCAGCCCGGCCGCTGGTGTGGTCCAGCAGGGTCTCAACCAGGCCGGCCAGGGGCTTGTGGTAGAGCCGCAGCAGCAGGTTGCGCGGCTTGTTCAACAGGTCGCCGATCAGGCGGATGCCGTCCTTGTTCAGGATCGCAGTGGTTGCCGGCCCGATGCCGGGTACTTCCTGTACGGGCAGGGGCTCCAGGAAGCCGCGGGCATCCTGCGGCCGCAGCAGCATGATCCCGCTGCCGCGTTCACCCGGCTGCGGCCGGCTGCCGGGCGGGGCTTTGTGCGGCTTGGCCTGCTTGCTGGCCATCTTGGCCAGTATGCGGTTCGGGCCGATGCCCATCGACAGGTCGAGATTGCACTCCTGCTTCACCCGGCCGCGCAGCTGCACCGCGAAGGGAAGCAGTCCACCAAAGCGGTGCTGCAGGTAGTCCGCGCACCCGGAGATGTCCAGCTCGAACTCGTCGATGCTCTTGGTGATGAAGTCCGGTACGCTCTCGCGCAGGATGTCCTGCACGCGGCGGCTATGGTCGCTGTAGCCGCCATGCAGCCAGTCGCCGTGCAGGAAGACAATCGGCCCGACAATGCTGCCGCAGGCGACCTGCTGGGAGCGCAGGCGCTGCATGAAGGGCAGCGCGATGCGGGCCAGCTCGAGCAGCGCTACCGGCTGGGGCCCTTCGCGCTGGCGGCTTGGGGGCAGGCCCGGCAGGGGCTGGCGCTGGCGGGGGCTGAACATGGCCTTAGGGGAAAGGCGCTGGCGGTTCATCACAGCATATGAGCTGGCCTGGGCGATGTCGATCGCCTGGCCCATCGGCATTGCGCTGTGCAGTCCCAACGCCCGCGCCTCATAAGAGCAGGCCGCGATCACGCCGCGGCCGTCCGGCGGCCCGCCGACAACCACCGGCACCCCGCGCAGTTCCGGGCGGTACAGACGCTCGACCGCGACGAAGAAGGAATCGAGGTCGGCCAGGACGACAGTTCGTTCACGCATAAACGTATGTATAGTATAAGTGATTCCCGCCAAAAAGCAATCCCTTTTTGGCTCAAGCAGATTGTCCTGGTTTGATTCATGGCGCTGGATGTCTTGCCGCGTCAAAGTCTGAGCCTGCTATTAATAAGCAAAAGCGCCGCATATCTGGGCCGCTGCGGCCTCGAGGCCCATCGCCTGCGCTATCAGCGCCATGTCCGAGCAGCCGATCTCCTGAACCGGTCTGGCGAGAATCTGGCCCCAGCGCCGGCTGGAGGCGGCGGTCAGTTTTAGCTGCGCCAACAGCGGCAGGATATCCACACTCTGAACGGGATCTAAATACTCCACTGCCCTGCGCGTGACATTGCGTCCATCAGGCAGGCGCTGCGCATAGGCCTGGCCATCGCCCACCCGGCCAAGTGCGCTGAACAGCCGGCAGGGCTGCCCACTGGAAAGACCTTCATGGCCACAGTAATAGACCAGCCAGTCACCGGGGCGCATCTCGTGCAGCAGTTCCGCACTGCCGTTTCCGGCCTGGCAGCAGCCGCTGGCCCGCAGCTCGGCCACAAGATCCAAAGGAGCTACAAGCAGCCAGCAGCGCAGGGCCGGCTGCTCCGGTGAAACATCTGTTGTGTCGGGTGCTCTAACGCTCATGTCTGCTCCTGGCTGTCCCTAACCGGCCAGAATCACAGACTGCACCGCAGTAAGCTTGTTCTAGTCTGGTCTCAGCTGAGACAGGGCGGATGTCGGCGCAGGCCCCAGGAAAAGGTCCTGCTGCGGCCGGGGAGAATTTTCAGGGCTTTTGCGTTTTCTGTTTGACCGGCCCTAGTCCGGCATCGAATTTATCATGTAGGGTAAGTGCGGCGAGGCCGCCGGTGGCAAAGCCACCTTCGTAACTGGGGTTGCCCGGAAAAGCTGCAGGTGGTGGGCCTGTACCGGGACGAGCGAGGAGGTTGATGCATGACTGACTGCGTTTTACGCGCCGGTGTGCGCGCGATGGTTGTTCTGCTGGCCGGGGCTGTGATGCTCGCATTGCCGATGGCTTTGCCGCGGGCCGAGGATCAGCCTGCACTGGCTGCCGCTGCTCACGATTCCGGCAGCGCTGCCGGAAACGGCGAAACTGCGCCTGTGGTCGAGAACCAGCAGCAGACCTGGCTGGACCAGCGGGCCGAGAAAGTACTGCTATCTCGAGGCGCGCCTCCCGGGCCGAATGGCGAGCCGGTGCTGGAGATCCGCGAGAGCGGGCCGGTCTATCTGCAGAGTCTGGACGACCCGGCGAATCCATATCGCAACGACTACAGCGAATATGACCGCTGGGTGCATTCAAACCTGATGTACCCCAGCCGCGACGAGCTCGCGGCTTTCGGCGGTTTTCGCAGCGATGAAGGCGCGGCCCTGCGCAGCAGTTACCCTGAAGGCTTTGCCCTGTTTCAGGCTGAGACCGATGCGCAGGGTTTTCAGATTCCCTACTCGCAGATGATGACGCGCTTCGAGCGCAATGTTGACGGCGAGAAGCTGGGCGACGTCCTGCTGAAGGGCTGGCACGGCTTTTATGACAGTCCGGCGCAACGGGAGGAATATGCTGCTCACGCCTCATTCTATGCCGGTGGCGTGATCCCTCCGCAGATCGCTGAACAGCGCGAGCAGGAGCTCTGGCAAAAGCGCGCGGGGTTGTATCCGCCGGTACCTGCCTGGCTGGGCCAGAACCCGCCTCTCCACAGCATCTTTGTGCCAAACGGCGAGATCCTCTGCTATGGCCCGCTGGGCCTGGAGGTGACCGGCATCCCCGGAAGGGCTGGCGGACAGAACTATGTGTTCATGGTTGAGCCCTGCGGCGAGCTGTGGTACCGCTACAGCGCTGACGGTAAGCTGCTGGGCAAGTATGACCTTGGCAGCTATGCCATCCATCCAGACTGGCGGGTGATCTACTGGCCCGGGATAGGCGAGACGCTAAACGGCTATCTCAAGCAGCGCACGCCGGAAACCAAGCGCCAGCGCTTCAGCCAGAGCACATCCTATGGCTATGTCGCCGTGCTGGATTATGGCGAAGGAGGCTATGGCTATCAGGCCGACGGCAAGGAAGCTGAGCCCAAAGCGCTCGCCGGGCTCTGGGACTTCAACGGCAGCGCTGTCGACCCGTCGACGCGCCTGAGCGGCCAGCGCCAGTACGCCGGCAATGCCCTCGACCGCGATACCATCAGCCGCGTCTACAAGGCTCAACTCTCTCTGGGCCTGGTCAGCGCAGACACCCTTTCGCCTTACGCCGGGACGCCGGACGGTCCGGTGACTGGTGGTCCAAGGCCCTGGTGTCCGATAGCCACCGGCAAGGACAGGAGCAGCGGTTCTTTTGCGGATCCGGTTTGCGCCGAGCCGGTCAGCAAGCCGCGTGACTGGGTACTGGTGCGCCCGCTGGACGACCCGCAGAACCCCTACCGCGATGAGTACAAGCCCTGGGATCACTGGGCCTATGCCAACGCGCATCGCATGGTGCCGGATGAGCAGATCGACTGGACCGCTTATCAGGACCGCTATAAGGAGCTCCAGACCCTGGCCGCGAAAGAGAAGCGTGAGCTGACCCGCGAGGAAAACGAGGAGCTGACTTCTTTCATGACCCACAAGGTGCCGCCGGACTGGCAGAGCATCACGGTCTATGTTGACGAGAACGGCTGGCCCCTGCCCCTGGGATCAAAAAGGCTCAGTGTCTTCACGGAGCCCGACCTGAACCTCGATGTGCGCGAGCCGGCGTGGTACTCCAGGAGCTACGACGGCTACATGCAGTTCCAGGCGGGTGGTGTGATGGAGCCCGAGCTGCAGGCCGCCTATAACCGCGAAGGCTACCGGGCCGTGCTGAAGACCCTGCCGGCAATCCCGGACTGGCTGATGCGCGCACCGGTGCGCGAAGCCTTGTTCATGCCCAACGGCGATGTGATCACCTGGGGCCCGCTGGGTTCCTGGGACCCCGACAGCAGCAAGGACAGTAAGGAGCGCAAGCTGCCCAGCTGGGACGACACTTACTATCGCTATAACTCCGCTGGCGAGCTGCAATCGAGCCTGCCGCGCAAGACCGGCCCGCTCAGCGCGCTCTACAACCTTGGGATGGTGCAGGTTTATGAGACTGCCAACACGCTGGGCTATGAGGCTGCCGGCGGCCCGGGCGTGCTGATCTATAAGGACAAGGAAAGCAAGCAGATCGTTTCGGCCTGGGACTGGCAGGGCAACGCCCTGGACTTCAGCCAGCCGATCCACCCGATCCGCGGCTGCAGTCATCGACTTGAGTGGGACTACCTCTGGACGCTCTACCAGCAGCAGCAGGCCGACGCTGCCGCCGGCGCTGCTGAGTCCAATGGAGCGCAGAGTTGATTTGCATGGGGAGAACATTGTTCTGGACGCCCTCGGCCTTGTTTGGCATGCTGATGCTTCTGGCACTTGCTTCGACCGGCCATGCCATCGCGGCGGATGACAAGACTGCTGCGAAGCTGATCGCTGTGACGGACGCCGGGCCGGTCTATCTGCAGCCCCTCGACGCGCCGGGCAATCCCTATGCCGGGCAATACAGCGACTACGATCGCTGGGTGTATGAGAATGCACTGATGATGCCGGAGGAGGACATCCGGCGGTACTACGATTATGAGTCTCCCGAGGCCGAAGCCTGGCGCCAGGCCCTGCCTCAGGATTGGCAGCTGCTTGAAGGGTTTGCCGACCAACAGGGCTTCCTTCTGCCTGAGCTGGTTGTCTTCGCCCGGCGCACTGAGCAGCATAACCGGCCCGCGGACTGGGCGCTTGAGTACTTCGACACCAACGAGGCCGTTCAGTGGTGGGAATACAGCGACCTGCGGGATGCAGTCAGGATCTGGGCAGCCGGCGTGCCTGAAACCGCAATGATGCAGGCGTACTATACGAACTTCAGTGAGCTGCAGTCCGCTGAGTATCCCCCGATTCCGGCCTGGCTGGGCGAGCAGCCCCCGCTGGAGGCGATCTTCGTACCTAATGGCGAGATACTCTGCCATGGCCCGCTGGGACTTAAGCTGCCCGTGGGCGAGGACTCGAACGCCTGGCGTTTCCAGCACGGCGAGTTGCTGTGGTATCGCTACAGCGCCGAAGGACGGCGGCTTGGCACATTTGACTTTCCGTCTCCTTACTCGCCAAACTGGACGCTGATCTATTGGCCCGGCCAAACAGAGCAGCTGCAATCGCTCTATACCGACAATGTCTGGCCAAACAGCAGGAATGGCGTGCTCAGCGTGGTGCTTCACGAGCCCGAGACCCTCGGCAACGATCCAGGCTCCGTTGACTACCACTGGCCGCGGCCGCTGGCAGTACTGGCCTGCTTCGATTATGACGGCACGCCACTTGATCCGCAGGCTGTTCTGCCAGCCTGGCGGATGAATCAGGGAAACGCCTTGCCTATGGAGATCATTGCGCAGGCCTATCAGCAACAGTTAGACGCCGGGTTGACCAGCAGGGACAGCCTGTCCCCCTTTGCGGGCACGGCTGAAGGCCCGTCTGTCTTTGACGACAAGGAAGACGCTGGTGGTCTGTACGCCCATAAAGGATTTACAAACGAAGCGCAGGTGTTAGCAAGCTATGAGGTGAATGACGGGCGGCCCAAGTACAGCGTAAAAGTACGCCGGCTTGACGACCCGGACAACCCGTACCGGGACCAGTATGGTCCCTGGGACTCCTGGCTGCTCGCGCAGCAGGGCCAACGTAACAGTCGCGAAGAGGAGCGCTGGGCCGAGCTTGACCAGCAAAGAGCGGAGTTACGGGCGGCGGCAGAGGCCGAGGGGCGGGAATACACCGAGGAAGAGAAGCTCAAGCTGGACCCTGGTTATTACGCTCCAGATCCGGGCGACCCCTGGGAATACTTCGAAGTTGTTGTCGACCCAGATGGCTGGGTTATCCCGCTGCTGGAGACAGAGCAGCGTGAGTATCAGCCCCATCTGAGCTGGGACCTGCGCGAAGCGCTGGTGACCCCCGGCCGCGGAATTGACTTCATCTTTCAGGCCGGAGGTGTGATGCCGGCTGATATGCGCCGGCGGCTCGAAGCCGCTCGGGCCCGTCTGCGTTCACAGGGCAAGATCACTGTGCCTGACTGGCTGATTGCGCAGCCGGTCGGTTCGGCGGCCTTCGCCCCCAATGGCGACATTATCACCTTTGGGCCCCTGGCATCGATCGATCCCGCCCTGCCAGCGGAGCCGCCTGAAGCGCGGCAGTTGCCAAGCTATGTTGCCGCTTACTATCGCTATGACAGTTCGGGAAACCTGCTTGGCACACTTCCCGCCGCGGCGAATCCGAGTACGGCGATCTTTGACATCACGCTGCTGCAGCGCTGGGAGGAGGCCTCCGCTATCGGCCAGGGTTGCTATGAAATGTATGGCGTGTTCCAGGTGACGGATCCACTCAGCGGCTCGACGCTGGCAGCCTATGATTGGGACGGAACCCGTCTTGATGTCACGCAGCCGCTTCTGCCGCGCCTGCCTTTCTTTGATTGGTTCAGCTGGGAAGACCTTCAGGCACTCTACGACACACAGCAGGAGGCAAAGCTTGCGCAATCACAGTAGGACGCCATATATATTGGCCGCTGCTCTGTCAGCGCTGAGCTTGTTATTCCTTGCCGAGCCTTGTGCGCAGTTGGCGCTTGCGGCCGACGGTGCCGCTCCAAAGCTGATCGCTGTGACGGATGCCGGCCCGGTCTATCTGCAGGCCCTCGACGCGCCAGGGAATCCCTATGCTGGGCAGTACAGCGAGCTGGATGCCTGGGTCTATGACCATACGGCATTGCTGAGCGAGGCGGAGGTTCAGGCCCAGTAT
>CAZEJB010000016.1:75305-79219 GCA_964512635.1 uncultured Planctomycetales bacterium | reverse complement strand
CGCACATCATGATATGTGCTTAACCTGGTGTACGTGAAATCGGGGGAAGCTCAGAATCGCCCTCATGCTTCTCTGTGTCTCAGCGTCTCCTGTTGATTTTCTGAACCAAAATCCGGGCAGGGACAAGCATGCCCTGACGAAAGGTCTGCCACGTCGCCTAGACAACGCTGATGCTGTAGCGCAGCTCGATGCCGTCGATCTCAGTGCTCAGCGCGCCGTCGGCCAGCTCGCCGCCGTCGGCGAAGAGCGCCGGGGCCACCTGCGTCAGCTCGCTGGCGAGGACCTCGCCGGCGATGTAGCTGTGGTGTGCGGCGATGGCCAGGGCCAGCGGTCCCGGTGATCCATCCTCAGCCGGCTCGACGCTCCAGGCCACACGGATCCGGGCGTCGTAAGGCAGGTCGCGCTCCTTGCGCTGCTGCTGCAGGCGGTTAACCACCTCGCGCGCCAGTCCTTCGGAAAGCAGCTCATCGCTGAGGTGCGTATCCAGCACCAGCAGCAGGCCGCGCTCGCGCTGGGCCACCATGCCTTCGTGCGGGTGCAGCTGCAGCTCGAAGAAACGGCTGTCCAGCACGATGCGCTCGCCGGAGAGTTCCAGCTCGACCCAGTTAAGGCTTTCCGTGCGGGTGATGGTCTCTTCCTCGCCGTTCTCATTGCTGAACTTGTCGAAGACCGTCACCAGCACCGGCTGGCTCTCATGTTCGGCCAGCTGGCGCGTGATTTCCTCGGCAGAGCGGTTGACCCAGGCGGCGATATCGCGGCCGAGCTCGCCAAAGCGCGGGCCGATCTCGCGGAAGTTCGGCTTGTAGCTATAAGAGACGAACTGCTGCTCGTCGGAGGCGAACTCGATGGCCTTGACGTTCAGCTCCTCCAGCAGGATCTCGCGGTGGCTCTCGACGGCCTCGCGCAAGCCCGGCTCGCGGGAGACCAGCACCACGCGGCTGAGCGGCTGGCGCACGCGCAGGCGGCTCTCCTTGCGCGCGGCATGGCCCAGCGTGGTGACCCGCAGGGCCTGGTCCATCGCGAATTCCAGCAGCTCGTCCTCCAGTCCGGCATCGTGCAGCGGATAGCGGCAGAGATGGACGGAGTCTTCTGCCGGGGCGGGTCTTGACCCGCCTTCTTTTCCCTGTAGGGGCGCGGTAGTATCCGCGCCCACTTTGCCCTGTACACCTGGGCGGGGACTCTGCCCCGCCCCTACAACAGCCAAAGAGGGCGAGTCAAGACTCGCCCCTACAAATTTCAGCGCCAGCTTCTGATACAGCTCTTCCGCCAGGAAGGGCGTATAGGGCGCGAGCAGCTTGGACAGCTCCACCAGCACATAGTAAAGAGTCTGATACGCGCCAAGCTTGGCGGCGTCATGCTCGCTGCTCCAGAAACGGCGGCGCGAACGGCGCACGTACCAGTTGGAGAGCTCATCGACAAAGTTCTCGATTGAGCGCGCGGCCTCCGGCAGCTCGAGCTTCTCGAGCTGCGCGGCGGACTCGGCGCAGAGGCGGTTGAGCTTCAGGCGGATCCACTTGTCCAGCTCGGTCAGCTCTTCCCAGCGCAGGGCACCGGTAGGGCGGGACTCCGCGCCCGCCTCCGCATCCAGGCGGCCAGCGACGGCCGCCCCACCATCAGATCCGGTCCCGCCGGCAGTCAAACCCGTGCGCGGGTCAAAGCCGTCCAGGTTGGCATAGATCGTAAAGAAGCTGTAGACATTCCACAGCGGGATGATGAAGCGCTGCAGGGTCTCCAGCACGCCCTTGTCCGAGAAGCGCGCGCCGCTCGTCAGGCTGCCTGAGCTGTAGAAATACCAGCGGAATGCGTCCGCGCCGTACTTGTCGATCACGCCCCAGGGGTCGACCACGTTGCCGAGGCGCTTGCTCATCTTGCGGCCCTTCTCGTCAAGGATGTGGCCGAGTACCAGGCAGCTCTTGAAGCAGGGCTCGCCCTTGATCAGAGTGGAGATGGCGTGCTGGGTATAGAACCAGCCGCGGGTCTGGTCGATGGCCTCCGAGATGAAGTTCGCCGGGAATTGGCGATATCTGTTTTGTAGGGCCGGGGCTTGTCCCCGGCCGTCTTCCTGACCAGGCTGCTGGGTGGGGACAAGCCCCACCCCTACAAGATCAGAGGGCTGAGCATGCTCCGCCCCTACCAAAGGACCATCTATCAGATCCTTGTTCTCAAAGGGGTAATGCAGCTGCGCGAAGGGCATGGAGCCGGCGTCGAACCAGCAGTCGATGACAAAGCGCACGCGCTTCATCGTCCCGCCGCTGCACTGCGGGCAGGCCCAGGTGTAGTCATCGATGAAGGGCCGGTGCGGGTTGAACTGCTCCTGGTCGTAGAGATCCGTCACACCGGCGAACTTCTCCGGGCAGCGCGCCTTGAGATCCTCGTAGGACCCCAGGCACTCCTGGTGGCCGCAGGCCTCGCAGTCCCAGACCGGCAGCGGCGTACCCCAGAAGCGGTCGCGGGACAGGCTCCAGTCCTTGACCTCGCGCAGCCAGTCGCCAAAGCGGCCCTGCTTGATGTGCGAGGGCTGCCAGGTGATCGTCTCATTGCCGGCGATCAGCTTGCTCTTGACCTCCGGTGCGCTCATGCGGATGAACCAGCTCTCCAGCGGGTACTGCATCAGCGGCGCATCGGTGCGGTAGCAGTGCGGGTAGTTGTGCTCGTGCTTTTCGCTCTTATAGAGCAGGCCGCGGGCCTTGAGGTCGGCCAGCACCAGCGGGTCGGCCTCCTTGAACCACTTGCCGGCGGCGATGGCCGCCTCCGGCACCACGCGGCCTTCGGCATCGATGGCGTTGAGGATCGGCAGCTTTTCGCGCAGGCCGATGCGGTAGTCGTCCTCACCGAAGGCCGGCGCTTCATGCACCACGCCGGTGCCGTCCTCGAGCGTGACGTAGGTATCGTTCAGCACGCGCCAGCCGCTGGTCTCCGCACCGTCAGTGCGGATATCCGGCAGCTCATAGTCATATAGACGCTCGTAAGTCAGTCCCAGCAGCTCGGAGCCCTTGACCCGCGCCACCACCTGCTCGGCCTCCAGGCCGTTCTTCGCGCGCAGGGCGTCGGCCAGCACTAGGAACTCCTCGCGGCCATCCGTTTCGTTCTCCAGCCGCACGACGACATACTCATAGTCCGGGTGGACACAGAGCGCGACGTTGCTGATCAGGGTCCAGGGCGTAGTGGTCCAGAGCAGGAAAAAAGTGTTGCCGTTGGTCACTTCATGGCTGCCGATGCTCTGGCCGCTGTTGACCCGCGCGCGCACGGTGGCGCTGGGGTCCTTGACCACCTGCCAGTTCTGGGCCACCTCATGGCTCGACAGGCCGGTGCCGACGAGGGTGGAGTACCACTGGATGCGGTAGCCCTTGTACAAGAGGCCCTGCTCATAGATGTTTTTCAGCAGCCACCAGACGGACTCGATGTATTTGTTGCTGAAAGTGAAGTAGGCGTTTTCATAGTCCAGCCAGTAGGCCAGGCGCGAGGACAGCTTGACCCACTCGGCCTCATAGCGCCGCACGGACTCGAAGCACTTGCGGTTGAACTTCTCGACGCCATAGCGGACGATTGCGCTGGGGCCGCGCTCGGTCATCTCGCCGGCCTCGAACAGCTCCTTTTCGACCGAGAGCTCGACGGGCAGGCCGTGGGTGTCCCAGCCGGCCTGGCGGCGCACATAGTGGCCCTGCATCGTCTTGAAGCGCGGCAGGAGGTCCTTCGCAACGCGGGTCAGCACGTGGCCGGGGTGCGGCATGTTGTTGGCCGTCGGCGGGCCCTCATAAAAGACCCAGGAGCCCAGCGGCGCAGGCTTTTCGAGGCTGCGCTCGAAGACCTTCCGCTCATCCCAGAGCGCCAGGATTCGCTCCTCCATCCGCGCGAAGCTGTAGGAGGTGTCAACCTTCTCGAATAGTCCGCCCTGCTGTGCCTGTACTGACATC
>CAZEJB010000016.1:0-75205 GCA_964512635.1 uncultured Planctomycetales bacterium | reverse complement strand
GTAGGAGGTGTCAACCTTCTCGAATAGTCCGCCCTGCTGTGCCTGTACTGACATCACATCTCCCGTAGGGGCCGCACATGTGCGGCCCGACCGCTGGTCCGCATATATGCGGACCCTACAAAGCAGAAAGGCCCCCTGTTTCCAGGGGGCCTGTGAAAGTCGCGTGATCTTGGTTTCAGACGCGCACGATCAGGCCCCCGGGGGGCACATAATGGCGATCGTGTGTATGAACTGATACCGCATTGTCAATTCCTGCTACCCGCCGGGCCTGCCGGCGGATCTAATGCCGGGAACCGGACTCGAACCGGTACGGGTTGCCCCGGGAGATTTTAAGTCTCCTGCGTCTGCCATTTCGCCACCCCGGCCCGCTGGGGATTATACCCCTGAGGACCTTGCAGCACAGAGCAGATGCAACGGTCGAAGCCTGGTCAATCTAGCCTTTAGCTATTGGCTTTCAGCTTTCAGTCAAGAGGGCTCGAATCCTTCCAACACCTTGCACAGCACAGTGTCTTTCTGAAAGCTGGAAGCTAAACGCTGAAAGCTACCTTCCGCGGCGCTTCTTGGCCTTCTTCTTGTCGCCCATGCGCTTGCGTTCGATATTGCGCTTGTTGTCGATCATGTTCTCCTCGCTGACGCGCTTGAAGAACTTAAGCATCATATCGAACTCGCCCACCGGCTCGAAGTCGTCCAGGAAGTTGAAGCCCGGGGGCTCGCCGAGGAATTCATCGGCGGCCGCCTCGCGGGCAGCCTCGCGCTCACGCTCCTGCTTGGGAGGTTTCGTGTACTCGAGGGCTTCCGCCTGCTTCAGGCTCAGCTCAATGCGTCCGTCGTCCTTGACCGACAGAACCTTGATCTTGACCTTCTGGTTAGGCTTGACCAGGTTGTGGATGTCCTTAACATAGTCGTCACTGATCTCACTGATGTGGATCAGGCCCTTCTTGTTGTCATCCAGCCACACGAAGGCGCCGAAGTCTCGGACTTCTGCCACCCGGCCCTGCATAACATCGCCTGCTGCGATTGCCATTACGTATCACCTCCTTCATCAGGGGCTTGCGCGGAGGCTAAATGCGGCAGCCAAAGACGCAAAAGCATGCTGGCCGTGGGAACGGAAGAAGCAAACCATGCGCCCCGGTTGCCGCGCGATCCGCGCAGCGGAGGAAGAGTGTAACTAAGGGCCATAGTAATGTCAACACAGGACAGCCCTGCCGCGTCAGGCTAACATGGGAAGCATGGAAACGGCCAAAGAAAGCCAAATCGTCGCAGCTGAACTGCGCGAGCCCGAGCCGCGGCGGGCCCACAGCGCCCTGATCCGGGCCGTCCTGCGCAGCCTTGGCCCCCAGCGCCAGCGTTTCTGGCGCGGCCCGGGCCTGGTGGTCATTGTTTGCTGCCTGATTCAGACATTGATCAGCGTCCTGTTCAGCATTCACATCCAGCAATCCGGCGGCCATCTGACCTATTCACCCGGCATGGGCTCCAGCACTTTCCTGGGAGTTCCGAGCGAGTGGTGGTCACTGGCCGATTCTTTTGGACGTTTCCTTGCGCCGGCGGCAGTAGCCTGGGGATGGATGCTCCTCGCACAGATGGCCAGCCGACGACTGGTTGATTTCTTTGAAGATGCCGCAGCTCCGGGGCTTCATATGTCCCTGCCTCTGCGCTTTGAGGCGGCCTGCCGCTTTGCCATCCCGGCTCTCATTCCGCTGCTTGCCGCTCAAACGCTGCTGGCGGGCATTCACCAGGCCATTTCTCCTGTCAGCGTTCCACTCTGGGCATACTGCTTTTGGCCGATAGGCCTGCTGCAGCAGCTTGGAACTGTGGTGTTACCCCTGCTGTTCTGCACTGCGGTTTGGCTGCTGGCGCCGCGCTGGGGCCTTGCCCTTTGCGTGTTTGCCTTTCTGCCGGAGTCCAATCTCTGGCGTGATCTGTTTCAATACACTGGAATCTACACATTTCAGATGCGTCAGCTGCCGTATCAGCGGCTGGATCTCGGTGCGCCCGGTGCGCAGCTGTATGGATTGGCACTGCTGGCCCTGGCCATCTGGTGTCTGGGCCGCTTTCAAGGTCCCGGCGCCAGGGCCCCCCTTGTCCTCGTCAGCGCAGCGCTGCTGATTGAAAAAATGACCAGCAACTTCCTGCATCTCTCGGTAAGCGCCGGGGTGGCGGGCAGCCGGACTTTGGATTTCATCGACGGCCAATCGAGCATACACGTCATCGCGGGCCTGCGGGGTATCTATCTGGCCCTGAGCAGCATGCCCTACTACCTGAGTGCACTTGCAGGGGTGTCTGGCGGCAGCACCTTACTGCAGATCACCGCCTTCCCGCTGCTGACTGTCCCGATCCAGCCCTGGCTCGGCTACATCCTGTTCTTCATCTCGCCGATATACTTCTGGCTGTACTTCCTCGCGCTGCACTGGCTGCTCAGCCGCGCGCCGCGGGATATCATCAATCACCAAACCTAACCGGAGTCAACATGCCGCGCCTGAACACGCGTCTGGTCCAGGGCCTTTGCCTGGGTCTTTGCACCCTCGTCTTCGCCGCCCTGCTGGCCGCGCCCGCCCGCGCCGGCGAGAGCACCGCCATCACCGGCTTTGACCGCTGGACGCTGGGCACGCCGATGCCGGCTGAAGGCGATGATTTCTATACCACCTTCAGCGGCCCCATGTCCGAGACTCTTGGCGACCTCGAGCTGGTGGAGTATGAAACGACCTATGAACTGACCATGCCGTCGGGAGTGCGCAATGCCCGGGTGACGGTAGGCTACGGCCCGGAGGGCCTGCTGGAAGTGATCATCGTTGACATGGGCGTGCTGGATGAGGCGCTGAGCAGCGAGCAGGCCGAAGCCTATGCCTATGACATCATCTCGGTGCTGCAGGGCGAGTACAGTCCTGAGCTTCTGCTGATTGACGCCTTCCCCGGCGGCCCCGACCGCAGTGAAGAAGCAGATGAAAACTCGGGGTCCTATGTGCTGGGCGACGAGAACCACAACTCGATCTGGCTGACCTGGTCGGGATCGACCCTGCAGACCATGTATGCCGCCGAAGACCTCAGCATGATGCTGGTCGAGCAGACCTTCGGCCCCGTTGAAGGCGAGGACGAGGCCGGCGAATAAATGGAAGCCCCGGAGACCACAAGGACCGCCCCCGGCGGCATGTAGGCTTCGGGCTGCTTTCCGGTGCCGGACGGCCGCTGATAAGTCGGCGGCGCGGCGCCTGAGATATAACCTCAGCGATGGACCTTCGCGATCGCGTGCTGCAGCGGGTGGACCTGGTCGAGCTGATCGGCCAGTACACGGCGCTGACGCGCGCGGGCAAGGAGTGGAAAGGCCGCTGCCCCTTCCACAACGAGAAGACCAGTTCCTTCTACGTCAACGCCGAAAAGGGCGTTTA
Organism: uncultured Planctomycetales bacterium; assembly: GCA_964512635.1. Classification (GTDB taxonomy): domain Bacteria; phylum 4484-113; class 4484-113; order 4484-113; family JAFGCY01; genus JADZFO01. The sequence goes on along the minus strand of CAZEJB010000016.1, from coordinate 71,822 downwards.
CAAGTGCTTCGGCTGCGGCGCTGGCGGCGGCGCGATCCAGTTCATCATGAGCCGCGAGGGCCTGGAGTTCCGCGACGCGCTGGAGACCCTGGCCCGCCGCTATAACGTGCCGCTCGATGAGCCGGGGGCCAGCGGCCAGCGTGGCGGCTTCACCGCCCGGGGCGAGAAGGAACGCCTGTTTGAGCTTAACGATGCGGCGGCGAAGTTCTTCCGCCAGCAGCTGCGCGGCCCCGCCGGAGCGCTGGCCCGGGACTACCTCGCCGGCCGCGGGATCAGCGACAGCGCGATCACCGAGTTTGACCTGGGCTATGCCCCGAGGGAGTGGACCGCGCTGACCGACCTGTTGCTGGGCCAGGGGGCCTCGGCGGCGGAACTGGTCAAGCTGGGGCTGATCAAGAGCCGCGACAAGTCAGCCGAGGGCGGTCCGGCGGGCCAGGGCTTTTACGACACATTCCGCCACCGTCTGATCTTCCCCATCCGCGCGGTCACCGGGCGGATCATCGCCTTTGCCGGTCGCGCGCTGGCGGCGGAGGACAACCCGAAGTACCTCAATGTCTCCAACACGCCGCTCTATGACAAGAGCCGCACGCTTTACAACCTCGACCGGGCCAAGGGCGTGCTGCGGGACGAGGGCTGCGTCGTGGTCGAGGGCTATATGGACGTCATCGGCCTGGCCCAGGCCGGTGTGCGCAATGCCGTCGCTTCATGCGGCACGGCGCTGACAGCCGAGCATGTGGCGCTGCTGCAGAAGTACGCCGAGCATTTCTTCCTGGCCTTCGACAGTGACGAGGCTGGCCAGCGTGCGGCCTGGTCCGCCGGTGCGCTCTTCCTGGCCGCGGGCTACAACCCGCGGGTGGTGCCGATCTCAGGCGGCAAGGACCCCGACGAGATCGCCCGCGGCGAAGGCGGACGCGAGCGCTGGCTGGGCCTGCTCAGCGAGGCCGAGGAAAACAGCGTGCTGCGCTTCTGGCTGGCCCAGCAGCGCCGGGCCAACCCGCGGGCCGACAGCGCGGCGCTGCGGCGCTGGGTCGGCGAGCTGGCCGGCCTGTACCGCAGCCTGCCCGATGAGCTGATCCGCCACGAGGCGATCCGCGACATCGCCGGCGCGCTGAACCTTGGCGCGCAGGAGGTGACGGCACTTTTGCAAAGCGCACCGGGCGGCAGCCAGCACCGCACACCGCTGCGCCAGGGCGAGGGGGGCCAGGCGGCCCAGAGCTATGGCCGCCTAAAGGCCGAGACCCAGCAGCGCGCCATGCTGCTGGGCGGCAGCGTGATCGAACGCGAGGTTATCCGGCGGCTGTGCGACAGTGAGCAGTTCAGCTTCATTTGCCGTGCGATGGCCCAGAGTGCCTGGTTTGAGGACAGGGACCTGCGAGAGCTTTTTGAGCTGCTGGGTTCTGGTGGCGTCAGCGCCCAGGAGATGCTGACCGACCCGCGCTGGGCGGCCATGCTGGCCGAGCTGCATATCAGCGAGGCGCTGGCTGATTCCGACGAGCTGCTGCTGGCGCGCTTCCGTAACCAGTACCTTGAGCGTGAAGTCCAGCGCCTGACCAGCCTGTTCCAGCGCGCCAGTGCGCGCCAGGATGAGGCGCAGGAAAGGGAGCTGCTTGCGGAGATCATGCGCCTCAAGGGCCAGGTCCGCGATATCCGCGGCCTCGGCGGAGGACAGCAGTAGCTGCCAGGGGTCCGCCCAGTCTGTGCAGTCGGCAAAGAACAGATTTGACCAAAGTCTGGTAGTTGAATGAATGAGCCAGGATGGAAACCGCAGCTATCACAATCTGGCCCACAGCATTGTCAGCGAGCGAACAACATTCTTCTTTATCACGCTGAATGCCGTGGTGCTCTTTCTCGACGCCTTTCCGGCGATACATGCCAGCCCGCTGGGGCGCTGGCTGTTGATCATTGATTACATCTGCATCCTTTTCTTTGTCCTCGAGCTGGGACTTAAGCTGGCACTCCAGGGCCGACGGGGCTACTTTGGCCAGGCCTGGAATGTCTTTGACTTCAGCGTGGTAATACTCAGCCTCCCGGCATTGTTGGTGCCCTTTGGTCTGGCTCAGGGCCAGGGCTTTGTGGCCGTTCTGCTGCTCCGCCTGATCCGCCTCTCGCGCTTCATGCGCGCCCTGCGTTTCATCCCGCGCCTGGAACGCCTGGTCGCCGGCGCCCAGCGCGCCCTGCGGGCGAGCGCCGGCGTGATGCTGGCCATGCTCTTTTATCTCTTCATCTTCGGACTTGCGGCAACCTATCTTTTTGGCCAGCCCGGCAGTCCGGCGCAGGCCAAGTTCAGTGACCCTCTGGTCAGCATGTACAGCATGTTCACGGTTTTCACCGTTGAAGGCTGGTTTGAGACGCCCGACCTGATCGCCGGCGACGTCGGCTACTGGGCCGCGCATGCCGTCCGCGCCTTTTTCGTGCTGGCCGTAATCACCGGCGGGATCATCCTGCTCAGTCTGCTTAACGCAGTCTTCGTAGAGGAGATGAGCAGTGATCTGAGCGAACAGCAAGGGGACAGCTTCGAGAAGCTGGATGTTGAGCTGGCCCAGCTAAAGAGCGAACTGTTGCAGCGCCTGGAAGCCATCGAAGCGCGTATTGCCGAGCGAAGCGGCTAAGATATCGCCCCGTGTCCCTGCTTGAATTCAGCGGCCTGCGCTTCGGCTACAGCGATGAGATCATCATCGTTGAGGCCGCCGGCGCGCTGCAGCCCGGCAACGTGATCGGCCTGGTCGGCGCTAACGGCGGTGGCAAGACCACGCTGCTGAAGCTGCTGATCGGCGAGCTGCACCCCGACAGCGGCAACCTGCAGCGCAGCCGCGGGACGAAGATTGCCCATGTGGCCCAGGCCGCCGGTGGCGATATGGCCACGCCGCTGTATGACTATGTCCAGGGCGGGCGACCGGAGCTGATCGAGCTGGAGCATCAGATTTCAAAGCTCAGCGAAGAGCTGGCCCGGCCCCAGCCCGGCGTCGACCCTGAAGCGGAAACTGCTGCGCATGAGCTGCTGCTGGCCCGCCTGGGACGCGCGCAGCAGGAGCTGGAGGACCGCGGCGGCCACGGCTGGGAGCACATGGTGGAGCGGCTGCTGCTGGGCCTCGCCTTCACCCCCGAGCAATTCCGGCGGCCGATCGGCCAGCTCTCCGGCGGCCAGCTGCAAAAGGGCCGCCTGGCGCGGCAGCTGCTGTCGGATGCGAACTGCATCATCCTTGACGAGCCAACCAACCACCTGGACCTTGACTCGCAGGCCTTCCTGGTCGACTGGCTGCGGGCGCTGACCGGCCGCAGCGCCGGGGCCGGCCTGCCAGCGGCGCGGGGCGACTGCGGTGTGCTGCTGGTCAGCCACGACCGCTGGCTGCTGGATGCGCTCTGCGACCACATGTGGGAGCTCGACAACGGCGTGCTGTACCGCTATCCCGGTAACTACAGCAAGTACCTGCCACAGCGCGAGGCCCGGCGCAAGCTGGCCCGCGAACAGTATGAGACCCAGCGCGAGCAGATCGCGCGGACGGAAGAGTACATCCGCCGCAACATCGCCGGTCAAAACACCAAACAGGCCCAGGGCCGCCGCACGCACCTGCAGCGCATGGAGCGTCTCGAAGCCCCGGGCTCCGACCCGGCAATGAGCTTTATCCTCAAGCCGGCTCTGCGCACCGGCGAGCAGGTGCTGGTGGTGGAGGACCTGGCCTTTGCCTACGAGAGACGTCGTGATGAGGTGACGGACGAGTCTTCGACTGACAGTCCTGAGTCCCGAGTCCTGAGTCCTGGATCGGCTGGTCGCAACTCCGAAGCTAAAGTCGACAGTCGCAGTGGAAGTTCCTCCGAGAACAGGGCTCAGGATACAGGACAATCCGCGCGATCGTCACTCTCACTAAACCCCACGCTGGATTACGTCAGGTCACAGCCCAATTCAAGAACCGGACGCCTCGCCATCGCCGGCCTCAACTTTCAGGTGATGCGCACCGAGCGCCTTGGCATCGTCGGCCCCAACGGCTGCGGCAAGACCACCCTGCTCAAGCTGCTGACCCGCGCCTTCGCACCGCTTAACGGCATGATCGCCTGGGGCTCCAACGTGGAGCTTGGCATCTTCAGCCAGGACAGCGCCGACCTCGGCCGCGGCCTGAACCTGATCTCCGAGCTGCGCAGCGCCGATCCGCTGATCACTGATTCCGGGGCGCGGGAGTATCTCGCCCGCTTCGGATTCTCCGGCGATGATGTGATGAAGGATGTCGGCGGGCTGTCCGGCGGCGAGCGCTCACGGCTCTCGCTGGCCAAGCTGTTCCGCCGCCGGCCGAATGTGCTGGTCTTTGACGAGCCGACCAACCACCTTGATATCTATGCCCGGGAGGCCCTGGAGCAGTTCCTGCTCGGCTATGAGGGCACCATCATTATGGTCACGCACGACCGTGCGCTGCTGGAACGCCTTTGCGACCGCCTGCTGATCTTTGAGCGCGCTCCTGCAGGAGCGGACCTTGAGTCCGCCCGTGCTCCCGGCGGACCCGCCCCGGGTGACAGTTCAAAAACGGCCCTTGATGGGCGGACGCAAGATCCGCGCCTGCAAGCCGAGCGGCCCGGATTCGGCCAGGTCTATTTCCGCGGCCATTACAGCGAATATCTGAAGTGGAAGGAAAGCAGCCTCGCACAGGCGGATGAAGCCCGGCGCCCAGCCGTCCCGCTTGAGGATAGGAATGCGGTGGCCGCAGCACCTGGCCGCGAGCAGGCAACAGCAAGCAGGGCTACTCCCGCTGGCGCAGCCAGGGCTGGTCTGCCCTCACCGGAGCACCTGCTTGAGCTGGCCCGCGCCGAACGCTGCTCCCGGCCGCAGTACTGCCGCCGCCAGCTCCAGCGCCTGGAGAAGCGCGGCATGGAAATGGAGGCGCAGATCGAGGCCGGGGAGGAGCAGATCATGGCCTGCGAGCAGCAACAGCGCGATGCCGACGCCCGCGGCGAGTTCACCCAGATCGCCAGACTGCAGGAGCAGATCGACGAGCAGCGCAGCAAGCTTGACGCGCTCTACAGCGAACTGGAACAGAACATGACGAGCATCGAGGCCTGGGCCGAGCTGGAAGTTCTGGCCGGCACGCTTTAGGCGCGGATGCGGCCCTAAGGCCCGGCGCAGCCTATACTTTTGCGGCCCTATGTCCTCCGTCCGCTTCCTTGTAATCTCCACCGGCAGCCGCGGTAACTGCGCCTGGCTGGGCAGTCCGCACAGCTCGGTGCTCTTCGACTGCGGCATCCCGCTGAAGTACGTCACCGCCGGTCTGCGCGAGCATGGCGTCGACCCGGGACAGCTTGAGTCCCTGGTGATCACCCATACCCATTCCGACCACATCGGCGGGGTCGAGGTGCTTCTGCGCAAGTACCAGCTTAAGGTCTACTGCCCGCGGGCACATGTAAACCAGCTGCGCGCGATTGCCCCGCCCTATACCGAGGTGATTGCCCTTGATGCCGACGCGGGGTTTGTGCACCGCGACCTCGACATCCTGCCGGTGCAGGTCAGCCATGACTGCAGCCCGACCTTCATGTACAAGGTCTACGCCCCGGGTGCGCGCATCGGCCTGCTGACCGACCTTGGCGTGCCAGCGATTGAGCACACGGCAATCTTCGGCGATTGCGACTGCCTGCTGCTGGAGTCGAACCACTGCCCGCGGATGCTGGCCGCGGGACGCTACCCCGAGGTGCTCAAGCGCCGGATCTCCGGCAACCACGGCCACCTCAGCAACGACCAGGCGGCGGTCTTCGCCACCGGTCTTGGGCACATGCCCCAGCGCCTGCTGCTGGGCCACCTGTCCGACGACAACAACAGCCCCGAGCGCGCCAGCGCCTCCTTCAGCCGCATCGAGACCGGCCATATCCCGCACACGGTGATCCCCCAGCGCACGCTGGGCCCACTGGTGGAGTTCTAGGACCCTGAAGCAGGGAAGCTGACGTTCGTCAGCGCCAGCCCTCTGGCAGCTCGCCGTTGGACCAGTCGTTGTAGCGCTCCAGCGCCGGCTGCGTGACCCGCAGGACCTCCGGCAGTTCATCAGCCAGCGTATGCCCGCTGTGCTTAAGGGCGGCGGCGAAGTCCGGCGAGCGCAGCAGGGCCGTCAGCCGGTCGCCGCTGCGCAGTTCGCTGAACAGGCCCGGTGGCTGGATCAGGCTGGTGTCGATCCAATCATCAGCCGCGTCGGTGGCTGCTGCTGCATCCGCCCTGGGCATGAACTTAGGATCCCACTCCTCGCGGTTGTCGACGCCGCGCCGCAGAGCAAAGGGCGCGCCGAGCGGCTCCACCAGCGCGATGCGGCAGATCAGGGCCTGCTCCTGCCAGTCGCGGTCGGCGGCCTCATCCCAGAACATACCGGGGCCGATCTTGCCCAGCTCGGACTGTGCTTCGCTCCAGCGGCCCTGGCGGATACGGGCCATCGCCAGCCACATCCCGCAGGCGAAGCGCCGGCGCTGCCAGTCCTCGCGTGCCTCCCAGTCGGCCTCGGGGCCGGTCCACGAAGCATCAAGCTCGCTGCTAAGCATCGTCAGGCGCTGCAGGTAGTGCTCCTCGCCGCTGAGCAGCCAGGCGCGCCAGAGGGCGTCCGGGTCGCGGCTGGCAGCCGGGTCAGCCACAGTGTCATAGAGCCCCTGCCAGAGCTGTTTCACCCGGTCGGAGCTGGCCTGATAGTCCTGGGCGCTCCACTGGTCCGAGGCCTGGACCGCCAGCTCGCCAAGCCGCAGTGATTCGAGGCTGAGCAGGCCGCGGTAAAGCTGCAGCTCTCCGCGATAAAGCCGCGCGTTGCGTTCGAGCCAGTTCCAGTCGCCGCGCGGATCAACATCCCTGAAGCGCACGCACAGCGGCAGCACCTCATCCCAGCGGCCGTGGTCGGCCAGCCAGTGCGCATAGACCCAGGCGTAGTCGCTGTCCCTCGAGCGCTGCGCAGTGCGCTCGGCCAGCAGCGCGCCGGCCTCGCTGTCGCGCCCGCTCAGTGTCAGGGCGGCGCAGTAGCGCCCCAGCACATGCCGCGCATCTGGCACGGGCAGCCTGCTTGCCGGATAGCCACTCAGCTCCCAGCGCGGCAGGGCGGACTGCGCAGTTTCAAGCAGCGCTACGGCTTCGTCGGTCTGGCCCTGGGCCAGCGCCAGCCTCCCGGCGGCATAAGTCAGATCCAGACTCGCCGGCAGTTCTTTGGCGAGGCAGCGGCGGATCAGCCCGGCCCGCAGGTCGGCGTTCAGCACCCGCGGATAAGTGTAGATATGCTCATAAAGCCGCTGGCTTTCAGCCAGCAGGATTCCGCCCAGCAGCTCGCGGTTGGCATAGCCCTGGCGCAGCAGCCAGATCGCCGGGCCCTGGACAGCGCCTGCGCCGCTGGAATAATCGCCCCAGAGGTAGGCCTCCAGCAGGCTGGTGTTGAGCACGGATTTGCCCTCGGCGGCTGACTCCAGCTGGGCGGCGAGCTGGCGGCCAAGGGCCAGGCAGCTCAGGTGGCGTTTGAGCGGCGCGGCGACCAGCAACAGGGCGCAGAGGCTCAGCCAGAGCCACAGCCAGTTTGCCCGCCACCATTTGCGCACGGGCAATCATACCCCGGCAACCAAGCTCGGGCCGAGTGCCGGCTGCGAAAGCTAGTCGTCGTCGCGGGGATTGCCTTTGTCCTGTTTCTCCAGCTCGGCGATGATGCGCCGGCTCGCCTCAGCCTTGGCCCAGACCTGGCTTTGCACCCTTGTGCGCGGGCGTCCCGCCGGCTCGGTGGGCTGCCTGGTATCGGTGAACTCGCCGTAGACCTCCAGCACGTGGTAGTGCTCCTTGAAGCCGTGCTCGGCGCAGATCCGGCGCAGCATGCTGTGCAGCTCGTCGTCGCCGGTGAAGTTGGCCACCCGCCCCGAAGCAGTGTCGATCAGGTGGTGGTGGTGGCCCTGCATATCCGCCAGTTCATAGCGGAAGGAGTTTTCGTTGAGCCGGGTCTTGGTCAGCACTCCGGCTTCCACCAGCAGTTCCAGGGTGCGATAGATCGTGGCCCGGGAGACCACGCCGGGCTGCTCCTGGTTCAGGGCGTCCAGCAGCTCCTCGGCCTGGAAGTGCCAGCCGGGGCGGCTGGTCAGCATCTCGATCAGGGCCTTGCGCGGCTTGGTCAGCTTAAGCCCGCGCTCCATCAGGGCTTTGTAACTGCGCTCGCGAACCCGTTCCAGTACAGGCGTAGCACTCATGGCAAGGCAGTATACCGCGCTTGTCTCAAAATTGTCTCAATTGGAAAAAATGTCGGAAGTCGGAAGTCGGAAGTCGAAGTTGGCGAGTTTCTTCGTATCGGAGTTGCTTTCAGCTGTTAGTAACAGAAAGTGCGGCCACCGATTCAGACTTTCGACTTTCGACTGCCTTAGCGCAAAAACATCCGCTCCAGCTCGCCGGGGCCGAGGCGGATCACCGTCGGGCGGCCGTGCGGGCAGGAGAGGCTGGACCAGCGGCTGAGGATCAGCCGCAGCAGGCTGGCGCGCTCCTCGGGGGGCAGGGACTGGCCGGCCTTGATGGCCGCCTTGCAGGCGAGGCTGGCGGCGAGGTACTTCATCCGGTCGGCGAAGGCGGAGGATGTCTGTAGGGGCCGAGCATGGCCTCGGGCCTCAGAGGCGGGGCCGAGGTCATGCTCGGCCCCTACGGGAGCGTTCGCCAGCTCCAGCACCTCGCCGCTCATCCGCGCGGGGTCGGCCAGCTCGGACAGCACCGCCTGCAGCAGCGGCGCGGCAATGCGGCCGGCCAGCAGGGCCGGGACTTCGTCGATGACCAGCTGGCTGCCGATGCCAAGCTGGGCCGCAAAGCCGAGCTGCGCCAGAGCCGGCAGGGCCTCCTCGGCCGCGCTGGCCTCGGCCGGGCTGAGGGCAATCAGCATCGGGAACAGCAGACGCTGGCGCTGCGGGGAATCTGTGCGGCGCTCCGGGTCGAGGCGCTCCCAGAAGGTCTCGAATAGCACGCGCTCGTGCGCGGCGTGCTGGTCGATCAGGTAGATCTCGGCGGGCGTGGCCAGCACCAGATAGCTGTCGGCGATTTGCTGCACCGGGCCGGCGACATGCGTCGGGGCTGCGTCTAAGCTGAAAGGTCGAAGGTCGGAGACTGGGGAGTCGAAGGTCGAAGGTCGAAGGTCGGAATAGGATTGAGTTCCTCCAACTCGAGAAGGAGTCTGCTCGGAGTAAACTCCGGGCCGATTCAGACTTCCGACATCCGACCTTCGACCGTCCGCTGCCAGGGGGGCGGACGGATCAAAGACCGGAATCGCGCGGTGACCCGGGGGGGCTTCTTCCTCCAGCAGCGGCGGGCCAAGCAGCTGCATATCACTCCCGGGGGGGTGGATTGAGGTCCCTTCACCAGTCCGGCCGGCCGCGCTGCGTGCTTCGGCCACCCGCGGGTCCAGCGGGCTGATGATGACGCTCATCCCGCGGGTCAGCTCGCGCTGCCGGCTGGCGGCCGCGGCGCCGAGCGCCCGGCGGATGCCGGTGGTCAGCAGGCTGTAGACCGCCTGGGGCTGGGCGAAGTTGACCTCGGTCTTGGCCGGGTGGACATTGACGTCGATCTCTTCGGGCGGCAACTCCAGCAGAAAAACACCCGCCGGGAACTTGCCGGGACTGAGAAACTCCCGCATCGCGTCGTCAACCGCGCGGTAAAGCAGCTTGTTAACCACCGGGCGGCGGTTGATGAAGAACCACTGCCGCGTGCGGTTATGCCAGTGGCGGTGCGGCGCCGAGACATAGCCGCCCAGGGCCAGCGGCGGGAACTCGAAGCCCAGCGGCGCCATGCTCTCAGCCAGCTCAGGCCCGAGCAGATCGCGCAGCACGGCGGCGAGATCGCCATCGCCGTCGGAGGCCAGCAGGGTCCGCGGGCCACCTTTGGCATCTGTGCTGATCAGGCGCCAACGCACTTCGGGCCAGGCCAGGGCATAGGCAGTCAGCAGGCCGGCCACCTGGCTGGTTTCGCTCTGCGCCGAGCGCAGGAACTTCAGCCGCGCGGGCACGTTGTAGAAGAGGTCGGAGACTTCAACCTCAGTGCCGCGCTTGAGCTGCGAAGTTGCGAGCCCGAGGGAGGTCCCACCATGAACCTCTATAGAGGCCCCAAAAACAGTCCTGAGTCCTGCATCAAGAGTCCTGAGTCCTGAGTCCTGAGTCCCGAAAGCCGAGTCCGAAGCGTCGAGCCGAATTGCGGTGTCGCTGATCCTTTGAGTTGGCGCAGGTACATCCTCGCCGGGACTCAGGACTCGGGACTCAGGACTGATGTCCGGGCCGAGGCCATGCTCGGCCCCTACAGTCTCATAACTTGAAATCCTCAGTCTGCTGACAGCCCCAATACTCGCCAGGGCCTCGCCCCGGAAGCCCAGGCTGCCGAGGTGGTAGAGGTCCTCGAGGCTGCGGATCTTGCTGGTGCAGTGCGGCTGGATCGCCAGTTCAAGCTGGCCGGCAGCAATGCCGCAGCCGTTGTCGATAACGCGGATCAGGCGCTTGCCGCCCTCGGCCAGCTCGACAGTGATCTCGCTCGCCCCGGCGTCCAGCGCGTTTTCGATCAGCTCCTTGACCACGCTCAGCGGCCGCTCGACCACCTCGCCGGCGCAGATCTTCTGCACCTCATCGGCGGGCAGGGCGGCGATTGGCTGAAGGGGCAAGGCTGGCACGGCCAGATAATAGCGTCCGCTGAGCCGCGATCAGCGCTTCAATTCAGCTGCAAGTCTGTTGCAGGCCCTTCAAAAGACCGTTATGCTTTAGTGAATTCCAGCCAGGATCAGGCCATCCGGGTAGAATATACAGGTGCGCCCGTACGGCTGCGGGTGGCTTTTGCGGCTCGGAGGGGACCGCCCCAGCGGCGGAATGTTCAAGACGGAGACAAGCACAACTATGCGCCTTTGGACCACACTCGCGGCGGCCCTGCTGCTGGCGCTGCTGTCCTCCTGCGGCGGCGACGGTCGCGCAGGCACGACCAGCGGCAACCAATCCGAAGTTCCCGCCGGCCAGCAGCCCGGCAAGGGCCGCAGCATCTCGCTGGCGCTTAGCGCAAGCACCCAGAGCGACGGCCTGCTGCGCGCGACCCTCAAGGTCAGCGGCGCGGACACCCTGCACCAGATGAGCCTGCGCCTGGCCTATGACCCGCGGGCCGTGCGCCCGGTGGAAGTCGAGCGCGGCGCCCTGGTGGACCAGCGCGCGGTCTTCTTCTCGGCGGCGGACCGCCCGGCGGCCCAGGCCGGGGCCTATGTCCCGGTGGCTTTTACCTATCACCAGGGAGAACAGATTCCGTCCGGCAATGGCGAGCTGCTCAGCGCGCGCTTTGAAGTGCTGGAAAGCGGCCGCGACCCCGGCTTGCAGCTGATCACCAGCCCCGACTTCCTGATCGCCCGCGACCGTTCCGGCGCCGACATGCAGGTCCTGACGGGGGCCGGCGATGAGTAAGGCCCAGGGCGCAAGGAGTAAGGCGCAAGGCTCGAAGTTCAGCGTTTATGTCGCTGTCGCTATCGCCGTGCTCAGCGCAGCTCTGGCAATCGTTCCGCCGGCAGCGCAGGCGCACCAGCTGCCCAATGAGGAAGAGATCCAGCGCCTCAAGACCAGCGGGCAGTGGGAGCCGGTCTACCAGAACCTGCTGAGCATGGAAGAGCTCACGCGCCAGAACCTGCTGGAAGCCGAGGCGCTGGACCTGATCCTGGATAACTTCGGCCTGCCGACCCAGATCAGCAGTCCCCAGCAGCCCGGCGGCGACCTGCGGGTCAACTTCGACGGCAATGATGTCATCGACGAGCGCGACATTCTCGGCCTCGGCTGGACCGACCTTGACCGCGATGCAGTGGTTACCGCCGAGGGCGGGAGTGTCCGCGGGACCAGCACCACTGTGCCTTTTGGCACCGTGGCCGAGAACAATGCGCCCAAGTGCCTGGTGCTGCTGATCAAGTTCACCGACCAGGCGCCGACGGATAAGAAAAACCAGGGCGCGGCAAATGACGTTAACCACGACGCCGCCTGGGCTGAAGACCGCTGGTTCGACCTGAGCACCCCCGGCGCGCTGGAAGACGGCTCGGTGGGATACTTCTATAAGCAGAACAGCTATGGCAAGCTTGAGCTGACCGGCGACTGCTTTGACCAGGGCTTTGGGCCCAGCGGCAACAGCGTGGCCGACAGCGAGGGCTGGATCACCAGCGCCTACACCCGCGCGCAGGTGGTCTCGGGTAACAAGTCCTTCTATGAAGTGACCTCCAACGCGATCAGCCAGATCGATCCTTACGTCAACTTCGCCAATTATGACAGCAACGGCGACGGCTATGTCGACGGCCTGATCACGGTCTATGCCGGCGCGGACGGCGGCGGCAGCAACCAGCTGTGGTATTTCCGCTGGGTCTCATCGCCGCAGCTGGTGACGGCCGATAACGTGCGTATCTCCTCGGGCCAGTGGGTCTCCGAGCAGGGCTACTTCTATCTGTTCTGCCACGAGATGGGCCACGAGCTCGGCCTGCCGGACCTCTATGACACCAATGGCAGCGGCGGCGGAACACAGCCCGGCACCGGCCTGTGGTGCATCATGAGCGGCTGGACCACCAACCAGGGCGTCAAGCCGCCCTTCCACGACGCCTGGAGCCGCATGCACCTGCGCTTTGTCGACCCGGTGGAGGTCGCCTCGCTTGGCGCGGCGACCAGCTTTACGGTCAACCGCGCCACCAGTTCCAGCGCGGATAACACGGTCTACAAGATCTGGCGCAACGGCGCGATCGGCAAGGAGTTCTTCCTGGTCGAATACCGTGACAGCACCCACGGCTTCGACGACAGCCTGCCGACCAGCGGCCTTTTGATCTGGCACGTCGACGAGAACCGCTCCAGCGGCCGCAACACCGACAACGCTTTCAGTCCGCAGCGCGTCTGGCTGGAGGTTGCCGACAACGGCAACGATCCCTTCAGCAGCCAGTCACCCTGGCGCAGCGGCTACAACGGCCCGGACGGCAAGGACTTCTTCGACGACACCAGCTCGCCGAACTCGAAGGACAATGCCGGGGCGAGCACCGGCGTGGTCATCGACCCGACCAGCGCCAACAGCGGGCCCAGCATGACGATGGATGTGACCAACACCACCGGCACGCCGCCGACGCTAAGCTGGGAAAGCCCGAACTCCGGCGCGACAGTCAGCGGCAATGTGCTGGTTGATGCGGCGAGCAATGCCACCAGCAAAGTTGAGTACTACATCAATGACTGCCTCAAGCATATCGACACCGCGCCGACCTTTGACGGCTTCACCTGGGACACACTGACGGCGACCAACGGCATCGCCCGGCTGCGGGCCATCGCAGTCAACAGTGGCCAGACCGTGACGGTTATCGACCGCATCGTTACTGTGGACAATGCCGCAGGCACCGGCAAGGCGCTGATCTATTCCGACAATTTCAACGCCTACACCAGCGATACGGACAACACACTGCTGGGAGCCTGGAACCTGCGCGAGGATGCGATGGGCCTTGATATCCAGTGCCTCAACGCCAGCAGCATCAAGTCAGGACTAACTGGCAAAGTGCTGGCCTTCGCCCAGACCAGCTTCGGCGCGCCGCCGAATGACCCCAGCGTAGTTGACCCGAATGTGGGCATTTATCAGGGTAATGACCGCGAGTATCTGATGAGCCCTCGGATCCGTCTGGCGGGCTATAACAACCTGCAGCTCAAGTACAAGATCGCGTCGCGCGGCTACTGGACCGGTGAGGCGATTATCGTGACCCAGATCAGCCAGGACAATGGCGCCAGCTGGAAGCAGCTTGAGAGCCTGTCCTGGTATCCCAACAGCCCGCCGCCGGCCTATAACGCGGGTATCTGGGATGGCGATCCAACCTTCAGCAACTTCGCCCAGCGTACGGTCAGCCTGCAGAGCTACCTCAACCAGGATGTCTATATCCGCTTTCTCTTTGTCGGCGGCCTGACCCCCAGCGTGGGAATTGCGCTGGACGACTTTGAAGTCAGCGGCGACCCCTTCAGCATCACCAGCGCCTCGCCCAATCGCCGCCAGATCGGCCAGAGCGTGACCATCGTCGGCAACGGCTTTGGAGCGACCCAGGGCGATGGCAAGGTGCGCTTCAACAACGGCTCCGGCGGTTTTGTTGAGCAGGCAACGGTGACGAGCTGGAGCAACACGCAGATCGTCTGCAATGTTCCGGCCGGCGCGGTGTCCAACGATCCAAACGGCATCTGGGTCTACAAGAGCAGCCAGGAGACCAACAAGCTGCCCTTCAAGATCATCCTCGGATCGCCGAACCTCGGCGGCCTCGGACAGTTGTAGAGAAGCCTGCTTTGCCAATCGGAAGTCCAGGAATGCGGAACGCCGCTAAACAGGCCGTGAAGCTGCGGCGTCTCGCATAGGTGGCGCTGCGAAGCATGGTGCTGGCAACAGTGCTCGTAATCCCTCTGGCCTGCTCGGCCGTCGTGGGTCGTGAGCGCAGTGAACGCATTCGTGGAATTAATGAGTTCCACGCACTTCCGCTATGGATGCAGGACATGATCAACTTCGCGGATGGATGGTCGTACAGATATCCGCACTATCCGGACAGCTGGGTTGATCCACTTGAGCGCGAAGCTACCTTGCGGTTGTTCCGGCGGCCTGGGCCAGACTAGCGCCCTGAACAAATCAGCTTGACCAGCGCAATCTAGCTACCGGTGGTGGTTCCGTTGTTATTGCTGCTGTTGTTGCCGTCGTCGAAGAGCTTGAAGATGGCAAAGCCGCTGGTCAGGGAGCTGATCACCTGCGAGAAGCTGAAGGAGGCGCCTTTCGGCGGGACATAGATCGTGTCGCCGGGCAGCAGGCGGTAGTCATCCGGCATCGGATGGCCCTTCTGGATCTCCTTGAAGTTCACCTGCACCACCTGCGCCGGTTCAAGGGGATAGCGCCGGTCGCGGTTGCCGCGGATCAGCGCCAGCCAGCCGGTGTTGGCCTCGCCGGTCATGCCGCCGGCCTGGGCCAGGTAGTCGCTGACGATGCTGTCGTAGGCATAGTCAAAGGCCCCGGCAGCCTGAACCTCCCCAAGCACGAAGATCCGCCGTTCCCGCGGCTGGACGCGGATGATGTCGCGGTCCTGGACCGCAAATGCCGCGAGTTCATCCAGGTGCTCGAGGCCCGAGGCGAGGTCAACATAAATCTGGCCCTGCGTGCAGCAGTCGTCGTCGCGTTCAATAACCGCGTTGCAGAGGTCACTGTTGAGGTCCACTGTTCCGGCCAGACGCAGAACATCGGCCAGGTTTTCCTCGCCAAGCAGTTCATAGCGGCCGGGCTGGGACACGCCAAAAACTGTTACGGAGCGGCGCGGGCTGGGCAGATAGACGATATCGCCCGGCATCAGCGGGACGGACAAAGCCGCCGGGTTGGCTTCGCGGGCAGCCTGCAGGGGGTCATACACCTCCACGCTGCAGTCTGGATCATGCCGGCATTGCTCGACAAATGCGCTCCAGCCGGTGTATTCAGCCAGGGATGAAAACTCCGCCGAACGCGAGACAACTGCCGCCGGTGGAGCCGACAAAAGCAGGCCGCTGCCCGGAGTGGTTATGCTGTCAGAGTCGTCGGCCTCGGTGTCCGCCACCAGCGCCAGGGCCGGAGCGGCCGTGGCAAGCTTGCCGGGCAACTCGCCGCTGCCGGGGTCAAAGGCGCCCCGGATCAGGTGCACCCGACGATAGGTACCCGGGTCTACCGGCTCGACATCCGGATAGCGCGAGGCCTCGTCCGAGACCGGCGTATAGACAAAGTTCTGCAGCAGGCCATAGAGCGTTTCCCCGCTGCGCAGAGTGACCAGCCTGCCGGGCTGGTCCGAGCCGACCAGGAAGACCTGCAGCTGGCCGAATTCCAGCACACTCAGATCCAGCAGGGGCTGCTTGTAATACTGCCGGAACTGTTCCAGCAGCCGGTCTGCCGCTTCGTAAGGCAGCAGGCCGCCAACCTTGACCACGCCGACATAGGGCAGGGTCACTTCGCCCTGGCCGTCGACCGTGACTTCCCAGTTCAGGCGCTCGCGGCCGTCATAGAAGTTGATTTTCAGCAGGTCGTTGGGGCCGAGGCGGTGAAAGGAGCCGACCAGACGGTCGCTTTCCGACAGACGCACGGGAGTCGAGGTAGTCTGACCGACCTTGCCCACGTCCACGGCGTCGTCAGCTGCCAGCGCGGGCCGGGCCACCAGTGCGGCGGCGACCAGTAGCATGACCAGCCAGACCCGGACTGCGCCGCCGGCAACCGCGGCCAGATTGCGCCCCATAGACTCCTGCCTTCCTCTGCGGGCGCCCTGCGCCCGGACTAAGACGATGATGTTAGCATCGCCCGCCTAAGCTGAACAGGGCTGCCGCTTTATCGCCGCTACACAATGTTGTTGTTATCATCTCTGGCATGAGCAGGCGGGGCAGCTTGACACAGGCGGGGCAGGAGCAGACGAACGCGGCGGCGATCAGCACCGGCTCGGTTGAAGCAGCATTGGCCGTCGACAGCCCGGAGGCCTATTTCAACCGTGACCTGAGCTGGCTGGCCTTCGCCCAGCGTGTCCTGGCCCAGGTTGAGGATCCCGCGGTTCCGCTGCTCGAGCGCCTGCGCTTTGCCGGCATCATGGGCGTGCTGCACGACGAGTTCTTCCAAAAGCGCGCCACCCTGATCCGCCGCGGCTGGCCCGCGGCCATCGCCGACGGGGGCTATCAGGGCTGGACCCCGGCGCGGCTTAAGGCCGCCTGCCGCGAGGTGATCGACGAGCAGTCCGCGCGCCTGGGCGAAGTGTTTCAGACCCAGATCCGCCCCGCGCTGCGCGAAGCGGGCATCGCGATCCTGGACTACAGCGAGCTGAGCCCCCAGCAGAAACAGGACCTGGCGCACTATTTCCAGACCCAGGTCCAGCCGATCCTGACCCCGCTGGCTGTTGACGCCGAGCACCCATTTCCATTTATCAGCAACCTTGGCCTCAACCTTGGCATTGAGGTGCTGGAGCGGGGCAAACGGGTCCCGCGCTTTGTGCGGATCAAGGTGCCGGGCAACCGCCCGCGCTGGGTGCCGCTGCCGGACGGGGCAGGCTTTGTCCCGCTGGAGCAGGTGATCTCGGCCCATCTGCAGGACTTTTTCCCGGATGTCCAGAGCCTGGCGGTCTACACCTTCCGCGTCACCCGTGGCGAGGCCAGTGAGCGCAGCGCCGACGCCGAGGGGCATGACCCCGAACTTGAGCACCTGACGCCGGGTCTGATTGTCAGCCAGGTCGAGCGCCGGCTGATGGCCCGGCGTTTTGCCAAGGCCACGCGCCTGCAGGTCAGCCACCGGATGCCGGAGGCCCTGAGGCTCTGGCTGGCGGAGCAGCTTGAGCTGAGCGCTGATGACATCTACCTCAACGACAACGTGATGGGCAAGAGCGACCTCACACAGTTCCGGCCCGAGGGCCATCCTGAACTGCGCTTCCCGCCCCACGAGCCGCAGACCCACCCGCGCCTGCGACGCCTGCTGCCCGGAGACCACGGCGCGATCTTTGAAGAGATCCAGCGCGGCGACATCCTCGTGCACCATCCTTACCAGAGCTTTGACAGCTCGGTGCTGCGTTTCCTGGAAAGCGCCGCCCGGGACCCGCGGGTCCTGGCGATGAAGCTGACGATATACCGCACTTCCAGTGACAGCCCGATCATCCGCGCCCTGCTGGAAGCCGCGCGCAGCGGCAAGCAGGTGGCCGTGCTGGTGGAGATCACCGCGCGCTTTGATGAGGCCCCCAATATCGCCTGGGGCCAGCGTCTCGAATCGGCCGGGGCGCATGTGACCTATGGAATTGAAAACCTCAAGACCCACCTCAAGCTGGCCCTCGTCGTGCGTGAGGAAGAGGATGGCATCCGGCGTTATGTCCACTGTGGCACCGGCAACTACCACTCCGGCACCGCCCGGGCCTATGTCGATCTCGGCCTGCTGTCATGCGACCCCCAGCTCTGCGCCGATGTGGCCGATGTCTTCAACGAGCTGACCTCGGCCACCGACTACCCGGACTATCGCCGGCTGGTAGTTGCCCCGGACCACCTGCGGCAGCGTTTCACCGAGATGATCCAGCGCGAGGCCGAGCACGCCCGCGCCGGCCGCCCCAGCGGTATCCGGGCCAAGATGAACCAGCTCAGCGACGTGCAGATGATCCGCGAGCTTTATCTGGCCAGCCAGGCCGGGGTGCAGATCACGCTTGATGTCCGCGGCCTGTGCTGCCTGCGGCCTGGGGTCGCGGGTCTGTCGGAGAGCATCCGGGTCTTCAGTGTGGTCGGCCGCTTCCTTGAGCACAGCCGGATCTATCGCTTTGAAAACGGCGGCGACCCGGAGTACTTCATTGGTTCAGCTGACTGGATGCAGCGCAACCTCGACCGCCGCATCGAGAGCGTCACTCCGGTGACCGACCCGCAGCTGCGCCGCGAGCTGGATGCGATTCTGCAAAGCTATGACGCCGATAACTGCTCGGCCTGGGACCTGCAGAGCGACGGCCGCTATGTGCGGCGCGGCCCGGATCGCGGCGACGGTAACGGCGTCCCGCCTGCGGAGCCCGTCTGCGTCCAGGACCGCCTGATTGCCGAAGCCGGATTGTGATCAGGCTCCGGCGCGGAGCAGGCGCCGCGTACTAGAATAGGCAGGGCAGCGGCCGGTCGCGCCAGCGGGACATTGCTTAGATGTCGAACAAATTTACCGGTCGCCGCGTCTGATCTGTCAACGTGAGTCTCAGCGCTGGCAGTACTCAGGGGATTGTCCCGACAGGACAGCGCTGGCACGTCAGGATGGAAATGACAAGCGTAGCGAACAGTATCAGCAACAGGCATTCGCCCACACGAACCAGTGATGAAGTACTGGTCGGGCGGCTTGCGGCTGGCGATTCCGGCGCTTTTGATGAGATATTCGAGCGCTACCACCAGCAGATCTACAACTTCGTCAAGAAACAGGTGGCCGACGCCGAGAGCGTTGAGGACCTCGTGCAGGAGGTCTTCCTGCGCGTTTACAAGAGCTCCAAGAACTTCGACGTGGAGAAGAAGTTCAGCTCCTGGATTTATAAGATCGCGCTCAACGAGGTCAAGCGCTTCTGGAAGCGCAGCGCCAGCCGCCAGACCTTCAGCCTTAACACTCCGCTCGGCGATGAGGGCGGCGACACCGAACGCGCCGACCTGCTGGAAGACCAGCGCGTCACGCCGGACGTGATGACCGAGACAGAGCTCTTCAGCAAGAACCTGCGGCATCTCATCGACCGGCTGCCGGAAAAGCAGCGCATGGTGGTCATGCTGAAGGTCTATCAGGACCTGACTTTTGAAGAAATCGCCGAGATCTGTGAATGCCCGCTGAGCACCGTGCTTTCCAGGATGCGCTACGCAGTAAACAAACTGCGGCGCTGGCTTGGTATAGAAGAACAGGACGGCCGGGATGAGCTATGATGCAAAGGTTCATTTTCCGGCTCTTCACCTGAATTGCGGCCCGGTCCGCCGACAGAAGATGGCGATGAAGACGTTAAAACCTGCGCATGAGTCCCGGCCCCGCAAGGCTGGTCCCGCGGCCGGATAAAGACTATGGATTGCAAGAAGATACAGCAGGTGATTTACCGTTTCATTTACGGTGAGTCGAACACGATCGAGCTGCGCAAGATCAAGGCCCATCTTGAGCGCTGCAGCAGTTGCCAGGAAGAACGGCTGATCATTGAAGAGATCCTGGTTCAACTCAAGACCGAAGCCACTGCTGCCAAGGAAGACTGTCCCGAGTGCGTAAAGGATCGCATGCTGGACGGAATCAAGCGCAAGATCGGCTAGGCTGCCTCCCCCCGGCATAAATGCACCGACAGGTCGCGATGCTGCCTTTGCGCGCCTGAGTTAGTCCCGCAGGGAGGCCTGCAAGTAATCTACCAGTTCCTCGGTCCAGACCTGGCGACGGAAATTCCAGAAGGCCAGCACCAGTGCGAACAGCATCCAAAGCGCCAGCTGTTGCCAGAACTGGGTGTCGACTGGGCCGAGGATGCCAAAGCCACCCTGGCCTGAGCGACTGAGCGCTATGCGCAGCAGGCTGCAGTAGTGCACGGCGAACCAGGTCAGAGGCACTGAGAGCAGCAGGCCGCCGGCCCACAGCAGCGCCAGTATCAGCCTGGAAGGCCAGAGCTGGAAACGCGTATCACCAAGATAAAAGTCCAGATTGCCCGCCACCCGGCGCAATGTCGGCAGCAGGCTTTTGGGGCTGTTGCGCGGAAGCATACTGCGCCAGGGCCAGGGGCTGCGCTCAAAGATCGGGTCGTGCTCAAAGCCATCGAGGGCCAGCCGCAGGTAAAGCCCCGATTCGCCGAGGCTGCGGCGCAGCTCGCGGCGCAGGCTGTGCTGATAGGCGAAGGCGAAGAGGATCAGTCCCAGCGAAAATCCGCTGGCAGCGAAAAAGTAGTTCCAGTTGCCGCTTTCGACCGCCGGGAAAAGCGTCAGTCCAGGCGGCAGGGCAATGGCGAGGTATAGAAAGAAACGGTAGAGCCCGGCGGAGTTGGCCGCCTGCCGGGCCAGACGCGCCAGGGCGGCTTCCATTTGCTGTGGACTGGCCCCCGGGCTGCGTGTTGAATCGTCGTGCTTGGCCACTGCTAGAAGATCTTACTTCAGGTCCGCGGCCTCAAGCTGGCTGCCGCTGAGAGCGGCCTAAAGCCGAACGGTCCAGGCCTCGCTGCCCTTTTTATCGCCCTCGGCACTGATCGCCACAACCGGCGGCTTGCCGCAGCAAAGACAGCGGTTGAATTTGTAGTCCAGGCTGGACAGCTTGGTTCCGCAATGCGGACAACGGTCGGCTTCGGCCAAAGCGGGTGCGCTCTGGCTGACGACTTCCGGCCGCGGACCCGCCGCTGAAGGGCGTGAGAGCTGGCCCAGGAAATCTTCAATACTTGAGCGCGCGGCGCTCGGAACGGCGGTCTCGTTGTTTATGGGCGCAGTATCCTGCGCCTCGGTGTTAGCTTTGCGCCAAGCCGGCACTTCCAGCGGCTTGACTACACTGCGTTCGGTCCCTGTCATATCCCTGCCCGTCGAGAGTTCTCCCCACCTCCGGACATTTCAGCCACCCAGGCTCCCCACTGAGCCTCTGAGGATGCTACGCATCCTGTGCCCCCATTAGACCCTGCCGGGCTTGCTTTGTTCCAGGAATTCCAAAATTCCTGAATTGGCACGCACGCATAGGCTGGAGGCCGCTCAATAGATGCACAGGAGGGCAACTTTGCTACAGTCCCGGATCAAATTTAACCCGTAGTATCCGATTTCCAGCAGGTCGCGTGCGTGAAACGGGCCGCGTGACGCGCGGGCGTCTGAGGCTCAGGCGGCGAAGCCTTACTTGCCCTTGGCGGGGGGCTGCTGGTCGGCCGGTGCGGTCGATGCCGAGCCGCTCAGCTCCGGCAGGCGGCGGATCAGGGCATGCAGGTCCATCCCGGACAGAGCCTCCACCACCGGCGGCAGCTGGGCCAGAACCTGGCTGATGTCCTGGGTGATCTTCGCCGCTCCGGTACCCTGGCTGCCTTCGCCGCCGCCCAGAACCACAATCTTCTCGATCCGGCTCATGGGCTCAGAGATGGCGCGGGCGATTTCCGGCAGCTTCTCGATCAGGAGCTGGGCGATCGCCGCCTCGTTGTACTCCTGCCAGGCGCGGGCCTTTTCCAGCGAGCCGGCCGCTTCGGCCAGACCCTTCTGCTTGGCCACTTCAGCTTCCGCCAGACCCTTGGCCTGCACCGCCGACGCCTCCGCGGCACCGGTGGCCTGGGTTACCTCGGCCTGGGCCAGACCGGTGATACGCTGGCTGCGGCTCTGGCCTTCGGCGATGTTTTCCAGGCGGAAGCGCTCGGCTTCGGCCAGGCGCTCGACTTCGTACTTCTTGGCGTCCGCCGGGCGCTGGATCGTCGCCTCCAGTTCCTTCTGGCGGCGCTCGATTTCCTTCTGCTCCAGCTCGATGCGCTTGCTCTTCTCGATGATCTCGACGTCGACTTCCTGCTCGCGCAGCTTGCGCACGCTTAAGGTGCGCTGCAGGTCATAGGCCAGGTCGGCGTCGGCCTTCTGGGTGTTAACGTCCTTGGTGTAGTTGGCGACCTGGATCTCATAGTCGCGGTTGGCCTGGGCGATCTTGGTCTCGGCCTCGAACTTCGCCGCCTCGCCTTCCTGGCGGAAGCCGGCGGCCTTGATCGTCGCGTCGCGTGAGGCCTCGGCCTCGCCGATGGTCGCGTCCCTCTTCACTTCCGCGATTCGCTTGCGGCCCAGGGCGTCGAGGTAGCCCTGGTTGTCCCGCACGTCGCGGGTGGTGAAGGAGATGATCGAGAGGCCCATGTTGGCCAGGTCGGTGGCCGCCACGTCCTGCACCCGCTGGGCAAATGCATCGCGGTTCTTGTAGACGTCTTCAACCGTCATCGTGCCGAGGATCGCCCGCAGGTGGCCTTCAAGGGTCTGCTGGGCGATCTGGGCGATCTGGGTCACGCTCTTGTTCAGGAACTGCTCGACCGCAGTGGCGATGGAGACATCGTCGCCCTTGATCTTGATCTGGGCCACGCCGTCGACGATGACCGGCACACCCTGCTGGGTATAGACCTCCGGCGTCTTGACGTCGATGGTCATCAGCTCGAGGCTCAGGGTGTCGACGCGCTCGACCACCGGCCAGACGAATGTACCGCCACCCTTGATGATACGGAAGCCGATACGCCGCGAGCGGCCGTCCAGGTCGCGGATCCGCTGGCCCACGCCACCGGAGATAACCATGACGGTGTTGGGCGGAACCTTGGTGTAGCGGCTGGCGAAGTAGGCGATGATGACAAAAAAGACCACCACACCGGCCAGCAGGAAGAAGATCGCCGTTCCGCCGGGAAGCTGGAGATCCAGCCAGGCGGGTGTAAATCCGTTAAATAAGGCCGGCGCCGCGTTCAGCGCCCCAATTGCGTTAAGCATTCGATACCATCCCTTCCGCTTCCGCGCAGATCCTATTCCCCTCACCGGCCCTTGCATGCCCAGCATGCAGCCCCGGGCCACCGGAAGCGATTATAACCGGGTTAAGCGTGCGTTGCAGCGAAAAGCGGTCGAATCCGCCTGCCGCAGCGCTGCCTGAATCTGCGTATCAATATGTATCCCAATCCGCCGGGCTGCCCGGGTCGCGATAATCAAAACTGCCGATCAGGGCCAGACGGGGGGCAAGCTCCTGATGCACGGCCTGCAGTTCATAGGCGGCGTAGTCGAAGTAGGCCCGGCAGCGGCGGGCCGGGAAGATACGGTAAGCCTCCCTGAGGCGCTCGCGGCAGTGCTCAAGCTCAGACTCAGGGCGCTTGGATGGGTACATGTCTGTGTAGAACGCGCCCAAAAGCTGCTCATTGAAGAGCTCGCTGTCGCGGCCAAAGCTGCGCAGGCGGGCCTGGATTGTGTCCACCTCGCGCTGTAGGTCCAGCAGTGCGCTGATCTGCTCCTGGCTCAGTTCCTCGGCATTATTGCGAAGCAGTACGCCGGAGAAAGCGTTGGCGAAGACCAGCGCCAAAATGCAGTCGCTGCTGTCGGCTCCCGCGCTGGCGGCCGAGCGGCAGGCAAATCCCTGCAGGGAATTACAGGCGCGCAGGTCCCCGCCCAGCTTGAAGGCCAGCTCGGCTTCCTTCATGTTGTTCTTCCAGGGCATGATCAGCGGCAGGCTGCGCAGTCGCCCAGCCATCAGGATTGCCCCGCAGAGCCCCGGCTCAAAGGGCCGGCGGTTCCTTGCCAGCCCTTCGCGCACAAGCGACTCGGGCCAGCAAGCTGGATAGCTGCACTTTGCGGCGGCGTTGCCTTCCTCGAGCCAGTCGCAGGCCTGCTCAATCTCTCCCAGCTTGAACAGCTCATCGGCGTGCCACCACTTCGGCCAGGCCTCATCCGGCCAGGTGCTGTTGATGCGCTCCTGCGCCCGGCCGAATTCTTCTTCATCCGCGGCCATCGCATAAATCAACGCTTCGCGGCGTTGAGCATCGTCCAGTGATGGGTCAGCGCTGATTGCATCGATCTCTCGGCGGCGCTGGGCGCGCTGCAGTTTGGCCAGCGAATAGAGCGCGAAGGGCGAGGCAGTCCCGCAGTCCCGGGCTTTCAGCAGCAGCTCAATCGCTGCGGTCTCGTCAGTCTCAGCGGCCCAGCCAGAGTCATAGCCGAGACTGCCATGACTGCTCAGAGCATTCATCTGCAGGCACCAGTAGCGCAGCTCCCAGTAGCGGCTGTCGCCGCCGTGCTCCGGCTCCAGTGTGGCCAGTGTCTCCTGGCTCAGCACGGCCGGGTTGTAAGAGACACTTTCCCAGCCGGCGAGCGGGTCGACAGGCAGCAGCACATGCCGGAAGTTCTGCTTTGCCAACGCGGCATAGTCAGACACAAGCGCGTCAGGGGGAGCAGCAGCGTCTGCCAGGACTGTCTGCGCAAACGCCAAGACAATCAAAACGACTACCACCGCAAACAGAGTCCTTAACCGCTTCACTTGCCACTCCGTGCCTGATGCTGTCCCAATGATAACGCGTAGGTCAAAGATCGGATTCGTCGCTTGGCCAACTCACTGCAGCAAAGTCGAAGCTCTGTAAGCGTCGCAGGCCGGCACTATAGTCAACGCGGACTGAATCAATCTGCACTTCAACGTAGTCGCAGTAGATACTGAGCGGCCCGCGCGGGTCCAGCATCTGCGGATCGGGAGCGGTATCAGTGTCAGGATTTCGCCTGGCTGTTTCTTCCTCTGCCTTTGGGAGCCTGATTGTTTGAATTGATGTTAATACGTTCAGCTGCATATGCAGGCCCGGCAGCACCTCCAGTGCCGGCAGCACACTTGCCGTCGCCTGCCGGTTCCGGGAAATCAGATTCAGCACGAATGCATAACAGCGAGTGAGGTTCCCCACCTGCTCCTGGCTCAATCCGGCACTGAGGTTTTCGAGACTGTATTGCGTGAGGCTGCGGCTGGAACTAAGCGCAGCATTGAGATGCCAGAAATCCGCGCCATCCGCCATAGCCATGCGGCAGCAGGCGCGCATAGCCCAGGTGGCAAGCTCCGGCTCGACCCCAAGAGCCAACATGGAGTTGATCTCCTTCATCCGCTGGTGAGTGCTGATGGCGTTGTCTGTCTGCCCGGAGATGCTGGTGTACATGACCGCACCGGCCAGAGCCCGGTCACCGCAGGGCTGCCTCGTGTTCAGGCGCTCGCGGATGAAGTTCTCCGGGAAGAGCCCGGGATAGCCGCAGGCCGGGGCCCTGGCGCAGGCGCTCAGCTCTGCAAGCGCCAGTTCATTCTCGCCGTACTCGAGGTAGTACTCGGCCAGCCAGAAATGTGGCGCGGCTTCGTCCGGCCACTGCCGGCTGATGTCGCTCAGGTCAGCCAGCAGCTTCGCTTCGTCCTGCGCCATGGCAGCAAGCCGCCTGGATGTGTCAGTAAGCTCATCAATCTCAGCGCTGCGCAGCTGGTGCCTGATTTCTGCCAGGCGTCGCAGCGCATCAAGGCTGGCTTTTCCGCTGCCCCGGGCCCGCTCCAGGAAGGCCGCGCACTGCAGCAGCACATCCCTGTCTTCGGAGAGCTGCAGGTAGTTGCCGCCGGGCCAGTCCGCCGTACTGATCTGCAGCGACCAGCAGCGCAGCTCCCAGAAGCGCGGGTCCCCGCCAAACTGCGTCTCAAGGCCCGCCAGCCTGGCATCGTCGACTAGAGCGCAGCGCTCAAGACCAATTGTGGACAAAGAGACAAAATCAGGTACAGGGATCGGCGCCAAACCCGTCTCGGCTAGTGCGGCGTAGGCGTCATAGAGAGAATCGCCGGAGGCTTCGAAGGCTTCGGCCCTGGACAGCTGCGCCAGCCAGCTTATCAGGCACGCACTGAAAGCAAGCAAGGCCAGTCTCTTGGCTGTAGTCATGAATTTCACCCTTTCCCAAACAAGACGGAAGGTGCCGGCAAGACCTAGTCCAGCAGCTTGCGGCGCTCCTCGACATAGACCATGTTGCCCTGGATGCGGCGGATCGAGACCTTGCCGTGCTGTGGCACACGGCCGGGGCCGACCAGGCGCGCCGGCGCGGTATAGCGGGTGCCGCCGAGGATGTAGGCGATTTCACCGCTCATGTCGTGCTCAACCGGCGTGATCACGTCGGCCTCCAGGCCCAGCATCTCTTCGACGTGCGCCTCGGAGCTGCCCTGCAGGCTGTAAAAGAGCTTGCCCACCACCAGCCAGAGCAGGCCGGCCATCGCCGCGCCGCCCAGCAGGGCCGGCCCGATTGACAGCAGGCCCTCGAGGCCGAAGTAGGTTGAAAGCAGGCCGCCGGCGCCAAAGCCGCTGAGCGTGCCCATGAAGGACATCGGCGACAGGGGACTGTAGGCCGCGAACTGGCCGCTGGCAAAGCCGCTCTCGCCGCGCTCGGCGCTGTGGTCGGGGCCCTCGCTGTTTGCGCCGTGGCCGCCTTCGGCAGCGGCCTGCCCGGCGCTGTGGGCATCCAGCTCGCCATGCACGCTGTCCAGGCCATCATGCCCGCTGTCGAGGTCGCTGCTGCTCAGTTCCAGGCTATGTCCGCTGTCACCGGCACCGGCACCGGCACCATGCACGCCATGAGCCAGGGCGCCGATGGCGCCGGAAAGCAGGACGTAAACCAGGCCGATCCCGAAGGCCAGCCAGTAGATTGTGACGAGCCAGGTCATTTCTTCACCCACCCATATTGTACCGGCCCCGGGCCACAGCGCATCAGGAGCCGCTGGAACGCTCGCTGTCGAGGTGCGCCATCTGAGCCTCGGCATAACGCGACCCGGCGGCGCTGCCCGGCGGGACCGCAGCCTCAATCGCCGCCAGCTCTGTTGCTCCGAGCTGCAGCTCCAGCGCCCCCAGGGCTTCCTTGAGTTGGTCGCGGCGCCGCGCCCCGATAAGCGGCAGGATCCGCTCCCCGCGTGACAGGACCCAGGCAATCGCGGCCTGGGCCACGCTGGCGTGATGCTTCTGCGCGACCTCACGCAGTTTTTCCACCAGGGCCAGGTTGGCGCTGAGGTTGTCCCCCTGAAAGCGTGGCAGGTAGGCCCGGAAGTCGCGCTTGTCTGTGTTCTGCCGCGTTGCCCAGTTGCCACTCAGCAGGCCACGTGAGAGCACGCCGTAGGCTGTGATCGAGACGCCCAGTTCCTTGCAGGCCGGCAGAATCTCGGCCTCGATGCCGCGCGAAAGCAGCGAGTATTCGATCTGCAGATCGCAGATGGGGTGTACAGCACAGGCCCGCCGCAGGGTGTCCGCGCCGATCTCGGACAGGCCGATGAAGCGCACTGTGCCGGCCTTGACCTGCTCGGCCATCGCGCCGACGGTCTCTTCGATCGGCACCGCCGGGTCGAGCCGCGCCGGGCGGTAGATATCGATGTAGTCAGTGTTCAGCCGGCGCAGGGTGTAGGCCAGGAAGTTCTTCAGCGCTGCGGGCCGGGTATCCACGCCGACCCAGTTGCCGGCGGGGTCGCGCATGGCGCCGAACTTGACGGAGAGCTGAAAGCTCTCACGCGGGCGGCTCTGCAGCGCCTCGGCCAGCAGCATCTCGTTGTGGCCCATGCCATAGAAATCGCCGGTGTCGAGGAGGCTGATGCCGTGGTCGAGCGCGTCGAGGATGGTGAAGATGCTCTCGGCGCGCTCCGCGGGCCCATAGAGATCGGACATGCCCATGCAGCCCAGGCCGATTCGAGAGACCTGCGGCCCGCCGCGTCCAAGTTCAATGCTCTGCATGCGACATTATTACCTGTCGCCGCTATGACAGCTCAGGCGCCGGCAGCGGGAGTAAAGAGCGGGAACATCTTGACCAGCAGCAGCACCAGGAAAACCCCGGCGCCGACGATGCTGCAGACGATCTCCATGCGGTTCAGGCGGCGCATGCGCGGCTCGGTGATCAGCAGCAGGCCGATGGTGCCGATGCCGATGAAGGGTAGCGCCGGCAGGGGCTTGTTCAGCACCAGGGCGGCGCAGAGCGCTACAAACACCGAGATCACGGACGCACCAAAAACCTTGGCCGGGTGGATATGGTGCACCCAGGCGGCGCGGAACAGAAAGGCCAGGATGATGAAATCGCCCATGCCCAGCACCGGGCTCGATTCACCCGAGCCGGCCAGCGGCAGATGGACGATGATGTAGTCCGCCAGCGGGGTGCGCAGCTCGGAGGCCACCACCTGACCGGCCTGGCGCGTTACCTCGGCGACCTTTTCCTGATGCGCCACCAGATCCTCGGCAATCTTTTTGGTCGGCCCTTCGGCCACGGAGTAGATGTCGGCCATGGACATCGTCAGGGCCAGCGGGATCAGGTGCGTTGCGCGCTCCATCTTCTCGCCGATCCAGTAGCCCAGCGGCAGCGCGACCAGCATCAGCGCCAGGGCCGAGAATGCCGGCATGACGCCGCTGTGCAGATTCAGCTTGTAGAGCGCGGTAATGGTCAGCACGCCGGCGAGAAACATCATCGTACGGGCGAAGACCGACCAGAAGGGCCGCTGCGAGGCGATCAGCAGGCCGCAAAGAACGACGATGCCAATGGCCACTGACAAAAGCTGGAGGGGGACCGAACCGCCATCCGGCTGCTTGGGGAAGGCCAGTGTCAGCAAAAAGAAGGTGACCCAGGCCGCGCCGGCCAGCAGGGTCCACCAGCGCGCGGCGTTGTGATGCTCCGGGGCAGTGTCAATACGGAAGGGGCGGATGGCGCCAAAGGGCGGCCGCGCACCGGCATTTGCCACAGCAGGGTCAGCCCCGGCCAGCAAAGGTGCAGCAGCGTGCGCAGCGGCAGGCTGATCGGTGCTGGCTGGCCCCCCCGGGCTGTCTATCACCCCAGCATTATCCTTGCACCGGGCGCGGGTGTCTAGTGGGCCGCTTTCGGCCATGCAGGAGCGCAAAGAGGCACAATCGCCAGCGCCGCCGGCGCACAGGCCGGGTGCTAAAGGATGTACTGCGCGACGTCCTTGTCCTTGAACAGCTCTTCCAGCTTGGCGTTGACATATTCTTCGTCGATCAGCACCCGGCGCTCCACCGCCGCATCCTCATATGGCGCGTCGAAGGAGACGTCCTCCAGCACGCGCTCCAGCACAGTATGCAGCCGCCGCGCGCCGATGTTCTGGCTCTGGCTGTTGGCCCGCGAGGCGTGCCGCGCCAGGGCGTCCAGCGCGCCGGAACTGAACTCCAGCGCCACGCCCTCGGTGGCCAGCAGGGCGATGTACTGGCGCACGAGGCTGTTCTTCGGCTCACGCAGGATGCGGCCGAAGTCTTCCTCGCTGAGGTTCTGCAGCTCGACCCGCAGCGGGAAGCGGCCCTGCAGCTCGGGGATCAGATCGGAGACCTTGCTGACATGAAAAGCCCCGGCGGCGACGAAGAGCACATGCTGGGATCGCACCGGGCCGTACTTTGTAACCACGCTGGTGCCCTCGACCAGGGGCAGCAGGTCGCGCTGCACGCCTTCCCGCGAGACATCCGGGCCGGAGCCCGCGCCTTCGCGGTGGGCGATCTTGTCCATTTCATCGATAAAAACGATTCCGGCGACCTCGACGCGCTCGACAGCCTCCTGCACCACGCTTTCCATATCCAGCGCGCGATCGGCCTCCTCGGCCAGCAGCAGGCGCTTGGCCTCGCCGACCGTCGTCTTCTTGCGCTTGGGCTTCTTGTCGCCCATGCCGTCGAAGATGTTCTGCAGGTCCATGCCCATCTCTTCAAGCCCCTGGCTGGTGAAGACCTGCATCATCTTCTGGCCGCGCTCCACCGCGTCAATGGTCACCGGCTGGCTGTCCAGAACGTCCGTGCGCAGGTCCTTGCGCAGCCGGTCGCGGATGCGCTTGAGCTGGTCCATGCGCTCCTCTTCCTCGCGCAGGCGCCGCTCCTCAGCTTCGAGGTCGGCATGCGGTGCGCGCTTGGAACGTCCAGGCAGGGGCTGCATGTAGTCCACCAGGCGCTCGACCACCTTGCCCATGAGCGTGTCCTTCAGGCCGTCCATCCGCTCCTGGCGCACCAGTCGCACTGAGTTTTCGGTCAGGTCGCGCACGATGGAGTCCACATCGCGGCCGACATAGCCCACCTCGGTGAACTTGGTCGCCTCAACCTTGATAAAGGGCGCGCGCAGGAGCAGCGCCATGCGCCGGGCGATCTCGGTCTTGCCCACGCCGGTGGGGCCGATCAGGATCAGGTTCTTCGGGATGATCTCGTCGCGCAGCTCGTCGTCCACGCGCAGCCGCCGCAGGCGGTTACGAATGGCGATGGCCACCGCGCGCTTGGCCTCGGACTGGCCGACGATGTACTCATCCAGCCGCGCCACGATCTGTCGCGGCGTCAGCTGCTCAAAGCTGGACAGTCCGGCTTTGTCGCCCGCCGCCCGCTCGTTCTTGCCTTCCCTGGGTGTCACAGGCTGATGATACCCGCCGGGCTGCGCTGTACTTTCAGCGCGCGCCGGCCGGCTATTCCACCGTCACTTCCCGCGGAACCCCCGGATGCAGGCCGCTGACGTCGTGCCAGAAGACCTGCGGCCGCCTGAGGTTGAAGTAATAGGTCTGCGGCACGCCAAGCAGGGGGTAGTCCAGCACGTCGACGCTGAAGCTCCCGCGCTGGCTGAAACGCAGCTCAAAGCTGAACAGGGCGCCCTGCGCATCCGCCAGTTCCTGGCCCGCCAGTGGCGTTATGTTGAAGGTCAGCATCTTACGGCCGCCTAGCAGCGTGCCGGCCGAGGCATAGCTTTCGTCAACCAGCGTGATGTAGCCGCCGGCAGGCTTGCAGGCGCTCCAGATGCCGTCCGACTGGTCGAGCGGCCCGCCGGGCGCGCCGATGTTAAAGGAGTTCTGGACGTAGCTCGCGCTGGGCGGGAAGGTCAGGGCCACACCGGCCATGAAGAGCAGGGGCTCGGCGGTCCTGCCGCTGGCGGCGATGAAGCGCAGTGGCTGGCCGGCCTTGACATGGTTTGCCAGGGGGTAAACGACCAGCGAGCCCAGCGGCAGTGGGGGAGGGAGCATGCAGACGTCAATGCTCTGCTCGTCGCTGTGGCCTTCTGGATCGGAGGCCCGCAGGCGCACGGCAAAGTCCGATGCTTCCGTGCTGTCGAAGGCCAGTTTGAATTCCAGCGTGCCGCTGGCCCCGGGGAGGTCTTGCCTGCCTTCGCCGACAACGCTGATCCCTGGCGGTGTGATGCACTCCAGACTCAGCGGCAGCCCGGCGCCGCCGCTGTAGCCGTTGTCGAGGCTGACCCGCAGGATGTTTTCCGGCAGCAGCCAGCGTTTGTCGCTGATGATCCGGGCGCGGCTGACATCTGAGGCCAGGTGGATCGGGACGCAGCGCGGCGCGCTGAAGTCCAGCGCTACCGCCCCGGAGTTGATTTGCGGGTTGCTGAACTCAACCTTGAATGCGCGGGTGCCGACGCCGGAGCTGAAGCTGTAATCGAGCGGGCCGTCGATATCCAGGCCCAGCGAAGGACTGAGCCTGAGATTGACCGGCTCGCCGTAAGGATGCACCGCTCCGACCATCAGCACATGCGTTGCCGGGTCGTAGTCCGCACTGAGCTCGAGGCGCGGATGTGGGATATTCAGCAGGAGCTGTTTCACTTTGTCCGTGCCCTCCTGGCTGCAGCTCAGGCCCAGCTCGGAGCTGTAGGCTCCCAGCTCGCTGAAGACCAGCTCAGTTTCGGTCGTCCCGCTGCCGGCCGGGAACCTGAAGCTGGTCCCGCCCAGCGAACTTATGCCGGCAGGCAGGCTGAGAACGACCGTGGCAGGTCGGAGCTGCTCCGACCTGACGTCGATGCTCAGCTTGCGGCTGCTGCGGTCATAGCTGGCCGTGGTGCTGGCCCCGGCCGGCTCCGGAGCAGCCGCGGGCGGCTGGTCCTGCTGCTGATCCGGCGACTGCGGGGCTGGATCCTGTGGCTTGGCAGGCGCCGTCCCGCAGGCCGTCAGCAGGCCCGTGATTGCGGTGGCCAGCAGGATAGCGGGCCAGAAAAAGCTCAGACGCTTCCCGCGTATTAAAAGTCCCCCATACATGCGACGTACCCCCGAAAAATGAGTCCTGTCCGCGACGGTCGCGGAACACAGGCGAAAGAAAGCTCGCAAACCTGCGCGCCGAAGCAGGTGTATCTGGTCGAGGCTAATGACGCTCAGACAGTGATTTGGTTTCGCCTCCACAACAAAGGTATTTGCAACAAAGATTGCTTATTCAGGGCCAGCCCGCAGCATTGACGGTGCACTGTGCATCGGCGCTAATGAGAACATTGCCTGGCCTGAGAAAGTAAATGCAGTCTACGGAACTGGGCTGCGGCAATATGTACTTTCCTGAATGAACTACAGGAATTGTCAAATCGAAATCTTCTGGTATCAGGGCCGATTAAATTCGCACCTGATCAGGCTTAAGGCTCCCTGCAGTCCTTCCGGGCCGTTACCATTTAGCCGATATAGGCATCTCAGGGGGCCGCATGAGTTTCGGAGAAGATCACTGCAGCAGTCATATCCGCCAGTGCAGCACGAAGCTGCGGGCGCTCTGCTGGCGCAGCATTGGGCTGCGCAGCACGATCAAGCTCTGCGCGCTGATCGTGCTTTGCGTCGGCCTGCTGATCGCCGGCGACTCCACCGCGGCCCAGAACAACGACCTTATCCAGGACTGGCTGGACGGCCTGCGCGAGGAAGATTTCGAGCCAGGCAAGTACATCAGTCAGCTGCCTGAGGTGCCGCTGGACGAAGAGCAGCGCGAAAACCTGGATGAGATGAAGGCCGACTTCGGACTGGACTTTGACCCCTCGAAGCTCACAGCGAAGGACGTGATCGAGGCCCCGGGCAAGCTGCTGGCCGAACTGGACAGCGACCTGCAGTTCCGCCTGCTGAGCCGACTTGTTCTGGACCAGATGGCCGTCGGCGACTTTGGCGCTGGCAGGCAGCAGGAGGTGCTGGTGCTGCGGCCCTACGGCCAAAGCATGATCTACCGCGCCGATGGCAGCAATCGCGAGCTCAATTGGGCCCGCAGCTCTTTCCTCGCCGGGCCGGTGGCCTGGGACTATGACCGCGATGGCGTGGACGAACTGGTCCCGCGCAAAGTGCTGGCGCTGCCGCGGCTGCCCGAGCTGAACCCGCAGGACCCGCCGCAACTGGACATCCGTGACCGCACTCCCGCGGGCCACACGCCGGTCTACAGCCTTAGCGGCCGCCAGCTGGCGAAGCTGGAGGGCGTGGTGCCCCAGGGCCAGTGCGCCGTGACTTTTGACTTCGACGGCGACGGCTGGGATGAGCTGCTGCTGGCTGATACAGGCTGCGCGAGTGATGCATCCAGCCTGCACTTCAGGGTGCTGGGACGGGGCGGCGAGCTGGTCTGGAGCTTTAGCACCAGCGGCTCCCAGCGCCTGATGCGCGGACGCTATGGGCATCCGGCGATGGAATGCGTCTACAGCTATGAGACCGGTGAGGTGCTGGCCTATCACCCCGACCTTCCCAGCGGGGCGGTGCTGGAAGACTGGCCCCCGGGGGCGGTGCCGTCGGTGGCGCTGGGCTCGCGCAAGGAGTCCTGGCCGGTGGTGGCCTCCGGCGACGGCTTTATGTATGACACCCTGAGCTGCAACTCGAACGAGCTCAGCCTCAGCGCGCCGGCCGGCGCCTACATGCTGTTTGGCGAGCCCAAGCAGCGTCTGGCCGCCGGCGAGTTCGGCCGCAGCGGCGTGGCCGAGCTGGCCTACTGCCCCTACTTCGACAACCCCAAAGGCGAGCTGCGCTTCTTTGACCAGGCCGGAAACCTGACCCGCGAGTACAGCCTCGGCCAGGAGATCGTTCGCATCGCCACGCTGCAAAGCGGAGGCCGGGACCTGCTGGCCGTTCAGACCATGGGCGGGGTGGAGTTCATCTCGGGCCAGACCCTGCTGGCGGCGCGCTAAACCGCGGCGCGCCAGGCTGGCGATGTGTCAAACCGGCGATGCGTCAAACCAGCGGCGCTGCGCAGGTCCTAGAATCTGCGTATGTCACAGCCGCAGGATTATTTTTCAACCGTACGCTATGAGCCCGGAGCGAAACCGCCGCGCCGCCCCGGCGGACCTCCCTGGGGCTGGATCTTTGGTCTGGGCTGCGGCATCCCTGTGCTGGCCTCAGTAGTTTCCCTGGCGCTCGTGGCCCGGTCCTGCGGCCAGATCCTGAGCGGCGAAAAGTCCTTCGGCAAGCTGATCACTGCTCCGGCAAAAGTGCATATCGGCCGCGGCCTGAAGTGGCAGAGCATCGACAGGCTGCGGGCCTCCGCCCTGACTAACCTTGCTGTCGGCGACTTTGATGGCGACAGCGCCGACGAATTCGTGCTGATGGTCAAGCCCATTCCCGGCATCGGCGATGTCCTGAGCGAGGACCCGGCAAAGCACCGTATGGATGAACCGGCGACGCTGAAGCTCTATGAGCTGGACGGTACAGGCAAGCTGCTGCAGGCCAGTTATGAACCACGCTATCTGGGCAAACACGGCTGGGACTGGGACGGCGACGGCAGGGCTGAACTGGTCGCGCCCGACGACACGGTGAGCGGCCGAAGCGTGACCGGTGTCTATGACCTCGACCTAGAGCGCCACAAGCAGCTGCCCGGATTGCTGTGGGCGCTGGATATGCCGGAGCAGGCGGATTTCAACGCGGATGGCCAGCCGGAGCTGGTGCTGGATGACACTGCTGCCTCTGCACTGCAGATCTACACCCTGCAGGGCAAGCTGCTGAAAAGCGTCTCGCGCAAGGAGGCTCAGCGCGGCTACTGCTTTGCCGACACAGATGGCGACCACAAGGCCGAGATCTACTTTGAGGAAGAGCAGGGCGGCCAGACCGTGATCCGCGGAGTCAGCATCAGCGGCCAGAGTGTGAGCCTGAGCGGCTGGGACCCGCTGGCCGAGCTAGGCGCGGCCTATGACCTGAATGGC
The DNA here is from genome assembly GCA_964512635.1 of uncultured Planctomycetales bacterium. Lineage (GTDB taxonomy): Bacteria > 4484-113 > 4484-113 > 4484-113 > JAFGCY01 > JADZFO01. The sequence continues at coordinate 37,097 of CAZEJB010000016.1, read as the reverse complement.
GATGGCCGCCAGGAGCTGTGCTGGCAGGAACACGCGATCTTCCAGCCCCTGGGCAACAGCACGGTAAAGCTGAAGTACCCCGAGGGCTTCTTCAAGCAGATGGAGCGCTTCGGCCTCGACAGCAGCAAAATGGCCGAGATCAAGGACGATACAGGGAAGGGCGGCTGGCCCCTGGCCTGCGATCTTGATGGAGATGGCCGGCAGGAAGTGATTTGCAGCATTGAAGGCCGGATGAGCGGGTCGCTGTTTGCCTTTGATCTGAATGGCGACTGCGTCTGGTATGAGGATCTGGGCGAGCCGATCCGCGACATCGCCATCGCCAGGGATGCCCAGGGCCGGCCCGTGCTGATCGTGGTCGGCGAGGAAAAGCTGCTGCTCGGACGCTGAGCCTGCGGCATTTGCTAAAGCTGGCGCTGTGGCCGCGGGCCGCACATATCACTTATGGCCGCCCGGGAAGCGCCTGGGGCATGCTCCGTGAAGGCAGTGGCGCCAGCATCAGATAACAGAGCAGCGGAAGCAGCCAGGACCGCAGGGCCCAGATCCAGCGCGGGTAATCGGCCAGTCCCGCGGCTGCGCCCGAAGCGTCATAGACCACGAACATGAAGCACAGGTTTGCAAGCAGATCAAAGACGCTCAGCAGCACCATCGGGTGGCTCAGGACGCGGGGAAAGCCGGCCGGCTGCCAGCGGCGCAGCAGCAGGGCCGCTGGCAGCGGGGCGAGCATAACTGGAATCTCCAGGAGCAGGGCCGCCGGGCCAGGCAGGATGCTGATCTTTGCAGCTGCAATTCTGTTAGTCAGCCAGAAGAGAAACGGCGCCATCGCGGCTTCACCCAGCTTTGGCACCCACAGCAGCATCCAGCTGTGCCGCATCAACAGGGCATAGGTGCACAACAGAACGGCAACCAGCAGGTAGTGCTGAAGCGGGTAGTAGACGCTTTCGAACAGTTCTTTGCCAAGTCCGCTGTGGATCAGCGATGGCATCTGCTGCTGCACGCTGACCATGGCGTGGCCGGTCAGGCTTCCCAGCAGCGGCCCGCCAGCGGAGATCACAAGCAGCGGCCAGCCCGAGAGCAGCAGCATCAGCAGCAGCGGCTGCCTGAGCCGCGAGTAGTCGATCTCCGGCGCCGTGCTGCGCAGGATCTCCAGCCGGCTGGCGGCAAAGGAGGCGAGGCTGATCCAGAAGCCGACGAAGAGCAGCTCAGCAAGCAGGTGCAGCGCTGTCGACAGGTAAGGCACTGCATAACTGCCGGTCAGTCTGTAAAGAAGGCCGTAAGCCCCGATGTCCAGGCCGACCTGATCCGCTACGAGAATGATTGTGCAGAGCAGGTAGCCGAGCAGCCAGTAAACGGCGTGACGCCAGTACCAGACGCGGATCGGCGCGCCCAGCGCCGAGCGCAAAGCGCCATAGTCGCTGCCTTGCTGATCAAGCCAGGCTCTGAGTCTGAGCGTCTGTTGAGGGCCAGTTTGTGCTGCGCTGCCCGCGTCCATTAGCGGGATTGTAACGTCTTTCCTTCAAGGCTGGTCCTGCGCCTCCCTGCGCTGGCCCGGCGGGGTGAAGTCCGTGCACAAAAGCTGCTGCCGGGCATCCGCGGGACACGCTAGAATCCCTGCATTATGGACAACTACCCTGTGCCGTCTGGTTATCAGCCGCCCTCCTATTCGCCGCCACCGCCTCCCCCGCCGCCGCGCCGGGGCATTCCCTTCTGGGGCTGGGTGCTGCTGGGCTGCGGCATCCCTTTCATTGCGGCGGCAGTATTGATCATCATGTTCAGCCTGCGGATGGCACGCGTGATGAAGGGCGAAGAATCATTCATGTCCTCCATGGTGCCAAAGGCCAAGGTTCATATAGGCCAGCCCCTGGCCTGGCGTGAGCTGCTTAGCGGCAGCGAAATGAACCACGCAAACCTGGGCTGGGGCAACTTTGATTCCGATCCCGCAGACGAGCTCTTTGTGCATCTCATGCCGGGCCTCGGAGACTTCAATCTCTTGAAGGAAATGCAGAACCCGCCCACGACACACTACAGCTTTGAGACTCACATAATCGAACTGGATGGCACCGAGAAGGTCAGCGGCACAAACGACTGGATGCAGTTCTTTAACACCCAGCGCTGGGACTATGACCATGACGGCCGCGACGAGATCGTCAGCCTGAACACCGGCAATGGCGGCAGTGCGGTTTATGACACCCAGGGCAAGGTGCTCAAGACTCTGCCGGGCGAGCCGGGCTACTGGGGCGAGTGGGTCAAAGACATGGACGGCGATGGCTACGGCGACCTGCTGCTGCAGGACAGCCAAAGCCAGGAACTGCGCGCCTATGGCAAAGACGGGCAGCAGATCATGCTGTGGAAGCTCGGGCCAAGCGACTATAACCCAGTGGCGGCGGATCTGGACGGTGACGGCAAAGCGGAGCTTGTGCTGGCCGTGATCGAGCATGGCAGCAGCAGCGCCGAATTGACGCTTAAACGCAGTGGCAAGCCCGATGAGAAGCTGACCGCAGCCTGGGACGGCTACAGCTGGCCGGTGCTGGGGCGTGACGTGGACGGGGATGGCCGCGAGGAGCTTTTTGCCTCCAATCGGGGCTTCTTCAACCCCGCCAGCGGCAGGTTCACGGCCTTCAAGTGGCCAGCGGGCTATGAGCCTGAAGACCCCTCGCGCGAGGTGCTGCCCTTTGACCTGGATGGCGACGGCAAGCCTGAGTTCGCCACCGGGGGCAACAACTTCAGCATGGACAGCGCGCTTTTTATCTTCGCGGCGGATGGAGCATGCCGCTACTATGAGGAACTGGGTGCGCCGGTGGAGCAGAAGTGTGTGCTGCGCGATGGCCAGGGCCAGGAGCATCTGGTCCTGCAGACCGATGTCAAGCTGCTGATCTATCCCTAAACCTGACACGCCAGACCAGCGAGAGTCAGTGCCTCCTGATCAGCGTAAGACCACGCTCGGCCAGCCCTTCGTCAATGCTCTGCACTTCGTCCGGGAAGACCATGCCGGGAGGGTATGTTCTCTTATCGAGCCCCCACTGAAGCGTCATCGCCACAGGGGCTGCGAATCCTGCCCCGCTGATTACCGCATCCTTATTGAGGCGTCGTCCGCCCCAGAGGAAGAGCGCGTAGCCGAATACACCATCGACGCTGCTTCCGTCGGGCAGCGTGGCCCGCCCTTTGAGTGGCAGATAGCTGAACTCTCCAGCCGCAGGCTTATTCAGTGGCACTTCGCCAAGAGTCCGGCCAGTGTAGGGATTCTCAGGCGCAGGAAGATCAAAGTTGGCCTTGAAAGCCGCCTCAGACTTTTCGTCAACTGCAGCAAGGTGCTCGTCCCACCTCAGCAGCGCCAGTGAGTCCGGGTAGCGTTCGAGGATGCTGCTGCCAAGCGGCGGCCGGGACCTGGCCCAAAGCTCCAGCCGCAACTGAATCATATGCAGGTATTGCTTTGAGTCCTTGCGGCGATAGCCTTCTACCGGCCCTGGCGCAAGAATCGACAACCCGCCAACCAGCAAAACGGACACCGCCAGCCATCGCAGAACCGCGCGTCCAGTACTGCGCTGATCCTTTGATTGCGGCGTTGCTTCTGGCTTTGATGATTGGACTGGAGCGGCGGGGTTCACAACTCATTATGACGATCTGCGAAGCCGCCGGTAACAGGGAGCGGCTTGTTCCCGGCAAGCGGTAAAGTTGTGTTTGCCGCTAAGACTTCAACGCGGTGAAGCGGAGGTGGGAAGAGAAACCAGCAAGCCTCGTTTCACATTGGGATTGAGATGCCAGCTAAAGCCTGGCGCAAAGCGGACACCAGCCCCTGGCTGGCGCCCCTACAAGACGCGCGGACAGGGCCGCGCTGCTACTTGGCCGAGGCGATGCTCGGCCCCTACACGGCAGCCTCAGCCTTCGCGGCCTGCTGCTCGGGGGTCCAGCGGACGTTCAGGTTACGCGCAGCACCGGCCTCGTCGATGTGCTTGACCTTCAGGTTCGGCAGGCGGCGGATCTCCTCTGCCCCTTCTTCGGTCTTCGCCTTTTCCGCGATCTCCAGCAGCACCTGGCAGAAGGCCTCGATCGTCTCGGGGCTTTCAGTCTCGGTCGGCTCGATCATCAGCGCTTCTTCCACGATCAGCGGGAAGTAGGTCGTCGGCGCGTGATAGCCGGCGTTCAGCAGGGCCTTGGCGATATCCATCGCCCGGATGCCGGTCGCCGCCTTCTGGCGTCCCGCGCTGGCCACGAACTCGTGCATGCAGGGCCGGTCGGCATAGGGGATGTCATAGGCATCCTTAAGCCGCGCCTGGATATAGTTCGCATTGAGGATCGCATACTCGCTGATCCGGCGCAGGCCTTCCGGCCCGTGCAGCAGGATATAGACCCAGGCGCGCAGGATCAGCAGGAACTGGCCGCAGCCCAGCTTGAGCCGGCCGATGGAGTGCTCGGGGGTGACATAGCGGTAGCTGCCTTCGGCAGTCTTCTCCACCAGCGGGGCCGGCAGGAAGGGCGCAAGGTGCTTCTTGACGCCGATCGGGCCGACGCCGGGGCCGCCGCCGCCGTGCGGCGTGCTGAAGGTCTTATGCGTGTTGATGTGCAGCAGGTCGAAGCCCATGTCGCCGGGGCGGGCCATGCCGACCAGGGCGTTGAGGTTGGCGCCGTCGTAGTACAGCAGCGCGCCGATCTCATGCAGGCGCCTGGCCACCGGCAGGATGTTCTCTTCGAAGGTGCCAAGCGTGCTGGGGTTGGTCAGCATGATGCCGGCGATCTTGTCGGCGCCGAACTTCTCGATCGCCGCGTCCAGCAGCTCGAGGGTCATGATTCCGCCGTGCTCGCGGACCTTGATTTCGCCGACCTCAAAGCCGGCCAGATGCGCCGAGGCCGGGTTGGTGCCATGTGCGCTGTCGGGGACCAACATTACATTGCGCTGATGCTCGCCGCGGCTTTCGAAGTAGCGCTTGAAGATCAGCATGCCGGCGAACTCGCCCTGGCTGCCGGCAGCGGGGTGCATGGAAACCACGTCCATGCCGGAGACATCGGCCAGCCACTCCTGCACATCGTGCAGCACCCGCAGCATTCCGGGCAGGGTCTCCTCGGGCTGGTAGGGATGCACGGCAGCGAGGTGGTAGTTATAGGCCACCGCCTCGTTGATCTTGGGGTTGTACTTCATCGTGCAGGAGCCCAGGGGGTAAAAACCGGTGTCGATGCCGAACTGGTTGCGGGAGAGGCCGATGTAGTGGCGCACCAGCTCCAGCTCCTGTACCTCCGGCAGCGCCAGCTCAGAGCTGCGGGCCAGTCCCGCCGGCAGGCGCGGGGCCAGGGGCTGCGGCGCGGCATCCCCGGCGTGGCCGCCGATGGGGTGCACCTGCGCGCCGACGCGGCCTGCCCAGCCCTTTTCGAAGATCAGGGTCGGCTCGCTGCGCTTATTCAGCTTGATTCCGTTCGTCTTGCTCACTTCAGTGCTCCCTCGCAGAGGCTGACCAGCGCAGCGATGTCGCGCTCGGTATGGACTTCGGTAAAGGCAAAAGTCAGCGCGTCGCTGAGCGCCTCGTCTGCCGTACTGTCTCCGCCGACGCGCGGAGCGCCAAGACGCCGGCTGGGCTTCAGGCCCGGCAGCATGTGCTGCTTGAGGCCGTTGACGAAGATCCCGTCGCGGCGTCCGGCCGGGAAGCGCAGGGTGAATTCGTTGAAGACAGCGCGGCCGGGGTAGTAGTCCTCGACGCCCGGCAGGGCCAGCAGGGCCTCGCGGGCCCTAATCGCGTTGCTGTGGCTGAGCTGGGCGTTCTGGATAAAGCCCTGCTTGCCGACCGCGCCCATATAGAACACGGCACGCAGGGCCAGCAGGGTCTGGTTGGTGCAGATATTGCTGGTGGCCTTCTCGCGGCGGATATGCTGCTCGCGGGCCTGCAGGGTCATCACGAAGGCCTCGCCGGGGGCGAAGGAGCCGTCCTCCTGCCGCCGCTCGCAGGTCGAGCGTCCGATCAGCCGGCCGGGCAGCACCCGGACATACTTCTCAGAGCAGGCCAGATAGCCGCAGACCGGGCCGCCGTAGGCCATGTAGTTGCCAAGGCACTGGGCCTCGCCGCAGACGATGTCGGCGCCCAGCTCGCCGGGGCTCTTCAGCAGGCCGGCAGCGTAGGGATAGAAGCTGACAATGGCGGTGGCGCCGTGGCTGTGGACAAGCTCAATCAGGCTCTCCAGCTCGTCCTCAAGGTAGCCCAGATAGTCCGGGTACTGGAAGACCACCGCGGCGGTGTCGCTGTCCAGCATCCCCTCCAGCGCGCTGCGGTCGATGCGCCCGGCGGAATCGGCCGCGATGTTCTGCAGCTGCATCTCCATGCCGAGGTTATAGGTGGCCAGGATCTCGACAGCCTCGGGGTTCAGGTAAGGGGCCAGCAGGACTTTCTTCTTCTTGTCCTTGTGGTGGTACTTGGCCATCACCACCGCGTCGGCCATCGTGGTGCCGCCGTCATAGCCCGAGGCGTTGCAGACCTCCATCCCGGTGAGCATGCAGATATAGCTCTGCCACTCGTAGATGCACTGCAGCAGACCCTGAGACACTTCCGGCTGATAAGGCGTATAGGCCGTGTACCACTCGCCGCGGCGCGCCAGCTCGTCTACCACCGCCGGTACGTGATGCGGGTAGAAGCCCTGTCCGGCAAAGACGCGGTTCATCGGGATGAACTGGTTTGAGCTGATCAGCGACGAAACCAGCCGCGTGATTTCGACCTCGCCGTGGGCCGGCGGGACCTTCAGCGGCCGGTCCAGGATCAGCTCCTGGGGAATGGGGGACAGCAGCTCCTCGAAGCTCGAGACGCCGATGGTCTCAAGCATCGCCTCGCGCTGCTGCGGTGTATGCGGGACGTAGGGCATGGGTGTCTGTACCTTCCTCTGGGGCAGGCGGCCTGCCCGGCAGCTTGCTTCTCACGACAAGAGGGCGAGGATACCCTCGCCCTGCTCGCAGACTTGTGACAACGCTTTTACCCCGCCGGCCGGGCTTTAGACCTAAGCCGCCGGGGGCATTTTGCGCTCCAGGGCCGGGCCCTACTTTTCCAGCGCATCATAGGCGGCCTGGTCCAGCAGCCCGTCAAAGTCGGCCGGGTTATCCAGCTCGACCGACAGCAGCCAGCCTTCGCCCATCGCGTCCTTGTTGACCAGTTCAGGGCTGTCTTCCAGACGCGTGTTGAAGCCGGTGATTTTCAGCGGGACCGGGGCATAAACCTCGGCCACCGCCTTGACGGACTCGACGGTGCAGCAGGAGCTGCCCGCGGCCACGCTGGCGCCGATTTCCGGGGCCTCAACAAAGGTGATGTCACCCAGCTGGCTCTGGGCGTGGTCGGTAATGCCCAGATACAGCGTCGCGCCATCGCGGCGCAGGTATTCATGCGTCTTGGTATAGCGGATATCGGCCACGGATCCTCTCCTGGAAAAGCTTGCCCCGGCGGGCATCCGCCCGCACGCAGTGGCGCGCCAAGTTTACTACTTGCCAGCAGAAGTGGGAACAGGGGCGGCCGTTCTGAGACATACCGGCCCTACAATCGCCTGTGCCCGCAGCGCCCTCCAGCCGTCAACCCGCCCTGAACTGGGAGCTGCTGCGCCGCGTGGCCGCCCGGGTGCTGGCCGCCCGCGGCCAGGGCTTCTTCACGGCCGCCGGCCTGCTGATTCCGCTGGCCCTGACCCTGCTGACGATTCTGCGGCCTTTCAACCCGCGCCACATGAGCCGCGACCTCGAGCAGCTCGCAATCTGGCTGGCGGCCTTCTATGTCGTCTTCACCGCGGCCTATGTGCTGGCCCAGTGGCTCGTGCCGCAGCTGGCTGCCAGCCCCGCCGGCCGCCGCGCCGCCGCCGCTGCCGAACAGGCCGGCGAGCTGCCCCTGCCGGTCTCGAGCCTGCAGCTCTTCCTGCACCGGGCGCTGGAACTCGGCCTGCTGCCCCTGCGCTGCTTCCTGCTGAGCCTGCCGCTGTGGCTGGCGGCCTGCCTGTACATCCAGCTGCCTTACGGCGAGCAGTGGGTGATGGAGGAGATCAACTATCCCTGGTATGGCGACCCGCGCCGGGCGCTGTGGCTGGCCAAACTGGCCTGGCTGTGCCTGTGCTTCCTCAGCGCCGTGCTGCTTCCCCTGGCCTGGGCCCTGCTGCTGCAGGAAACCCTGCGCAGCCGCGCCCTGCGCTGCGTGCTGCTGGTCCTGCCCGCCGCGGGGGTCTACGCGGTGCAGCACTTCTTTGAATACCACCTGCGGGCGCCCTATTCCCAGACCCGCGGCTATGACCCGCTCAGCTTTCTTGCCCCGGTCGTTTTGCTGCTGGCCGGCGCCTTGGTGCTCGGCCTGCTGCGGCCCGGCGCGCGCATCGCGCTGCTGGTCGCCGCGCTGCTGCTGTACAGTGGCCTGGCCCTGCTGCCGGCGCTGCTCGACCGGCCGCTGCACTATGCCGGGCGGCGGTTTGACGCGCCCAATGCCGCGCGCTTCCTGCTGCTGCACCTCTCGCCGCCACGCAATGTGCGCCTGATCCTGCATTCATGGACCAGCAATGTAGTGCTGCAGGAGGCTGCTCTAAAGCAGGAGCCCCAACCGCCCGGTGAGATGCTTCAGCCGCTCTATGAACAGTCCGAAGCGCTTTTCAGCCAGGGTGTGCCGGAAGATGACCCGCGCCAGCTTGCCCTGCAGCGGCAGATTGAGCAGGCCGGCCTGGAGTACGACCGGCTATACCAGGAATACTGGAAAGAGCTGGAAGACTATGAAGCGGTCTATATGAAGTTCCCGCGCATGCCGATGCTCTTTGGCGCGGGGGCCATGCCGCTGCTCCTGCCGCTGCTGCTGATCGGCGGGCTGGCGCTGGGCTGCGCGCGGCGGCCGGCCCAGGCTTCTCATTAGCCTGCAGGTCTGGCGTGTATGATCTTGCAGCCCGCCGCGCGCGGGTCAGGCTACTGCCAAGGGGAACCCGATGATGAAACTCCTGCCGCGTCTCGTGATGCGCCTTCTGCCGGCCCTGCTGGGCCTTGTGCTCTTGCTGGCCGCTGCGCCGGTCTTCGCCGCTGGTGACGACGCCTTCGCGCCGCCGGCTGAGCCGGCCGCCGTGCCGGATACCAGCGAGTACCAGCGCATTCCGATGGATATCAACGGCTATGAGAACTACACCCTCGGCACAGCGCTCGACAGCTATTTCACCCCCGAGGAAATGACCACTTACAAGTCCACCGACTCCGATGGCGTGTTCAACTTCTACGACATCAAAATGGTGGATGAGACGGCCAACATCGAGTACTACATCGCCATCGGCAGCTACTTCGACAACGGTGTCGAGATCGTCGGTTCGGTTGAGATGCATATGGACGCCGGCTTCGGCGACAGCACCTTTTATCACATCAAGAAGCAGCTGGAAGACACCGGCGCCATCACCCTGACGACGACCAGCGATGACAAGGTCGAAGGTGGTCTGCATATCAACATGGAAGATGAGCAGGGCGACACCTTTGAGCTGGCCTGGATTCCGGTCAACACCGTGGGCAAGAACTCCGGCACTTCGGTCTTTGTTTCCAGCATTGACTACTTCCTGGCACTGATCGATTCGATGGTGACAGAACAGGCCCCGCCGGCCGAAATGCCGCAGCAGTAGCCTGTCCGAGGCGCTTTATTCAAGGTGCAGACCAGCGGCCTGGTCAGCTCTTGAAACGACTCAGGCTGAAGAGGCTCAGGTTCTGGCTCGCACGGCCCTCCAGCAGCAGCTGCGCACAGGCCTCGCCGATCGCCGGGGCGAACTTGAAGCCGTGTCCGCTGCAGGCTGAACAAAGCAGCACCCTGCCGGACTGCTGCGGGTGCCAGTCAATGATGAAATGCTCATCCGGCGTGTTCGTATAGCGGCATAAGGTTGTGTCCGCTATGCGCCCGGCGCCCAGCATCGGGATCAGCCCGGCCAGGGACGCGCGCAGGGGCTCCCAGTCGCTGTCGCTGGCCGGAGCCAGCTCGCCCGTCGCGGCCGCCGGCGTGCCAAGGCCGTGGCGCGCCACCTTAACGCCGCTGCCCAGGCTGGGCAGGCCATAAAAGAAGCGCTCCGAGCCGCCGTCCTCCTGGCAGATAAAGATCGGGCAGTTCGCGGCGTCAAAGTCCGCGTGCTGCTGCAGCGGCTCGATCCAGAACTGCACCTGCCGCGTCACGCTCAGCGGCAGCACGCCCCTGAACAGCTCGCTCATCCCCGGCCCGGCGCTGAACAGCAGCTTGGCGGCGCTGATACTGCGCCCGGAGCCAAGGCGCACTTCGGCCCCGGCGCTGTCCGCGCTCCAGGTCTCGACGCGGCTGTCCAGCAGGAACTCTGCGCCCTGGTCGCGGGCCAGTTCAAGCTGGGTGTTGATTGCGCTGTCGGTCAGCACAACCCCGTCCCGTGGATTGAAAATGCCGAGCATCTCGGAGCCCGGCTGAAAGACCGGCCAGCGCTGGCGCACCTGCTCGGCGCTGAGCGTCTCGCAGCTCAGTCCATGCTCGCGCACGGAGGCCAAAGTGCCCTCGATCAACATGCCTTCCCTGGGTCCCAGCATCAGCCCGCCGGTGCGCCAGAGGATCTGGCGGCCGGAGGCCTGTTCCAGCTCCTCCCAAAGCGTATATGCCTGCTGAACCAGCGGCACATAGCTGGGGTGCTCGAAGTAGGCCTCGCGGATGATGCGGCTGCGCCCGCCGTGGCTGGCGCGGCTGTGCGGCGGCTGCCAGGCATCGAGGCCCAGCACCTTCGCGCCGCGCCTGGCCAGCTGGTAGAGCGCCGCTGAGCCGTGCGCACCAAGTCCGATGACGATGACGTCGTACATGCCAGCAGCTTAGCGCAGGTTAAGCAGCGCCGAACTAGCCGGCGGGAATCCGCTTGAGGTCAAAGATCGGCATCACGTCGACGAAGGGCGCCGGGCTGTAGAAGCCGTTCAGCACGCCGTCCTCGGACTGCGTCAGCGCGCCGGCAAAGGCGGTGGCCGCATCCTGGCCCTGGCCGACGAAGTAGCCGTGGCTGAAGCGGCCCTTCCACCAGCCGCCGCCTTCGCGCCAGGTGATGTCCATCTGCAGCCCGTCAACAGCGAGGCTGCTGGTGTAGGTTCCCCGGGGGCCGAAGTAGAGCTGCCACTGGCCCGGCAGCCCGGGCAGACCGGCGACATGCGGCGAATCGTCGCGGCCATAGACCGTCAGCTTGCCGCGGCCGTCATAGAGCCCCAGGAACTGCCGGTCGGCGTCCATCTTGAGACCCAGCTGGTCCGGGCTGAAGGGTTTGCTGCCCGCAAGGATCATGCCGGACTGGCCACCCGCGGCAGGCGAACCGGCGCTGCCGGCCAGGAGCTGCTCGGCCCCCAGACGCGGATCAGCAAACCAGACCCGCAGCTTTCCGGCGGCCAGCGCATAGCGCCCGGGCAGGGCGGCATTCGGGCCGCTGCCGTCTTCGATCAGTATGCGCCCCTGGCCGTCGAGGCTGATGAACTTGGCGTCCATATAGGTGTAGTAGGCCATCCCTGAACCCTCGCGGCCAAAGAGCGCAAACCAGCGTCCGGCCAGCTCACTGCCCGCCGGCGCGGCGGCGACCTCCTGGCCTGTCGCACTCTCGCCCGGGGTCGGGGCCCCGCCATCGCCGCTGTTCGCGCCGGTCTGCGGTGTGGTCACCGGGTCACCCCCCGGGGGGGTAATGGTACTGGGGCTCAGCCCGCCCTTAAGGCCGCCCTTGCCGGCGCCGGGGTTATCCGCTGTACCGGCTCCGGGGTCGTTCGCATTGCCGCTGCGCTTTGGGCAGCCGCCGAGCAGGGCGAAGGCCAGCAGCAGAAGCAGCAAGGCCGGCAAGCGGCGGCTGCTTTGAGCAAGGCGGTCTGAGAGCTTGATTCTGTGACGCACGGGCATAGGACGATGCTAGCGCATGGGATGTTGCGGCCCGTTCAGCTCAGGGAACGATGCGGACTTCTTCATGCCCGGCGAGGATGAGATAGCTGAATCCTTCCCCATCGTAAGCCTCTTGCATCATTATGGGAAACCAGGTCAGTCGCTCTGTATAAATGCTCTTGCCCTGCAGGTTGTAGGCCACCAGCAGGACATCGTCATACTCGGCGCTGTCTATCTCTGTCAGCGCGGAGATCAGTTCCGGTTTCCCGTCGCCGCTGATATCGCAGGCGATTGTTGTACCGGGCTGATAGTACGGTTCATAGTAGCTGGGTTGAGGGTTCTGGAAGGCCACATACTTGCCGCTGCGCAGGTCAAAGTAGCCGCCGTTCTGTGCCAGCACTTCATCATAGCCATCACCATTCAGGTCACCACAGTGCGCGGGCCAGCTCTGCCAGATGTCCAATGGGTAACCGCGCATTTGCCGCTGTTTCCCGTCCAGCCCAATCAACAGGAACTCCTGGTTGGCACCCTTGCGACCATCGCTGGGCACAAAGAGAGCTACGGCCCTTTTCTTGTCCGTGAAGTTGCCAAAGACAGGATTGGACCAGCCTTCGGGATATGGAATCTTGCCCAACCCTTTGCCATCATGGGCATAGATCAACAGGGCCTCCGGGCGGTCCGTGCGCAAAACGATATCCATTTTACCGTCGCCATTGAAGTCGGCCTGGTTGTCCTGCCAAGAGAAGCCCCGGCCTGAAAGCTTCCCAACGGTAGTGCCATCTGGCTTGCAAAAGCTGCTATCGGAATGCATGAAGTGTCGTCCAAGTTCATCAATGCCGTCGCCGTCGAAATCCCAGCCTGTTTTATCCCATTGTGCGATCCAGGCCGCTCGCCGTTGTGTCCTGATAGTGCCATCAAGTTCAACCCAGTGGTAATCCTCTCGCATGTTCATGATTGACTTGGCAATTGACTCGGCCGTTACAGTGCCTTTGCTCTTCGGCGGCTGAACGAAGATGTTGCCACAGATCAGCTCGTCAGATCCGTCGCCATCAAAGTCGCCCAGCATAGGGCTGCTGCAGGCCTCGTGCCCGGTGGCCAATACACGCCATGGGAGGGGCTGTTTAAGGTCGTGCCGCTGAGCGAGCGGCCTCGGGATAAAACCGTGTCTTGCCTGACGGCCGCGCGGCAAGAGCAGCATTGCTGTGCAGGCAGCGGCCAGCAGAAGCAGGGCAAGCAGCAGGATCCAGCGCCAGGGCCGCCTTGGCTTTGCCGGAGGCTCAGATCGGTATGGTGCGAAGTAGTCCTGACTTTGCGGCTCAGACACCGTCAGATTTTAGTGCATCACAACAGGCGCACGGACATACGCCCCTACTGTTGAGGCGCCAGGCTGTAGTGGATCCACAACAGGGCCATGCCGATGCAGGCCGGGATCAGCGCGAAGCCCAGCGCGCGCCAGGGGCCGGGCATCACCTGGGCGGCCCACAGGCCGGCGACCATGCCAAGAGCAGTGGCCAGCAGGATCACGCCGGCCTTAAGGTTGCCCTGGGGGTCGCCCTGTTCCTGGCCGTCCAGCGCCAGCTTGAGCTCGGCGGGGTCGCGCCCCGCCGCCAGTGCCTGCTCATACAGCCTGGCCAGTTTGTCCACCCGGGCCGCGCGCAGGCGCATCCCGTAGAACAGGACAAAGAGACCCGCTCCGAAGAGCAGCAGAAATAGTCCGATACCGTGGTCCATATTCCCCCGCGCAGTATAGAGCGCGGCGCGGGGCGACAAGTTTCAACGCCGGCAACTGTTTAGCGGTTGTCAAATCAGGCTATCATTCGTGGTTGACCGCTGTTAGCCTGGGGAGTGGGATGTCCATAAGCAAGTTGAACCCTTTTGCAGTTGTTGTTTCCTGCGTGCTGCTGCTTTGCTCCTGCGGAGGCAGCCAGAACAGCGCCGGGCATATACAGCCCAACCGGCCCGCGCCAGCGCCATCGGCTGCGGCCCTGTTGCCTGAGCCATCCGAGCTGGCCGCCGCGCAGCCCCTGCGCGCGGCCTCAGCCTTCCCGCTGGTGCATGAGGGCAACGAGATGGATGTCAGCATCCCGCCGCGCAATGTAAACACCCCCGGAGGCAGCGCCGACTTCAGCCCGGCATATGATCCCGGCGATCCGCTGGGAGACTGCGCCTGGGCACTGTATTCATTTGACACCAGCGCCTACAGCGGCGAGCTGAGCTTCAGCCTGAGCTGGCTGTCCCCGCCGGCCGCGGGGCAAGCCTGGCTGGGAGTGGCGAACTTCAGCAGCCTGCGCTGGGAGTGGTACGGCATCGACCCGCTGCTGCCCAAGCTCAGCCTGGGAGATTTCAGTGCTGACTTTCGCAATGGCGCCGGGGCCAGCCTGGCCCTGGTGCTGCTGACGGGCAGCCAGAGCGCCAGCCTGCAGCGTATTCGCCTGGGCGCCAATCTGCCACCCACGCCGCTGTTCAGCGAGCTGCAGAACACAAGTCTCGTCCAGGGCAACCTCTTCACCGCGATGGCCGATGGCAGCTTCGACAGCGACGGCTTCATCAGTCTGGTCGAGTTCGACTTTGGCGACGGCGGCGGCTTTGAATCCAATGACACCAACATGCAGCGCACGCACATCTACAACAACCCCGGCGACTACACAGTGCAGCTGCGGCTGACCGACAACGATGCGGGCACCGCGACAGCCGAGCTGGCGATAAAGGTCTATCCGCCGGGCAGCGAACCCGCGGTAAGCATCCAGCTGGCGCCCCAGCGCCCGCGTATCGGAGCGCCGGTGACGATCGATGCCAGCGGATCGATGGACAGCGATGGCAGCATCGTGAAATACGAGTTCGACCCCGAGGGCGATGGCGGCTTTATTGATAACGGCAACAACCCGGTGTTCGAGAACGCATATGCCGATGCCGGAATCTACGGCATCCAGGTACGGGCTACGGATGACAGCGGCCTGGTCGGCGAGGGCTATGCCCAGATCGGTGTCGGCTGGCTGCGCAGCTTCCAGGGACTGGGCAACTACGCGGATGTCTACTGCACCCTGCCCGACGTCCAGGGCAACGTGTTTGTCTGCGGCGTCGCGCGGCTCGAAGAAGGCAACTCCGACAACCTGGAAGGCGCCTTTGTCCTCAAGCTGAACGCCAATGGCGAGGTTCAGTGGATGAAGCAGTTTGAACAGACCTACGACCAGGGCCTGACCGACCTGGCCTTTGACCCGAACGGCAAGCTCTGGGCTGCCGGCTATGACGGCAAGATCAACGCCGGGACGAACCCGCTGTTGCTCCAGATCGACCCCGAGACTGGCGACCTGCTGATCCAGAAGGAGATCTCGCAGGACTGCGATGCCAACTTCCCAGCGCGGCTGGCCGTGGACAGCCAGGGCCGGATCAACCTCGGTTTCAACGCCGACTTTGCCGGCGTGCGGACCATTGCCGTGCTGCAGTTCCTCAACAGCGGTGCGCTGAACTGGCTGCGGAAGTACGACACGGAAAGCAGCGGCTATGACCGCATCTTCGGAGATGTCTGCGTTGACGCGGCGGACCGTGTATATCTGTCCGGCCGCGATGCGGTTGATTCAATGGGGGCCGACAGCGACGGGGCGGTGATCTGCCTTGACGGCAACGGCACCCTGCAGTGGGCCAAGCGCCTGGGCGACAACAACAAGCTGGAGGAGTTCACCGGCATCTGCGCCAGCGGGCCCTACATCTATGCCTGCGGGGTTTACTCCGACGCGAGCCAGCAGTGTCTGCTGGCGCAGTTCAACGCCGGCGACGGCAGTCTGGGCAACCTGATCAGCTATTCCAACTCAGCCAGCGGCAACATGGCCTTCTATTCCTGTTGCCCGGACACGGACAGCGGCTGCTTCGTCAGCGGTCATGTCGACGATCTGATGAATGAATCAGATGCCAGCGTGCTGCACTTTGACAGCCTGGGCAACATTGTCTCGCGCCTGGCCTTCGGCGAGGGCGGCACCGAGGAAGGCAACTATCTGTGCAAGATCCATCAGGGCTTGGACGGCGCGGTCTTCTGGGGCGGCGAGGCGCCGAGCCACAACACCGGCTTTGCCTCGCTGATGGGCAACGCCGGCACGATCGTCAAGCCGCTGGCCGACCTGGGCGACGTCCTGGTTGAGCCGGCCTGGACGATCTCCGACCAGACCTATGGCTATGCCAACCTCAGCCTGACCGAGGATAACGGCGGCGGCTTCGTCATGTGCCTTTATCCCTAGGCTGGGTTACAGGGGTACTGCGGCGGCGGGTGGGAAGCGCTGTGCGACCTGCGCTATCCTATGCGCCCGGCATTCCGGCGCCGGAGATCTTGCCCCTGACTGCGGCCCCGGCACGGGCCCCTGGAGAAGAAGATGAGCAGCAGCCCTTACGGTGACAGCCCCGCCTGCCTCCTGATCGCTATCTGCAACGATGTGATCGAGGACAAGCGGACCAACAACAAGAGCCTGATCGGCCTGTTCAGCAACATCAATGTGCTGAGCCTTCCGGCCGCCCATCCGCGCCTCTTTCTGGTGATCAGCCTGAGCAATATTGAAGGCGAGGTTCCGCTGCGCGTCACCCTGCGCAACCCCCAGGGCGGCGAGGCCAACTTCGACAACAAGGTGCGGGCCGACAACCGTGATGTGGTGCTGGACCTCGTGATGCAGCTCGACAACCTGGCCCTGCCCGCCATGGGGCGCTACAGCTTTGAAGTCTGGTCCGGCGACGAGTTCCTCGCCGCGCGGCACTTCAACGTCTCGCTGGTGCAGCAGCCCAAGCAGGGTGTGGCCCCGGGCTTCCCCCAGAGCGGAGAGGTCGGCAGCGCTTAGGGTCTGCCATCAGAGTCAGCGGGGCGTAACAAGACCGGGCGCCTCGGCGATTTGGCGGGGACCTAAGCCACGCCGCCGGACTTGCGTTGGAGCTCTTCTACCTGCTTGGTCAGCTCGTCGATGCGGCGCAGCAGCACGGCATTGACGCTGTATTCCGGTTCCAGGCTGTCCTGGCTTTTTTCGGCGGCGATCTGGTTCTCCACCACGGTCAGCAGCTCCGATGGCTCGCCCTTCATGATGCCGCGGCGGCTCTCGGCCTTCAGCCAGTCCAGGAAGTGCATCACTTCCGGGGTCTTGCCGACGCTGGCCTCAATCTCACCGATCGCGTTCTCCTTGGTCATGCCGCGTCGGAACATCAGGCGGAAGGCCTGCTTGAGGCCCATGAAGCCCTGCTCGGTGCAGCCGTTGCGCATCAGGCCGACGCGGTTGAGGCCCCGCACGGTCGCCGGCGGGGAGCCCTGGACCATGCAGTAGGGCGGGACGTCCTGCATCACGCCGGCGGTGCCGCCGACCATCGCCAGACGACCCACGCGCACGAACTGGTGGAAGGCCGCCAGTCCGCCGATGGTGACGCGGTCCTCAACGTGGACATGCCCGGCCAGGGTGGCAAGGTTGGCCATCACCACGTTGTTGCCGATCTGGCAGTCGTGGGCCACGTGCACACCGGTCATCAACAGGCAGTCTGAGCCGACGCGGGTGACAAAACCCTCGCGGGAGCCGCGGTTGATGGTGACGAACTCACGCAGGCTGGTGCGGTCGCCAATCTCAACATAGCTCGGGGCGCCGTCGTACTTGAGGTCCTGGGGCGGCCCGGCGATCACCGCATGGCTGTGGACGCGGCAGTTCGCCCCGATGCGCGCATTGCTTTCCACAGTCGCGTGCGCATCCAGCACCGTGCCCGCGCCAATGCTGACGCCGGGGCCGACGATGCTGTAGGGACCCAGAACGACGCCTTCGCCGAGGCGGGCGCTGGGATGAACCACCGCTGTAGGATGTATGTGCATGGCGCTGCCCTCCGCGGGCACCGGTACAAGGCGCATGATAGCACGTCGAAGGCTGGTTCTATATAGATAAAGCCCCTGGGCTGATCTGTGCAAACCGCCGCAATTGCCTGCCATATTCCACACTGCGTGGTATGATTTCAGTCCACTGGATGAACGACGCGGCGCTTCAAATGCTCGCTCCGGCCCCCCTGAGGGTCGAGGACTGCGCATTCACCGTCCTGGATCTTGAGACCACCGGCGGCAAGCCCCCCGAGCATCGGGTGACTGAAATTGCCTGCTACCGCGTGGAAAAGCTCAAAATCATCGACCGCTTTACCACCCTCGTTAACCCCCAGCGCTCCATTCCGGCTTTTGTTTCCAACCTGACCGGGATCACGGATGCCATGCTGGCCGGCCAGCCCCGCGCCCATGAGGTGCTGGAAGAACTGCTGAAGTTCATCGGCGACAGCGTCGTGGTGGCCCACCACAGCGAGTTTGACCGCCGCTTCCTCGGCCACGAGATGAAGCTGGCGGGATTTGGGCCCCTGCTTAATGACGACCTCTGCACCTGTAAGCTGGCCCGGCGGATCCTGCCCTGGCTGCCCAGCAAGAGCCTCGGCAACCTGGCTTCCTTCTTTGGGATCGAGCAGGGCCGCCGCCACCGCGCCGACGGGGATGCCCACGCCACTGGCGAGCTCTTGCTGGTGCTGCTGAACTACCTCTCGCACCGCGGCATCGACACGCTTGAAGATGTGCTGCTCTTCCAGCACGGGGAAATGGACTACCGGCGGTAGCATCGCCCCGCCGCGCGGTATCGTTATAACCGGCAGGCGAGTCCATGCCGGGACCAGGCCACCCAGCGCCAGCTCCTCTGCCCTGCCGATTGCGCGCCTGCGCACCTGTGCCTGGAGGCTGAGTGCGGCTGAACTGGAAGGGACCGGGAGGAGTGCTGTGCGCCCTGCTGCTGGCCGGGCTGTGCGCTTGTGCGCGCGGACAGGGCTCGCTGCTTTCCGGCTTCGGTTCAGACCAGCCCCTCCTTCCCCAAAGCGGCCCTCAGCAGCCGGCCACCTACCTGCCCGCTTTGCCGGTCGATCCGCCGCTGAGCGAAGCCGAGCGCCTGGCCCGCCGCGGCAGCCTGGTCGGGAAGAGTAAGCTGCACGGCAACGAGTTCTTCAAGGTCGCGCCGGACTCGGCTGTAGATGACGCCCTGCTGCGTCTAAACCTTTTGCCGATGCCGCCCGGTTACAGCTGGGCGGTCTATCGCTTTGAGGCCCTCGTGCCAAGCGACAAGCCGAACCTCCTAACCATCGACCTTGACGAGTCCGCCCTGCCGGCGGACTACTGGGTTGCGGTGGCGGACTATGGCCTGCAGCGCTGGCGCCTGATCCACGTTGCTGTGCCGACCGGCTCTGATAACGTCGGCATTCAGCCGGCCTGGCTGCCGCTCAGCCCGGCAGGAAACCTCTACGCCGCGGTGCTGGGGACCAGCAGCGCAACCATCGAGGAGCTGACCCTGGCCCTCAGCACTGTCGCCCCGCCGCCCACGGAACTGCAGGCCAGTGATGGCACCCGGGCCAGCCGGGTCCAGCTGAGCTGGAAGAGTACCGGTGTGGTGCCGGACAAGCTGGTGGTGGAGCGGGCAACTGATCCGCGCGGGCCTTATGCGCCAATCGCCACCATCCTCGGCGGCGCCTTGAATTACAGCGATGCTTATGACCCGCTTGACAACCCTTTGCCATACAACACTCCGCTGTTCTATCGCGTCCGGGCGCAGGTGGACGGCCAGACCGGTGCACCATCGCTGAGTGATTCGGGCTTCCGGCTGCTGGCCGCGCCAGGCGGGCTGAGCGCCAGCGAGGGCCTGTTTGAAGACCGCATCGATCTGGCCTGGCTGCCGGTCCAGGATGCGGACGGCTATGAGCTGGATTACCGGCGCACGGATGTGCTGAACGATCCCTGGCAGCCCCTCGCCAGCCTCGCCGATGGGGCCACAGTGAGCTTCAGCCACAGCTCGGCCGAACCGCCCGGCGACGAGGCCGCTGACCTGACTTTGTACGACTATCGCCTGCGGGCGCTGTACTTCGAAGACATCTCACCGGACAGTGCCGTGGTTACCGGCTATCGCACCATCCCGGCGGTGCAGAACCTCAGCGCCAGCGACGGCACCTTTCACGACTCTGTGCTGCTGCAGTGGCAGATGGTGCCTGGCGTGGACGGCTACGAGCTTGAGTACCGAGTCAGCGGTGGCAGCGAGGCCAGCTGGGGGCCGCTGGTCAGCATCGAAGGCGAAGGCGCGACTTCCTTTGGCCACACCTTTGAAGCCCCCCCGGGCCGCGAGTGCCGCCTTGCGGATGTTTATGATTACCGCGCCCGCGCCAGGCTCTCCGGGCGCCAGAGCCGCGACAACAGCAATGTTGATTCCGGCTTCCGCTTCCTGGCCGGACCTGGCGGGCTGCAGGCCAGCGACGGGGACCACGCCGACCATATCGCGCTGACCTGGACCCCAAATCCCCTTGCCGATGGCTATCGCATCTATCGCTTCGGCCAAAGCGCTCCGGTTGCCGAGGTCGCTGCGGTCAGCGGCTTTGACGACTTCGAGTCCTGCAGCATTACTGTCCACCGCTATGAACTGCGCAGCATGTTCGCCGGCGAGGAAGGCGCGGCCTCCAATACGGATGATGGCTACCGCAACCGGGTGCAGCTGAGCAATGTCCGCAGCGAAAATGGTGGTGGGCACTATTGCTCGATGGCTGTCTTTGAGGGTCTGCCGGCGGTGGTCTACTGGGAGCAGCCGACCGAGCAGCTGCGCTACAGCCGCGCGCTGGTTGCCGAGCCGCAGGGCCCGGATGACTGGGTCACCACTGTGGTCGACAGCATCAATCCGGTCGGCTCAAATGCCACACTTGTGCATTACAAGGGCAAGCCACTGGTTGCCTACGGCGCGCATGCCAGTTCCGACCTCAAGGTTGCCTACGCCTCAATCGAGCAGCCCAGCCTGGACTCGCACTGGCACACAGCTATTGTTGATAACGGCGGTTTCACCGGCCTCTCCAACCTGGCGGCTGGCGAGGCCAATGCCCATATGGTTCTGGCTTACTTTGACGGTCAGACCGAAGTCCTGCGCTTTGCCCGGGCGCGCTTCTCCCAGCCCGATGACCTGGAATTCGATCTGCACGCCATCGACGACCGCAGCGGGGTGGGCCGATTCCCCTCGCTGCTGGTGCAGGACGACATCGTTTCGGTGAGCTATTACAACGAAAACGATGGCAGCCTGTGTTATGCCCGGGCGCTGCAGACCGATCCCTTCGCTGAGGCGCACTGGCAGCTTATGACCATCGACAGCGCGGCCAATGATGTGGGCCAGGGCTCCCGGGCCCTGCTGCTCAACAGCCTGCCGGTTGTGCTCTATATGGACAGCACGGCCGGCGAGTTAAAGCTGGCCAGCGCCGGCACTGGCACTCCGAGTGTGGCCGGGGACTGGACTCTCAGCACTGTCGCCAGCGCGGTGAGTGCTCCGGCGGGCTGTATGCCGGCGGTGCTGGATGGCCTGCCCGAAGGCCTGCTGGCGGTCAGTTACGTCGATACGGCCGGCCGGCTGATGCTGCGGCGCGCCTTGCCCGCGTTGCCGGCCGGCCCTGCCGACTGGCTCGAGCTTGAACTGAACAGCGGGAGCGACAACGGGCCGGATAACTCCTTCGCCGCTGAGGGCTGCGCGGTCGGCGCGGCTTGCCGCGGCCAGGGTGACAACCAGCTGCGTTTCATCCAGGCCTTCTAAGTCCGGGTTCATTACACAGCGAGGGGCTTAAGATATCCGCTTGCAGTTCCATCGAATCACTCTGCACTGCCCCGCGAAGATCAACCTCGGCCTTGAAGTGCTGGAGCGCGACAGCGCGAGCGGCTACCACCGCATCAGCACGATCATGCAGGCGATCGACCTGTATGACCGCCTTGAACTGGAGATTCTCAACCCGGAGGGCCTGAGCGGCGGTGCGGCCAGCGGCGCAGAACCGCCGGAGCTGGACATCAAGGGGCCCTTTGGCTACGAGGTGCCGGTCGAAGGCAACAGCGTGCTCAGCGCCTGGGCGCTCATGGGCGGCAGCCAGTGCTTCCCGCCCCTGCGCATCCGCCTGCACAAGAACATCCCCTGCGGCGCCGGCCTGGGCGGCGGGTCCAGCGATGCTGCGGGCATGCTGCTGGCCCTGCGCGAGCTGGCACGTCTGATCGGCGCGGATGCCCGGTTGCTCGGCGCTGAGGCGGCCGA
The DNA here is from genome assembly GCA_964512635.1 of uncultured Planctomycetales bacterium. GTDB lineage: Bacteria > 4484-113 > 4484-113 > 4484-113 > JAFGCY01 > JADZFO01. The sequence goes on along the minus strand of CAZEJB010000016.1, from coordinate 15,238 downwards.
CTGGCCGCTGTCGTTAGAAAACCGCAACAGCCAGCCGCGGCGGCTGGAGCTGCTGGCGCAGGCCGCGACCCTGTCGGACCTGGAGCTGCAGGCACTCGCCGCGCGCATCGGCAGCGACGTGCCCTTCTTCCTCGGCCCGCCCTGCGCCCTGGCAGAGGGCTTCGGCGAGCAGCTCAGCGCCCTGGATCGCCGCCTGGACTTTGCCCTGCTGCTGGTCGTGCCGCGCTTCGGCTCGGCCACCGGCCAGGCCTATGCCGCGCTCGAGCGGGATACTGCCCGCCGTGAGCCCGTGGTCACTCCCTGGCTGGCGCAGCTGCTGCAGACGCCCCCGCTGGAAGCGAAGAATATGCCTGGCGAGCTGCCCCGGCGGCTCAGCAACAGCTTCGGCCCGCTGCTGCATGCCGAAGACCCGGTCTACGCTGAACTGGAAGCTTTTTTCGCTGCTGCACCGGCCCTTGCCGCCAGCCTGACCGGCTCGGGCAGCGGCTTTTTTGCTCTCTTTACTGACGCCGACCACGCGCGGGAAATCTGCGCGCAACTCGCGCAAAAAGATCTGGATTTGCGTTATCTTGGTGTACATCTGCCGATAAAGGGGTAAAACCCGTGGTTAGCATCTTGGGCATTGCGTCGCAGCGATGTTATTCAATGATAGGCAACCGGCGGGGGCTTTTGACTCCCGTTCATGTATAATCGCAATCTGAGCTAAACTCGGGAGGTCTTTCATGGACGAAATGGGCAAGGGCAAGAGCAGCACTGGCATGGACGAGAACGTCGCCGCCGGTCTGGCCGCCCTGATCTGGATCGTGGGCGTCATATTCTTCTTCATCGAGAAGGATAGCAAGTTCGTGAAATTCTATGGATTCCAGATGCTGATTCTGGGCCTCGCAGGCGGCGTTGTTGGCTGGATTCCTGTTGTGGGCTGGATTCTTAGCATCGTGATCCTGGTCTTCATTATTATTAATACCATTAACGCCTTCCAGGGCAAGATCTTCAAGGTTCCGGTGCTGGGCAGCTTTGCCGCCAAGCAGGCCGGACTCGAATAGTCTGTGGATAACGGCGCCCCGAGCCCCAGGTCCTCCACTGGTCTGGAGGAGAACACAGCCGCATTCCTCGCGGTTCTGTTAACCTGGATCGGGGCGCTCGTTTTTTATCTGGTTGAAAAAGACAGCCGCTTCGTCCGTTTTTATGCACTTCAGGAACTGGCCCTCAGCGTGTCCATAGTCGTACTGGCCGTGCTGAGCTTCATCGCCAGCCTTATCGGCGACGCTCTGCATTCGCCGGTCATCGGCCTTGGCGCCTCATCTCTGTGCAGCATGATCTACCTGATCGCCTGGATCGCCATGCTGGTCAACGCCTTTCAGGGCAAGGTCTGGGAGCTGCCGCTGGTTGGCCGCTGGTGCCGCAGCCAGGCCGGGCTCTAAGCCCGGCGGATTGTCACCCGCGCTGTGGTCTATGGCCCGCTGCTGCGGTGTAAAATAGAGCCCTTCCGCAAGGCCCGCCAGGGGGATGTCTGGAGCTGTGCCGCGCGGAATGTTTCCCTCTCAGGTGGATTGCATTGGCACACGCATACGTTCCGGGGCTGAAGGTCACCGAGCTTGCCACGCTGCGGCGTGAGCGCATCCTGCCGCTCAAGGGCAATGTGGCGGCGCAGATCGGCGAGTTCGTGGTGGCTGAGCACATTGTGGCCCGCACCGAGCTCCCCGGCCCCGTCAAGACGATCAACGTGGCCAACCAGCTTGGCGCCGACGCCAGTCAGGTCGAGAGCTTCATGCTCAAGAAGACCGGCGAGAGTTTCAAGACCGGCGAAGTGCTGGCCCAGAACAAGCCGATGTTCGGCCTGAAGTTCCTGCAAAGCCGCATCACCGCCGAGTTCGACGGCATCGTGGACAACATCTCCCCGGTGACCGGCCAGGTCATCCTGCGCTACCCCCCGCGCCTGGTGGAGATCTCGGCCTATGTCGACGGCAAGGTCGTCGCCCTGCGCCCCAGCGAGGGCGTGACGGTTGAAACCACCGGCACCTTTATCCAGGGCATCTTCGGCATCGGCGGCGAGACCAGCGGCGAGCTGAAGATCGCCGTCGCCGGCCCCGGCGACGTGCTGGACGAAGGCAAGATCCTCCCCGAGCACCAGAACAAGATCCTCGTCGGCGGCTCGCTGCTGACGGCCGCGGCCTTCCACAAGGCCCGCGAGATGGGTGTGCGCGGCGTGATCGTCGGCGGCTTCCACGACAAGGACCTGCGCGCGATCCTCGGCTATGACCTTGGCGTGGCGATCACCGGTGCCGAGGCGCTGGGCATCACCCTGGTGATGACCGAGGGCTTCGGCCAGATCGCGATGGCCGACAAGACCTTCGGCCTGCTCAAAAAGCGCGAGGGCCGCAAGACCAGCATCTCTGGCGCGACCCAGATCCGCGCCGGCGTTATCCGCCCTGAGGTGATCATCCCGCTATCCGTCGAAGAGCAGAAGAGCGCCGGGCTGATGGACAGCGGCGCGCGCCAGCAGAACGTCGGCACCTCCGAGGGCGATCCGGTGCGCTGCATCCGCGAGCCCTACTTCGGCCGCATCGCCAAGGTCAAGCGCCTGATTGCCGAGCCGCAGGTAGTGGAGAGCGAGACCAAGGTGCGCACCCTGGAGGTCGAGTTCAGCGACGGCACGACGGCGGTGGTTCCCCGCGCCAACATCGAGATGATCGAGAGCTAGTGGAGCCACGCTTTTCAGAGCTGCATCTCCTCCGATCTATGACCCAAGAGAAGATACATAAACGCGTGCTTAAGCCAGGGCGCCTTCTGCTGGTTTGATCACACCTTGCTCCTGCAGCTTTCGTACCACGGCCTTTCTTAGCCAGACGCCTGCGGTCAGGAACAGGGTGAGAATGACAATGTGGGTCAGGCTGTTGGCCACTTCCTTTGGGGTCGCAGCTTGAAAATCCCAGCTGATCAGCCAGGCGAGGGTAGCTATGAATGCAGCGACAACATGCAGGCCGATGAAGACACTCGGAATGTAGTAAGCCCACCTGAAACGGCTCAGGCACGCGCTGATAAGAAGGGGCCAAAACCATTGGCCCAGTGCTTCAACTGAGCCTTCGATGCTGTCGGACCAGGGTGCAGGCAGAACTAGCCGCAGGCCACTCCATAGCTGAGTTAGCGGCGAAAATGTAGATGCAAGGCAGTATCCAGCAATCAAAAGAAACAGCAGACGCAGCGCGCCGCGCCAAAAGGGTGAAAGGAGCAAATAGTAGTTCTTCAACTTCAGCAACACGGTGTCAATTGTAACAAGCCGGTTTAAGACATGTGTTTGCTCCACGCTGCGATCGGCTGATTCGTATTGCTCTTCACCCACTGCTGCGCGATTCGGTGGGCGCGCCATCGACTAGGGCCGCTGCGCGCTTGTCACCGCCGCAGCGCAGCAGGTATCTGTACTTATGACCCGCGAGCGCTTACAATCAAGTTCACGCGCGCTTGCGCGAGACCGGCTAAAGGTGTGCCCATGAACTTCATAACTGGAGACGCGGCTAAACAGAGGCTGATCCCGCTTCTGCTGCTTGGCGCGCTGCTGCTGATCCCACTTGCCGGCCACAGCCAGGAGCCGCCCGCGGCCCCGCCACAGGAGTCCGGCCAGCCGGCCGGCGACGCGGCGTCGGGAGATGCCTCGGCCCTGAGCGGGATGGAGAACACGCTCCCGCCGCAGGTCGTCGAAGAGCTGCCGCCCCTGGCCCAGATCAGCGGCGCTAAGGTTGAGGATGTACCCAGCGACAGCGGGCAGGCCCTGGGGGTCAGCTTTGACTGGGTCGGCGAACCCTCGCCGGAGGCCAGGGTCAGCGTCGAGCTGATGCCGGATCCCTCAATCCTCGACGAGTGCAAACTCAGCCCCGGCGAGCAGACCACCCTGGACAACGCGCGCCAGAAGCTGAAGGAAGAGCTCGGCACCCTGGTCAGCGAGCTGGACGCCAAGGGCGCTGAGCTGGCGACCGCGGATGAAGCCCGCACGGTGGCCAAGAACGTCATCACCCAGACCAAGGACTACAAGGGTCTGGCCGAGCTGGAAAAGACCTACTGGGGCCTCAAGCGCGAGTTTGACGACCTCCAGAGCAAGGTGGACCAAGCGGTCAACCGTTTCGCCGCCCGCGGCGGCCGCAAGCTGCTGGTCAAGCAGCGCCAGTACGACTATCTCTCCGCGGCGCTGGCCGCCCAGTGGCTGCCCAGCGATGTCAGCGGCGGCGGCGCTGTGCCCGCCCCGGCGGTCGGCAACCGCGCGGCCCAGGCCACCCTTTATGGCCGCCACCCCGAGAACCCTGAGCAGCCCTGGCTGCTGGTCAGCTCCCTGCAGGCCCCGATCCCCCCGGATCTGGCCGCGCAGGCCGAAGACCTGCATAACAGCTACTACGAAGACCCGGCCGGCGCGATCAGCTTCCCGCTGAAGTCCGGCAAGACCTATGGCGCCCGGGTGGTGATCAGCGGCCCCGAGGGCACGCAGCCGCTCATGGTGGATGCCGGCAGCACGGCGCCGAAGCAGAGCTTCTTCCAGATCACCCGCGCCGCCAACTTCTGGATCGCGCTGTTCTATGCGGTGATCATCCTGGCGGCGATTATGCTGGCCCGCCGCAACCCGAACCTCTTTATCCGGCGTATCGCCGGCCTGGAGGCGGTGGACGAGGCGATCGGCCGCGCCACCGAGATGGGCAAGCCAGTGCTGTACCTCAACGGCATGGACGCGCTCTCCGAGCTGTCGACCCTGTCCGCGATTAACATCCTCGGCCGCGTCAGCCGGCGCATCGCCGACTATGACTCCGAGCTGCTGGTGCCCTGCCGCGACCCGGTAGTGTTCACCGTGGCCCAGGAAGTGGTCAAACAGGGCTATGCCGAGCAGGGCCGCCCAGACGCCTTCAAGGCCAGCAATATCTACTTCGTCACCGACGACCAGTTCAGCTATACGGCCTCGGTCTGCGCGATCATGATCCGCGAGCGGCCGGCGGCGAACTTCTTCATGGGCTATTACTACGCCGAAAGCCTGCTGCTTGCCGAGACCGGCGCCAGCACCGGCGCGATCCAGATCGCAGGTACGGACAGCCCCAACCAGCTGCCCTTCTTTATCACGACCTGCGACTACACCCTGATCGGCGAAGAGCTGTATGCGGCCAGCGCCTATCTGTCCCGCGAGCCGCTGCTGCTGGGCAGCCTCAAGGGCCAGGACCTCGGCAAGGCGCTGATGATGCTGCTGATTCTGCTCCAGACCATCATCTTCGTGGCCCAGTTTGTCACTGGCCATGCGGCTGATGCACCCTGGGACGCACTGGTAAAAATGGTGGAGCCGCTGTAGGAGGATGATGTGCAGTTCCTAAGACGTCAGTTGCCTGTCATCATCGCCTTCGTGGCGGGCCTTGGGATGTGGGCGCTGTTTTATGTCCCCACCCAGAAGAGCGTTGAGGTCCAGGACGGCTTCAACCTCTGGGTCCGCATCATCGTCGGCTTCGCCGCGGTGCTGGGCGTGCTGTCGGTGGTCAACCACCACTACAACAAGATCAAGAGCAAGCGCCCGGGCTATGCCTTCAGCTTCATCACCCTCGGGGCCTTCCTGGTGATGGCGCTGTCGGGCTTCATCAAGAGCCCGCTGCCGGGCTTCGCCGCCGGCAACAACAAGCCCGACAGCCTGCACTTCTGGCTCTACAACAACATGATGCTGCCGATGCAGGCCACGATGTTCTCGATCCTGGCCTTCTTCATCGCCTCGGCAGCCTTCCGCGCCTTCCGCGCCCGCAGCCTTGAAGCCACCGTCCTGCTGATCGCCGCCTGCGTCACCATGCTGGGCCGCGTGCCGCTGGGCGAGCTGATGAAGGCCGGCCCGGAGCTCTTCACCGGCGGTCCGCATGCGCTGGACTTCCCCTGGTGGTCGAGCTGGCTGCTGAACGTGCCGAACTCCGCCGCCCAGCGCGGCATCCTGCTGGGTGTCTACCTCAGCCAGATCGCGGTGGCCATCCGCATCATCTTCGGCATTGAGCGGACCTACATGGGAGGTGGCGACTGATGAGCTGGACCAAGGCCATCCTGAACCTCGACCGCCGTATTATCTTCAGCATCGTCGCGCTGGTTGTCGCCTGGCCGCTGATCAAGCCGCTGGCGCTGCCGGTGGTGGCCACGCCGGAGGTCTCGGCGATCTATAACGGCATGGACGCGCTGCCGGCCGGCAGCCACGTGCTGATCAGCGCCGACTTCGATCCGGCCAGCAAGCCGGAGCTGCAGCCGATGCTGGACGCCGTGCTGCAGCACTGCTTCGCCAAGGGCCTCAAGCCGACGGTAATGACCCTCTGGCCCGGCGGCCCGGCCCTGATCCAGGGCTCGGTGGAGCGCGCGGCCCGGCAGTTCAGCAAGAAGAGCGGCACTGACTATGTCTTCCTCGGCTATAAGCCCGGCAACGCGGCGGTGATGCGTGGCATGGTCGGCGGTGTGCAGAACACCTACGCCAACGACCACTACAACACCTCGACCGCCAGCCTGCCGATCTTCCAGGAAGTCCGCAAGTTCGCTGACTATGACTATTTCATCGAGATCGCCGCGGGTGCGACGGTCGAGCCCTGGCTGGCTTATGCCGTCGAGCCGACCAAGGTTCCGATGGGCGTAAGCTGCACTGCGGTTTCCGCCGCGCAGTACTACGCCTTCGTTCAGGGCAAGCAGATCGTCGGCCTCGCCGCCGGCATGAAGGGCTCCGCCGAGTATGAGTTCCTGGTCCGCGGCAGCTATGGCGATGCGCTGACGGCGGCCGGCGTGGCTGCCGGCGCGGCGACCAAGGGCATGGATGCCCAGAGCCTCGTGCATATCTTCATCGTGCTGTCGATCATCGTGGCCAACCTGGCCTACTTCATCGAACGCAAGCGCGGTGGTCCGCAAAGGAGGAGCGCCTGATGGGTGAAACACTTGGCATCTGGGTGGCCGCGGGGCTGACCCTGATGATGTTCTCCTTCATCTACCGCGATAACGTGCTGTTCAAGATCGGCGAGCACCTGTATCTCGGACTGTCCGTCGGATACTTCATCAACGTGCAGTACTGGAACACCTTCTATCCCGAGGTGGTCAGCCGCATCGTCTTCGATCACAACTACTGGGTGATCGTACCGGCGCTGATGGGCGTCTTCCTGCTGCTGCGTCTGGTGCCCAGCCTGTCATGGCTTTCGCGCTGGTCCTTCGCCTTCTACATCGGCGGCTTCGCCGGCCAGGCGGTGCCCTTCATCCTCAACGGCCTGCTGCTGCCGCAGCTGACCTCAACGCTGGTGCCCTTCGTGCCGGCGACGAATGCAGCGGCCAACCTGGCCAACATCAACCAGGTGATCATCCTGGTTGCCGTCTTCTCGGTGCTGATCTTCTTCTTCTTCAGCCTCGAGCATAAGAAGGCGGTCGGCGCGGTCTCCAAGGTCGGTCTGTTCTTCCTGATGCTGGGCTTTGGCGCTGCCTTCGGCACCACGGTCATGGCCCGTGTCAGCCTGCTGGTCGGCCGCTTCCAGTTCCTGATTGAGGACTGGATCATGGGCCGGATCATGCGCCAGGGCTGAGAGTGGAGAGAAGATTCACACAGAGTAAGCAGAGCAAACGGAGTTACACCGAGGAAGTCACTTGGCTTCCAGACTGCGGCGCGTCACTGCCAATAATGCTTAAGTGCAGCCTGATGAGCAAGGAGATACATACCTGTCGGCGACAGTCATTGGGTTGAATACCAGAATGCGCAGGTCTCCAGAGCCCGGTGAAACTCAGTGAACCCCGTGTCTCTGTGTGAATCCGGTTTCCGCAACCACTATCGCGGATCCGCAGGCATCTGCGGCGGCGCGTCCATGTCGATCCGGGCTTCCTGCTCGCCGTGGACTTCAACCACGGTCTTCGGCTCCTTCTGGCCCTCGACCTTCTCCTGGCGCACCGTGATGCGCTCGCCGGTGAAGGTGCTTTCGCCCTGACGCACCACCGGGCTGCCGCTGGCGCTGTAGCTGCTGTTAGCCACGTCGGCCTTGATCGTCTCGGCGCTCAGGCTGACATCATGCTTTGTGTCATCGGCCCTGACCTTGCCGCTCAGCGTGAAGATCTGCTCCTTGAGCGAGCCGCTCAGCTTTGCTGCCACCAGCTTGAGCTGCAGCTCGGCCGCCTCCAGGCTGACGCCCTCATCCGCACTGACCTTTTCGTCATCAAGGTCCACGTTGATCACGCCGGCCTGCAGGCTCAGGCCGCGTTTGCTGTCCGTCAGGACGGGTCCAGGTTCACCGGCCTTGGCGCCATTGGCCTTCAGGCTGGCGTCCTCGAGCCGCGCCTCAAGCTCGCGGCAGACCAGTGTGATCTGGTCATAGCTGGCGGTCAGGCCGCCGCTGACCTTCAGGAAGGCCCGGCTGATGTCAAGATCAAGCTTTGCCGCCGTCAGCTTCACCGCCGGCTCGCCCCCGCGGGCGAAGGAGGCCACGATATTGCCCTCGGCGGCGGCGCGGCGGCTTGCCGTGTCGTAGAGCAGGGCGTCCGCCGCCAGGCTGTAGTTCTCCGCCTTACTGCCCTTGCCCGAGCTGCGCGCCAGCTGCGCCCGCCCGCTGGTCGACCAGCTCTGGCCGCCGTCAATGCTCAGCAGCGCGTCCGTGCTGAGGGTTACCTCCGGCGTCTTGACCTCCACGCCGCCGCTCGCCGAGAGACGCTTGATCGCCGAGCGGTTGAAGGTCGCCTGAGGCAGTTCAAGCTCGCGGCTCATGCGCTGGGCCAGCTCTCCAGGGTCGCGGCTCAGTTCCTCGCGGCTGACGCCTGACTCGGGCAGCCGCAGGCCCTCGATTGAGCCCATCGCGTCGGTGGCGATCTCCAGCTCGACGGCGCCGGCAGAGAGCGAGAAGCCCTCGCCGCTGACGGTGACGCCGGACTCAAAGCGCAGGTAGGTCTTGTCGGCAAAGGGGCGGATAGACAGGCCTACGCCCTTGACGCGGTAGACGCGCTCCTTGCCGCTGGGCGGGCTGATCTCCGGCGGCTTGGAAGCCAGGGTGCAAAGCATGGCGCTGCCAAGCAGGCAGATAGCCAGCGCAAGCCGGCCCGGCCCGCTGGCCCGTCCGAGCCTGAGCCATTCTGCCGCCGCGCTGCCCCGCCTGTACACGGCCTAATTGTAAGCCGCGGCAGACAGGGACCGGTGGCAAGGCAGGCCCGGCAGCGCTATCCGCACGCGCGGGCCAGTTATCCACAGCAGAATCGAGCATATGCACAGACTGTACTGCTGGCAGCGCAACGCCCGCGCATGCGATAGTATCTCCGCCCCCCATGGCCCTTCAACGAGACAACAATTCACTGCCCCTTGAGCAGCGCGTGCCGCCCCAGAACGTGGAACTGGAGATGGCTGTGCTCGGCGGCATCATGCTGGAGCCGCAGGAAGCCTACCCGCTTGCGGCGGACATGCTAAGCCGCGACAGCTTTTATCTTGACGGCCACGGCATCCTCTTTGACATCATGGGCGAGCTCTTCCATCGCGGCATCCCACCGGATGCCCAGAGCGTGCTCGACGAACTGCGGGCCCGCAATCTGCTGGACCGCGTTGGCGGCTCCGGCGTGGTGATGGGCATGCTCAATGCGGTGCCGACCGCGGCCAACGTTGAATACCACGCGCGCAAGATCGCCGAGAAGGCCCAGTTGCGCGCGGTTATCCGCGGCTGCACCAAGGTAATCGAAGAGGCCTATAAGCAGGAGCTGTCCGTCGAGCGCATCCTCGACATCGCCGAGAGCACGGTGCTGCAGCTCAGTCAGCGCAGTATCAGCGGCGAGTTCCTGCCCATCGCCCAGGTGCTGCAGGAATACTGGGAAAAGCTCTCCGACCGCGATGAAGAGCTGGCGCGTCAGCGCGAACTGGGCGTGGACAACCCCCGCATCTCCACCGGCCTGCCGACCGGCTTTGCCGATCTCGATGAAAAGACCAACGGTCTGCGAGCCAGCGAGCTTTCCATCATCGCCGCGCGGCCCAGCGTAGGCAAGACCGCCCTGGCGCTGAACTTCGCCCATAACCTTTCGGTGGAGCAGGGCATGCCCACAGCGCTCTTCAGCCTGGAAATGGGCGCGGAGCAGCTGGCCGAGCGTCTGCTTTGCATCGGCTCCAAGCACATCGCCGGCGGACGCATCCGCGGCATTGGCAGCCACCGCCTGCAGAACCCGGACCTTGACGCGGGGGAATGGAGCGTGCTGACCAAGAGCTACCAGCGTCTCTCGGCTTCGCCGCTGTTCATCGACGACTCCAGCTTCCTGACCATCGGCATGCTCAAGAGCAAGTGCCGCCGGCTGGTGGCGCACTATGGAGTGCAGTGCATCGTGATCGACTACCTGCAGCTGATGAGCGGCGCGGGGAACAGCGACAACCGCGTGCAGGAAGTGTCGGAGATCAGCCGCGGCCTCAAGCAGATCGCCCGCGAGCTGAAGATCCCGGTGATCGCGCTCTCTCAGCTAAGCCGCCAGGTGACCCAGCGCACCAGCAAGCGCCCGCAGCTCTCCGACCTGCGCGAGTCGGGCTCCATCGAGCAGGACGCCGACGTGGTGATGTTCATCCACCGCGATGATTACTACGAGGAAAAGACCGACAAGCCGACGACTCCCACCTCTGGGGAGTACCACCCTGAGATGATGCCGGTGACCGAGATCATCGTGGCCAAGAACCGTAACGGCCCGACCGGCGTGGTGAAGCTGCTGTGGTTCCCCGAGATCACGCGCTTCCTCGATGTTACCCAGGGCTGGCGGAACTAGTAGGGGCGGAGCATGCTCCGCCCGTCCGCTAGGGCCGCGGCCATAGGTCCGCGCGTCTTTGTAGCGGCCGAGCATTGCCTCAGCCCGCAGCGAAGGTCGGAGGTCGAAAGTCGAAGGTCGCAGGTCGCAATCGGCAAGTCTGCTGCAGCTCGCTTGTGCGTCGTGTCGTTTCGGATCCAACAAGAGGCACCGAGACACAGAGCCGGATGAGGGGCCTTGACCATGAAACCGTCTTGCGGACTGGCAAGCGCAGTGTTAGTATCCACTTGTATTGGGAGCGCAAAGCATCATCAGTCCTGAGGTCGCAGCCTATGAGCGCAGGTCGGTGGCCCGGCGTTGGTCGTGGCGCATAGTTGCCTTGGTCGCTGCAGCTGTTGGGTTTGTCTGGCTACTCTTGCAGGTTCCGTCTTTGATTGAGAGTCAACAAAGAAATGCTGCCAGCGCGTTCTTGCACCAGGCCCAGCTTGCGGCAGAACACTGGGCCGTAGATAACACCTTTCAACCTCCGCTGGCGCTTGAACGCTACTCACCTGGCTTCGAGCAAGTAATGGCCAGCGGCTATGCCATACAGCCGAACATGAACCCCTACAGCGGATCCAAACGGAAGTGTGTGGTCATTACTGAACCGAGCCCCGGCGACTTCAGTTATCTGCCGCTGCGGGGTCGAGCCACCCTCCATGACGGCAGCGAGATTGAAGACACTTTGGGTTATGTGTTAATCCTCTGGGCTCGAAAGGAGCTTGAATCTGATCTTGTTATCGGTAATGGAGAGTGGCGCGCACCTGTCGCAATGACGCTGGAGAATGGCCTTACACACTTTGCCGGCGGCATGGAGCCCGAGTTCTATGCCAAGGATGTAGAAGTACAGACCTTTGAAGAAGCGCTCGCCGAGTATGGCCTTGAGCGGCTAAGCGCGCCGCCTGCTCGATAAGTTGCTAATCCAGGCTGTCAACAACCTCCTGAACGCTTAGCCCGGAGATTCGTATCAGCTTGCGTAGTGTTTCTGCGGCTCTTCGTGAATCTTGCTAAGACGGGCAGCGACTGTGCGCCGCTGTCCCTGTAGCAGCACGGCCCCGTCCGCGCGTCTCTGTAGCGGGCGAGCAACGCCTCGGCCAGCAGCGAAGTCGAAGGTCGCAGGTCGGATGTCTGAAGCGGTAAATCCGTAACGGCGAAGTGAAGTGTCTGGCCGTACCCGATCAACAGGAGACGCGGAGGCACAGAGCAAGGTGAGGGCGCATCAGCTTCGACAAAGGTCTGATTGAACAGGATGTAAGGCTGGCTTCACCGTCAAAGCAGCGGTGCAGTAGATCCGCCCTGGGCTGGAGCATTACCCAGACCTGCTTCCGCAAATGCCTCTTCGACTGTCTCGAGGCTCTGCTCCAGTGGTGCAGGATCCTCAAGGGGATCTCCAGTCCAGTGGATATCCATACCACTTGTGATGATGCAGGCGATCGGCAGTCGCAGATTTCTTCCTTTCGCGCGCGCGTCTTCAGGCAGTACGCGGCCGCCCCACAGAACCAGCAGATAGCCTCCCAGACCATCGCGAGTAGAGTTGTCGGCGTATCGCACAAAGCTGGCGAGAGGCAGGTAGCTGAAGTTCCCGGGGCTGGCTTGCGCTACGTCGACGCAACGGACAGGCTTGCCAGAGTAAGGATTCCGGTCGGGCTGCCAATCGTAAGCCGAGGCTGCAACATTGAATCTATCGGGATACTCCAGAAAGGGGTAGCGGCTGCTTTCACTATCCATGGCCCAGCGTTCCAGCGGCAACATCGCCTTGCCTGTGTTGGTCATGCTGACCTTCCGTCTACTTCGCTCCACGTAGTTTGGCAGATACAAGAAGGCAGTTAGGCAAAGGACAAGCAGTGGCCCACAGACTAGAAATGCGATTAGCTTTTTGGCGCGGCCGTGTGGCTTCCCAGTCGCCGCAGACTCTATAGATGGAAGATCTATAGCCTCCTCGGAACTGACCACCGGAAGCGGAGGCACTTACAGACTCACTTCCACTTCGGCAACGTGCATCTGCTGTATCTCCGCCATGTCAACACGTGTCCTCAGGCTCGCAGTAATGGCGGCTTTGATGTTTTCCAGTGCCAGCTCTTCAGTATCTCCATGCGACACGCAGCCGGGCAGCGCGGGGCATTCGACGACATAGCCGCCATCTTCATCCGGCTCAATAGTTACCAGAAAGCGCATGGGTGGATTATACCGAGGTGGGTGGCCTTGCCGACGCGTTGAATGTTTTCCCGCTCAGTGTCTCTTCGGCTCATTGTGAATCCGGATCGACATGCGCGCGGGGCCTAAGCAGCACGGGCGGCGACTGTGCGCCGCCCCTATACGAGGTGCAGGCGTGCCTGCACCCTAAAAGACGGCCGCACATCCGTGCGGCCCTACAAAGAGGCCGGGGACAAGCCCACGGCCCTACAAGAGAGCTCGCGGACCTATAGCCGCGCTGCTACTGACATCCGTGGCGCGCTTCCCAATCATCAATCATCAATCATCAATTGCGGGCGGAGCATGCAAGGCAGGTTATTAGGTAGTGCCGGCAAGATGCCCGCGCTCCCAGTCCAAGCCCGCGCCCCTACAGCCCAAAGACCCCGCTCTGTACCAGTGCGTCCCCCGGCAGTTCATTGACCACCACCAGACGCGGGCAGTCCTTGAACTTCGCCGTCATGTCGGCGGCCAGTACTTTCTTCAGCGCCGCCGGCTGGAAGTCCGCACTCAGCAGCTCATCGGGCGTCAGCAGCTCGGGGCTGACCATCTCGTTCGGGTCCGGCGTCAGCGAGGCCAGGAAGTCGCCCTCGTGCGCCGCGATCGGGTGGCAGAGGAAGTAGTAGCCGATCTCATGCATCTTGCGCTCGCCGCGGGCGAAGAAGTTCTCGGCGATATACAGCAGGCGGCTGGGCAGCACCTCGATGCCGATCTCCTCGCGCACCTCGCGCACCACCGCCTGGGTCAGGGTCTCCTCGAGCTTCAGGTGGCCGCCGAGCAAGCTGTGAAAGGGCGCGCGCTGGCCGTCGGCAATGACATTGGTCAGCAGTTTGCCGTCGCTGATGATGACCGCGCGGACGACGAGGTTGAGTGCGAGCATCCCAAGATTATAGGGACTAGGGATCAGGGACTAGACGGAGCCGAGAGTGACGAGAGCGTTGCCACTTCTGATCCCTGGTCCCTGATCCCTGGTCCCTCCTTCGCGTACTACAATCCAGCCATGCCAACAGCCAGTATCAACGCCGAGCGTCCCTGTCTGACCGTGGTCATCACCATCGCTGTCGCTGACGAGCAGCGCGAGGCCTTCCTCAGCGCTATCCGCGCCGCTGTCGACGCGTACATCGCCGGGCAGCCGGGCTTCATCAGCGCCTCATTTCACCGCCGCCTCGACGCGCCGGGGGTGCTGAACTATGCGCAGTGGGAGAGCGCGGCGCACTACGATGCCTTTATGCAAAGCGGTGGCTTCGCCTCGCAGATCATGTCCGTCTTCCAGCAGCACGGCGCGATGCCAAGCTTTTCGCGCTATGAAGTAGTCGGCACGCATGTAGCTGAATAGGGGCCAGGGATTAGGGGAGAGTAAGAGGATCAATAATTTGTTTCTAGTCCTTAACCTCACTCCGGGGTAGCCCTTCAACTCAACTTGTCATACTAGTCCCTAATCCCTCGCAAACTCTACTCTTCCTCCGGCACGCTGATGCCCAGCAGCCGCAGGTTGGCCTGCAGCGCCCCGCGGTGCCCGGCCTCATGGCAGGCAACGGTCATAAACAGGCGGCACAGCGTCGTGGGTCCGCGGCGCTCGGCGGCCGCCGTGTCCTTGCCAGCTTCTCGTACCGCTTGCAGATATTGTTCAAAGGCTGCGGCCAGGCCTGGGCTTGGTGTCAGGATCTCGCTGTAAGGCCGGGCCAGCCACTCCTCCAGCTCAGTGCGTCCGCGCGCAAGGCTGTCGAGTATCTCCTGCAGTCTGCCGGGCTCGCGCTTGCGGGTCCAGGTTCCACCACGCTGTGGCGGTGGCGCCAGCCAGTACAGCTCCGAGCTGTCCTCGCCGCGCAACTGTTTTGCGAACATCAGGCGGATATCGGCGCAGTGCATCGCGATCTCGCCGAGGCTGAAGGCCCAGCGCCCGCTGGGGTCAGTCGGCCGCCAGTCCAGCCTGTCTTCAGGGATGCAACCCGCGGCAAGCTCCGTCTGCTTCAGCGTGATGCCAACCCAGGGCATCTGTTCGCCGACAGTGATGAACGAGCTTGCTTGAGTTGAAGCGTCCATGCGTGCTCCGCTTTTGAGGGACTAGGGACTAGGGATCAGGGATCAGGATCAGGGACTAGTAAAGACTGGAACCAGAGATCAGGGTTGAGGACTTGAAAGAAAAGGCACTGGCTGTACCTTAGCCTATCTTCTCGGCCTTTCTTCTCGGCCTTCCAGTCCCTGGTCCCTGATCCCTATGTCCCTTCTTCTTCTTACTCCGATCCCGCGTTGATCCCCATCTGGCGCAGCAGGGTCTGCAGAGTCCCGCGGTGGCCGGCCTCGTGGC
>CAZEJB010000015.1:5063-86565 GCA_964512635.1 uncultured Planctomycetales bacterium | reverse complement strand
GTTCAGCGGCGTACAACGCATGAAGTCTGAACCACAAAGACACAAAGACACAAAGACACAAAGTTTCAGAATTAGCAGCTTGGACTTCCCCCGGATTTACGTACACGAGGTTAAGCACATAATCTATGTGCAGGAGGTGTACAGATGCCGGGACCGCGACGGAAGTTCACTCGAGAGTACAAGCTGGCTGCGATTGCGCCGGTGATTCAAGGAGTGAAGGGTGGAACCGAGGTTGCTCGTGAGCTTGGTATCAGCCACACGCTGATCTCGCGCTGGTGCAGCGAGTTCCTGGCCAGCCCTGTTGAGTCCTTTCCGGGCAATGGAAATGAGCCGGAAACACTCAAGGAGCTGGCACGGCTGAAGCGCGAGAACGAGCGCCTGGCGGGAGAACTCGACATTCTAAAAAAAGCCATCTCCATCTTCAGCAAGGGCCCGCGGTGAAGTACGTCTGGATTGCTTCACAGCTGGAGGCCGGCCAGTACCCGCTGACCTGGTACTGCAGCGCGCTGAAGGTGTCGGTCAGTGGTTTCAGGGACTGGTGCAGCCGTGAGACCAGCCGCCGTACAGCGGCCAGGCAGGCCCTGACGGCTCAGCTGCGACTGCTGCACCAGGATCATCGCGGCATTTACGGGAGTCCCCGGATGCACAGTCTGCTGCTGTCGGTTGGGATTGCCTGTTCACTGGGACGGGTAGCGCGGACGATGAAGCAGGCTGGCCTGAGGGGGCGCAAGAAGAACCGCAGAGGAATCGGGACGCAGCGTCGCAGCAGCGATCCGGTCGCTGAAAATCTGCTGGCCCGGCGCTTTGCCCCCGGCGGGCTCGTCGCATGGACAGCCGACATTACCTACATTCCCCTGGCGGGCAAGCTCTGGCTATATCTTGCCGTGGTGATCAGTGTGTACTCAAGGCGGGTGATCGGCTATGCAACAGGTCCCCGGCCCAGCACTGATCTGACTTTGCAAGCCCTCGAACAAGCCGGCGCCTGTCAGCCGCCGCGTCAGGGGCAGATCCACCACAGCGATCAAGGCAGCACCTATACAAGCTCAGGTTACCGGGCCAGAGTTGCCGAATTGGGAATGCGGGCCTCTATGAGCAGGAAGGGGGACTGCTACGACAATGCAGTAACAGAGAGCTTCTTCGCGACCCTGAAGGAAGAGCTGCTGAACAAACGTCCGCTGCCAACGCGGCAGGAGGCGCGCTGGCTGATCAATGACTACATCGTCAACTTCTACAACTGCAAAAGGCTTCACTCAGCGCTCGGAAATGTCAGCCCGGAACAGTTCGAGAAGCTTCACCCTGTGCTTAACTAGGCAGGCGTTAGATCGGGGGAAGCTCAGCTGCAAGGTCGCTAACAGCAAGGCTTAAATTCGGGCGCCTGCCTGGGAGCCGTCAACCACGGCCTCCTGCGATAATCCCCCTGTGCCGCTCAGCCGCCAGCAGTTCGTGGACTACATCTATCCCGAGGTTAACGACTTCCTGCTGCTGCAGCATCAGGGCCGCGACGCCGAGGCGCTGGAAGGCTTCGACGCCTGGCTGCCCGGCAAACTGGCCGAGCTGGACAGCCTGGCCGCGGCGGGCGACCCACTCGCCGCCGAGCTGCGCGAGGCCGTCTTTTACCGCTGTCTGCTCCTGCGCGCCGGCTTTTGCTGGCGCCTGACCGCCAGCGAGGACCATGAGGCGCGCTGCGCGATAACCCGGCAGCTTGCGCAGACCCTGGAGCTTGCGGCGCAGACTGAAACCGGCCGGCTCAACCAGGCCTATGCCCGGCTCGCCCTGATGGTCACGGCCTACAACGACTTCGAAGTGAAACCTACGGTGGCCGAGATCCTCGCGGCGCTTGACGCCCTGCCCGAGGAGTACCGCGACCAGCAGATCTGGCACCACATGAGCATCGTGGCCTACGACTACGGCCTGCTGACGCTGCTGGAAACCGCCTTCGAGCACGAGACCCTGCATCCGCACAGCAAGTACCCGCAGGCCTCCTGGCAGCGCCTCAACCTGATGTACCAGATCATGACCGGAAAGGTCTCGCGCCGCGATGTCGAGGAGACCATCAAGGTCATGTTCCTGCCGACGCAGTTCGAAGAGTTCCGCCGGCGCATGTGCCCGGCGCTGCGCGAGGCGGGGCTGTTCGACGCCGAGATGGAGCAGCGCCTGCAGCAGCGCGAGGCGGAGGCCGCGGCGGCCGAACTCGATTTCCACCAGTCCCGCGTCGACTCCGTGCGCACCCACGCCCCGGATTAGCTCGTCCGTACCCTGCAGTTTGGACGGAGGGCATCGCTTGTCCCCACCCATCTTTCTTGTAGGGCTGGGGCTTGTCCCCAGCCAACTTGTAGCAGCGCGGCCCCGTCCGCGCGTCCTGCACCAACTGCAGTAGCGCCAGGCGCTTCCGCTTCTTCTTCGTGCCTTCGTGGCTTTGTGGTTCAAAATCTCCTAACCACGAAGGCACTAAGACACCAAGAAATCCGAAAGGAGGAGGCGTCGTGAAGGCTTAGCCCTCCCAGGGATCCGCGGACATACCGCCGCTCGCGAGCGCTGAGCGGCCTAGTCGACGCCGGGCTAAGCGTGGCAGAACACTTCTGGTAGGGGTTGGGCTTGTCCCACCCGGATGTTCTGGTAGGGGTGCGGCTCGTCCCCACCCATCTGTTTTGTAGGGCTGGGGCTTGTCCCCAGCCAACTTTCTTGTAGGGCTGGGGCTTGTCCCCAGCCAACTTGTAGCAGCGCGGCCCCGTCCGCGCGTCCTGCACCAACTGCAGTAGCGCCAGGCGCTTCCGCTTCTTCTTCGTGCCTTCGTGGCTTTGTGGTTCAAAATCTCCTAACCACGAAGGCACTAAGACACCAAGAAATCCGAAAGGAGGAGGCGTCGTGAAGGCTTAGCCCTCCCAGGGATCCGCGGACATACCGCCGCTCGCGAGCGCTGAGCGGCCTAGTCGACGCCGGGCTAAGCGTGGCATAACACTTCTTCTAGGGGTGGGGCTTGTCCCCAGCCAACTTGTAGCAGCGCGGCCCCGTCCGCGCGTGTCTTGCCGGTCAGCCAGTGGTTGATCGTGCCTCGTCGTGCTGGTGCTGTGGTCCGTCGCCTCGATCAGCCGTCCGTAGGAGTCATAGGCGCAGTCGGCCGTGGTGGTCTCACCGCCGCCGCCGTCGCTGACCACCGAGCTAATCTTGCCGGTGGACTTGTCGCCGGTATAGGCCAGCAGCAGTCCAGCCGCCTCGTTGATCTTCTCCTGCAGCCGGTCCAGACTGCCGTCGTCATAGTAGGCAATCGTGATCTGCTGCGTCGCCGTGCCGCCGGGGTCAATCAGCACATCCAGCGGCCCGGTGAGCTTGTTGATCGCGCCGGTGCCCGCGCCGGCCAGGCTCTTGGTGTACTCCATGCTTTGCTGGATCCCGGCGCGGGCCGTGGTAGCTGCTCTGGCTGCGGGCGAACCGCCATACTTGGTGGGGATGATCCAAGCCCAAACTGGTGCTATTCGCAACGATTGCCGGATCTAGTATTCCCGAAATCTGCTTCAAGAGTCATTGCCTGAAACGCTTTCAATCATGGCGTCCTCACAGAGCACTTCTAGTGATCCCCAGTCCTCTAGGAAGCAAACAAAATGTTTAAGGACTGGCTGTTTATCCCTCATCAAACTAGGCGGTAGATCCTCGATCAGCTTTGAATACCACTGAGAGTCATGCACTAGACAGAGTTTGTTGTAGGCTTCAATATGCCAATTGGGCTCCATATGAGGTGCATGTTGGGTAAATGTAAAACAATTAACGAAGTAAAACACAACTGGTACAGGTGCATCAGCAAAGCCACAAGTGATTACCAGCTTTATTCTAAGACCAGAATAATCGAGAGTTACATCTGTTGTCTCGTTTCCTGGCCAAGGGACTTCCCCGATAGTTAACAATTGCATGGTTGCTCCTTAGTCTTTCAAAGAATCGCGCCAATGTCAACGGCCAGGTTGTCTAGTCTTGGATTTCGGTATTGGATCGGTCACTACCTCGCCTGGCTTGATCTTGTTATCCTTTAGTCGATCCTTAAGATATCCAACTAGCTTCTCGTCTGATGATGCATCCTTCCAATTCCATTTACTTCTCTGAAATGCCATCTCGTCCAACATGGTGCCTGTTCTCGTGTCAAATATGTATCTAGCCCCCTCATGGTCGATGTAGTGTACATCAAAATCATTTAGGGATATATCGCCGGAACGGATCTTGTCCTTCACCTCATCTCTAGACATTCCGACTTTTGTCTTCCCGTCAGGACCAATTTTCGAGAAAGAGCCACTGACGCCGGGCTAAGCGCGGCAGCTTTCCTCTTGTAGGGCTGGGGCTTGTCCCCAGCCGGCTTGTAGCAGCGCGGCCCCGTCCGCGCGTCCTGCAGCAACTGCAGTAGCGCCAAGCGCTTCCGCTTCTTCTTCGTGCCTTTGTGTCTTTGTGGTTCAAAATTTCCTAACCACGAAGGCACTAAGACACCAAGAAATCCGAAGGGAGCAGGCGGCTTGAAGGCTTAGTCCTCCTAGGGGCCTGCGGAAGTACCGCCGCTCGCAAGCGCTCGTCGGCCTGGTTGACGCCGGGCTAAGCGCGGCAGAACACCTCTGGTAGGGGTGGGGCTTGTCCCACCCGGATGTTCTGGTAGGGGTGCGGCTCGTCCCCACCCATCTTTTTTTGTAGGGCTGGGGCTTGTCCCCAGCCAACTTGTAGCAGCGCGGCCCTGTCCGCGCGTCCTGCAGCAAATGCCGTAGCGCCAGGCGCTTCCGCTTCTTCTTCGTGCCTTTGTGTCTGCGTGGTTCAAAATTTCCTAACCACAAAGGCACAAAGACACCAAGAAATCCGAAGGGAGCAGACGGCTTGAAGGCTTGGCCCTCCTAGGCGTCCGCGGACATACCGCCGCTCGCGCAAGCGCTAAGCGGCCTGGTCGAAGCCGGGCAGAGTCCGGCAGCTTCCCTCTGGTAGGGGTGGGGCTTGTCCCCACCCAGCTGCAGCTTGACCTGCCCATACGGCCCGCGCATCAGGATCTTCTGCTTCCAGTCGTCGGGGATCAACACAATGGTGTATCGGCTGCCGCCGGGGAAGTGGATAACTCGCCGGACTGCCGCAACAGCACGCTGGCTCAGTTGTGCTAAACGCCAGGCGTGGCGGCAATAAAGTCGCAGCTGCCAGGGTATCTGTCTGGCCAACGGCTGCAGGCAAAATCAGGCGGCCGCGAAGTACCGGCTTAGAGTTGCAGATGTGTTCAAGTTGTCACCTCATACGCAGCTTTCCTCGTGCTGACAGAAATCGAATCTGCGGCGAGGTGTCATTTCAGCGGCTCTTCGTCGCCAGTCGTTTTTCAAAGAGCAGTTTTTCGGTGAGTTTTGGGGGTCGCAGGTTAAATCCGGCGGCAAGGAAGTTTTGAAAAGTGCGTTTCCCGGTGGATATTCCGCCGCCAAAGTTAAATCCGACCGCGAGGGCGGTGAGAATGAAAGTTGTTTTTGACGTGCGTTTTGCGCCGCGAAAGTTAAATCTCCAGCCCGGGGCTGTCGGCGGGCGGAGGTATAAGTTGAGCCGGACTGCAATTGTAAGCCCGGCGGCTGGCGGGCCAGACTTGGCGCCAGTATGGGCGGCGCTATCCTAGAGCCATGCGACCCTTACGCTATGCAATCAATCTGACCCTGGACGGCTGCACTGACCACCGCGTCGGGCTGCCCGATCAGGAGCTGCATCACTACGCCGCCGGCCTGATCGCCGAGGCCGACGCCCTGATCTTCGGCCGCGTGACCTACCAGATGATGGAGGCGGCCTGGCGCAGGCCGGAGCCCCCGGCGCAGCGGCCGGAGTGGATCCAGGACTGGATGCTGCCCTTCGCCGACACCATTGACGCGGCGAAGAAGTATGTGGTGTCCAGCACCCTGGAGCAGGTGGACTGGAACGCGGAGTTGCTGGGCGGGGACAGCCTGGAGAGCGCCGTGCGGGCCCTGAAGGCCCATCCCGGCAAGGGGCTGTTTGTCGGCGGGGTGACACTGCCGAAGGCCCTGGCCGAGCTGGGGCTGATTGATGAGTACGAGCTGATCTTTCATCCGCGGATTGCCGGGCAGGGCCCCAGCCTGTTTGCCGGGATGGAAAGGCCGCTGGATCTGAAGCTGATCGGCCGCCATGAGCTCAGCTCCGGGGCGGTCGCGCTGCGCTATGTGCAAAAGGGCTAGCTGGTCGCCGGGCCTGGCTGGGCCGGTCAGGGCAGTGGCCGCACGGAGCGCTGATATTGACAGGGAGGACAACCTCGGTTACACTTCCCCTCCCGCCGCCGGGCTTCGCGTCTTTGCGCGATTGCTTTGGGCGGCTTAAGAGGAGCTTTCATGATTGCGATCATCGAAATCAAGGGCAAGCAGTACCGCGTCGGCGAGGAGCAGGTCTTCCGCACGCTGCAGGTGGCTGGTGAGCCCGGCGACAGTATTGATGCGGACCGCGTCCTGGCCACCATTGACGGCGACAAGCTGAATCTGGGCAAGCCGGCGCTGGACGGGGCCAAGGTGACGCTGGAGATCGTGCGTCACGCCAAGGCGCCGAAGATCATCGTCTTCCGCTTCCAGAGCAAGAAGAACGTCAAGCGCACCAAGGGCTATCGTGACAAGATCAGCTACCTGCGCGTGAAGAGCATCACGGCCTGAGAGCCGCCCGGCGGCTGAATGCACCGGCGGCTGCCGGTGAACTAGATAAGAGGATAGCTATATGGCACATAAAAAGGGTCTAGGAAGCAGTAAGAACGGGCGCGACTCCGCTGCCCAGCGTCGTGGCGTCAAGGCCTACGGCGGCGAGAAGGTCAAGAGCGGCAGCATCATCGTCCGCCAGGTCGGCCTGTCGATCCGCGCCGGCGAGTTTGTGGGCGTTGGTAAGGACTACACCCTGTTTGCCCTGCAGCCCGGCGTCGTCGGCTACCGCATCCACTGCGGCCGCCGCGAGGCCTTTGTGATCCCCGCCGCCTAGTGCGGCCTCAAGCAAGGAAGTAACGGGGCGGCCCACGGGCCGCCCTTTTGCATTTATTGCGGGCGGCGGCCCTACAATACAGAGCAGTGCTGGTAGACGAACTTCAAATTGAGTGCATTGGGGGCAAGGGCGGCAACGGCTCGGTCCACTTTGCACGCCGCAAATACCAGCCCTTCGGCGGTCCGGATGGCGGCGACGGCGGCGACGGCGGCAGTGTGATGCTGCTGGGCCGCCGGGATACCGACTCTCTCTATGAGCTGCGGGCCCATGTCCGGCGCTATGGACCCTTTGTGGCGGAGCCCGGCAAGCCCGGCGCCGAGAACCTGATGATCGGCGCCCATGGCCGGGACAATGATGTCCCGGTACCCCTCGGCACCCTGGCCTTTGAGAGCGACACCGGCCGGGAAATCGGCCACATCCGCGCCAGCGGTGAGCGGCTGACGGCAGCCAAGGGCGGCCGCGGTGGCCGTGGCAATCCCAAGTTTGCCACCGGCCAGCTCAGGGCCCCCAAGCACGCCGAAGAGGGCCGGCCCGGCGAAGAGCGCAACATCGACCTGCTCTATCGCATCTTTGCCGATACCGCCCTGCTGGAGCCGCTGTACGCCACCTATGCCGCGCTGCTCCCGGCAGTGGCCAAGCGCCACAGCGAAGAGCTGGACTACGAGCTCTACCTGCGCCGGCCCCGATGGCTGCGCATCGAGCATGAATACCAGCTCTACGACGTCGCCTTCCTGCCTCTGCTCTGTAGCGGCCTGCTCGGCGAAGAGGATGCTGAGCTGGCCGAGCTGCAGGCCATGATCCGGGCCGAGGAGGCCGCGGCCCGCGGCGAGTTCGAAGAGCCCGCCGATGCGTCACCGGACGCTGCTGAGGACCATCACAGCGCCGCCGACCTGCTGGACGTGCCGCATCTTAGCCACCTCTTCTGGCCCATCCACAGCATCGTCAACCTGCTGCCCCTGGGGGGCCGGGCCGCGGAGGCCTGGGAGCTGCTGCATGCCCGGCTGGTGGATGTCCCGCTGCGCCGACTGCGGCGGATGGTGGTGCTCAGCGAACAGGAACTTTTCGGCCCCTGGGCTCTTGAGACCGAGGAGGCGCAGGCCGAAATTGTCAGCCTGGGCCTGGGCGCCGGGGCCGGACGCCAGCAGGCGCTGGACGTCTTTCACAGCGAGTTGACCGGAGGGGTAGTGGTCTGATGAGCGCAGGGGTCGAACGCCTGGGCATCCTTGGCGGCAGCTTCAACCCGCCGCATCTGGCGCATCTGCTGCTGGCTCAGGAAGCCTGGTACCGCTATGACCTGACCCGCGTGATCTTTATCCCCGCTGCGCGCAACCCCTTCAAACCTGAAGCCGCCGACGGGGCGGTGGCCGAGCAGCGCCTCCGGATGACCCGGCTCGCCACCGAGAACGACGCCCGCTTCAGCGTTGACGCCAGCGAGGTACGGGCCGGTGGGACGAGCTATACCATCGACACGCTGCGCCGCCTGGGCAAGCTGCATCCGGGCTCGGAGCTCTATCTGATCCTCGGCGCCGATGCCGCTCTGGGCCTGCCGGGCTGGAAGGACATCGAAGCCTATCCGCCGTTGTGCAAGGTGGTGGTGGCCAACCGGCCGGGCAGCGACGATCTGCGGACCCATTTCCCGCCCGAGCTGACCGCGCTGGGGCTGTGGATGGAGTACATGCCTCTGCCGCCACTGGAGCTGAGCGCCAGCGAGATCCGCAGCCGCGTCCGGATGGGCAAGCCGATCCGCTATATGGTGCATGACGCCGTAGCGGAGTACATCCATGAGAACGGGCTGTACAGGTAGCGCCGGCTTCCGTGCCGGGGTCCGGTAGCGTCGGCATGCTGCGGCAGGATTTGCCTACTTAGGAGCTTCAGTCTCAGCGAACTCCAGAGCGAAGCAGTGGCCGTCGACCTCGTGGCTGCTGGTCACCCGCAGGGCCTTGCCCGGCAGGTCCTTCAGGGCGAAGTACCAGGACAAATGCCACTTGCCGTCCGGCGAGGCCTGCATCGGTGTGAAAGGCTGGCCCAGCAGGGCCACCATGTCGTCAGGGTTCATGGCGGCGATGTTCTGTCCCTGCAGCGTCAGTTTGCTGACCCCAACCGGCGCCAGATAGCACTTCAGTTCATAGATCGCGTTTGCTGCGATCGCGGCCTTGTCTGATGGGTCGGCGAACTCTTCACTGTAGATGCAAACAACCAGATCCTTGTCTGCGGGCCGTTCCTCATAGGGTTTGCGGTTGAGCAGCGCCTCAGGCGTACTGAACTCAATGACCGCAGCGGAACTGGCCGGTCCGCTGGCCTGTTGGGCTGCCTCGCGGTCCATGCGCAGCCTGATGCCAAGACCGAGGTCTTCTCCGGCGAGCGCACTGCCGTCCGGCAGGGACTCTTTGCTGCAACCCGCGCAGAGCAGCAGCAGAGCCAGGCCAAGCCGCAGCAGCGTAGTGGGTCGCACCAGAGGATGATACTGCCATGCCGCCCAATGTCGCTTCAAGCTGTGGCATCAGGGATTAATGGACAGGCTGCGGGTGCAATAATCCGGGCATGGCTGAGGCTCCTGCCAAGCATTCCACCGCGCGCTTCCAGCCGCGCTACATCGTGGCCTTCCTGGTGCTGTGCCTTGCCGCGGCATCGATCATCAAGTGGAAGGTCGACAGTACAGGCGACCCTGACCATCTGGTTGTCTCAGGCACGGTCGAGGGCGAGGATGTCCAGGTCGGATCCAAGATCGGCGGACGGCTGGCCAGCCTCAAAGTGCAGGAAGGTGAGCTGGTCACGGCCGGCCAGCTCCTGGCGCAGTTTGAACTGCCTGAGCTGGAAGCACAGAAGCAGGCGCTACAGGCCCAGCTCGCCGGCGCGCAGGCGCTTGAAGAGAAGCTGCGCAATGGCCCGCGCGGCGTCGACCTGGCCCAGGCCTGGGCCGCGGTGCAGACCGCCAGGGCTCAGCTCGCTGAGCTGGAGGCCGGCAGCCGGGGCGAGGACATCGCCGCGCTTAAGGCTCAGTGGGACAGCGCCGAGGCGCAGTACCAGCTGGCCGTCGCTGACCTCGACCGCGCCCGGCAGCTCTATGAACAGGATGTCATTCCCCGGGCCCAGCTTGATACCGCTCAGACCCGCCGTGACAGCGCGCGACTGGCGGCGGATGCGGCGAAGCAGCAATATGAGAAGGCCCAGAGCGGTCCGCGGGAAACACAGATTGCGATCCTCAAGGCTCAGGTGAAGCAGGCCGAGACGGCCTATGCGGTGCTGCAGGCCGGATCGCGGCCGGAGGACATCGCGGCGGCAAAGGCGCAGGTGGACAGCGCCAGCGCGCAGATCGGCGGGCTGGATGTCTCGCTTGGGGAAAGCACCGTGCTTGCCCCTCAGGATGGAGTGATCCTGACCGTCAACCATCAGCCCGGTGACCTGCTGGCGGCCGGCCAGCCGCTGTTCAGCCTGCTGCTGACAGACAGCTACTACATCCAGGTCTTCATACCCGAGGACAAGCTCAGCTGGGTTCAGCCCGGCAGCCGCGCCAGCTTTGAGGTCGATGCCTACCCCGATGAGGATTTCGAGGGCGTCGTGACTTACCTTTCAACTCTGGGCGAGTTCACGCCTCGCAACCTGCAGACCAAGCAGAAGCGCGTCGAGCAGGTCTTCCGCTGCAAGGTGCGGATCAGCGACGTTGACCATAAGCTGCGCCCCGGGATGGTGTGTGATGTCGTCTTCGACCGCCCCGGAATGGCGCAGGGCGGAAATGAGTAGTTCAGCGACTGGGCGCAGCGCTGCAGAGCCGGCCATCGTCGCAGATGGATTGACCATGCGCTTTGGCGACCTCACTGCGGTGGACAGCGTCAGTTTTCAGGTTCGCCCGGGGACGATCTATGGCTTTCTCGGCCCAAACGGCTCAGGCAAGAGCACTGTGATCCGCATGCTCTGCGGCCTGCTTACCCCCAGCGCCGGGCGCGGCGAGATCCTCGGCCTTGACAGCGTGCGCCAGAGCGAGGAGGTCAAGCGGCGGATCGGCTATATGAGCCAGAAGTTCAGCCTGTATCCCGACCTGACCGTTTACGAGAACCTCAGCTTTTATGGCAAGGTCTACGAGGTCGGCAAGGCCATTCCACGGCGCCGCGATGAGATTATTGAGCTCCTTGGTCTGCAGCCCTATGTGCATCGCCGGGCCGGCCAGCTCTCCGGCGGCTGGAAGCAGCGACTGGCACTGGGCTGCGCGCTGCTGCATGAACCGCAGGTTGTGTTCCTTGATGAGCCGACCGCCGGAATCGACCCGGTGGCGCGCCGCGACCTGTGGGACTTCCTCTTCATCCTCGCCGGCCGCGGCGTGACCCTGTTTGTCACTACGCACTATATGGATGAAGCCGAGCGCTGCGGCGAGCTGGCCTATATCTACCTCAGCAAGCTGCTGGTGCACGGCCGGCCCGATGAGCTGCGGGAGCATGCTGTTGTCACCCCGCCGGGCTACCGCTGGCTGGAGGCCACGGTTGACCGGCCAGCCGAGATGCTGCCGCACCTGCGGGCGCTGAGCGGAGTCGACAGCCTGACGATCTTCGGCAACACCGTGCACTTCAGGGCCAAAGAGAGTGTCAGCGATGCCGAGATCCGCAGAGCTACCGGACACGGCGAGTTCCAGCACGGCGCGCCGACTCTGGAAGACGTCTTTGTCATGCTGACTCTTAACGCCGAGCGCGAGCGGGCAGCGGCGGGCATCAGCGATGCCGGGGGGCGGCGCTGATGCTGCGCGGTCTCGGCGGAATTGTCTACAAGGAACTGATCCAGGTTCTGCGCGACCCGGCGACGATCGTAATCACCATCCTGCTGCCGCTGGTGCAGCTCACGCTCTACGGCTACGCCATCGACACCGAGGTCAAGCACGTCAGCACCGTGGTCTTTGACAGCGACAAATCCGCCGCCAGCCGCGACTTCGTCGACCGCCTGGTGGCCACCGGCCTGTATGACGTGGTGGACTACACGACCAGCGTCGACGAGATGTACAGCGAGATCGTCGCCAACCGGGCCAAAGTGGGCATCAACATCCCGGCGGGCTATGCCCGTGACCTGAACGGTGGGCACCAAGCGACTATCCAGGTGCTGATCGACGGCTCGAACAACACCGTCGCCGGGCAGACTCTGTCAGCGGTGCAGAACCTCGGCCTGACCATCAGCGCCGAGATGCTGGGAGTTAACGGCCAGAGCCGGCCGATACCGCTGGAGGTCCGCCCGCGCCTGCTGTTCAACCCCAGCCTGCGCAGCGCTAACTTCTTCGTCCCCGCGCTGGTCGGCATCCTGCTGTTCATAGTCACCATGCAGCTTACAGCGCTCGGCATCGTGCGCGAGAAGGAGATCGGCACGCTGGAACAGTTGATGGTCACACCGGTTAGCCGCACCGCACTGATGCTGGGCAAGGTGCTGCCGAACATGGGCCTTGGCATGCTGCAGATGCTGACCGTGCTGTTTTTCGCCCAGGTCATCTTTGAGGTCCACATCGCCGGCAGCTACTTCCTGCTGATCGCGCTGGCCTTCGTGTTCGTGTTCTCCAGCCTCAGCCTGGGCCTGATTATCAGCACCATTGCCCGTACCCAGCAGCAGGCGATGATGATGAGCTTCATGGCGATGCTGCCGACCATCATTCTCAGCGGCTTCATCTTCCCCCGTGAGGGCATGCCGCCGGTGATTTACGCCGTCTCATGCCTGCTCCCCGCGACCTATTTTATCGAGATGCTGCGCGGCATCGTGCTGCGCGGCGCCGGAATGGAGGCTTTGTGGGATGAGACACTGATCCTGGCCTTTATCGGCGTCTGCCTGGTGACCATCGCCACACTGCGCTTCAGGAAGACAGTGTCGTCGTAGGGGCACCATTAATGGCGCCCGGCGTGCGCCTGGTAGCGGGGTAGTGGCGCACTGCGTGCGCCTTGTTTTTGATCCATGGGGAAGGCGCACGCAGTGCGCCACTACACGGGAGAAGACGGCCGCAACCGTTCGTCGTGTAGGGTTTACGTTTGGCCCCAAGTGTTAGGACAATTAAGTGAGGATCGGATGAGTACGGGCATTGCAAGAGAAGAGATCAAGCGCGTGCTGCGGATTCAACAGCCATCGCGCAAGATGCCAAAGGCAGGAGATGTATTCAGGATGCACCTGATTAACGGGAAGTACCTGTTCGGTCGCGTCATCTCAACCGAAGCCTGCCATGGAGACGTTCCCAAACTGCTGCTGCTGTACGTTTACAACTATCTCAGTGATGATGGTCATGCTCCTGAGCTACTGCGCAAGGAAGATATGTTGTTGCCGCCGAAGATCACAAACCGGCAGGGCTGGTTGAAGGGTTACTTTGAGACTGTGCAGCAACGTTCTCTAGAGGCGGAAGAAATCTTCGAGAGGCACTGCTTTGAAAGCAAAATGTTCAATGGATCCTCAAGGTACTTTGACGAGTATGACAATCCGCTAAGCCAGCGATTGGAACCATGCGGATCGCGGTCTGTTGCTGGTTACTCATCGATGGATAACGATATTGCACGCGCGCTCGGTATCCCCAATAGACAGCTTGATTGAGCAGGAGCCTGCCCGTTTACTCGGGGTAGTGGCGCACTGCGTGCGCCTTGTTCTTGAGCCGCCGGGAAGGCGCACGCAGTGCGCCCCTACAGGTAGCTCAGCTTCTTGATCTCGTTCAGCCCGATGTCCCACACCGCCGCCAGCGCCTTCGCGGCATCCTTGCGCGAGAAGCCGCTGGCTTCCAGCCGCACCAGCGCGGCCGCAGCGGTCTCAGCGTCAGCACTGCGTTCGCTGACCGGCTTGCCGGCCACCGCCAGGCTGTACTCGCCGCGCTCGGGGATGCGAGCGCGCTCCTCGGCCCACTGCTCGGCCATGAACAGTGCGTACTGCTCGTGCAGCTTGGTCATCTCGCGGCCGACCAGAATCAGGCGCTCGGGTTCGACGGCGGCGCAGAGCTCCTCCAGCAGGGCATGCGCGCGCAGCGGCGACTCAAAGAACAGGCAGGGCAAGGGGCTGTCGCGCAGCTCGGCGACAAAGCGCGAACGCTCACCAGGCTTGCGCGGGGCGAAACCCTTGAAGACAAAGCTGTTGTCGACAAAGGGACAGGCCGAGAGCAGGGTGCTTAGCGCGCTCGGTCCGGGAATCACTTCTGGCGCGATCCCGGCCTGCCAGGCCGCGCGAGTCAACCGTCGCGCCGGGTCGGAAACGCCGGGCATGCCAGCGTCGGAGACGAAGCCGATGCGCTGGCCGTCCAGCGCCGCCTGCACCGCGCTGTCCCAGTGCTCCTGGCCGTGGTCGTCGGACAGTGCGCGCAGCGGCAGTTTGACGCCGATCAGCTGCAGCAGCTTGCCAGTCATCCGCGTGTCTTCGCAGTAAAGCAGGTCGAGGCTCTTTAGGGTCTCGATCATGCGCGGCGAGACATCGCCAAGGTTGCCGATGGGGGTGCCGATCAGGTAAAGCGCGCCGGACATGGCGATTATTGTAGGGGCGCACAGAGTGCGCCCGGCCTTAGACGAGCAATATCAATTGATTCTCAGGCACACGCTGTGCGCCCCTGTAAGCCGCTATGTGTATGGAGAATGCAGCTACTCACTTCGTTCCAACAACAGTCCATCCTGGCCCGGCAATGTCAGCTCGCCGGACTCCGCCGCGCCGTGGTTGACCTGTGGCTGCTGGCTGCCGCTCAGCCGCTTCCATTGACCCGCGGGCAGGGTGATGCTCTTGCCGGCAGGGTAGGGGTTGACCAGGGCCAGGCCGTGCTCATACTCGCGGGCCCAGACGCCCTGGGCGTCGTCAGCGGGATCGACCCAAAGCTGCAGCGGCGGGCCCACCGGCTGGCCGAGCCAGCCGCGCTGGCGGCCGGAGTCGTCGTACTCGTCAAACCACATCAGGCCGAGGCTGCCGTGGCCGTTCGTGTTGATCTCGTAGCTGTAGAAGCTGCCGGCTATCAGCGCGCTGCAGAGGCCAAAGCGCATCTTGCGATAGTTCGGCTTGAAGCCCGGCTTATCAAAGGGATTGTCATAGCTGCCGTCGCCGTCGGGGTCGGCGGGGTCGTCATCCTCATAGGTTTCAAGCCAGGTGTAGTTTGGATGCAGTGATAACTCCGCCCACTCGGCCAGGCCCCCGAAGTCCTCCTCCGGCGCGCCGAAAATGTTGTAGTGCCACTCCGCCGCCGGGTCGCTGCCTTCAGCGTTCCACTCATCACGGGGGAAGGACTCGAAATTGTTGCCGTTGTATTCGCTGAAGCGCCGCCCGCCGCCATTGTTGCGCAGCACCGGCTTGCCGGGGTACTGCGTGCGCAGCGCCACGGTGATGTCCTTGATACCCTGCAGCCAGGCACTGTCGAAAGCAGCGAAGTCGTCCGCGACGTTGTCACGATCGAAGTCGATGGAGTTAACGACTTCGCCCGCCAGCCAGCTTTGGGTGTCCTCCATCCGGTCCAACAATATGCCCTCGCGCACATCGCTGAGGTTGTCGAACCAGCCGCCGGACTGGTCGATGCCGCTGGCGCTCATCCGCAGGTAGTACTGCCAGAAAGACTCCGGCCCGCTGGCGCCGTCCAGCTGCGCAGTGGGGCTGGCCGGCGTGAGGTTGGTCACATAGGTGCCGGGCCAGTAACGCGCAACCGGGGCGATGCGCTCGCCGGCGCTGTGGGCGGAAGCGGTGGTGCCGCGGGCTCCGCGAATGACGGTCAGGCTCTTGGCCGCGGCGTTCAGGCCTGTAACAGAGATGATTTCCTGCCCCACCTGCACATCACCATCCACATGGAAGATGTCCCAGGGCGAACTTTGGCCATTATGAACCGGGCCGGACTGCTCCCACTCGCTGACGGGTATGCTGGTTGCTGCGGCATCGATAGGCGCGGACAGCGTCGTGCCGGCTTCGCTGAGCAGCCAGCCGCCGGGCCAGGCAGGCAGATAGGGATTGATGCCCAGGCCGTCGAAGTCCTGCTCATAGTTGATCTCGCTGAAGGCACTGTAGGTCAGCAGGGTAATCTCGGGGTTCAGCTCCTTCAGCGCGGCGCCAAAGGGCTTGTCGCCCTGAGCTGTCTCGACGAGGAAGTTGTAGTCGCCGATCAG
The DNA here is from genome assembly GCA_964512635.1 of uncultured Planctomycetales bacterium. GTDB lineage: Bacteria > 4484-113 > 4484-113 > 4484-113 > JAFGCY01 > JADZFO01. The sequence continues at coordinate 70,552 of CAZEJB010000015.1, read as the reverse complement.
AACGTCATAGCGCGCGCAGGCTTCAAGCCCGCTCTTGTAGGGATCGGTGTACCACATCCCAAGGCGGGGGAAACCCAGCTCATCCGAAGGCGCGTAGCTGCTGAAGCTCCCGCCGCGAAAGTCGAGTTCACCATCCCTTTCAACGGCCAGGGCAAGGTAGAGGCGCGCATTGGGCGAGCGGAATGCAGCGTGCGGATCCAGCGACCAGACGGGGAACTGGCCGCTCTCAAAGGGCGCGCGCCACTCCCATTTCAGGGTCGACCAGTTGGCTACCGCCAGCCAGGCCCGCCGACCCGCGGGCAGGCTGAAGTCGCTGAGAGAGACACTCGCAGGCAGCTCATCGCCACTCAGCTGCAAGGCGAAGGTGGCCCAGCCGAAGTCGTCGCTGCCGCTGCGTATCTCGAGAGCTGCGCCGTTCTGCTGGCTTCCAGGGCTGAGGCCAGCGACGTCGGCGGCGCCGAAGTTATGAGGCGAGGCTGCCGCCGAGCGCGGTGGGTCCGCCGGCCAGGCGAGGCTAAGGGCTGGCGGTGAGATGCCATCGTCCGGCCCATCGCCAGAGTCATCGCCTTTGCTGCAGCCGGCCGAAAGCGCGGCTATGCAGGCGGTAAGCAGCACGATGCACAGCCTGCTCCAGCTTGCGCAGGCGATATGGCGATTTGGCCAAGTACTATCCATGGGCATGCAGAGGATACCGCCGGTTGCCGGTTCACATGGCTGGGGTCAGCGATAGAGACACGATCTCAAACCTTCGGGATGAAGCGCGCGCCTGCACCGACATAAGGGTTAAGGCGCTTCTCTTCGCCGATGGTGGTCAGCTCTTCATGGCCCGGGTAAACGACCGTCTCGTCAGGCAAGGTGTAAAGCTGCTGCTCAATCGAGGCGATCAGGTCTTCGAAGTTCGCACCGGGCAGGTCCCAGCGACCGATGGCGCGCCGGAACAGCGTATCGCCGGACACGCAGTGGCCAGGCCAGATAAAGGCGACCTGGCCGGGGCAGTGGCCCGGGGTGTGGCGGACTTCAACCTGTTGGCCACAGACATCCAGCAGCATGCCGTGTTCCAGCAGCACATCGGGCTGCGGGGGCATGACCGCCGGCAGGGGGACACCCCAGTTGAGGCAGACACTCTCGAAGCGCTTGAGCACGACCAGGTCGTCTTTGTGCAGATAGACCTTCGCCCCGCTGGCCTGCCTGAAAGCGCCGACGTCGTAGACATGGTCAAAGTGCGCGTGGGTCAGCAGGATCTGTTCCAGTTTCCAGCCGCGCGCGGCGATGGTCTCCAGCAGGTCCTCGCTGTCGAGGCTGGGGTCAACCACGGCGCAGCGGCCCTCGGCCTCGTTGGCCAGGACGTAGACGTTGTTGGGCAGGGGACCTCGAATGTATCTATGGACGGTTAGCACGGGGGGATTGTATTGCAGGTTGCAAGGTTCTGCGCCAGATAGCACGCTCCTGTGTCCTGTGTCCTGCCTCCCGGATCGGTGGGACCGCCGCCGAGTAATCGGCGGCATCTCACCATGGAGTCTTTGCGAACTGATCCGTTAGTGGCTTGTCGCGGCGGACGAGGGAGACTCCAGGGACACAGGACTCAGGACGCAGGACTGCTGAGAGTGCCGGGTTCGTCTTGTCCATCGAGCTTTGCACGAGGGGGACGCAGGTACAATCTAGGCGTGACCTTCATTAACCCGCTCGGCAAACCGGCAGCGCCCGCCACTCCTGGTGCCGTGCGACGCAAGGATGGCCGCAAAGGTGCAGAGAAGGGCGAACCGCTTTCACTGGCCGCGCTGTTCGAGCCGCTGGCGCAGGAAGTTGAGGAGCACACTGAGTCGCTGCTGAAGGAGCCCAACGGGGCGAACCTCGAACGCTATAAGCGCTCGGTGCGCAAGTTTCTCGACATGGCCACCCGCGAGCTGATGCAGCTCAACACCGAGAGCGCCTTTGGTTTCAAGCAGCGCATTTTCAGCACCATTACGCGCGTTGACATGCACCTTGGCGAACTCGCCGACAACATACTCGGCCGCGGCCAGGATATGGGCAAGATCAAGAATCTGGTCGAGCAGGTCAAGGGCCTGCTGATCGACCTGTACCGCTGATGCCGCCGCGCAAGAAGCAGGAAGTCGTGGAGCGCGCCGGGCCGCAGTTGCTGGCCAGCGTGGAGGATTTTCGCGGCCAGCACCTCGCCCGCAAGCTGATCAGCGCCTATCTGGAGCGCGGCCGGATGGCCGGCACGATCCTGCTGCTGGGTGAGCGCGGCGTCGGCAAGACCACCTTGGCCACGTTGATCGCGCGCAGCCTCGTCTGCGAGCGCAATGTGAGCGAGCAGGATCGCAAGCGCTTCTGGTTCTGCGGCGAGTGCTATGCCTGCGCATCCATCGCCAGTGGAAATCAGCCGGAGTACGTCACCGTGCGTCCGCGCGGTCAGGACATCACCGTCAGTCAGGTGCGCGAAGAGTACAACGACTTTGCCGCGGCCCTGCTGCACCCCAGCGTACTGAGCCACCGCCTGTTCATCTTTGATGACGCGCACCACCTGAACGAAGAGACCGGCAACCAGTTGCTGAAGCTTTTTGAGGAAGCCCCGGAGCGTACTGTGTTCATCCTGGTTTCCGACCGCCCGGGGATGCTGCTTCCGACCATCCGCAGCCGTGGGCAAAAGATCCGCCTCAGCCCGATGCATGAGGCCGAGCTGAAGGCCGCGCTGGAAATTGACGAGCCGAGCGCGGGAGCAGCAGCGATCGGCGAGGCCGGTCGCATGTCCGCCGGGCGTTACGTTGATGCGCGCTGGCTGGCGCTGAATCCCGACTGGCGCAGCGCGGTTAAGCGCCTGGCCGGCGTGCTTGGCAGTGGCCGAGGTGATCTGTTGTCTGCTTCCAAGAGCGCAGCGGATTTTGAGTTTGGCCGGCTCTGGGAAAAGGAGCTTGGCGACTCAGGCCTGAGCGAGGCCGACGCGGCCAAGCTGATTCCGCCGGCCCGCAAAAACACACTTTCGCGCCTGGCTCTTGGACTGGCCTATGACCGCGCCGCCTGGTGGGCGCTGGACCAGCAGCCCTTGCGCCGCGGCATGCTGGGAGCGCTGGCCGAGCTAAAGACGAGGGTGAGCCAGAACTGCGACCCCGAGCTGGCCCAGACGGCTTTTGCCATCACGGTCGGCCTTTAAATCTCAGGCACCGATCTAGAGCCCGGCGACCGTCTGAACTTCTGCCGCCGCCTCCACTGCCGGCGCGCCTTCGGTCCAGGTCACGAGGAAAGAGCCGTACTTGCCGGCCAGATTGGAGTGCCGCGGGAAGACGCGGACCGTGAAGCCAAACAGTCCGCTGTGTGGTGATACCAGCCGGGTCGTATAGCGCAGCGCGCCATTAGCGCTTGCACTCGCGGCCGCGGCCTCACCTGCGGCCGGGCCCAGCAGCTGCATCGACTGACCAGTGCCGCTGCGGAACTGGCCATCCGCGCCAATGGGCCCACGGTAAACCTCTACCAGCAGGTCTTCGGACTGCAGGCCACCTGGGTCGATACTGGCTTCAACCGTAATCTCCTCGCCGACCACAAGGCTGCCGGAGTCGGATTCGGCACCAGAGCTGACCTGCGCGCCGTTGAGGCTGGAACCGCCAACCTCAAGGCTCAGGACCCTTACCTGCGGCCAGGCGGCCTGAATCCGGCTGCGCCAGGCGGCAAGGTCTTTGGCCCCTTCGCAGCTGCCCGCGGTCAGGGCGGCATAGCGGCTGTGGGCGGGAAGATAGGATTCCTCGATGTAGTTACGCAGCATGCGGTGGCTGGTGAAGCGCGGGATCAGGCTGGACATGCTGCGCTTCATCCGCGCGACCCATTCGCGGGGCAGGCCGTCACTGGAGCGCTGATAGAACAGCGGAACGACGTCCTGCTCAATCAGCTCGTAGAGGGCATCACCTTCGATACGGTCCTGATATGCACTGTCTTCATAGACCTCGCCATCGCCGATGGCCCAGCCATAGGCCGGGTCGTAGGCCTGGTCCCACCAGCCGTCCAGGGTGCTGAGATGCAGACCGCCGTTGGCCACCGCCTTCATTCCGCTGGTGCCGCTGGCCTCCAGCGGGCGGCGCGGGGTGTTGAGCCAGACGTCGCAGCCCTGCACCATGTAGCGCGCTACTGTGATGTCGTAGTCCTCAAGGAATACGATCCGGCTGCGCAGTCCCTGGTCGTGCACGGCGTGAATGATTTCGCGGATAAAGCGCTTGCCTTCGTCGTCCCTGGGGTGCGCTTTGCCGGCAAAGATGATCTGCACCGGCCGCTCGCGATGGTTCAGCAGGCGCTTCAAGCGCTCGATATCCCGCAGCAGCAGTGTCGCCCGCTTGTAGGTGGCGAAGCGGCGGCCAAAACCAATGGTCAGGGCCTGCGGGTTCAATACTTCGGTGGCCGCCTGCGCGTCCTCGGGAGCGGCACCGCGGCCGGCAACCTGCCGCTGCAGGCGCTTGCGGGCAAATGCCACGAGCCGCGCCCGCCGGCTCTCGTGACAGCGCCAGAGCTCCTCGTCCGGAATCTCAGAAACGCGGTTCCAGATGCCCGGTGCAATTGGATCCTGCCGCCAGGTCGGGTCAAGATAAAGGTCAAACAGGTCAGCCATGTCGTGACTGAGCCAGGAATACAGGTGAATCCCGTTGGTTACCGGGCTGATCGGCACCTCATCCACGGGCAGCCCTGGCCAGACTCCCTGCCACATCCCGCGGCTGGTGACAGCGTGCAAGCGCGCTACGGCATTGCTGCTGTTGGCAGTCCGCAGAGCCGCCACGGTCATGCAAAAACTGTGCGGGTCAGCGGCAGGATCGCGCCCAAGGGCTGCGAAGTTCTCCCAACCGCAGGCCAGCTTCTCCGCCAGCGGAGCCAAGTGCCGCCGCAGCAGCGCTTCGTCGAAACGGTCGTTACCGGCCGGAACAGGCGTATGGGTCGTGAAGACGTTTCCGGCACAGGACGCTTCAAAGGCTGCCGGAAAGTCCAGACCGCGGCTTTCCATCAATTCACGGGTTCGTTCAAGGGACAGGAAAGCGCTGTGGCCCTCGTTCATGTGGCAGACGCTGGGATGGATCCCCAGTTGGCCGAGCATCAACATGCCGCCGATGCCGAGCAGGATTTCCTGACGGATGCGCATCGCCAGATCGCCGCCATAGAGCTGGCTGGTCAGGGCGCGGTCTTCCGGCGGGTTCTGGGGCAGGTTGGTGTTGAGCAGGTACAGCGGCACCCGGCCGGCGTCGACCCGCCAGATCGAGGCGACGACGCTCTTATCAGTACCAATAGCGCTGCACCAGGGGACGCTGACCGTCAGCGGCTGCCCTTGTTTGTCGAGCACCTGACTGATCGGCATGTTCTGAAAATCGTTCTCGTCGTAGCGCTCCTGCTGCCAGCCATCGATGTTCAGATACTGGTGAAAATAACCTTGGCGATATGCCAGACCGACCGCCACCAGCGGCAAGCCCATGTCGGAAGCCGTCTTGAGGTGGTCGCCGGCCAGGATGCCAAGGCCGCCAGAGTAGATCGGCAGGCAGCGCGCCAGCCCAAACTCGGCTGAGAAATAGGCCACCTGCAGGTCCTGCTGGCCGGGATAGTGACGCTGGAACCAGCGCGGCGCTTTCAGGTACTCATCAAAACTGCGGCGGACGCGCTCCAGCGAAGCCAGATAGCCTTCGTCCTCGGCCATGGCCAGCAGTCGCTCCTGACGCAGCTGGCCCAGCAGCAGAACCGGGTTCTGGCCCAGCTGATCCCACAGCGGCGGATCCAGCCGCCGGAACAGCTCGATGGCCTCAAAGTTCCAGCTCCACCACAGGTTGCGGGCGAGTTCGCCCAAAAAGGCGAGCTTTTCGGGCAGGCGCGGGCGGATTATATAGACAAAGCTTGGTTTCATAGTGACAGGTTTGTTAATCGGCAGCGCGGGCCGGAAAGGCAGCGCTGGAGTTGAAATGACGCGGCGCCGGTCCGGGGTCGCCGCCGGCCCCTCCGCGCGCGGCCAGTCTAGCACGCTCCAGTAAGGGCCCGGGGATGCTTCGGCACCCGCTCAGAAGCAGTTGGCCGGCTTCGAGAAGGGGTCAACGCAGGGCAGATAGTGAAATAATGTGTTAATATTATGCTTGTCAATCTGCCTGCGGCGGGCCACTTTACGCGTGGCCTTTTTTATGCCTTGGGGCAGGTGACAGGAAACGGGGCTATGTATAGAGACCTTTTGCAACTGGAAGAAGAGCTGGACAAGCTGTTGTACGACTTCGGCTACCAGCTTGTCGACCTGCAGACGGTCGCCGGGCGCGCCAGCCGGCGCTTCAGGCTGTTTATCGACCGCGTCGACGGCCAGCCCGTAACCATCGAAGACTGCGGCAAAGTTGCTCCGCAGGCCCGGCTCTACCTCGAAGGCATCGGCGTTTACGACAAGAACAGCTCGATGGAGGTAGGAAGCGCCGGACTTGACCGCGTTTTGAAGCGCGACCGTGATTTTGAGCGCTTTCTGGGGCAGGAAATCAAAGTGACCTTTCATGAAGGTCAGCAGAAGAAGTCAGTCAACGGCGAGCTCAGCAGCTTCAACGATGAAGTGCTGGTCTTGACTCCGAGCCCCGGGCAGGGGCTGAGCGGAAGCCTGAACATCCCGCGCAAGCAGGTGGAACAGGCCCGGCTGGTGCCGAATTACAAGCTGTAGGCGGTTTCGGGGAGAAGAACCATGAGGCTGGATCCAAAGTTCACGCAGGTGCTGCAGGAGATCGAGACAACTCGAGGCGTTCCGCGCGACCGCATCCTGGATGCGCTGCGTGAGGGCGTCCAGGCGGCCTATGAAAAGAGCCATGGTGAAGTCCCCAACTTTGTGGTGGAGATCAACCTCGGTCGCGGCCTGATTGAGGCCTATCTGGCCAAAGCCGTGGTCGAGAACGTGATTGACCCGCAGGTGGAGATCGACCTGCCCGGCGCGCGGGAGATTGAGCCGGAGGCCGAGATCGGCGATGAAGTGCTGGTGGATGCCGACATCTCTCAGATGGGCAACCTGGCGATCCACACCTTCAAGCAGAAGGTCAAGAGCCTGATCCGCGACGCCGAGAAGGACAAGATCGTCCATCTCTATGGCACGCGCCTGGGTGAGATGATCAACTGCAGCGTGCTCTACACCGAGCGCGGCGACCTTTACGTTGAGACCCCGGACAAGATTGAGGGCATTGTTCCTTATAAGGAGCAGATTCCGCGGGAGCGGGCGCAGCCCGGTGCGCGCCTGAAGTGCCTGCTGGTCGAGGTGCGCAACACGCGCAAGGCGCCGATGCTGCTGCTGTCGCGCACGCACAACGACCTGCTCAAGGAGCTGATGAAGAACGAGATTCCCGAGGTCCGCGAAGGCAACATTGAAATTGTTGCCATCGCCCGCGACCCGGGCTATCGCGCCAAGGTGGCCGTACGCAGCCGCATTCCCGAGCTCGACCCGGTGGGCTCCTGCATCGGCAGCCGCGGTATCCGAATCACGGCGATCAGCCAGGAGCTCAACGACGAGAAGATCGACCTGGTGCTGTTCAAGGAAGACCCCTTTGAGTTCATCGCCGAAGCGCTCAGCCCGGCGAAAGTGCTCAGCGTCGAGATCTTTGAAGAAGACCGCCGCGGTATCGTGGTGGTGCCTGACGACCAGATCAGTCTGGCCATCGGCAAGGGCTGGCGCAACGTCAAACTGGCCTCCAAGCTGACCCGCTACTACCTCGACGTGAAAAGCGTCACTGAGTACGCCGCCGAGCAGGAGCGCGGCGGTTCCGCGCGTCCGACCAGCCGTCGCGGCGGGCCGCCCAAGGACTACGCTCTTAGTGATGAAGAGCTGGCCGAGGCGGGCGGCGAGCTCTACAACGAAGGCGACGAGTACGAGTACGAGGATGAAGGCGACGACTACATTGACGAGGCGGAGGAGCTCGGCAATGAGACCGAAGCCGAGGACGCCGAGGTCGAAGACGAATCCGCAGGTGCCGAGCCTGAAGACGATGCCGAGCCGGAAGACGACGAGGATGACAGCGAGAGTGAAGAAGATCCTGCCGGCGGACAGGGGGCCTGATCACGCGCAAACCTGACGGCAAACCGCTGAACTGGCTGGTTCCCCAGGACCAGCACCGCCCACGCCGGATGTGCATCGGCTGCCGCGAGCGCCATTTCCAGGATGAGCTGGTCCGCCTTCAGGCCAGCCCGGAAAGTGTGGTCATCGTTGAGATGGAAAAACACCGCCGTCCGGGGCGCAGTGTCTATGTTTGCCCGAAACTCGGCTGCATGGAGAAGGTTATCCGTCGCGGCGAGATAGTAATCAAGGGCTCAAAATATGATAAGATAATCGTTCGCCTGGAGCAGCGGCAGGCCGAACGTTTGCGCTATGCCTTCTCTTTTGCCGCCCGTAGACTCCGCGCATCACTGGGGGTAGGACCCGAAGATTAATGCCAAGTACCGTACTTAAACTGGTCAAGGAGCTGAAGCGTAAGACCGATGAGGTCAATGCGCTGCTCCGTCAGGTCGGCTTCGACACGGAGGCCGAGGGTTTTGGCGTCCTGAGTCAGATCCCCGACGATGTTGTAGACAAGGTCAAGCACCTGGCTGACGGCAGCAGCAATGGCACTCCCGCCGCTGCACCAGCCAGTCCGCGCACACCGGCGGCCGGCGCAGGCGCCGCCAGCCCGGCAGCCCGCCGCCCGCGTCCGACGGACGACACCGGCGCGCTGGACCTCAAGGAAACGACACCCAAACGCCGCGTAGGCGGCAAGGACTTTTTCGGCACCAAGCCGCCTGTCGAGCCCGAGCCCGAGCCCAAGCCGGAAATGCCGCGCCTGGGCGACAAGGTCAAAGTGCTCGAACCGGCGCCGACGCCACCGGCTCGCAAGCCTGCTCCAGCAGCCGCCCCGGCTGCCCCCAGCGGTCCTGCACCAGGCGCCGGAGCCGGTGCTGCCGCGGCGCAGGCCCCGGCTCAGCCCAAGGCGCCTGCCGCGGGCGGCCAGCAGCAGGCTGCGCCCCGCCAGTCGGAAGTCCGCCAGATTCGACAGACTCCCCAGGGAGCTCAGGCCAGCGGTGGCACGGCCAGCGCCCCGGCGCGGCAGGTCAAGCCTGACCTGTCCGGCGGCCCCCGCATCCTGAGCATGCCCGACCCGGCCGAGCGTGCGCGCCTCCAGGCGCAGCGCAATGCACCGGCCCGTCCCGGTGGACGGCCCGGTGCCGGCCCGGCCCGCGGCGGCGCACCTGTCGCCGGCGGACCGCCGGCTCCCGGCGGCGGTCAGGACCAGAAGAAGAAGCCCGGCGCGCGCGGCAAGGACCGCCGCGGAGGTGAGGACGAGCTTTCGGGTGGGCGTCGCGGTCGCCGCGATGTCGCCCTGGGAGACGACGAGACCGTACGCAGCCGCAAGCGCGTCTTCAAGGTTGCGGGCGGCCCCCGCATACAGGAAGCCGGCGCGGTCCAGTACCACCTTAAAATCCCCGGCCCCATGCCGCTGCGTGATATCGCGCAGGGCACCGGCGTGAAGGTCGCCCAGATCGTCCGCTTCCTGCTGAACGAACTGGGCACCAAGGCCAACATTAACTATGTCGCTTCAGTTGAAGAATCCGAGCTGATTGCTGAGCACTTCGGCGTCCCGCACAGCGTGGCGCTGGAGCAGCAGGCGACTGACGAACTGGTGCAGTTCGAGCAGATCGACAGCGAGAAGCTGGTCGAGCGCCCGCCGGTCGTGACGATCATGGGCCACGTCGACCACGGTAAGACCAAGCTGCTGGACACCATCCGCACCACCAACGTGGTGGCCAAGGAAGCCGGTGGCATCACCCAGCACATCGGCGCCTACCAGGTGGAGAAGAAGGGTAAGCACATTACCTTCATCGACACCCCGGGCCACGAGGCCTTCACCGCCATGCGTGCCCGCGGATCCCAGGTGACGGACATCGTCATTCTGGTGGTCGCGGCGGACGACGGCGTGATGCCCCAGACGATCGAGGCTATCCAGCACGCCAAGGCGGCGGAAGTGCCGATCATCGTCGCGGTCAACAAGATCGACAAGGCCGACGCCCAGCCCGACCGTGTCAAGCAGCAGCTCTCCGACCATGGACTGGTACCCGAAGAGTGGGGCGGCGACACGGTTTACTGCAACGTCAGCGCGCTCAAGGGCGAGGGCATTGACGAATTGCTGGAGATGATCCTGCTCACGGCCGAAATGGCTGATCCCAAGGCCGACCCGCATGCTCCGCCTTATGGCGTGGTCATCGAGAGCAAGGTTGACCCGGGCATTGGCGTCGTGGCAACGGTGCTGGTCCAGCAGGGCACGATGATCAAGGGGCAGTTCATCCTGTCCGGCACCACCGTCGGCCGCATCAAGCGCATGGAAAGCGATCTCGGCACGGAAGTCGCCCATGCCGGGCCTTCGGCCCCGGCGCGGATCATCGGCTTCACCGAGCCGCCGGAGAACGGCGACAAGGTCTACTGCTTCAACAACAAGAAGCAGGCCCAGGCAATCGCCGACCAGCGCGAGGCCGAGGCCCGCGTTCGCGCGGCGGCCAAGGCCAGCCAGCGCATGAGCCTCGAGAAGTTCCTGGCCAAGAGCGAGGGCAAGGCGATCAAGGAGCTCAACATCGTGCTGAAGGCCGATGTGGGCGGCTCCGCCGAGGCCCTGGCCGAGAGCCTGGCCAAGCTGGAAGTCGAGGGCGCGAAGTGCCACATCGTCTCCACCGGCGTCGGCCAGATCAACGAGCACGACATCAACCTCGCGACCGCGTCCGACGCGGTTGTGGTGGGCTTCCACACCGGCATCACCTCCGGCGCCAAGCGCCTGGCCGAGAAGGAGCACATCGAGGTCCGGCTCTACGACATCATCTATAAGGTGACGGAAGATATCGAGAAGGCCATGAAGGGCCTGCTCGAGCCGGAATACGAAGAAAAGCACCTCGGCAAGCTGGAGGTCCGCGCGATCTTCAAGCAGGAAAAGGGCACCTGCGTCGCCGGTGGTTACGTCCTCGACGGAACCATCAAGCGCGGCGGCAAGTTCCGCCTGCGCCGCGGCAAGGAGCAGATCTTCGAGGGCACCCTGCCGGGCCTCAAGCGCTTCAAGGACGACGTGCGCGAAGTCCAGAGCGGCTACGAGTGCGGCCTGCTGCTGGAGACCGGCGCCAACAACCCGGTGCAGGAAGGCGACATCCTCGAGATGTACGAGATGGTGCTCAAGCCGCGGATCTAACGGCGCGCCCGGAGCGCGTGACGGAGCGCGGACGATCCGTCTGCGTCTCCCAGAGAGACACTGTTAACGAAACAACAAAGGGCGGCAGCGATGCCGCCCTTTTGCTTGCGGTAGCAAGGCACCGTCGCCTTAAATCAGTCAGAATGCACCAGTCACAAACACATAGTCACTGGATCCAATTGCAGGCGCAATCCTGCCTACAACTTCGCACCACTCGGGTCCGATCGTGTCGCCTAGTGGTAACAGCCAGAGCTTGCAAACGAGGTAGAGTAGCGTCGCCAGCACATAGGTCCAGAGTCTTGTGCGCGTGAGGAGAAGAAGTCCCAAAGGTAGAGCGATGCTTGCCGGGGCCAGCCCATACACATATTGAAGTGAGATCCCGGTCTGGGAAGCGTCATAGCGAAGCCAGGTCACTCCAGTATTTAAGAGCATTGCCATGGGAAACGACGCCAGGAAGACATAGCCTTGTAGGTTCTTAAGTCCTCGCGGCGAGAGGCAACTCACAGCTACTAATGCTGGCATCAGGAATGTGATCACTCCAACGGCGAGCGCGTCGGGATAGAACTGGAAGTCGTCCGTTGCCGCCAAACTAAAACCATTGTAAAGACCCTGCAGCAAGGCTGGGGACAGGCAACATGCCATCGTCCAGCTCTTACGAGCAAAAACACAGGACTCGACCGACAAGCCAGTGGGAGCAAAACTCATGGTAGGAATCCAAAGCAGCGGGACCAACAAAAGCAGTGGTGTCAAATCTGGCAGCCAAACGTAATGGGAGTAGTCGTACCAACCAAGCATGCTCGGCGGCACCTGCTCCGCACTCTCCCAGCGTGGGTCTGAAGTGCATGGACCGGGGAATCTGAGCAAATCAACTGACGGAGCAACCGAGTTAAGGATCACAACAGCTAGAAAGGAGACAGCAGACAGCCCAAAGATCTGTCGCTGATGAGATAGCCAATACTGCCGAATGGCGGACTGCGCTTCGTCAGGATCACAGCCACTGATTGTTCGCAGGAGCCAGTTCACGAGTTGATAGACTAGCACCAAAGTGATCGGCTAGCGCCGCTTCTTGTACACCTTGTCGCGGGGCTCGATCGCAAAGACCCTGACTTCCTGAATTGAGTCATCGACGTAGTACAGGATGCGAACATCGCCAGTACGCAGCTTCCATTCCGGTGGTTCACTGTTGGTCAGTTTCTGACACCCTGGAGGCCGTTGGTTCTCGCTCAGCAAATTGAGTTTGTCTCTGATTGCTCTCAGTGTTGAATCGGAAAAGCTGCGCAGCTTGCGCTCGGCCCTGCGGTCGAGAACAACCTCGTAACTCACAGCCGCTTTTCAGCTTCCAGCTCGGCCTCAATCGCCTTCCACGAGCGGAACTCGGTCGCGCTGTCCCTGGCGGCGCGCAGGATTTCGATGTCGAGAGCATCTTCAAGACGGTCCACAAGGGCCTCGAATTCTTCGACGGAAAGTACTACAGATCGCCGCTGACCTTCCTCATCGGTGATGTAGTGGGGGTGCAGTTCGAGAGTTTGTGTCATGTTTGCTCCGCTCAGATGATAACGCATTTGGTTTGCGCTCATTCTGACTTCTCAGTGTGGCTCGATACTTTCATTATTTACCCATCATATGTATGCTAGTATTGCCGCATGGCTCCTGCGCTGAGCATTTCTGCCCAAGCCGCCCGCCTCATGCTGCTGCATCAGCAGGGCCTGCTGGAGCCGCCGAAACGGGCGGCTAAGAAGGCGGACGTGCTGGCCTGCATCCGACGCATGGGCCTGCTTCAGATTGACACGATCCACGTCGTCGCCCGCAGCCCCTATCTGGTGCTCTTCAGCCGCCTCGGGGACTATGAGCCGCGCTGGCTGGACCAGACTCACGCCAGCGGCAAGCTCTTTGAATTCTTCTCGCACGCGATGTGCTGGATTCCGATTGAGGACTTTGCGCTTTGGCGCTGGCGCGCGCTACGTCTCCCGGACGAGAACGCCACCCTGCAGTGGAAGCGCAACTTCCAGTGGCTGGCAAAAAACGAGAAGCTCGTCGAGCACATCATCCAGCGCATTCGGGACGAGGGTCCGCTGCGCAGCGCCGACTTTGAGCCTGAAGAGCGTAAGCGCGGGGTCTGGTGGGACTGGAAGGACGAAAAGCTTGCGCTGGAGCTGCTGATGTATACCGGGCGGCTGATGATTCCCCGCCGCGAGCGTTTCCAGCGCGTCTATGACCTCACCGAGCGCGTGCTGCCCCAGTGGGACGACGCCCAGGCGCTGAGCCCCGAGGCCTCCGCGCTGGAGCTGACGCGCCGCTCGGCGCTGCACCTGGGCCCTGCCACCGAGCCCTGGCTGCGGGACTATTATCGCCAGCGCCAGGTGCGCAGCCAGCGCGCGATCCGTGAACTGTTGGAGGAAGGCGCGCTGCTGGGGGCTCAGATTGAAGGCATCAAAGAGAAGGCCTACCTGCACCGCGACCTGCTGCCGCTGCTGAGGAAGGCCGAGTCCGGCAAGCTGCAGGCTACGCATAGCGCGCTGCTCTCGCCCTTTGATCCGCTGGTCTGGCACCGTTTGCGTGCGAGCCAGCTGTTTGGTTTTGACTACCTGATCGAGTGCTACACCCCCGAGCACAAGCGCATCTTTGGCTACTTCACCCTGCCGATCCTGCTGCGTGGACGCCTGGTCGGCCGCGTCGACGCCAAGGCACACCGCAGGGACGGCGTCTTTGAGCTGCGCGCGCTGCACCTCGAGCCGGGGGTGAAGCTGGACGCTGTCGATCTGCAGGATCTCGCCGGCGCAGTGCAGCGCTGCGCCGACTGGCACGCTACGCCGGAAGTCAGCGTGCTGAAGACCGATCCAGCGGCGCTGGCGGCCCGCCTGAAGAAGGCGCTGAAGGCCGCGCAATCGTGAAGAAAGTCACAGTGCATTTTTGGGAACACGGCTGGATAGTGCAGGTCACTAACACTGATTGATACCGGCAAGACACTGGGCGTAGCCCGGTGCAAGAAGTGTAAGGAGGACCACCATGGGCAGCCTTTCGGTTGCATCACTGCAGCGCGTCTGCACCACCATCCGCCCGCGCGGCGGATGTGAAGCCCCGGTCACCGAAATCCCCGGCGGCGCACAACTGACCCATGGGAGCTATGTCCTGGGCTACCAGGGCGTCCTGCATGGGGAAGGCATCCTTGAAGAGCTGCGCTGCTACTGCGGCAATGGCACCGCGCTGGTTTACGGCTTCGAGCGCGTGACCGGCGGCATCGGGGACCAGCAGGGCAGCTTTGTGCTGGAGCACGTGGGCCAGCTCAGCGGCGGAGTGATGCGCAGCCGTCGCTCGGTGGTTCCGGGCAGCGGGACCGGCGCCTTTGCCCGCCTGCGCGGCGAGATCGACTTCGCCGACAGCGGCGGCATGGAGTATCCGATCCTGTTTGAATACAGTCTTTCCTAGGGGGCCGCTGTAGGGCCGAGCCGCAGCCGGCTGGTGCGGGCTGCGGCTCGGGGAATGCTGCGCCGAAACGCAGACTAGCGGTTACGCTGCTCGTTGGCCACATGCATCAGCCACTCGCTGCGAAAACTGAAGAGATAGACCGCCAGATACATGCCGATGCTCAGCAGGAAGTACAGCAGCAGGATTCCGCGGCGCGGCAGGTCCCAGCGATAACTGTCCCAAAGCAGCCAAAGCAGACTGAGAGGGTGGAGCACAGAAAGGGCCAGCAGAACCCAGAAGCCCCAGTGCCCGCTTGCGCCAGTTGAGCCTAGTGCGCCGGACGGACCCAACCAGACCGTGCAAAACAGGGCTGGCATCAACAAAAGCAGTGGGAGGCTGAGCCAGAAAGCTGGGTCGCGAAAAAAGATCCAAGGCCGCGGCAGCCGGCCGATGCGTTCGTCGCTGTAATCAGGCCATTGAACCTCGCGGTCAAAGAAGGACATGTCATCAGATTCTAGCTGCGCGCGGGCAGGAAGGAGCACACGCTGGTCGGCTGTTCCAAAAAAGAGGCAGTCAGCGCCAGGAGTCTACCTGAACAGGCTGCTGATACTCATGCCCATGTAGTTGCGGCGGATTGCCTCGGCGATCAAACGAGCGACGCTGATATAGCGGATGCGCTCGACATTCGTCGCGTCACGCATCGGGATGGTGTTGGTCACCGTCATCAGTTCGACCGGGCTTTCCAGAATGTTCTGCACCGCGCTGCCGCTGAAAATGCCGTGGCTGGCATAGGCGCGGACCGAGGTGGCGCCGTGCTCCATCAGCCGCGTGGCTCCAGCCTTCAGGCTGCCGGCGGTATCAATCATGTCGTCGAAGAGGATGCAGCGCTTGCCCTTCACGTGACCGACCACCTCAATCACCTCGGCCACGTTCGGCTCAGGCCGCCGCTTGGCGATGATCGCGATCGGCAGGTTCAGGCGGTCGGCAACATAGCTCGCGCGCTCCACGCCTCCGACGTCCGGGCTGACCACCACACAGTCGCCTTCGGCCCAGCCATCCGAGAACATGTAATCGCAAAGCTCGTTGGCCGCCGTCAGGTGGTCCACCGGAATGTTGAAGAAGCCCTGGATCGCGTTACTGTGCAGGTCCATCGCCAGCAGGCGCGAGGCCCCGGCGTTCTCGATCAGGTTGGCCACCAGACGCGCGCTGATCGGCTCGCGCGGCGCCAGCTTCTTGTCCTGGCGGGCATAGCCGTAGTAGGGCGTAACAACGCCGATGCGGTAGGCGCTGGCCCGGTGCAGGGCGTCGATGATCAGCAGCAGTTCCATCAGGTTGTCGTTGACCGGTGCACAGGTGGACTGCAGGATAAAACAGTAGGCGTCACGGACAGATTCCTCGATCTTGACCCGCACCTCGCCATCCGAGAAGCGGCTGACCGTACACTTTGTCAGCGGCAGACCCAGGTTCTGGCTGACCTCTTCCCACAGGCCGGGGTTGCTGTTACCGCCGATCAGCATCAGCGGCCGCTCAGTGCGGATCATCGAAGCTCCTCCCCGGGCTCCTGAGTCCCGGAATCTGCGTCTTCGCCTTCCCTGGCTGGCGCCTCGTCCTCCACTCGAATCACAAGGCCATCGGGGACATAGCCGCTGCTGTGAATGCTGCCGGAGAAGCCGGGGTCGGTGCCGAGGCTGCCGGCGCCGCCGAGCACGCTGTCGCTCATCTGTTCCGCCAGTTCTTCCAGCTGGCTCGCGCTGCCGATCGAAACCTGCGCCGTCTGGCCGTCTTCGATCGCATGGATCACGACATCTGCTTCGGGCAACTGCAGGGGCTCGATGAGTTCACCCTCGCCGGAATGGTCCGGGTAGCCGGATTGGACCTGCTCCACACTCAGCCGGCCATAGTGCGGCTGCGGGCCCGGCAGGCTGGTGGGCTGGGGGCTCGGATCCAGCGCAGAGCGAGTGGGCGGTTCTGCCTCAGGTTGCGGTTCAGGCTCTGCTTCAGGCTGAGAAGCCAGATCTGGCGCCGTTGCCGGCTCGGAAACTACATCTGCAAAAGGCATTTCCAGTGCGGCATCCGGCTGGTTGGGTGCCGGGGCTGTCGCCAGGTCTGCGGGCTCACTGACGCCAGTTTCAGCCGCCGCGTTGTCCACTACAGACTCGAAGACCTCCTGCTCAACAACAGGGTCCTCAGAGGGAGGATCGGCCTCGCCAGCCTGCCGGCGACGCAGCCGCTCAACATAGCCAGGCTTGTTTTCCTGGCGTGCCCGGCCGACAGCCAGAGCTCCAGAGGGTACATCGCGGGTCACCGCGCTGGCCATCGCCACAAAAGCGCCGTCGCCGATGCTAAGGGGAGCCTGGAGACTGGAGTTGGAGCCAACAAAGACGCCGTCCCCAAGCGTGGTGTGGTGCTTGTTGATTCCGTCGTAGTTGCAGAAGATGGTGCCGGCGCCGATGTTGCAGCCGACCCCAATCGTGGCGTCGCCGACATAGCTCAGGTGCGGCAGTTTGGAGCCGCGGCCGACATGCGCCTTTTTGGTCTCTACAAAGTTGCCGACCCGGACATCGTCTTCCAGCACAGTGCCCGGCCGCAGGTTGGCATAGGGGCCGATGCGCACATGATTGCCGATCACCGCTTCATGGGCGTGGACGTGCAGCAGGTTGCAGGCGCTGCCGACGGTGCAGGCGTCGAGGTGGCAGCCCTGCTGCAGCACGGTTCCCTCGCCGACGCTTGTCCCGTGGGCGAGGTAACATTGCGGGCCGACAACAACGTCCTGTCCGAGCTGGATGTCAGAGTGCAGATAGCTGGTCTCAGGAAGGATAAATGACACGCCTTCGGTCATCCACCTTTCGCGCAGGCGCTGCTGGACGAGGGCGTCCATTCGGGCAAGCTGAAGCCGGTCATTGAGGCCTTCGATCAGAGCAGAGTCGTCGATCATGTAGGCGCCCATGGAGGACACCCGGGCGACATCCGTCAGGTAATACTCGCCCTTGACGGCGCTGCGGCCGATCAGCTCAGAGGCCACCCGCAGGTGCTCAAACACATCCGAGCTGAACAGGTACATGCTGGAATTGATTTCCCGAAGCAGCTTCTTCTCCGCCGAGGCATCCGATTCCTCGACAATCATCGCCACCATATCCGGGTTATCGGGGTCGCGCACAACTCGGCCGTAGCCGTAGGGGTTTGGCACTTCGGCGCTGATTACGACATGGTCGCAGCGCAGCTGGGCTTTCCTTCGCGAAAGCTCGCGCAGATGCTCGACGGTCATCAACGGGGCATCACCGGGCAGTACGACCAGGTTGTCGATCCCGGGTCGCAGGACTGTCTCAACCTGGGCCAGCGCGTGCGCAGTACCCAGGGGCGGGTCCTGCAGAACGAAGTCGATGTGCTTGCCGCGATAGCCTTCGCTGTAGCGCGTGGTCAGCTCAGAGCTGTGCGCGCCGTAGACGATGACGATCTGCGCCGGGTCGAGCTGCAGCAGGGTATCCAGCGCCCATTCCACCAGCGGCCGCCCGGCAAGTTCATGCAGGAGCTTGCTTTTGCTGGACTTGAAACGGGTGCTGCGCCCGGCAGCCAGGATTACACAGGCCAGTTGCCCACTCATGGCAGGCGGATTATACATCGCCTTTACATAGGCCGCCCGGGCCGGCCGGGGCCGCTTACTTGTGGGTGCTGGCCCGCGGCAGCCACAGCAGGGTGCTCAGCACGCCCAGCACGACCGCGCTGAAGAGGTAAGGCAGGAACATCTGCTGCATGTTGTGGAAGACTTCCGGCCGCTGCAGGTTAGGGAAGTTTGGCATATAGCGCCAGAGCTGGTTGATATAGAACAGGTCGTTGATGCGGCGCCAGAACTCGGTGGTATAGCTGAGCCAGGTGAGGTAGTAGCAGAGCCAGACATAGCCCGCCAGGGCCAGGCCGGCGCAGAGCGTCCAGGCCCAGCGCAGGTTGTGGTGCAGTGTCAGGACGAGGTTGTATAGCACCACACACATGCAGACCAGCAGCAGGCCGCGCTGCAGCAGCATCAGCGGAATCGAGACGCCGGCGGCGTGGGCGAGATCGGGATAACGGTGCAGGATCAGCAGCGGGAGCACCAGCACCAGATACAGCGGAGTCAGGACCAGTGGGGCTGACAGCCCGTTGGCAACGAAACTGAAGGGCTGGCCCGGATAGCGGCGGGCCCATGCCAGGGCCGTGGCCGGTGTGGCCAGAGCCAGGATCAGCGCGCAGGCGATCAGGCAGGCGTGCAGGACCCCGGTCAGGTGGCCGAGCAGCTCCAGCGTGTCAAAGCGCATGTACTTGAACTGCCACCAGGAAAGCTGGCCGAGCATGTAGATGCCTAGACCCACGCTGAGCCAGAGGTAGCGGTTGGCGAACTGCAGCGCCGCCAGCTTTTCAACCTGTGCGAACAGCGACAGGCGGCCGGCGGGGGCGGCGGCAGGAGCTTCGCTTGCTGGTGGTGTATTCGTCACGGCCTGTGCAGCCATATTGTAGTGGTACCCAAAGATGAGGAAAGGGATGAGGAACGAGGTATCGCGCGAAGGGCGCGAGGGCCTGTGCTCTGGACGGCTTTCCGGGATCGCGTACTTCGGCCGTCGCTAGATATCGTTAAAGCCCGTCGCCTCGAAGATCATGTTGAAGTAGCCCTTCAGGAAGTTCATCGCGATGATGCAGACGATCGCCGCCATGATCAGGACCATCACCGGGCCGGCGACCTTGGCGCTGTTTTTGATCTTGTACTCGGCGTCCTCGCGCAGGAAGTGCCCGGCCTTGAGCAACATCTCGTCGAGCGCACCCGCTGCTTCGCCCGCGCCGACCAGGCTGCGCATGATGTAGGGGAAGCTTGGCTGCGCCCGGACGCACTCCTCGACCGTCGAGCCGTTGCGTACGCCGTAGTACAGGTTCTGCACCGCCCTGTCGACCGCCGGATGCTGGACTACGGGCATTGTCGCCTGAAGGCCTTCGAGATATGGCACGCCGGCGCGGATCAGCAGGCCGAAGGTGTTACAGAAGCGGGCCACGGCGAGCTGCTGGATGATGGCGCCGAAGAAGGGCAGCATCATGCTGAAATAGCGAACGAGTTGCTGGAACCAGCGGAAGCGGAATGCGAACCACAGTGCCGCAAGAATGCCAAAGCCCCAGAGGATGCCGATGGCGATGTTGTTCTTCATGAAGCCCAGGAAGGACAGTACGAAGACCGCTCCCATGGCGGTTATCGCCACCATCGTGGGATAGACCATCGCGCTCTTGAGCGTGCGCAGGAGGTTGGCTTCCTGCTCGAAGAACTCCGACAACAGCGCGAAGCTGAATTCAAGGTCGCCGGTGTTTTCGCCCGCCTGAACCACCGCCGGAATGACGGGGTGGAAGAGGGTGCCATACATGCGCATGCCCTGGCTGAGCGGCTGGCCCGAGCGGACAAAGCCGGCCAGACCTTTAAGCGCCTCCTGATAGTGCCAGGGCCCAAAGCCGGAGCTCTGCTCCAGGGCATCGTCCACCCTGATCCCGGCACGCAGCAAAACACTGACCTCCCGGAAGCTCATCGAGAGAGTCTGCGCGTTCACACCGGGCGTTAGGGCGGCGACGAATCCTGAAGCCATACTGGCAGTATATCGGCGGGAGGGCGATTACAGGTTACAGGGGACAGGTACAGGTTACAGGGGACAGGTTACAGAGGAGGAATGATAGAAACGCGCTCAGGGACTTTCTGTGCCCTGTCCCCAGTAATCTGTTACCTCCGTGCCTCGAAGTCTCAGCATTCGCCTTCTCGTTGAGTTTCTGTTTGCCACCCACGGGTAGAATTCCCTGTTATGCCGGCTGCCCAGGAATACCGCACCCTTGAGTTCGACCGCGTGCTGCGCGCGCTGGGCGGCTGCGCGCAAAGCGAGCTGACCCGCGCGCTGATTGAAGACATCGAGATCGTTTTCCATCCGGCGCGGATTGACGAAAACCTGGACCAGACTGAGGAAGCGCTGCGCTTCGCTTATGAGCATCCGGCGATCGAGTCGCCGTCGTTTTCGGCGCTCGACGACCTGAACCCGCTTTGGCAGCGTCTGGCCGCCGGCGAGCTGGCCGACAGCTCTGCCGCCCGCAGCCTGATCAAGTTCTTCAAGCTCGGCGCCGAGTTCGACCAGTACGCGCGGCATCTGGATCTGGCCAGCTATCCGCGCCTGGCCGATCTGGCACACCCCTGGCAGAGCGTTGAGCATCTGCGGGCGCTGACGAACCGCATATTCAGCGAGGAGGGCGAGGTCAAGGACAACGCATCCTCCACGCTGCTGGCCATCCGGGCCAGCCTGCGCAAGTTCGAAGGCGAAGTGCGAAGCCTGGTCAAGGACCTGCTCAAAGACGTGAAGGACAGCTCCGGCGAGGACGCGATTGTCACAATCCGCAACCACCGCTTCGTGGTGCTGATCCCGCGGCACTTCGCCGGCAGCGTCAAGGGCAGCGTGGTGGATTTCTCCGGCACCGGCCAGAGCGTTTACTACGAGCCGTCGGTGCTGGGCAAGCTGAACGTCGAGCGCCAGCACCTATTTCTCGAAGAAGACCAGGAGGTGCGGCGGATCCTGCGCGAGTACAGCGAGCGGCTGAGCGCGGAGATACCGGTGCTGCAGAGCAACCTCAGCATCCTGGCGCGCTTTGACTTCGTGCTGGCCCGCGCGCGCTATGCCAGCAACCTGAAGGCGCACCGTCCGGCAATGACCCGCGAGGGCGGGTTTATCCTGCGCAGTGCTGTGCACCCGCTGTTGTGGAAGGACTTTGTTTCCGAGGACCTGACCTTCGACGGTGAGAAGGCCCTGATCATCTCCGGCGTCAACGCCGGGGGCAAGACCGTGCTGCTCAAGCTGCTGGGGCTTTATAGCCTGATGGCGGCGATCGGCTGCTTTGTGCCGGGGGACGCTCAGCTTCCCTACCTCTCCGGCGTGGCGAGCTATATCGGCGATGAGCAGAGCACGCTGTATCACCTCAGCACCTTTACCGCCCACCTGCGCTTCATCAAGGAACTATGGGACAAGATTGAGGACGGCGGCGCCGACAGCCTGCCGATCCTTGTGCTGATCGACGAGATCGGTACAGGCACTGAGCCCGGTGAGGGCGGGGCTTTTGCTTACGGCCTGCTCAGCAGCCTGCTGGAGCAGCCGGTGCTTCTGGCGGCGACGACGCATTTTGATGTGCTCAAGACGATGGCCTACGAATACCCGGGCAAGGTCAAGAACGTCTGCCTGCAGTTTGACCGCGAAAAGCTAAAAGCCACTTACAAGGTGCTCGACAACCAGCCGGGGCAGAGCTACGCCCTGGCGATTGCCGAGAGCTTTGGCATTGACCCGCGCATCGTTGACCGCGCCAAGGCGGCCCTGGGCCAGGAAGAGCGCAAGATGGCGGGCGTGATTGCCGAGCTTGAACAGGCCAGGGAAGAGGCGGTCGACACCAGGGCGGCGATCCGCCAGCAGAGCGAAGAGCTGGCCAAGATTCGCGCGGTCAATGACCAGCTCGCCACCGAATTGAAGGACGCCAAGCACAAGTTTGCGCTGCAGGCCGACAGCATGAAGGCCGAGATGAAACGGCGGATCGAAGAAATGCTGGAAGAGACCAAGCGCAAGCTGAAGAACAAGGCCAAGCGCGTGACCCGCAAGGGCGACGAGTATGTCGCTGCGGCCTCCAAGACCAGCGCGATGATCAAGCAGCAGGAGGCCCACGCCGAGGAAGCGCTGGAGGAAATGCTGGCGCAGCTGGAGATTGAGGCTGACCCGCTGGCCGGCGCCCAGCCCGTCGAGGCGCTCAGCGTTGGCGACCGCGTAGTGCTGGAAGGCAGCCGTCTGCAGGGCGAGGTGCTGGAGTACAACGCCGCCAAGGGCGAGGCCGTGGTCAGCGTCATGGGCAAGCGGATGAGTGTAAAACTCGCGACGCTGCGCAGGCTTGACCCGGCGAGTCAGAAGAAGGCTGACCCGCTGGCCGCCTTCCGCAAGGGGGCTCAAAAGGGCGAGGCCGCCCGCGAACTGCCGGAGGCCCTGCGGGCCTCGATGTTTGGCCGGCAGGCGGCAGATTCAGCCGCAGCCAGGGCCGGTGCGTCAGGCAGTAGCGCAGCTGGCATCGGCGGTACCCCGTCGGCGTCGGCCGGGTACCCCTCTGGGGTGGCTGCGCTGCCCGAAGAGGGTAAGCGCAGCAAGGCTGCCGGTGCAGCGACCCGGGCGATCGCCAACAGTTCTGCTCCCTCAACGCTGAACATCGAAGAGAATTACAGCCGCGGCATGCAGGACAGCAGCAACACGCTGGACCTGCACGGGCAGCACCTAGAAGAAGCCGAGCAGCTCCTCAACGCTTTCATGGATCGGGCCCTCGTCAACGGCCTGGACACGATCCGGGTGATGCACGGCGTCGGAACCGGTCGCCTGCGCAATTTCGTGCAGGATTACCTGAAGCGCAACAAGCACGCCACCAACGTGCGCTTCGCGCCGCTCAATGAGGGCGGGGTAGGGGTGACGATGGCGGACCTGCGCTAAGAGAAGGCGAATACAGGATGCAGAGGCGCTGAGAACGCTCAGGGTAGGGGCGCACATAGTGCGCCCGGCATACCTCGCGGGGGTAATAGAACTGCAGCTAAACACCCGCTGCAACTCAGTCATTCGTCGGGCTCGCCTCATGCGCCTCTACACAAATTCTGTGCCGCGCGGTATAATCTCTCTACCTTATATATATTCCCTGCCGCAAACGTCTGTTAAGTGATAACGACAGCGCGGGGATACCCACCCCTCGGAGAACTATTTGGGCAAGCACGAAAAGGAACTCAGCAAACCGCTTGACGCGGCTTTAGCCTCCAAATCGCTTGGAGAGGACGTCGTGGCGGACGTTTCCGCTGGAGGCAAGAGCGAGTACACGGGCGAGGACATCCAGGTACTTAAAGGCCTGGAAGGTGTGCGTGTCCGCCCGGCCATGTACATCGGCTCCACCGCCGAAGCCGGCCTGCATCACCTGGTCTGGGAAATCGTCGATAACGCAATCGACGAGGTCATGGCCGGCTATGCCACCAAGGTCGTCGTTGAGCTCCACGACGACGGCAGCGTCAGCGTTGAGGACGACGGTCGCGGCATCCCGGTCGACTTCATGGCTGACGAGGGTAAGCCGGCGCTGGAGGTTATCCTCAGCACGCTGCATGCCGGCGGCAAGTTCGGCGGCGAGGCCTACAAGGTCTCTGGCGGTCTGCACGGCGTTGGCTCCAGCGTGGTCAACGCGCTGAGCTTGAAGTTCCATGCGGATGTGCACCGCGACGGACAGATCCACCACATTGAGTTTGAGCGCGGTGTGACCACCATGCCGATGACGGTCACCGGCAAGACCAAGAAGCGCGGAACTGTGATCCGCTTCTGGCCGGACCCGGAGATCTTCGAGACCGTTGACTTCAAGGCCAGTACCCTGGAGGGCCGTTTGCGCGAGCTGGCCTTCCTGAACGCCGGCATTGAGATCACGCTGCTCAACGACGCGGCCGAGGACGAAGAAGACAAGCGCCAGGTCTACAAGTACAAGGGCGGCCTGTCCGAGTTCGTCAAGTGGATGTGCCGCAGCCAGACCAGCATCACCCCGGTAGTGCACTTCATTAAGCAGATCGAGGACACCCGCGTCGAAATCGCGATGCAGTGGACCGATGGCTATCAGGAACGGATTAACGGCTACGCCAACAACATCTTTACCAAGGACGGCGGTACGCATGTCGTGGGCCTCAAGGCGGCCCTGACCCGCGTAGTGAACCAGTACGCCTCCAAGCGCGACCTGGTGAAAGGTAAGGAGCAGGTTACCGGCGACGATATCCGCGAGGGCCTGGTAGCGATCTGCTCAGTCTGGCTGCGCGAGCCGCAGTTCGAGGGCCAGACCAAGAGCCAGCTTGGCAACAGCGAGGTCAAGGGCCTGGTTGAGGCGGCGCTGGGCGAAGCGCTCAGCACCTATTTAGACGAGAACCCCGGCGTGGGCAAGAAGCTGGTGGACCGTGCGGCCGCGGCGGCGCGCGCCCGTGAGGCCGCCAAGCGCGCCCGCGACATCGAGCGCAAGAAGAGCGGTCTGTCCAGCGGCCTGCCGGGCAAGCTGACGGACTGCTCCGAGAAGAACCCTGAGCTCTGCGAGCTATTCATCGTCGAGGGTGACAGCGCGGCGGGCCCGGCCAAGCAGGGCCGCAACCGCGCAACCCAGGCGATCCTGCCGATCCGCGGCAAGATCCTCAACGTCGAAAAGGCCAACATGCTGCGGGTACTGCAGAACGAGGAAGTCCGGGCCATGATCAGTGCGATCGGCACCGGCTTCGGCCATGACTTCAACTACGACAAGCTGCGCTATCACAAGGTCGTGATCATGACCGACGCTGACGTGGATGGCGCGCACATCCGCACGCTGCTGCTGACCTTCTTCTTCAACTTCATGCCGCAGCTGATTGAAAACGGGCACCTCTACATCGCGCTCAACCCGCTCTACCGCCTGCGCAAGGGCAAGGGCAAGCCTGTGTACGTGTTTACCGAGAAGGAGCGCGAGGACAAGACAAAGGAGCTGGGCGGCAATGTCGACGTCACCCGCTTCAAGGGCCTTGGTGAGATGAACCCGGACGAGCTTTCTGAGACCACCCTCAACATCGAATCCCGTACGCTGCTACGGGTGAATATCGAGGATATCGAGGAAGTGCGCCGCGTGGTCGACCGCCTGATGGGCGACGAGGTCGCCCCGCGCAAGCGCTTCATCACCGAGTACGCCCGCAAGGTCAAGAACCTGGATATCTAGCTGCCGTTCTGCTTTTCAGGCGGCTAAACCGTGATCGGCTCACCTGAACGGTCGAGCATGTAGATGCTCTCGATGAAGCGCACGCGCCGGCTGGCGTAGGTCATCGAAACGGAGCTGACCCGGACGCCGTTGCCGTAGAAACGCACGCCGTCCAGCAGGTCGCCTTTGGTGACGCCGGAGGCCAGGAAGACAATGTTCTTGCCCGGCGCCAGATCGTCATTTCGCAGGATCCTGTCCGGATCGACACCCATGGCCAGGCAGCGTGCACGCTGGGCGTCGTCCTTGGGCCGCAGGCGGGCCAGAATCTCGCCGCCGAGACACTTGAGCGCCGCGGCGGTGATCACGCCCTCCGGGGCGCCGCCGATGCCGATCGCCATGTGGATGCCGGTGCCACGCAGGGGCACGCTTATGCCGGCGGAAAGGTCGCCGTCGCTGATCAGCTTGATCCGCGCGCCGACCCGACGCAGCTCCTCGATGATCTCGTCATGCCGCGGGCGGTCCAACACCACGACCACCAGGTTGCGCACGTCGCGCTGCAGCGCGTCGGCAACAACGTGGCAGGTTTCCGCGACCGGTGCATCAAGGTCGACCTTGCCGACGCACTGGCCGGGGACCACCAGCTTCTGCATATAGATATCCGGGGCATGCAGCAGGCCGCCCTTTTCAGCGATGGCCATGACTGCAATCGCGTTGGCTGAGCCGGTGGCGCAGAGGTTGGTTCCTTCCAGCGGATCAACGGCGATGTCAACCTTGATCGCCGAGCTCTCCGAGCCGACCTTCTCGCCGATGTAGAGCATCGGCGCTTCGTCGCGCTCGCCTTCGCCGATCACGATGGTACCGTCAACCCGCGAACTGTCGAGAGCCCGGCGCATGGCGGTGACCGCGGCCTGGTCGGCGGCCTCACGGTCGCCGCAGCCCATCAGCTTGGCGCATTCGATGGCTGCCTGCTCAACGGCCGGCAGGAAGTCCATCGAAATCTGGGCTTCGACCGGGTCCAGCATGGTGATCTTGCTGGTGGCTGAGCTCTCGGGACGCTGGATCTGATCCAGGCCGCTGCTGCCGAAGCTGACAGTCTGGCCTTCGCTTGAGTCGTTCATGCTGGCTCCACTGGCGTACGGGCGCCGACGGCCCGATTATACTGTCAGCATGCGACCCCTGCTGGCCCTGATCGCGCTGTGCCTTTGCAGCGCCGCCTGCCCGGTGGCGCCCGACCATGCGCCGGCGCATGAGCTGGCCCTGCGCGGCCGGCTTGAACGCAGCGGCGGTGAGCTGAGATACACCGACGCGGCCGGTCGGCAGCATGCTCTCAGGCCGCCTGAATCCACCGGCGATGCGCTGCCCTATCGGCTCGTCTCGTCCGCGGGTCCGCTGCTCCTGACCAGCATCGACGGCGGGCTGACGCCAGTCACCTGGGCGCTGGGTCATAAGGGGGAACTGCCGGCCCAGCGGCACACTAACTGCCTGCCCTTGCTGGCGGATGCCAGCCGCACCGTGCTTATGCAGCTTGCCGACGACTCACTGGACCTCGGTGGTCTGCGTATCCTCGGCGCGGCCGGCGAGCTGGTTGCGCAGTACGACGAGGCCGAACTGCTGGAGCCCGAAGCGGGCGCCAGCGGGGACCTGGCTGTCCTGGCCCTGCCGGGGGCCGAAAATTCGGCCTTCTATCCCTTCGGCAAGGAGCCCAGCATCGCGGCCTTTGATTGCGCCAAGGGTGCCGAACGCTGGCGGGCACAGCTCAAGACCTCCTTCAGCTGCGCAGACATCCGGCTGGTGGCGCTGACTAGCCAGACCGCGCTGGTCATGGTGCAGTATGACTACGAGACCTATGAGTTCTTCAGCATCAGCCCGGACGGAGATTCCCGTAGCACTTACCGCCTGACCCAGCAGCCGGCCTTTGTTTCGACACTGCCCGGCGGCAGCTTTGAGCTCGCCTCCGTCGATCTCTCGCAGGATGCAGACCGGGTGACCATGGCCCTGGCCGGCCGCGGCTCACTTGAGCTGGACTTGAATCAAGGCACGGGCAAGGTGCTTCCCGGCGCTGCGGCGCCGGCGGACCTACGGGAAGAGAACCCGCGTCCGGTTGGCGGTGCTGGTGTACCCGGACCGGGCGCGCCGGCATTGCCGCAGGGACTGCTGCCGGAGGCTGCCGGAGACGAGTGGAGCATTGACGCCCTGCTGCGACCGGACGGCGCTGTGCTGGTGCTGACAGCCGATGCTGCCGAATGGCTGACTCCCGAGCCACGCTGAAGCCGCATACAGCCTCACGCGGCCTCATTTGAGGCTCAACCCGTATTTCTGTGGTAATATCTGTACCCCGCATCGGGCGGTGGCTCAGTCCGGTAGAGCGCTGCGTTCGGGTCGCAGAGGCCGGGAGTTCGAATCTCCCCCGCCCGAGATTTTTCCACACACACCGCAGGCCCCGCCTCGGCGTGCGCGAAGTTTCCTTGGCAGTCCGTCATGGTACTATCAGCGTGCGGTGGCAGCCGCAGGGAGATAGGCTCAGCAATGAAAACAATCGTTGTGTTCGGCAGCTTTGTGGGGAACACGGAAACCCTGGCCGGCTATGTGGCACGCGGGCTCGAAATGGCGGGCCACAACGTGACGCTGAAAGACGTGGTGTATGCCGACATCGACGAGCTGCAGGACTATGAGCTGATCATCCTCGCCAGTCCGACCTATGAACCCAAGATGGTCCAGGACGACATGCTCCCCTTCTACGAAAAGCTGGCCGGCGTGCGCCTGGACGGCAAAAAGGCCGCGGCCTTCGGCCCGGGCGATACAGCCTGGCCGGACTTCTGCGAAGCCGTCCACTTCCTCGAAAAGCGACTGAAGGAATGCGGCGCGGAGATCATCGCCGAAAGCCTGATGGTCGACGGCGTGGTCGAGGAGCACGAAGCGACGGCAGTCGCCTGGGGGAAGGGCATCGAAGCCTGACCTGCAAACCTGCCGGGCTCAGAACACACTACCCCAGCCACGCCGGCAGCTCATCCAGCTTCGCCACGTCTTCGGGCGTTTCGCGGCGGATCAGCACCGCCTGACCGTGGTCGCCGCTGAGGATCACCGCCGGGCGCGGCACGCGGTTGTAGTTACTGGCCATGCTGTAGGTATAGGCGCCGGTGCAGAACATCGCGATGACATCCCCGGCCTTCGGCTCCGCCATGGGCTGGTCCTTGAGCAGCATGTCGCCGGTTTCGCAGCACTTGCCGGCAATGGTCCACAGCCCGCTGCTCCCCGGCAGCGCGGCGGCGAGATCAGTCTGTTGCCAGCCGCCACGGCTGGCGTTGATCGCGTAGTGCCGCGCACCATACAGCGCGAAGCGCGGGTTGTCAGTCATGCCGCCGTCTACGCCAACGTAATTGCGCACGCCTTCGATCTTCTTGATGCTGCGCGCAGTGTAAAGCGATACACCGGCCTCGCCGACGATGCTGCGCCCCGGTTCATCGCACAGCACCGGCGGCTCGATTTCCAGCTCGGCGCAGATGCTCAGGATCGTGTCGCAGAGCACCTCATAGTGCTGTGCGATCAGCGGAGGATGCTGCTCCGGCTGATAGCGGATGCCAAGCCCGCCGCCAAGGTTCAGTTCGCTCAGCGGCGCGCCAATCTCGCGCTGAACCTGGGCGTAGAACTCCAGCATCGCCCGGGCGGCAACGCGGAATGGCCCTCCGTCCAGGATCTGGCTGCCGATGTGGCAGTGGATGCCCACCAGCTGCATGTCAGGCTGGGCCTGAATGCTGCGCGCCGCTTCAAGTGCCGCTCCGCCGGCCAGGTTGAAGCCGAACTTCGAGTCTTCCTGTCCGGTCTGGACATACTCATGCGTACTGGGCTTGACGCCCGGCGAGATACGCAGCAGGACCTTCTGGACGATTCCCGCTGCGCGGGCGGAGTCGGCAATGAGCTGAATCTCGTCCAGCTTGTCGATGGCGATACGCCCGACGCGCGCGGCAACGGCCATCTCAATCTCAGTCGGGCTTTTGGCGTTGCCATGCAGGGTGATCATCTCCGGGTCCATGCCGGCGCTCAGCGCTGTATGCAGCTCGCCGGCGCTGACCACGTCGATGCCCAGGCCCTCCTGCTGCAGCAGCCGGCACATGCCCTTGCACATGAAGGCCTTTGAGGCATAGTAGACCTTGCTGCGCGGGTAGATCGACAGGCGCTTGCGATACTCCCGGCAGTTCGCGCGGATGACGTTTTCAAGCATCACGACCAGCGGCGAGCCAAACTCCTCGAGCAGTTCGGACGCCCGCCGTCCGGACAGCGTCAGCTCGCCTTCGGCTGTAAAACCGATGCAGGCATGGTCAAGGAAAAAGTGGGTGGGGGACTGGTCGCTCACAGGAGCATTCTAAGCCGAGGCAGCGACTTCACAAACTTGACAAGTGCGCCGGGCACGCTATGACTCGCGATGGTCCTCAACGAGTGCCCGATGAATTGCGGCGGCCAGATCGGCGAGAGCGTCGGCATCGGCGGCCGAGCCTGGCACGTTCAGGCTGATGCGGTCACCGCTGAAGCGCGGGATGATGTGGAAGTGCAGGTAGTCGACGGTCTGCCCGGCGGCATGGCCATTGTTGGATACAACATTTGCGGCCTCAGCACCGGTGGCCTTAAGCACGGCCGGGATCAGCCGCTGCAGGGTGTGCATGCAGGCGGCCAGGTCCTGGGGGCGCGCATCAGCAAGGCCGCTGCTCCACGAGCGCGGGATGACGAGAGTGTGGCCGGGGGCTGAGGGAAAAATGTCGAGGAACGCATAGGTATGCTCGTCGTTATAGACGGCGTGGCTGGGCAGCTCGCCGCGCAGGATGCGGCAAAAGACATTGTCTGCAGGCGCTTCGCGCATGCCCAGAGCATAACACTTGGCGGTCCGGTTTACGTCATTCATAGCGCAGCGCGACGATCGGGTCGAGCTGGCCGGCCCGGATGGCTGGATACACACCAAAAGCCAGGCCGATGCCGACGCAGGTCATCAGTACCGCGATAATCCAGGCGATCGGCACACTGGGCGTCCAGAAGACGTCAAAGGCAATCTTGAGGCCGAAGGAGACGCAGGTGCCAAGGCCGTAGCCTGCCAGGATGCCTAGCAGGCCGCCGAAGAAGGTCAGCGTCATGGCCTCGACCAGGAACTGCCAGGTGATGGCCGTGGCCGTAGCCCCAAGGGCCTTGCGCAGCCCGATCTCGCGCGTACGCTCCTTGACTGACACCAGCATGATGTTCATCACGCCAATACCGCCCACCACAAGCGCGATGACCGCGACTACGCCAAAGACCATGATCAGGGTGTTGACGAAGTTGTCGGCAAACTCGGCCCAGTCTTCGGGCGCGCTGATCTGAAAGTCATCGTCCGCCCCGCTGCGGATCCGCCGGCTGGCACGCAGAAGCTGGGCGACGTCTTCCTTTGCCGCGGTCATGTCGTCGCTGTTGGTGATCTGCGTCACGATCCAATAGACATCATCACTGCCCAGGATCCGCGCCTGGGCGGTCTCCAGCGGCATCATAACTGCCTTGTTCCACTGGCCTCCGCCGCCCATTGCGCTCTTGCTCTTGATCACGCCGACGACGGTCATCCTGAGGCCATTGACCGTAACCAGCGAGCCAAGGACCTCTTCGTTAGCCTCGTATATTTCGTCCTTAACTTCGGCGCCCAGCACGCATACAGCCGCGGCAGCCTTTTCCTCGGCTGTGTTGTAGAAACGGCCACGGTCAATCTCAACATTCTCCGCCGGGAAGTAGGTGTTGGGCATGGCGAAGACGGTCAGACTCGCGTTGCGCCAGTCGTGCTCGACAAAGGCGCCATTGATCACGTTGCCGCCAATCGCGCTTTTGACATACTGCGATTGGCGGATCATTTCAATATCGCGGTTCTTGAAGGGCTTGGTTGTTTCGATGATCCGCCCCGGCTCCATCGGTACATCCGGCATGATGTACATCAGGTCCGCCGCGGCGGCAGATGCCATACTCTGGTTGAAGAAGCCGCGCAGGCCCTCACCAAGGCTGACGATGGCGACAACCGAAGACACGCCGATCAGGATGCCAAGCAGGGTCAGGAAGGTGCGCATCTTGTGGCGTACAAGCTGCTTGAGCGCAACCCGCAGACTTGAGGCGAACAGGACATACAGGCTGTTGAGGGCGACACTATTCATAACGCATCGCCTCCACCGGGTCGAGCTGACTGGCCTTCAGGGCGGGGTAGACGCCAAAGATGACTCCGACCATAACTGAAACCACAATCGAGGTAATCAGCCACTGCAGCGGGATGTGCGCGCTCCACTGCGACTTCATCATGTTCTCCAGCACTACGGCCACGGCCTGCGCCCCAAGGAAGCCGGCGGCGATGCCGATCAGCCCGCCGATCAGCGTCAGGGTCATAGCCTCAATCAGGAACTGGCTGAGGACCATGCGGCGGCCGGCGCCCAGCGCCATGCGCAGGCCGATCTCGCGAGTGCGCTCGGTGACGGATACCAGCATGATGTTCATGATACCGACGCCACCCACCAGGAGACTCATGAACGCAATGGAACCGAAGATTCCAACCAGCACATTGATGAACTGATTGCCGATCTCCATAAAGTCATTTGGCGTGATGATCTGAAAGTCGTCATCGGTCGCATTGCGGATGCCACGGCGTTGTCGCATGACGACAGAGACCTCTTCTTTGGCGGCATTGAGATCTACGCCTTCCTTGAGCCTGACCTCAACCCAGAACACGTCCTTGCTGCCAAGCATGCGCAGCTGGGTGGTGGTGGTTGGGGCGGCAAAGCCCGTATCCACGTTTGGCGCACCATTGAACATGTTGGTGCGCTTCTCGAAGAGGCCAATTACGAGGTAGTTCACGCCGTTGATCTTGACGTACTTGTTGACCGGGTCGCCATAGTCGCGGGTTTCGCCGAAGAGGTCATCAGCCATGTCGTGGCCGATGACCACCACTCGCGCAGCATTGGCCACTTCCGAGCGCGTAAAGTAACGCCCGGATTCCAGCTTGTCGCTGCCGGAGTCAAGATACGACTCCATCGTGCCCAGAACGTGACCGCTTGTTGCGCGGTCGCGGTACTTTACAGTGACGCTGACGTCGATTCCGGGTATGACCTGCTGCACACTTGTGCACTGCTCCTCAAGCGCCTTCATGTCGTCCATTTTGAACAGCTCAGCGCTGCGTGGCGCCTGGCCCGGTCGCTTGGGGCTCTTGGGCGTCATGAACATAGTGTCGCCGCCGAAGCTTGACAGGTTCTGCGCGAACTGGTTGCGCAGGCCTTCGCCCAGCGAGACGATGGCGATCACGGCTCCAACCCCGATGATCATGCCAAGCAGCGTCAGGATGCTGCGCACCTTGTTGAGCATCAGGTTGTGCAGCGCCAATCGCAGGCTTACGAGTAGTGTGTACATTGCAGGACCATCGCGGCCGCCGGCCGCCGCTGTGACTCGCCGGGGCTAGTCGAAGGAAATGCCGGTCTCGAAGCCCCGGACCTTGACCAGGTCGCCTTCTTTGAGTCCGTCGAGGACGATGATGTCCTTGTAATCAGTATCACCGATCTTGACGACCCGCTCTTCCGATTCGGATTTCTTGTCGAATTTGTCCCCGCCTTCCTTCAGGACATAAACGATGGTCTCATCCTTGTTCTTGCCGGCGCGGGTGGCTGCCAGAGGGATCAGCAGCTGCTTCTCAAGCTTCTTGGCTTCAATCTTCACTGTTGCGGTCATCTTGCCCAGCAGCAGGCCCTCTGAGTTGTCCACTTCCACCAGAATCGGGAATGTGATCAGTCCCTGGCCGCTCTGGACGCCCTGCGGGAAGACATTTGTCACCACGCCGCTGAAGGTCTTATCGGGGAAAGTGTCGACCACAACAGTGGCCTTGAGCCCCCTCTGGACCTTGCCGATGTCGATCTCGTCAACATTGGTGCGCACCTGAATTTTGCGCAGGTCCGCCACCTTGATCACGGTCGTGCCGGAGCTGAAGGCGCTGTTGATGCTCTGTACGGAGTCACCCACGTCCAGCAGCTTTTCCAGCACGATGCCGTCGATTGGGCTCGTAATGTTGCTCTTGCCGAGCTGGCGCTCGGCGTCCTTGAGCGAGACACGCGCCTGGTCCACGCGGAGCTGCGCTTCCTTGATGCTCAGCTTGTTGCTGGTTGAGTTGAAGTTCTCCAGCTGCGTCCTGGCGTTGTCCAGCCCGGTCCGCGCACTTTGCAGCGTGGTCTCGGCATTGGATACCCGGGTCTGGCTGTCCTGCAGTTCCTGATCAGTGGCAAAGCCTTTGCTGTGCAGATCGGAAATGCGGGAATAAGTTGCCTTGGCGTCGTCGAGTCCCTGCTGGGCGTCGTCGACCGCGATTTGCGCACGCTTGAGCGCCTCTTCAAGGTTGGCCTTGCCGGTGACGCTGCTGGCTTCGCGGGCCTGCTTTAGATTGAGCTCGGCCTGCTGGACAGAGATCCGCGCCTGATCGACGACGATCTGCTGATTGCTCTGATCGAGCTTGCAGATCACATCTCCGACCTTCAGCGTGCTGCCTTCCTCGACATAGAACTCAACGATGCGGCCGGTGGCCTCACTCTTGACTTCAATGTCGGTCACGGGCTCGGTCTCGCCGGTTGCCTCGACGGTCAGCAGCAGGTCGCCAACACGCGCCGCCTCGTAAAGCGGTTCCTGTTTCTCGTCCTTCTTCTTCTTGCCGAAGCTGAAGCTGAAGCCACCCTTTTTGCCGTCTTTTCCGCCCTGTGACTGCTTCCAGACGATCCCCGCAATCAGGCCGACAACGGCCAGCACGAGGACTACGCCTCCAATCTTACGCCACATACAGCTTACCTTCCTCTTCTACTGTCCCCTCACAGGACGGGTGCGGCAAGCATCGCCCGCCACACCACCGTTAGCCCGGCGAGCCATAATAGCATTATCACCGCGGTGGCCCAAAGGCCGCGCTGAACAGACAGCCCAAGCAGGTGGCGGGCACCCAGGGCGAGCAGCAGCAATGTCCACAGTCCAAACAGATCAAAGCTTGAAAACAGCACCCAGGGATAGGAAAGCTCCGGGAACAAGGACGCAATACCCGGGCTGAAGGGGTTGAACATCAGCGCCCAGACATCCTGGGCATTTTGCACCAGCGGTTGCACAACAGCGAAACCAAGGAAAGCCAGGAAGCGCCCAAGATAAACCGGAAGCGCGGCATAGGCGGTCCAGCAAAGAGCCTGGCGAAAGCTGATCCGCACTGCGATCAACAGCAGCGCATAGCGCACAACGAGGGCGATCAGGGCCGCAAGTGCGAGATTCAGCGGCAGGTAGAGCAGCAGCACACTCAGCCAGCGACCAGGGCCAGAATCAGCTGAAAGCAGCTGACCCAGGCCGGCGGCATCCCAAAGCTCTGCCATTGGGCGCGCGGCGATCAGGCCATAAAGCACCAGAAGCAGCCACTGTGTCAGCAGGGCCGGCAGAGGACTATTGCGCTCTCGCAGGCTGACCCATGCGCTGACCGGAGCCACGAGCATCTGCCAGGGCAGGGCGAATTGCGGACTGGAGACCGGTGCAGATGTCTTACTCATGCAGCGCGATTCTAATGGCAGTCAGGTTCCAAAATTCCGCGAGTCGATATGATCTGCGAAAGGCAGGTCCTTCAGGCGGCTTTAGTCGACCTGAATCAACTCGCCGAAGTCAGGGATCTCGCGTCGGATCGCCTGATCTATACCCATCTGCATCGTATAGATGCTGGAGCTGCAACCTACGCAGGCGCCGTGCAGACGCACCAGAGCGTTTTTGTCCTCAATGGCGACGAGCTCAATGTCGCCGCCATCCATCTGGAGGAAGGGGCGGACTTTTTCCAGCACGCGGCGCAGCTTGGTCTCAAAGTCCGCTTCGACCGCACCACCGGCGCAGCCACAGTTGGGGCCGCAGGGCTCTTTGGTCGCAGTCACTGAAGGGCTGTCGGCCTCGATTACGGGTGTGGCGGTCATAGTCTCATCGTTCATTGCGGACTCCTGTGCAAACTGCGAAGGCGGGGCATTATACCCTTGCTGGTCTGCCGCTATTGTGTTTACAGCAGCTTGCGGCGGACCAGGATCACCTTGCCGAGGATTTCGACCTCCTCGGGGTAAGACAGCACCTGCGGACGATAGTTGCTGTTCGCGGGCTGAAGAATCACCCGGCCCGGCTCAACATAGACCTTCTTGCAGGTAGTGGAGCTGCCGTTGACCAGTACGACAGCGATATCGCCTGGGCTGATCTGCGTGTTCGGGCTCACCACAACAATGTCGCCGTCCAGGATTCCGGCTTCCACCATGCTGTCCCCCTGGACCACCAGAGCGAAAGCGCGCTGATCAAAGGCCAGTTCGTCTTCGCTGAGGACCAGCTTGGGCACGTCGCTGTGCGCCTCGACCACATTGGCTTCCTTCAGGAGGCCGGCGGTCACGCTGTCCAGCACAGGGATGCCGCGCTTGGCCAGGCCGGCGGCCGAAACGCCGCTGCCAGACTGGATGGAAGAGATCAGCTGACGCAGGACTGTGTTGGGGTCCTCGCCATGCGAGCTGCCGTTGCCCGACACTGCTGGAAGGTCACCTGCAGGCTGACGCCCGGGAGTCTGGCGCACGAAGTCTTCGCTGAGGATGCCGCTCTTGACCACCAGGTCGTCATAGGGATAGTGCAGTATCTCAGAGAAGCGACGCAGGATCTTTGGCGAAGGTCTGCGCTCACCATTTTCGATCCGCGACAGATAGCTGTTGTTGATGCCTGCCGCATGGGCCAGGTCAGACTGGCTCAGTCCGCGACGCAGGCGCAGGTTGCGCACGAGGTTGCCGATTTCGGCAAACTCCTTTCCTTCAGTGCTGGTAATTTTGGGCACGTACTCC
The DNA here is from genome assembly GCA_964512635.1 of uncultured Planctomycetales bacterium. Taxonomy (GTDB): domain Bacteria; phylum 4484-113; class 4484-113; order 4484-113; family JAFGCY01; genus JADZFO01. The sequence goes on along the minus strand of CAZEJB010000015.1, from coordinate 34,419 downwards.
TCCTTGAAATCGTCACTCCGCGCGCAAGCCGACAGGGCCTGATGGGGCTTTGCGAGGTGATTGCCTGCCGGTACAGGCAACACCATTGTAAACAATGCACCCGGTCCAGACAAGAACCCTGTCAGATTGACACAGCAGCTGTATCAATCACCTTACAGGACTTGACCAGTTTAACACTTGTTCGGAAAAAATCCCAAAAATGGCGCAAAAGAGAACAATATATATAATCAGACTAGTCTTCGCTGCGCTTGCTGAGCTCACGAGCTTTGGCACGCTGCTGCTGGCGGGTCAGCTTTTCTCCGGCTGAAATACCCTGTTCAGCCATCAGGCGCCTGTTCTGGTCCCACTTATCAACCATCATCAGCCCCCAGATTCCAATCAGAATAATTGGAATGCTGGCAAGTTGCGAACTGGTGAACAAGCCGCACTGGAAGTGCTCTGGATCAATGACCTTCCAGGGCAGAGGCACATCGCGGAAGGGATCTTCAATGATGCTGCGCGCCAGGCTGTAGCTGATCAGCAATCCGAAAAAAGTCGCGCCGGGTGCCAGCTTGTGTTCAATATAGGTCCGGCGCCACATCCACCAGCCAACCAGCAGACATACCACGCCAACCATCAGGCCGTACAGCTCGGTCGGGTGACGCAGGATGATCTCGTCGGCATTGGCAGCAGTGTGAAACTCATCATGCGGAAAGTTCATGGCCCAGGGGCCATTCCAGCGATAGCCGAGGATATCGCCGTTCATGAAGTTGCCAATACGAACCAGCACAATACCCAGGCTGACGCCGGGAACAAAGCTGTCGGCAACGTTCATAAAAGGAATGTTGCGCTTTTTGAAGTAGAGGTAAGTCGCGAGGCCGCCCAGCAGCACGCCGCCGTGAATCGATAGGCCGCCATGCCAGACTGCAATGATTTCTTCCGGGTGCGCGGCGTAGTCGCTCAGGTTGGTCAGCACATAGAACAGCCGGGCGCCGAAGATGCCTGCGAGGATGATCCAGACCAGGCCATCCCAGACTGCTTCACCGTCGTAGCCCTGCTTCTTAAGCAGCTTGGATCCAATCCACGCGCCAATGAGCATGGACAGAGCCATGGCAATGCCATACCAGCGGATTTCAAGCCCGCCAATCGAGAATGCAATTGGGTCCATAGTTTCTCCGCTGAGCGAAAGGCTATTCTAACACTGCCCATCTGGGTGACGGATAGGAGCAGCTTCCGTTCTATTCAGCGGCGGGTCCAATATTGGTCCTGCGAAGGAAGCCGTTGGTTGTTATACTATCCCGGTGCGTCAAACCCGCCAGGAATGACGCGCCCAAATGTGGTCGCGATAATGAACTCTGTGCACCTGCTGGCCCCCCGTAGTTTAGAAGTACTGGAAGCCCTGAACGATGGCGTCATCGTGCTCGGGCCGGATTCGCGCGTCGAAATGTTCAACAGCGCAGCTGCGGGAATCCTTCCTGAACTCAAGGTGGGTCGCAGCATTGAAGAAGTCAACACCGAGTTCAGCCTGAACTTCAGCGATCACATCGCCAGGGCCTATCGTGGGTCGGGTGAAAATGTCGCGCGCTTCTTCTTCCGGCTCAGCGGCAATGTGCACTATTACAACTTGTGCTTTAACCACCTGCCCGCCTCTGAACACGGCCCCGCAGGTGTGGTCATTGTGCTGGATGACATCACCCGGGATGCCCTCAACGCCAGCGAGGCGCAGGACAACTACAGCGAGATCGAAACCGAACTGCGGACAGCCCGCAAATACCAGGAAGCCCTCTTCACCTCAGACTGGAACGACGGCATCCTGTCCTGCCGCGCCTTTGGCCAGCCAGCTTTCGAGCTGTCCGGCGACTTCTTTGAGATTGGCAAGATCGGCGAGAACTACCTGATCGTACTCGGCGACGTGCAAAGCCATGGCATCGAAGTGGCGATCAAGGCGATCGCGCTGCAGCACCTCTGCCGGGTCAACGTGGCCCAGGTCAGCACTACTTCCGAGCTGATGCACCGGTTGAACAACTTCGTGTTCCATGATCACCAGGGGACCTTCTGGTCCTGCTGTCTTTTTGTCGGTTTGTACAACCCGGCCAGCCGGATGCTGCATTACTCTCGGGCTGGCACGCCCGAGCCGCTGTGCTTCCATTCCGACGGCAGTGTCGAGATGCTCAGCGTCGGCGACACACCGCTGGGTTTCTTTGAGGAAGAGCTGTACCAGGAAGGGCAGATCGAGATCCGGCCTAACACCCGGCTGCTGGTGTTCAGTGATGGTGTAACGGAATCGGCGCCGCTCGAGGCCCCGATGGACTGTTATGGTCAGGACCGCTTGATCCTGAACTATCAGAGCCTGATCAAACCCGGCAGCTACATGCACCATTGCAACGCGCTGATCGACTCAGTAGTGAACTTTCATGGCAGCCGGCATTTCAACGACGACTTCACGATTGCCGAGCTGATCTTCAACTAAATGAGCCTGTCTCTCTAACAGACTCTTTACAAGTGTTTAGTCCTATGTTACTATATATGTGCCGAGTAGCGGGCACAGCCTGCAGCAGAGCAAATTCCAGAAGTAACTAACTGGTTTCCGGTTTCAGGAGATCGAGGAATGCCTCTATCCACGTCCGAGGAACGTGAGCGCGCCTTAAAGGTCGCCACGGATCAGATTGAAAAGCAATTTGGCAAAGGCGCCATCATGCGCCTTGGGGATCAGGTGCGTTCTGGTGTGGATGTTATCCCCACCGGCAGCCTGGCCCTTGACATTGCCCTCGGTGTGGGCGGCATCCCACGGGGCCGGATCATTGAGATCTATGGTCCCGAGGCTTCAGGTAAGACTACCCTGGCCATGCATATCATGGCAGAAGCTCAGCGTGCCGGTGGCCGGGTGGCCATTGTGGACGCCGAGCACGCCATGGATCCCGAATACGCCCAGCGACTGGGGCTTAACACCGCGGAGCTGCTGATTGCCCAGCCCGACACCGGTGAGCAGGCCCTTGAGATCGCCGAGGTGCTTGTGCGCTCCAACGCGGTGGACGTCGTGGTTATCGACTCCGTCGCGGCGCTTGTGCCGAAGGCTGAGATCGAAGGCGAGATGGGCGACGCGCACATGGGCCTGCAGGCCCGCCTGATGAGCCAGGCGCTGCGCAAGCTGACCGGCGTCACCAGCAAGAGCCACTGCACCCTGATTTTCATCAATCAGGTGCGTGAAAAGATCGGCATCGTCTTCGGCAACCCCGAAACGACGACCGGCGGGCGCGCGCTGAAGTTCTACGCCAGCATGCGTCTGGAAGTGCGACGCAGCGACAGCATCAAGCAGGGCACTGACATCATCGGCAACCAGGTAACCGTCAAGGTCGTGAAGAATAAGATGGCGCCCCCCTTCAAGAAGGCGGAGTTCGACATCATCTTCGGCCGCGGCATTTCCAAGGCTGGCGGGGTACTGGACCTCGCGGTCGTGGAGAAGCTGGTCAACAAGGCGGGATCCTGGTACACGCGCGGTGAGGAAAAGCTCGGCCAGGGCCGTGAAAACGTAGTCTCTTACCTCGAAGAACATCCCGATATCCTGCAGCAGCTGGAGACCGAAATCCGCCGGCGCAACAACCTTCTTCCCGCCGGGGAGGAAGCGGCTGCCGGCAACGGGGCGGGCCAGGGATAAACTCCGGCCGGCTCCTGTGAGACCACTGCAGGAGAAAAAAATGGTACCTTGGATCATAGGCATCCTCGTCGGCATACTGGTCGGCGGAGCGGTTGCCTACCTTGCCGTCTATATGTCGGCGCAGAAGTCTGCCCAGCAGAAGATCAGTGATGCTGAGGCCAAGGCACAGGGAATGCTTCAGCTGGCTCAGAGCCAGGTCGACGAGAAGCTCTCGCAGGCCGATAAGCGCGTCGCCCAGGCTGAAGGTCGGGCGCAGCAGATCGTCTCTGAAGCCAAGACCGAAGCCAGCCAGCGCCGCAAGGACGCCGACCGCGAAATCCAGAAGCGCCAGCAGGATCTCGAGCGCCGCGAAGCCAACTTCCTCAAGACCGAGGAAAAACTGGCCGAGCAGATGGACAAGGTCGACAAGCGCCGCACTGAGCTTGACCGCCGCAGCCAGAACCTCGACAAGCGCGAACAGGCGCTGGAAAAGACCGAGGAAGAGGCCCGGGCCGAGCTCGAACGCGTGGCCAGCCTTGATCAGGACTCTGCCCGCGAGGAAGTCCTGCGCCTGGTCGAGGATGAAGCGCGCTATGAAGCCGCGCTGCTGCGCAAGCGTATTGAAGATGAAGCACGCTCGGAAGCTACCGAGATTGCCCGCAAGCTCATCGTCAAGGCCGTCTTCCGCTGCGCCGTCGACCACTACGCCGACAGCCTGATCACGACGGTCGAGCTGAAGGGCGAGGAAATGAAGGGCCGCATCATCGGCCGCGAGGGCCGCAACATCCGCGCCATCGAGGCGGCAACCGGTGTCGACGTCATCATTGACGACACGCCAAACGTGGTGGTGCTTTCCAGCTTCGACGGCGTGCGCCGCGAGATCGCCCGTCAGAGCCTTGAGCGCCTGATCCAGGACGGCCGCATCCATCCGGCGAAGATCGAAGAAATCGTCGAGGCCTCCCGCGAGGCTGTGGAGGAAGAGATCTGGCGCGCCGGCCAGGAAGCAGCCTTCCGCCTTGGCATCACCGGCCTGCACCCCGAGATCGTCAAGCTGGTGGGCCGGATGAAGTTCCGGACCAGCTATGGCCAGAACGTCCTGGCCCACAGCATCGAAGTCGCGATCCTGTCCGGCATCATCGCGGCCGAACTGGGCCTCAACCCCAAAAACGCCCGCCGCGGCGGTCTGCTGCACGACATGGGTAAGGCGGCGGACGCGGAGATGGAGGGCAGCCACCCCGAGGTCGGCGGCCGCATCGCCCGCAAGTTCGGCGAGAATCCGATTGTGGTCAACTGCATCGAAGGCCACCACGGCGACGTGGAACAGACCATCGAAGCGGCGATCGTCCAGGTGGCCGACGCGATCAGCGCTGTGCGTCCGGGCGCGCGTGGCGAGGCGCTGCAGAGCTACCTCAGCCGTCTGCATGAGCTGGAAAACCTGGCCACCGGCTTTGCCGGTGTCGAGCGGGCCTATGCCATCAGCGCCGGCCGCGAGCTGCGCGTGCTGGTCAAGCCCGAGGAGATGGACGACGTGCTGACCTATGACCTCTGCCGCCAGATCACCAAGCGTATCGAGGACTCAATGGAGTACCCGGGTACGATCAAGGTGACAGTCATCCGTGAGACCCGCGAGACCGGAGTGGCTAAGTAGCTTCAAAGGTTAATGGGCTTCTTGACATCTGTAGACTTACTCGCCTGGGCTCCGGTTGCGTTGGCGAGCCGAAGATGTCTGCATGTCTGGCGCAGGCGCTCGCTTTGTCACGGCTGCCTATGAAGCGGACACCTATAATGCAGACAATAGAATCTCGCTTTCGATCAGGCCTTCGTAGATTACCTCGCCTGGCTCCTGGCCGTAGACAACAACGCGGAAGACTCGGAAAACGGCAGGCGATTTTGCGCGGCGCTGATTCTCGATGTTTGGATACCTGAAAACCACACCTCCAGCAAAAGGCTTAAGTGCCTCGATATTAAGACCCAGACAGGTCCAATTGGGATTATCGAAACTTGAATACAAACTGCCTGTTACTGGATTTACAGCGTAATAGCAGCACCGGAAAGCGGTTTCAGAATCAACATCAGCCAGTTCGGACGGCAACTCCGGTAGTTTGTTTGCAACCTGACCGCGGCTTACAAGCCGGTTGTTCTGGAATGTCAACTGGTCTGACAGAAGCTCAAGCCCGCTTTCTGGCAAGCGCCTGTAGCGTTCATAGAATGCGAGCACTGGCCTGCTGAAAGACAGTGCTTGGACGGATATGCCGTCTGGTAGCCGAATTCGCGACAACATGCGCTGTTCATCAGCGCTGAGTTGTGATTGTTCAAGGTCCGCTGGACTTAGGTGTCCGGCAAATTGAAACTCACTTCGTTGAAGGAGGTTGGCAAAATCCAGGTCAGACAATGATGTCACCAACTTAGGCTGACCAACCAGTTGAGCCTGATCTGATGGTGTTGACTTGGCTATCCTTGCAACGAGAACGTACTCTTTGAGCCTCGCAGCAAGAAATGGTGGAAAAACAGTTAGGTAAGTCGCTGCAACTATAAGAGCTAAGAATGAGTAGAGTCCGAGGCGCCGCGCGAGTACTGGTGTCGTGCTCGCACGGCGCTTTGGTTTCAAGGCTTCAGATGATTCTGGCTTGCTCAGGGTTTCACCCTCCCCGAATTTGAGTCATGCCGCAACATGAGGTTACTTGGCAGCGCAAGGATTGACGCTGCAGGGGTTGTTTGCGCAAGGGTTGCTTTGGCATGGATTGGCTGAACCTGCACCAATGCCGGGCCAATCTAGCGCAACCTCTTCGTTGTCATCCCTGGTCTTGGAAGAATCGACCGGGGCGAAGTAGACGGGGAAGGTCCGCAGCAAGATGCTGTCCTTTTCCTCGCCGAAAATCGTGTACTCAAGGTCACAAACATGGGCTAGTCCGCTGGAGGAGACATATCCTGTCAGATCACCCTTGTTTCTCTCAAGTGATTCCGCCGGTGTCAGCACTCGGAAGCTGATTCCAAACGGGGTCCAGTCCTGGCTGTTTAAAGGGTAGTCAACCTTTCCGGTCAAGGGGTGCGCAAACTCGTCAATAAAGGCGGCCTTCTGAACACTACTGAACCCTGCCCAGAGATCTGAGCAGTTCTCGGCTGAGCTCATCCTCTCCTTCATCAAGTCGAGCGCGCTCACGGGCAGTCGGCCATGTTTATCATAGTAGGCACCTACTAGATTAACGATTGTGTACGGATCGTGAACGGCTTCGCCAACCTGGCGTACTGAAAGCACACGTTGCTCTTTACTCGTCAATTCCTTCTTTGCGACTTCCTTGCCCATCTGCGTGTAGACACGCTGAGCCCGCTCGGCCGCGCTAGCCGAAACGTTGGCGCCAGGGAACTCTGTGGGCGAAACGAACACCTGCTGACTGAGCAGCGTACTGGAGTATTTGCCGCTGCAAATGTCATCCATCAGCTTGGCGTTGACGTCGCGGCTCGCAGACTCGGTGAGTCGAGAGTCGGTTCCCTTTGCGCACGAATAGGTCAGAGCCATACCCATGATGCAGAGCACAGCGAACATTTTGTTGACCGTAAACATATTGTCCTCCTAAGTTAATGGCGATGCAGTAGAAAGGCCTGTCAGCTGGCTGAGGGGCCAACTACCAAGCTTCGCAGGCGTATCCCCAGTGGACGCTGCCGTAAAAAGCTATGCTGCACGTTGTCTGGGAGGCAGTGCAGCTGCAGTAGACTTCGTCGTAGGAGTCATATGAGAAGTCGCCCTTATCCAAGCTGCCATTGCCATTGCGTCTGTTCTTCTCATTTGCTATCGACTGACCGCTCTTGGTCACGGTCACAGTGCGGGAGTAAGTGTTGCAGAATGGTGCAAAGCTGCCACAGCAGGACCATGAAGCCACAAGCGTTGGGTTGCCAAAATGCTTGTCGAAGTTGTTCTTCAAACAGCAGCAGGCTCCTTGAGGGAGTCCCTGCTGGATCAGCTGAAGCTCTTCTTCGATGTCTTCATCGCCATCAAAGGGCTCGGAGTAAGTGTTCCCACATGGCGCAGCTATTGAGACTTTCAATGGCAAACACCACAGCGCAAGAGCGGGTACCACCACGCCCAACACGAATACAAACGTTTTGGCTAGTCGCCTGTAAAGACGAGAGAGAGAGAGAGAGACATTTTGTTCTCCATGCCGATATGTCGGCGAGATTTGAAAATAACACAGCTACAAAGAAAATACAAGTGAAGTCACTGAATTGAACCATAAATTTTAGGCTTCTTTCGACCGTGCTCGCACACATGACATCCGGCTTAGAGTGAATGTGGTTTCAGTGTCCTTTGAAGCGGCTTTCTATGCTGCGGCCTGCTGGTCGGCAGGACTGTCCTTGAGCAGGCGGGCGCTGAGGACAGCCAGGCGCACGGTGTAGACCAGCAGCAGGGCGCCGACAGCCTGGTGCAGGGTCGGCAGAATCACCTGCCACACATTGTCGGGCACCGCGTCATTGGCCAGCTTGGTAACTCCGGAGGCCCAGGCGACAAAGCCCAGCAGGTATTGCATGCCGACAATGTGCATCACGCTGCCACCAGCCTTCCGCAAGGCTGTGATATCAACGTGGTTGCCCCAGTGGCGGATGCCTGCAGTGACACATGCCGCGAGTACGACAGTGCCGACCGTGATGTGCAGCATGACAATCCCTCCGCCGGGATTAAAGTGCCGCACCGTTGCGCCAAGGAAGAGCTGCGCCACCACCAGCAAGAGCGCAATCAGTGTTGAGACCTTGTCGGCGCCGGCAGTGGGCGACAGCTTTGGGGCGCGGTTCGAGTTAAACAGGGCGGCGGCCTGGATGCTTATGAAGCCCAGCACGCCGAGGAAGATCTGGGCCAGCACTCCGTGGATAAAGGCGAGGGTAGTGTCCGAAAGGGTCACTCTAACACCGCCCAGTACACCCTGGATGATCACCAGCACCACCGCGACCCAGGCCACCACTTTCGTGACCGGCCGGACGCGACTGAGGGAGATCAGCACGGCCAGCGTGATGGTCGTAAGGCCCACCAGCGTGCCGAAGAGGCGGTGCGCGTGCTCGAAGTAGACCGGGCCGGCCATGCGGCTCAGCGGCAGCAGGAACATGTTGTAGCCAAAAGACTGCGGCCAGTCGGGAACGGACAGGGCTGCAGTGTTGCCATAGCTGGTCACCACGCCGCCCTTGGCAATCAGCAGCAGCGTGGCAGCCACAGCAACCCAGCTAAAGACGCCCAGCCAGTCGGTTGCGGGTCGGCGTGTGTCACGCCGGGTGCGTCCAAGTGCGCCGCCGACAATCCCAAGCACCGCGCTGAGGACAAAATAGCCCAGCAGCCACACGACCAGTGACGGGGTCCCGCTGCCACCCTGCAGCTGGTCCTTGAGCGCGCCCAGGACCAGCATGTTAATGAGAGAAGAGACAAGCGCGGTCCAGAGGCCGCCAAGCCAGCCACGTCCAGTGAGCTGGCCGGCCCGGAAGGCACAGTAAAACAGGCAGGCCAGCATGGCCAGCAGAACCAGCCAGCGGGGCAAAACGGGGGCCAGCGCCGGAAGATTTCCAAGGTAGCCCACGCTCCACATTGCCACGCTGGAGCCAAAGCCCAGCGCCAGTACATCGCTGATCGCGGGGTAACGGTTTGCTGCTGGTTCCTGCCCTGTGCTGCTCATAGCTGCTCCACATCGGCGCGGCAGCGCCGCGCGAATGATACACGCAAACCAGCTCTCTGCGCACTCCTTGACGTCTGCCGGCAGAAATCGTGAAAAGATTCACGAGAAAAAAAGGCGATTGCGCCTGTCCGCTTTGTATACTAGCTAGTCGCGCGCGCGCGGCCATAACATGCGGATCTTAAAAACACTACGCCTGCTGATGGAACTGGGCAAAGCGCGGCTCTCCGCGCTGGTGGTCATGACCACCTTGGCCGGCTTCTTTCTGGCCAGCCGTGGCTCGGTAGATCTTGAGCTCCTGGCCTGGACCGCGGTCGGCACAGCCCTTTCCGCCTGGGCGGCCAACAGCCTGAACCAGTGGCGCGAACGCCAGCTCGACGCGCGGATGAAGCGAACAGCCGGTCGCCCGCTGCCCTCCGGTCAGCTCAGCGCGCCGGTAGCGCTGCTGCTGGGCTTGCTGGCAGGAATGTGGGGCGTGATGATTCTGTCCCTGGCGGTCAACCCGCTGACCGCCGGACTGTCAGCACTCACCATCATCCTGTATGTTCTCGTTTACACGCCGATGAAGGTCGCCTCTCCAGCTAACACTCTGGTGGGTTCGCTGGTTGGCGCTATCCCCCCGCTGATGGGCTGGACCGCGGCCAGCGGCAGCATCGGCTTTGGCGGTCTGGCGCTGGGACTGGTCTTGTTTATCTGGCAGGTACCGCATTTTCTGGGCCTCGCATGGCTCTATCGCGAGGACTACGCGCTTGGCGGGTTCAAAATGCTGCCGGTTGTGCAGCCGGAAGGAACGAGCACCGCTGCGATGGCCCTGGTTTACAGCCTGGCGCTGATCCCTGTGGCGCTCCTGCTGAGCCTCAGTGGCCTTAACGGCGCAGCCTATGGAGTGGCGGCGGTTCTGCTGGGGCTGATCATGGTGGCGCTGAGCCTGCGCTTCTATCGCGACCGCAGCAAGATCAATGCCCGGGCGCTGTTCCTGGCCAGCCTGGTCTACCTGCCTGTACTGCTGCTCTTTATGGTGTTCAACCCGGGGCCGTCTGCCATGCGCACTGAGGTGGTGGCCCGTGAATCCGTGCCGCTCCTGATTAAGCCGGCAAATGCAGGAGAGCCGCAAATGGATGAACATGGCACATCTGACGGCGCCGAGCTGAGCAGCTCGCTTTAGCGCTATGTCCGCCCAGCAAGGCAAGCGACCAGAGTCCTCTGCAAGGCAGACTCCTATCGGAGTCTGGCTGCTCTGGTCTGTACTCGGCCTGGTTCTGCTGGCGGCCTGTTTTCGGGTCGCATTGCTCGTTGGGCAGGCCCGGCTCAATTCAAGCGGCGTAACATCCGACCCCGCCAGCTTTGGCTATGACCTCAGCGCTTTCAGCCTTGACCCAAGTGCGCTGGCAGTTCGGCGCCCGCCCGGCACCTTCAAACCTCAGCACTACGGCGAACTGCTAACACCGGCGCGAATCGAGGAGAAGAACAGCAGGGAGCATGGCAAGACACTCGTTCGGTCTGATCGCGTGATTGGCGTGCAGATTGGAACCGAGAGCCGGGCCTACCCGCTGCGCTTCCTCAACTGGCACGAAGTTTGTAACGACAGCCTCGGCGGCGAACGGATAGCCGTGACTTACAGCGGTCTGAGTGATTCGGCCAGCGTGTTTCGCTTGTCTGAAATCGCGCCTCCGCCGGCAGCGGATCAGCTTTGGCCGGCCGGTTTGAAGGATACGGGTCTGGTCCACAACTCGATCGGTCTGCTCAGCGAGGAGTGGCTGACGCCGGCCGAGGCAAATCTCTGGCGCCAGATCGACGGTCTGGCCCTGGCCGGTCCCCGCCGCGGCCAGCAGCTCGAACGCCTGCCGCTGGTCCTGTGTGAGTGGGGAGACTGGCTGGCAGCGCATCCTGAAACTACTGTCGCGGGTGCGGATCCCGGCTCCCTTGAGGAATACAAGAGCAACCCCTACGGCACTTACTTTCAGACTCAGCGCCTGGACTTTCCTGTTGTGCCAAAGCCCAGCGGGCTCAAGGGTGAACACGGCGAGTGGCTCAAGAGCCGCTGCCTGATACTGCGCTGGCGCGGAGAGGACTACTGGTGCCCCTATGGCTGGTTGATTGGTATCGAAGAGGCTGGGGGAGTCAGCCGGATGCAGCTCAGCAGTCCAGCCGGCGACTTCAGCTTTGCCTGGCGGCCGACGGAAGTCGGCTTCTCACAGGAAACAGCCTGGATGCAGCCTCCTGCTCTGCCGGATGGTGAACTGAGCTGTCTCGGGACCGGCCTGTACTTTGCCTGCGAGGCCAGTTTGGGCACGGAGCGCCTGTTGCCTGATGGTATGCTGCGAACCTACGCGCGGCCCTGAGCCCTTGGCATCAGGTAGTCAGCAGCAGCAGGGTGAAGAGCACGATCCAGACCACATCCAGGAAGTGCCAGTACTGACCAAGCGAACGCATGCCGCTCAGCCGCCCAGGCTGGTAGTAGCCCCGGAAGGCCGCGATGGTGCCGGTAAAGAGCCAGACAATGCCACCCAGCACGTGCGCGGCATGCAGCCCGGTCAGGATATAGAACAGGTAGATATAGAAGCCCGGGTTGTTGGGGGTGGTGCCGGGCGCTTGGTAAATTTCTGCGCGGGGAGCAAGCTGGGCCAGCAAGGGCTGCGCGGCGCGCCAGAGTTCGGACCAGTTCAGTACCTGCAGGACTAGAAAGGCAAGGCCAAGCAGTAAGGTGATCAGCATTGCTGCGCGCAGCATGGCACCCTTGCCGGCGCTGGCGCTGGCGTGCGCCCAGAAGAGGGTGGCGCTGCTGAGCAGAAGAACCAGTGTGCTGATCCACATTCCCCCAGGCAGACCGGGCCAGCCGGCTGGCGGCCATGCGGGGGCATTGACCATGATCACAATGTAGAGCACGACCCCGGACAGGAAGAGCATCGCCATGATCGCGTATGCGATCAGCATCCCGCAGCCAGCTATCTCGCCCTTGCCCGCGCGCTGGAGCTTGTGAGGAACACCGTTTTCCTTGGTGGGTACGTTCACAGCTTTAATGCTACAGCATCCTGGACCAGTTCAAACACAATGTGGGGAGCATGTCCGCTACTTGAGATTTGACTGGTAGGGCACGTTGGGTGCATAGCCCTTGATCATATCAGGCTTGTAAGTGGTGGTATCCATGAGGGCGAAAGTGATAAAAAGCACCACTGCAATCAGAGAGACCAGGAACACCACCGGAATCATGGGGCGGTCCCAGCGCATATGCATGAAATACAGGATGACCAGACTGGCCTTGATAAAGGCTACCAGCATTGCGATTACTAGGTTCATTGACCCGAAATCGAAGTAGGTCACCCAGTACGTTACTCCGGTCAGAAAGACCAAGGTGAGGAAGACAACTGCAATCAAAGGCAGCGACACAACATGCCCAACGTTTTTGGGGTCGCCTTCATGCGTGTTGAAGATACCCTGAATACGCCGCAGCATGACAAGGGGATTAGCGCTGAACGCCGGCAGCGAGGGCCCCGCGCTGGCCTGAGGACCGTGCAGGATCGCCGTGCCTTCCTGATACTCGATCTGTCGCTGCTTCTTGTTGTCTTTGCTCATCTTAAATGGCTCCGTATGCGTTGACTGCAGTTCATGACTCTAGTGAATCAGGTACAGCAGCGGGAAAAGGAAGATCCAGACCAGGTCAACGATATGCCAGTACAGGGCGACCATGTCAACCGGCGTGTACCATTCCGGCTTGTAGATGCCCTTGATGGAATACAGCAGGATGATAAAGATCGCCACGATGCCGGCAATGACGTGGACGCCGTGCAGACCGGTCATCACAAAATAGACCGCAAAGAAGGTCTGCACGTTCTTCGGCTCCACCATCATTGCGCCATGTTCGCCGACCTGCTGGCGCTGTTCGCTTGCCAGTCCGGCCGGTGGGGCGGTAGCAGGGGTAATCTTGCTAGGGTCAATGGCCAGTGGGTCGTTGGGATCGACGGCCGGGGTGGCCGGCGTTACTGCTCCGCCCGCGGCAGTGGCGGGTGCCTCAGCGCTCAGTGCGCCCGATGCAACCGCTTCGTGGCCGTCAGCCGATGCATGGCCCTCTTCTCCGTGGGCGCCCACGTGGGGCTGGTAATGAGCGCCAGGCAGCAGTCCGTGCTTCCACTTTTCACTGTATTCGACGTACTTGATGCCAAGAAAACCGAAAGCGCAAAGGAGCGTAACAACCAGCAGGCCGAGCTGCAGGCTGCGCTGTCCAAGCTGGGTTGCGCGGACCGCCCAGGCAATGGTGAACGAGGACAGCAGAAGGACGACCGTGTTGATACCGCCCCACATCTTGTTCAGGTACTGATGCGCGTAAACAAAGATCTCCGGGTGGTTGCCGCGATACACCGAATAAGCACAGAACAGGCCGCCGAAGAGCAGAACTTCCGTTGCCAGGAACAGCCACATGCCCAGCTTGTCGCTTTCGAACTGCTGGCCAAGCGTCTCAAAGTGGTGCTCCAGGTACGGGGAATGCCCGTGACCATGGTCATCTTCGTGGCTGGCGCCGTGTGCATGTTCCCCATGCATATACGACATCGCTAACCTCCCACCCCGGCAAGCGGGGCCGTGGACATGTGAATCATCCTAGTGCGCGGCCTCGACCGCTACGCCGGGTACGGGATTGCCGTCGCGACGCTTGTCGACGTAGCCGCCGAGCTCCTCGTCCCACTCGAGGTGGTCATAGTGATACGGTTCATCTTCCGGAACGATAGGCGGTTCGTCAAAGTTGTTGAAAGGCGGCGGACTGGTGCACTGCCATTCAAGGGTGCTCGAGCCCCAGGGGTTGGCCGGTGCCTTGCGTCCGCGATACAGGGAGCTGATCAGAACCCATCCGCAAATCACAAATCCTATGAAGAGGACAAAGGCGCCGATGGTCGAAGCCTGGTGAAATGGCTGGTACTCCGGCAGATAGTGGGCATAGCGTCGCGGCATGCCGTGACTGCCCATGATGAATTGCGGGATAAAGGTGGCATTGAAGCCGACATTGACCACAATGGCGCCGATGGTGGCCCACTTCTCATCGTACATTCGGCCGAACATCTTCGGCCACCAGTAGAACACACCGGCGAAGAAGGCAAGGAAGGTCGCGCCCATCATCGTATAGTGGAAGTGGGCGACGACGAAGTAGGTTTCATGCAGGTGGACGTCTGTGCCCAGTGAACCCAGGAACAGACCAGTCAGACCGCCGATCGCGAAGATCCAGATAAAGCCCAGCACCCAGATCATCGGCGTGCGGTACTGGATATTGCCCTTCCACATCGTGGCCAGCCAGTTGAACACCTTGACCGCGGAGGGGATGGAGACTGAATAGGTCAGCGCGCTCATGATCATGTTCATCAGGGCGCTCTGGCCCGAGACGAACATGTGGTGCCCCCAGACCAGGAAGCCAAAGAGGGCGATCGCGATGGAACTGTAGGCGATGAAGCGGTAGCCGAAGATCGGCTTGCGGCTGAAGGTCGGAACCATTTCTGAGATAACCGCCATCGCCGGCAGGATCATGATATAGACCGCCGGGTGGCTGTAGAACCAGAAGAAGTGCTGGAACAGCACTGGGTCGCCGCCCAGGGCCGGATCAAAGATACCGACGTGCAGGCTCTTCTCGATGATCAGCAGCAGCAGCGTGATACCCAGCACCGGGGTCGCCAGGATCTGGATGATCGCGGTGGCATAGATACCCCACAGGAACAGGGGCATATTGAACCAGCCCATCCCCGGGGGGCGCAGCTTGTGAATAGTTACGATGAAGTTCAGACCGGTGAAGATGCCGGCGAAGCCGAGGATGAATGCCGCTGTGACAACTGGAATCACCGCGGTATTCGTGGACGTACTGTAAGGCGTGTAGAAAGTCCAGCCGGTGTCGAGGCCGCCCTGCACAAGACTTGACAGTGCCAGCAGCGCACCGACCACATAGAGCCAGTAGCTCATCAGGTTCAGCTTCGGAAAGGCAACGTCCTTGGCGCCGAGCATGATCGGGAGCACAAAATTGGCCAGGGCTGCGGGAATACCAGGCAGGATGACCAGAAAGACCATGATTGCGCCGTGATAGGTGAAGAGCTGGTTGTAGAGGTCCGGACCGACGATGTCATCTTTGGGCGTCCACAGCTCAGCGCGCAGCATGGTGGCGAAGAGACCGCCCGCAAAGAAAAACAGAATGATCGACCACAGGTACATGATGCCAATCCGCTTGTGGTCGAGCGTGAAGATCCAAGAGGCAAAGCCACGCGTGTGATTCAGGAAGTTGTTCTCAGCATAGCCCACCGGGTTGTCACCCGCGGCGCCTGCACCAACCCTCATTCCTGTCGAAGCCATAATCAGTCCTTCCTTCGCCGCATCCGCGGCCTGACACCCGCTTAACGGGCAGGGGTGTTACTTAAGTGTCTTCAGATACGCAATCAGATAACCGATTTCAGCGTCCTTAAGGCGGCCCTGATAGGTTGGCATCACCGGCTGGAAACCCTGAACAACCTGGGTCTGCGGCTCCAGGACCGATTGGCGGATGTAGTTCTCATCCACCAGAACGGTGCTGCCATCCGTCAACTTGGCGTCATGGCCCCACAGGCCCTTAAAGGTAGGACCCGTGCCGGCCTTGCCATCAATGCTGTGGCACTGCACGCAGCCACGGTTTTTGTACAGGATCTCTCCGGCCTTTTCCGGGGGCAGGTTACCAAGATCGGAAACCTTGGCCAGCCAGCTATCAAAGCCTGCACGGTCCTTGTGGACGTACACCCCGGCGAGCATATCAGAGTGCTTCAGACCGCAGTACTCGGTGCAAAAGAGCTGATGCCGCTGAGAGCCAGGGAACTCCTTGGCTTCCTCGTAGGTGTCAACCCACTGGGCCGCGAACCACAGTTTCGTATACCGTCCGGGGACAACATCCTGCTTAACGCGGAAGTTAGGAATAAACAGTGAGTGAATCACGTCGGTACTGGTCATGACCAGCCGCACCGGCTGATCAGCCGGGACATGCAGCTCATCGCTGATCCAGCCGTTCGGATACTGGAAGCTCCACGACCACTTCTGCGCGGTTACTCCGATCTCGTAGGAGTTCAAAGGCTCGTTGCGCAGCTTGATGTAGTCAGTGTAGGTGAACCAGAAGATCATGATCACCAGCAGCAGGGGAATGCCCGACCAGGTCAGTTCGAGCATCATGTTGTGGTGCGGGCTGTGCTCGGGCATCTGGCCCGGCTTGCCCCTGAAGCGGACTCCAAGGTAGACCAGGCCACCGATGATCAGCACAAAGAAGAACCAGCACAGCCACCAGATGAAACCGAACACGCTGTCGATGTTGTGTGCAAAGCTCGAGGCCTGCACCGGCATCATACCCGTGGTGTCCGAATCAAGCAGTGCCAGAGGCAGGCTGCCAGCGAGTGCACCGACTGTTTCTAAATCAATCATGCCCGAGTTGCTCCAGCCGCCGGGGAGTTGCCAGTGGCACCCTCCGCGGTAAAGTCCGATGTCGTCTTGCCACTGCCGCCAGAGCTGCCGTGGCTGTCGCCGGGGCCGGCCGACTTGCGGCGGCGCTCAATCCCCCACAGTACCGACAGCCAGATTGCGATGGCCAGGACAGTTAGTACACCGCCTACTTTCATCGCTCCAATGGCTGTCATTGAATAGGTCCCTTTCTGCGGGTCATACATGTAGCAGAACAGGGTGAAGTCATCAACGATGGTGCCAATCTTGCCCTGGCCGGCCTCGACAAGCGCCAGCCGCACGGTCTTGGGGTCAAACTTGACGCCCTGCAGGTAGCGGCTGACATGGCCGTCTGGCGTACAGATGATCAGCACGGAAGGATGGGCATACTCACGCCGCTCAGGGATCCAGCGGAACTTGTAACCAACGCTGTCTGCCAGCGCCTGAATGTTGTTTTGGTTACCAGTGTGAAAATGCCAGGCCGCCGGTGCCAGCGGGTCGCCCCAGTATTCACAGTAATTCTGCTTCTTCTGCTTGGTCAGCTGCGACTGTTCCATCGGGTTGATGCTGACCGTCACGATCTCGTAATCCTTCGACGGCACAAGCTCAACTTCCTTGAGCGCGTCGACCATGCCGTTAAGCGTCAGCACGCACAGCATGGGGCAGGAGTAGTAGTTCAGCGTCAGGATAATCGGCTTGTCGCCCTTGAAGCGGTCGCCGAGACGGTGTGGGAAGCCGTCCTCGTCCAGAAACTGCAGGTCGAGCGGAACCTGGGCATCCAGCTTCTGTTCCAGCTGAAGCCCGGCCAGATCGTCCGGCTGTTTCTGGTTGAGCTGCCCAGAGGCAGGCCCCGTGAGAGCGAGCGCAATGCCCGCGGACGCCAGGGTCGCCCAAGCCCACATATAGTTGTGCTTGGTGCGCATACTCTTAAATACCTTCCTTCTCCGCTGTCTCGTCCGTCGCGGCCGGAACATCGCCGGCGTTTTCGCCGCTGGCGTCGGCCGCGGGCTGGTCACCCTCCGCCGAAGTTTCAGCGGGCATGGTGACTTCGGCTGAGCTTGCGGGGGCAGCGTTCTCAGCGGCCAGTCCAGCCGCCTGCTTTTGCTGCTCTTCAATCAGGGTCGACTTCACGGCATCCGACATCGGGATACTGACCAGGCCCTTATCGGGGTTTGTCCAGCCGGATTCCTCACTCAGCTGAGCAAGCTGGCTGCTGCGCAGCTCTTCAAACTGCTGCCAGTGGATCTCGTTGGTCTTGCCAATACGCTTGATTATCTGCTCGTGGCTAAGCGAGCGGCCATAGAGGCCCACGAGCATGTAGATAATGGCGATGGTCAGCAGCGCGCCGGTAATGGAAATGAACCACAAAGTCCCGTAGTTAATGTCCGAATCGGTGATCGGTTCGCCGTCATCAAGGTGCCCGATTTTGTGTTCATGCGCCAGCGCCTCCACCGGCGCGGCATCATGCAAGTGCTTGTCGTGCTCTGTCATGTCCATTACACCTTAATGTTGTCGAAGCGCAGGGACTCGCCAAGGCGCGGGTCCTTCAGCGGGATGATCGCCTTGCCGCGGGCGATTGCCGCCGCGCTCGCAAAGAACACGCCGCCTACAAAGACGGTCGCGCAGATACTCGTCAGCAGCATCTTCGTGTCGGTGAAGTGCTCCTGGCTGAAGTTCGGCATGATCACGTAATACAGGTCAACCCAGTGGAAAATCGGAATCCACAGCGCGGCAAAGGCCAGGGTAAGCTTGTTGCGCTTGAGCTTGCGGTTCAGCAGGAAGGCGAAGGGGATGATGAACTTGCCCCACAGCAGCAGCCATGACCAGTTCTCCCAGCCGCCACCCTGGCGGTGCATATACCAGAAGATCTCCTCCGGCATGTTGGCATACCAGGTCAGCATGTACTGGCTGAAGGCGATGTAGCCCCAGAAGAAGGTGAAGGCAAACATCAGCTTGCCGAGGTCATGGTAGTGCTCCATCGTGATCGCGCGGCGCAGGAAGCCCTGGCTTTGCAGATAGATCACCGTGATGCACAGGATGCTCATAAAGGAGCTGACGCAGCCGGCAAAGATATACACGCCGAAGATGGTGCTGAACCAGGTCGGCGAGAGGCTCATCAGCAGGTCAAAGGCGGCAAGGGTCAGGGTGACCGCGAAGATTACCAGCCCCGGGGCCGAGGTGGTCCACATGCGGCGGGTCAGGTTCACATCCCCGCTGCTGTCCTGCTTAAGGCTGTTGCCAAGGAAGTACCAGGCCAGCGAGGTCCAAATCGCGAAGTAGGCAAAGATGCGGATGGCAAAGAAGGTCGGGCTGAGCCAGACTTCCTTGCGCGCCAGCAGGATCTGGGCATGATGCTCCAGCTCTACCGGCGAACCGGGATGCCAGCTGTACAGCTGCGCTCCACCCACCACAACGCCGATCAGGGTAAGGATGCCGATGACGGGCAGAGTCGCGGCGAAGTACTCGGCGATGCGCCGGACAACCACATTCCAGCCGCCGCGGGCCGCATACATGACCATGATGAAGAACAGGGCGCCAAGGGCAACGCTAAGCCAGAGGCAGCAGCCCTGCAGCCAGGCAAACCAGAAGCCGCGCAGGTTGTCGCCCATCCCGGCGCCGAGCCCCAGTGCTCCGGCGATGCCGACCACCGCGGCAACAGCGCCGATACCGATGATCTGGCCTTCTTTGCCGGCCAGAAATGCTTTGTCATCCTTGACCTGCTCCGGCTTGAGGTATGTCTGGTGGGCCATTACTTGCCTGCCTCGCTTGTGTGCGTATCAGCCGCGCTGTCAGCCGGGGCGCTGGCAGTGTCCGCGGCCGGGGCGGCGCTGCCGTCCTTCTTGCTCAATTCATCAACCTTGGCCTGCAGCTCCGCGATCTGCTTATCCATGGCAGCGCTCTGCTCCGGCGTCAGCTTGGCGTCCGGAGCGAAGCGCTCCTGGCGCAGCTTGGTCAGCTGCTCGCTAAGCTGGGTGAGTTCGTCAACGCCGAGGGCAGCGGCCGCATTGGCTGCCGGCGGGGCTTCAACCTTGGGCGCCGGCTTGGAAGCCTCGAGCCGGGTCGCCACATCTGATGGAAGGTCAGCGATGCTCGCGTTCTGGCTCTTCTGCAGAGCCCGGATGTAGAGCACGATCTTCCAGCGGTCTTCGGGCGCGATCTGGGGGCCATAGCCGCCCATGCTGCGCACGCCGTGTGTAATCACATTGAAAAGGTAGCCGTCTGGCCGGGCCATTACCGCCGGGTCGTGCATGCTCTTGGGGGGAGTCCAGGCCATATCGCCCGGGACTTCGACCGCCAGTTCGTCGGCGCGCACGGCGACCATACCATTGCCATAGCCGCTGTAGCCGTGGCAGGGCGCGCAGTAGATGTCGTAACGCTGATGGCCACGGTTAAGGCTGTCCTCATTAACGACGATAGCGCTGGGCAGGCTGGTGGCGAAGGCGCCGTTCACGATGCCCTCGTAGAAGTGCTGGTCAGAATGAAGCTCGCCGCGGGCAACCGTTCCGGCAACCGGGGGGCGGTCGGCCCGCTTGTCAGCGAACATCATGTTGGCCTGCTGGGCCTTGAACTTCTGCTGGTTGTCCATGTCCGGGATGATTGACGGACGCGGAGTGCTGCTGGGCATTTCCCGGCCGGCGAAGATCGCGGCCAGGGGAATCCACGAAGCGAGCACAATAATCCAGACAGCTTTGCTGATCCAGTTTGGCATTCGGCGTGTCTGCATCTAGCCCTCCAGGACCTCCACATTGCTGCCGTGCAGGCTCTCGGCCAGCTGGCGCGCCTTGTCCTTGTTGAACTTCGGATCGTCGGCCAGCAGGCTGATGAAGAACTTGTCGGTGGTCACGCGCTTGAAGCGCTCGCTGTGGAAGACGGGGTGGTAATACTGCGGCAGACGGTTGAAGAACAGCATGCCGAAGAACAGAGTGATACCGCTGAAGAGCACGGTCATCTCGAACATCACCGGAATGTTCGCCGGGATGCTCCAGAACGGCTTGCCGCTGACAATCACCGGATAGTCATGGGCGTTCATCCACCACTGCATCAGCAGGGCGAGCCCCAGACCAGTCAGGCCGGCGCATAGAACTATCCAGGGCAGGATGGGATCCTTGAGGCCCATGGCATGGTCGAGTCCATGGACAGGGTAGGGGGCGTGGGAATCCCAGTTCTTGTAGCCGCTGTCCCGGACCTTCTCACATCCATGCAGCAGTGCCTCGGGGTTGTCGAACTCAATCAGATAACCCAGGAACTGCGGCCCCTGCTCGGCGGCCACCGCGGCCGCTGTGCTGTGAGCATTCTTGGTTGCCGTAGCCATTAGTGGCGCACCTCCGCCTGCGGCATGACCCCGCGGATTTCAGCCATCGCGATGAGCGGCAGGAAGCGGCAGAAGAGCAGGAACAGGGTCATAAACAGTCCCATACTGCCGAAGAGCATGCCGAGGTCAACCCAGGTGGGTACGAACAGCGCCCAGCTGGAAGGCATCCAGTCGCGGTTGAGGCTGGAGACAATGATTACGAAGCGCTCGAACCACATGCCGATGTCCACGCAGATTGCGACGAACATGATCGAGGGCAGGCTGGTGCGCAGCTTCTTGCTCCAGAAGAGCTGAGGACTGACAACGTTGCAGAAGATCATGGTCCAGTAGGCCCAGGCATAAGGCCCGAGCGCACGGTTCATGAAGGTGAACTGCTCCACCAGGTTACCGCTGTACCAGGCGATGAACATCTCGGTGGCATAGGCGTAGCCCACCATCATGCCGGTAGCCAGGATGACCTTGTTGCAGTTCTCGATGTGGTGCATTGTGATGATGTCTTCCAGCCCGAAGATTTTGCGGGCCGGCACCAGCAGCGTAACCACCATCGCAAAGCCGCCGAAGATGGCGCCCGCGACGAAGTAGGGAGGGAAGATCGTGGTATGCCAGCCCGGAAGCTGGGCGGTTGCAAAGTCGAAGGACACGACCGAGTGGACCGACAGCACCAGCGGGGTGCTGAAGGCTGCAAGCAGCAGGTAGGCCTTTTCATAGACCTGCCAGTGCCGGCCGCTGCCGCGCCAGCCCAGGGCGAGGATGCCGTAGATCAGCTTCTGCCAGTAACCCTTGGCGCGGTCGCGGATCGTCGCCACATCCGGGATCAGGCCCATGCTCCAGAAGAGCAGGCTGACCAGGAAGTAGGTGCTGATCGCGAACACGTCCCACAGCAGGGGGCTGCGGAACTGGGGCCAGACCCACTCCTGGTTCGGGATGGGGAACATCCAGTAGACCAGCCAGATACGGCCGACGTGGATCAGCGGGAAGAGCCCCGCGCAGACCACGGCGAAAATGGTCATCGCCTCGGCTGAGCGGTTGATGCTCGTCCGCCAGCGCTGGCGCAGCAGGTACAGGATCGCGGAAATCAGGGTTCCCGCGTGACCGATACCGATCCAGAAGACGAAGTTGGTGATGTCAAAGGCCCAGCCGACGGGGTTGTTGTTACCCCAGACACCGATACCTTTGGTAATCAGGTAGGCCACCAGGCTGAAGAAGAAGACAGCCACCACCGCGCTGATCGACAGAGCGGTCATCCAGATCCGCGGCGGCTTGGGGGCTTCGATTACGCGGCAGACCAGATCGGTCATCGACGCAAAATCATGGTTCCCCAGCACCAGCTGCGGTCGAGTGGTCGGATCCTCGATGGTGTTGTCCACTACCCGCTTGTTGTTTGCGGAAATCGCGCTCATAAGCCTGTCTTAATGACCTCCCTCTGCAGCGCTGCCCACGGGCTCAGCTTCTCCGTGACCCTCAGCGTGGCCCACGGCATATTCGGCGGCCAGCGCCGGGTTCGGATTGCGCAGACGGGCCTGGTAGCGCACCCGCGGACGAGTATTGATCTCGCCCAGGATCGAATAGGTGCGGTTATCGGCCGCTGCTGCGCTGATGCGGCTCTTGGGGTCGTTCATGTCGCCGAAGACGATGGCATTCGCCGGGCAGGCCTGGGCGCAGGCCGGTACAACCTCGCCGTCCTGAATCGGACGTTTGTCATTCTTGGCATGGATCTTGGCCGCCTGGATGCGCTGGGTGCAGAAGGAGCACTTCTCCATCACACCGCGGCTGCGGACGGTCACATCCGGGTTCATCGCCATCATCTCCACCGGGGTCATCGTGCCGCGGTGCTTGTGGAGATTGAACCAGTTGAAGCGGCGGACCTTGTAGGGGCAGTTGTTACTGCAGTAACGGGTACCGACACAGCGGTTATAGACCATCACGTTCAGTCCGTCATGGTCATGCACTGTCGCCGCCACCGGGCAGACCTGCTCGCAGGGGGCGTTCTCGCAGTGCTGGCAGGGCACGGGCTGCGAAACAGCCATAGCCTTGTATGGATCGCCGGTGAAGTAGCGGTCGATTCGGATCCAGTGCATCTCACGGCCCTTGCGGACCAGCTTGCGACCAACCACCGGAATGTTGTTCTCAGCCTGGCAGGCTACGGTACAAACGCCGCAGCCGGTGCAGGAATTCAGGTCAATAGCCATGCCCCAGCGGTAGGTCTGCTGGGTGTAGTCCACCGGGTCCTTCCAGAGCTGCTCCCAGTGGCCGCCGTTCTCAACGGGCTCGCCCAGCGCGGCGACAAAGCCCGGATCGCTGGCATGCTGTTCGACCGTACCCTCGCGGATCAGCTCGCCGACACGGCGGGCGCGCTCCTCAAGTCCGATCTTGTCGATAGCCCAGTGATCCTGGACGCTGGCAAGCTGGAAACTGCGGCCGGTCGGGCTTACCTTGACCTTGCCGACGCGATAAAAGCCTTCCTTGCTGCGCAGCTTGTAGGTGTTCCAGCCGCCGCGGTTGACGTCGCGGATGCCGGCGCTGCGCCCATAACCAAGGCTGACGGTTACTGCGCCGGGGCCGTGGCCCGGCAGCACATAAACCGGCAGCTCGAGCGTTTGAGTCCCGACCTCAATCTGCACCACAGTGCCGTGCTTGACGCCCAGCTTTTCGGCTGTGTCCAGTCCCATGAGCACCGGGTTGTCCCAGGTGCACTTGCTCATCGGGTCCGGGTTCTCGAGCAGCCAGCCGTTGTTGCCGAAGCGGCCGTCATAGATGCTGTAGCTTGGAGCAAACAGCAGATCAACCTCTTCCCCGGCCGGAGCGGCCGGACGGACATACTGATCCAGTGTCCAGGCGAAGTTGGATGGAGCCCAACTCGGATTGGCCGGAGCCGCCGCGGTCGTCTGAACCACTCCGTCATGCAGCACCTGGCGCCAGCCCGATTCAAAGTCGCTGCCCAGCAGGGGTTCCATTGTGCGCCGGACCAGCTCATACCCGCTCAGCCCGGGACCCTCGATCAGCATGCTGAGCAGTTCGATTTCGCTGATTCCGTCATAGAGAGGCGCGATCAGCGGCTGTACAACACTTACCGTTCCGTCCCACGCGGCGGCATCGCCCCACGACTCTAGGAAATGAGCCCGATTGACATGCCACTTGCAGGCCTGCGAAGTCTCGTTGTCATAAGCCGAAAGGTGGATCGAGGCCTCGACTCCCGCCAGCGCCTCGGCAAAACCCATGTCCTGCGGGGTGTCAAAAACGGGGTTTCCGCCGATGATCAGCAGCGTACTGACCCGCTTGGACTCAAGCCCCTGCTTTAGCAGAGCGAGTTCTTTGATATGGCTCTGGCGGGTCGTGTTGGGGTCGATGGTGTAGTTCACCGTTGATCCAACATTGCCCAGAGCGCTGTTGATCAAGTTGACCAGAGCATGAATCTCGGGCGGCTGCTGCGGGCCGGCGATCACGATTGAGGCGCCGCGATTGGCGTTCAGGTCCGCGATCATCGCCTTGACGATCGGGTCGTTCGCCAGCGGGTGGCCGGCAAAGCCGTTGAGGCTGGCCAGCATGCCCTGGTAGTCCACCGGCAGGGGCAGGCCCTGGTTAACAAAGAGGTCGGCAGCAATCAGGCAGGCAACCGATCCAATCTCGCCGGGAGAGACCGCCAGACGGTGGTCAGCCTGGGCTCCAGTTACTGTGTAATTGCACTCCACCGCGTAGCTGCGATTGAAGTCCGCGCTGCCCGGCCGGCGTGCCGCTGTGTAATCCCGCGTGTACTTAAGGCTGGCGGGATGGGTCATCAGGAAGTCGCTGTCAATGCTGACGACTACCCTGGCATTGGCAAACTCATAGTGCGAGCGATAAGGCTGGGAGAAAGTGATGTAGGAGCCTTCACGCTCGTTGTCCGCACTCAGCGGCTCATATTCATGCCAGGTGGCCTGCGGGAAGCGGGCCATGAAGCGGCTGCGCATATCAGCCACTGTGGGCGAGGAGGATGCCTCGCTCAGGACCGCCAGACCCTGGCCCTGAGTGACCGCCAGGCCGGAGAACAGCTGAGTCACCGCATTGCGGAAGTCCTCAGCTGAGGCATTCATCGCCTGGTTGCCCGAGCGCTGAATTGGACCGCGGCTGCGGTCCGGGTCATACATATCAAGAATGGCGGCCTGCTGCCAGACCATCGTCTTGCCGCCGCTGATCGGATGTGAGGGGTTGCCCTCAATCTTGACCGGACGGCCATCATAGGAAGTCACCAGCAGACCGGTGGCGTGACCACCAAGGTCCATGGCGGTGGCAAACTGCTTGGGTGTTCCAGGCACGTTTCCTGGCGCCTGATACGCCGCGGGGAGGATCTTTTCCTTGGGCCAGCGGCAGCCGGTAACTCCGATTCCCGCGAGCGCCAGCGATGCTCCCATCAGCTTCAGGAAACTGCGGCGTGTAGCCGGCTCGAGCATTTCAGTGGCTCCGGCCGGGAACTCGCGCTCCATCTGCTGACGAAACTCAGGTGTATCGGCAAGCTCTTCCAGGCTGCGCCAGTATTTCCTGCCACTGCCGGGCTTGGGCAGGGCCGAGGTCAGCTGAGCGCCACCGTGGCCATTGCCGTTGCCGTTTTGCTGTACCTGACTTTCAGGCCCTAGCTCGGGTGCATTATGGTCTAACGGTGACATGTCGAGCAGTCCGTTGATGGGTTTATGTTGTATTTTTCACGCAACTCTTTGCCAATGGTGAGCTGCTCCTGCGGCGTCTTGTAGTAAGACATATTGGTGATCTCTTCAACCGGCCGCAGGTACTTTTCAGGATTGCGATGGCATTCCAGGCACCAGCCCATGGTCAGCATTTTCTTCTGCTCCACACCGGCCTCAGTCATGCGGTCGATACGGTCATGGCAGGTGGAGCAACCCACGCCGCGGCGGACATGCGCGCTGTGGTTGAAATATACAAAATCGGGCAAGTCGTGTACCTTATTCCATTCCACCGGCATACCAGAGGCATAGCTGTTGCGGATCGCTTGCAGCTTCGGACTGGTGGTGCGGATGCTGGTATGGCAGTTCATGCATGTCTGGGTCGGAGGCACCGTGGCATGCGCGCCATTCTCAACATTGGTGTGGCAATAGCGACAGTCCATTCCAAGTTTCCCGGCGTGGAGCTCATGGCTGTAGGGAACCGGCTGTTCGGGCCTGTAACCTAAAGTTGTAGTCCGCGGGGAGGTGGCGAAGATCGCCAGAACGACCAGGTACGCTAGCCCACCTACGACGAGCCCACCGATAAGTTTGGCAAGTCCGTCAGTCCATTGTGGGAAAAAGGGTTGGGTGCTCATGGTTGGCGCGACAATCCTAGACTACAGCCGATAGTAGCGTCAAGTATTTGTGACTCAATTCACGATTGAAAAGTGCCCATTTTTATGGCTCCGAGCGCGAATACCACAATCGTGTATCGCATATATCCGCTTAAAATCTGGTCTCAAGGGGCATGAACCCTGAATCTATGTCAAACTGAGACCCGGTCTCTTTTCTCAGGAGGAATGAACATGAAACTACTGGCATTTTGCGGATCACTCCGCTCGGGGTCACTGAATCGAAAGCTCCTCGCTCTGGCCGTTACACATGCCCGCACGAAAGGCGCCGAAGTTCAGAACATCGATCTGCGGGACTATCCGATGCCGCCTTACGACGGTGATATCGAAGATAAAGACGGGCTGCCGCAAGGCACCCGGGACTTTTGTGAGCTGCTGAGTGCCGCTGACGGGATGCTGATTGCCAGCCCGGAGTACAACAACAGCGTTTCCGGCGTGATCAAGAACGTGATTGACTGGGTTTCACGGGCGCGTCCAGTTCCGCTGAAGGACAAATCGGCGCTGCTGATGTCCGCCTCTCCCGGGGCAGTGGGCGGATCACGCGGGCTCTGGGCCCTGCGAGTACCGCTGGAGCTGCTTGGCACGCACGTCTATCCGGGCATGTACTCGCTCAGCTTTGCCGATAAGGCCTTTGATGAGGCTGACGCGCTGGCGGAGTCCTCGCAGCAGCAGCGCCTGGAGCGCCTGATCGACGACTACACCGCGCGCCTGGCAAGGTTTCTGGTCTCCTGAGCCCGGCCGTCAGGCTGCCAAATGCAATATGCGACAATTCCAATATGCGTGAAGAACCCAATATGCTGCTGGTGATCCTCTATTGGGCTATCCGGGCCTATGTCTGGCTCATCTTTATCTGGGCCCTGCTGACCTGGATTCCCGGTGTGCACGGCAGCACCTTTCACAACATCATTGGCTGGCCGGTAGTGCCGGTGATAAACCTGTTCAGGTTCCTGCGCGTGGGCCAGATCGGCCTTGGGGCGGTCGTAGTAGCCATGCTGCTTAACTTCGTTGCCAACTGGCTGGCGCGCCAGATTGTGCAGCAACAGGCAGGCGGACCGCCGACCGTTGATGCCGCTGACGAAGCAGGCCGCCCGGGCTAGCCGCCAGCCTGAGCCAGCGCGCTTAGCCAGGCCGCGACGACGGCATCCTCGGCTTCGGCTGTCAGGCGTTCCGGATTCTGCGTCTGGGGCGGATTAGCCTTTTCCCACTCAATGCTGGCTGCTAGGGCGCTCTGCCAGTCGACCTGCTCTGCATAGCCCAGATCGCGGCGGATGGCTGAACTGTCGAGCTCCCAGTGCTGCCGCATATTGCCCTGGCAACGGTGGCTCGCCGGCCAGTACTCGGCTGGAACTTCATAAATCGAGCCCTGCCAGCCACAGCCCCAGGCAATCCGGTCGGCCCACTGCCGTTCCGTTATAGCTGGCGTTTCGGCGAGGTGATAAGCCCGTCCGCGGCTGGCGGGCTGCTCGGCGGCCAGGCAAATGGCGTGCGCCACATCGCCAACATAGGCCCTGCAAGCGCGCCACATCGCGGCAACTGAGTCGATGGCCAGATGCTGTCGTCCGGCGAGCATGCGCTCAAGGTATTCCCACAGCCGGTGCTGATAGTCACCCGGACCATAGACCATCGGCAGCCGCAGGATTGTGGCCGGAAGCTGGGCCTGACCAAGGTAGACTCGCTCAACCAGTATCTTGTCGTAGTCGTCCAGCAGAGCCTGCGGGTCATCACTGGCCCGCGGCTGCTCAAGGCGGTAGGGATAAAGCTTGCTGCGCAGAGCGGATTGCTCGGTCAGCGGCACCGGTTCCAGGCCGGTGGCGGGGTCGCTGCCCTTGACCAGTTCGCGCATGACGTCATAGGCCTGGTACACATCCACGCTGCTGATCGCCACCAGCCCGCCGGCATGGCCGGAGAACACCTCCACCACAGCCAGGGCGTCTGCCTCGCTGATCGGGCGCATATCCAGCACCAGCTCGGCCTGCACGGCTCGAAGCTGCTCGGCATGATCGCGCAGGCTGCCGCGATCACCCTCGATCAAGGGCAGATCCGGCAGAGCTACTGGAGCCGCAGACGCAGACTTGCCACGGTTAAAGAGGGTAATCTCGTGTCCGCGCTCAGCGAGCTGCCGGACTGCGTGGGCGCCGATATAGCGGGTGCCGCCAAGAACCAGAATGCGCATGGCTCAGATTATGACCTTCGCCAGGCTAGGGGACTATCGGGATGATCATAAAGCCCACCGGGTTGCGCTGGAAGTACTCGGCGAAGTCCTTACCCTTCTTTTTTTCCAGCTCGTCAAAGTCTGCCTTGCGGAAGTCCCAGAAGGGAATGATGAAGCCGCTGCTGTCGCTGCGGCGGCCATAAGCCAGCGAGAGTGCCAGTTCATCTCCTGGCAGGCCGGCGTCCACCAGACGCGGTGTCCCCGGAGGCTGCATGCGGGTGTAGCCGCCCTCTTTCATCGCCAGCTCAATCTCGGCGATCAGCGGATCTACCGGACCATCGACCTTCCAGCCCTGCCAGTGCTCCGCCCCTTTCACCGCCATACTGACCAGGGTCGGCTGGGTGTCGGGGTTGGGGCCGTCCAGCGGGCTCAGGCGCCCATGCAGGGTCAGCTTGAAACTGCCCTGGTTCAGACTCACCTCGGTGACAGCGGCCGGGCCGCGCTGACAGGACGGTGCTGTGAGCAGGCAAAGGCCCAGCAGGAATAGGCAGGGAGCAGCGAGAGGCCATAAAGGGCGAGGCCAGGAGTAAAGCAATCGCGAGCTGAGAACCGCCATACCGTTACTCTCGTTCGCGTGGAATATGCATCACCGGGTCAAGGCCGGCCTCCAGCTCCTCGAAGCTCTCCATCTCGGCGGCGATCAAGTCGGTGTCCTGCAGGGTAGTCAACAGGCCGTCGATCTGCGTGCTCATGCCCTTGGGGTCGGAGAGGGTAATCGCCTGGTCCACTACAAGGCGCATCGTATCGGCAATGGTGTCGGTCTGGGCTTCAAGGTACTTGACGTTGGCCCGGGCTTTTTCGATCTTTTCCAGCCGCTTCTGCAGGA
>CAZEJB010000015.1:0-4963 GCA_964512635.1 uncultured Planctomycetales bacterium | reverse complement strand
AGGTACTTGACGTTGGCCCGGGCTTTTTCGATCTTTTCCAGCCGCTTCTGCAGGACGTCCACGTTCTTCTGGCGGACATCTTTGATGCGCTCGTCTTCGGTACTCTCCAGCTCCTTATTCAGGCGCTCAATGTCCTTCTTGATCCTCTCGGGATCCACATTCGCCAGGTAGTTGTGATAGCGCGTCACGGCCACACCAAGCTTGAGGTAGCTCGCCAGCAGCGTCGCCACCTTGCGCATGTTCTCCTTGAGCAGCGGGTCCTTAAGCTCGCGCTGGGTCATGGTGCGGCCGCCCACATTGCCGGCCTCGTCCATCCGCAGCCGTGCCGTGAGCTGTTCCAGTTCCAGATAGCGTTTGCGGATGCCGTCTTCAATGAAGGGCCAGAGCTGGTTGCGCAGGGCAAAGACCTGCAGCTCCTTCTGGTCTTCCATCTCACTGTCCACAACCCGCTGGAAGCGCGGGTTCAAGGTCAGCATGTAGAGGTAGACCAGCTCAAGGCCGCCGCCGACCATCAGCCAGCCCAGCCCGTGCCCCAGCCCGTTACTGGCGCTTTCAATCAGAAACAGCCCGCCAAACAGACCCAGGCCGATGTAGTTGTATATGTTGTGGAAGGCCCGGTTCAGGTAAACCTTGAATGGATGCTTGCCGCTCATTTAGCCTCCCAGCACCTTGCCGGCGGCGTAGGCATGGCTGCCATCCTGCGGGCCGTAAATCAGCTCGATGATGTAGTTTTCCAGATCGTTAAAGCGGCCCTCGGTTATCCCGCGCCTGGTTTCCGGCGTCGGCGGAGGCGCCTCCAGCTCGGCGAGGATGCGTCCCGGGCCGGAGCTGAGCACGATGATGCTGTCGGCCAGGAAGATCGCTTCCTCGATGTCGTGTGTGACAAAGATAAAGGTCGGGTTGAGTTCACCGTCGAACCACAGGCGGGCCACCAGGTCCTGCATGGCCTGGCGGTTCATCGGGTCCAGGGCGCCAAAGGGCTCGTCCATCAGGATGATCCGCGGCTTCACTGCCAGCGTCCGGGCGATCGCCACGCGCTGGCGCATGCCGCCGCTTAGCGCCTTGGGATACAGGCCTTCCGAGCCCTTGAGGCCGACTACCTCGATCAGCTCCATCGCAACTTTGTTGCCTTCGGCACGCGGCGTGCCGGCCAGATCGAGGCCATAGCGCACGTTGTCCAGCACAGTCAGCCATGGAAAAGAGCTGTAGCTTTGAAAGACCATGCCGCGGTCGGAGCCTGGGCCGGTGACCGGCTTACTGTCCAGCAGCACTTCGCCCTTGGTGGGCTTGATCAGCCCCGCGATCAGGCGCAGGATGGTGCTTTTGCCGCAGCCGCTGGGCCCCAGCAGCACCTTGCACTGGCCGCGTCCCGGCACATCCGAAATGGAAAGGCTGATGTCATCCAGCGCCGGACGCACGCCGCCTTCAGGCAGCGGGAAGTCCTTGAAGACATGCTTCAGTTCGAGAATCTGCGGCAGCGAGCTGCCGCTGCCTCCATCGGCCGGGCTGCGCCGGGGCATCGCCTCTGTCTGGTCGAAGGCCATCAGGCGTTCTCCTTCCAGGTAAAGAGGCTGCGTCCGATCAGTCGGAAAATCTCGTTGGTGCCCACGCCGAGCAAGAGTATCACGAACACCAGGGCGTAGGCCCAGTCGATGTGCCCGCGCTTGTAGGAGATGGTGATCAGGTAGCCCAGACCATACTTCGCGTCGATGACCTCAGCCAGGATCACGTAGGTCCAGCCGACGCCGTAGATCACGCGGCAGCTTTCAAAGATCATCGGCCAGGCGCCCGGGAGCAGCACGCGGAAGATCAGCTGATACGGTCTGGCGCCAAGGGTCTGCGCAGTTTCAAGATACACATCCTCCACCGCAGCAATGCTCTCGGCCACCATTGGCAGCAGGTAGACCACCGAGCCGACAAACAGGAACATCACCTTCATCTGCTCGCCAAAGCCAAAAAGCAGGAAGAACAGGCCGGTGATGGCGCTGATCGGCAGGTAGCGCAGCGGGTTGCTGAAGGGCTCGATCATCGCGCGGATCGGTGCATAGGTGCCCATCAGCGTGCCCAGCGGAATGGCCACCGCCGCGGCCAGCGCGAAGGCGACGGTGATGCGCAGGAAGCTGGCAATGGCGCTGCGCACCAGGCCTTCTTCTGTATGCAGATAGGCCAGTGCGGCCAGCACCTGCATCGGGGAGGGTAGGATAGTGGCCGGGATCAGCGGCCGCAGCAGCCCGCCTTCAGCAGGCACCAGGGGCATGGTCAGCAAGAGCCAGAGGCCCAGCGCAGTGCCCGTAGCAAGCAGCCCGATGAAGCGCCGCTTGACCGGCGACAATTCCTGGCGAATCTTCATCCGCTCTACTGCTCCGGCGGCAGCACCTCAAAGTCGGTGCGGCGGTTCTTACTGCGTCCATCCTCGGTATCGTTGGATGCCACCGGCTTATCCGGGCCGTTACCAACCACGACAAACTTGTCGCGCGGGAAGCCGTACTTCTTGACCATGAAGTCCACGACTGACTGGGCGCGCTTACGGCTGAGTTCCACATTCATATCGCGCCCGCCGACGCTGTCCGTGTTGCCGCTGACGCGGATGCGCGCCGAGCCGAAAGTCTGGGCGTATTCCGCGGCCTGTTCCAGCACCTGCTTGGCGTTTTCGTCGAGCGTGGAGGAGCCGGTGGTGAAGTAGACCGTCATGCGCTTGGTCACCACCGGCGGCGCCTTGGCCTCTTCCTGAGTCGGTTTGTCGAATTCGAATTCCTTGGTCTGCGGCTCGACCTTGCCCGCCAGAATCTCTGTCGCATCGGACAGGAAGCTGGTGTTGCGGGTCAGGTCGGCACGGATCGGGTTGCTTAGCAGACCGATCTTCTTCCAGATCTTGCTGGCGGTGTTGTAAAGATCGTCATAGCCCACCAGGGCATCCCCGTCCAGCTCGAAGAACTGGCGGTTTTCAGGGGCGCCGGCCAGCTTCACGTCCGCCAGCATGCCCTGGGCATCTTCCATGCGAATACCGTCAAAGGCGTTGACCAGCTGGGTGGCAGCCCCGTCGGGATCTGCGTTGCACATCTGCACGCCCTGCATCCAGCCGCGAATGAAGTTCGCCGTGTCTTTGGGATAGCGGCTTACAAAATCGCCGCGGGCGACGATCGTGCCGCCCAGCAGGCTGGTCGCCTCGCGGGTGGAGGCGAGGATGCTCGAACCGGCGCGCTCGCTGGCGGCGATGTAGACATCCGGGCTCCAGGAAACGCAGGCATCGACCTTGCCGGCCTTGAAGAGCTGAGCTGCTTCGATCGAGCTGGTGGTGAACTTCATGTCCACGTCCTTGCTGCTCAACCCGGCCTGGCTGAGGATGTACAGCAGCAGGAAGTGGCTCGGTGTACCCTCGGCCACCGCGATGCTCTTGCCCTTGAGGCCCGCGACACTGCTGATGCCCTTGGCTACCGCGATGGCGTCCGCGCCGCGCGACCAGTCGGTCTGCAGGATGGTCACCGGCTTGATGTCGGCGAGCTGGTCATACTGCAGCGCGAACATATCGCTGGTGGTGGCCATCATGTCGAGGCCGCCCTTGTCGCCGCCGACCCGGAAGGCATTGGCCATCTCGACCAGGTCGTCGATCTGCACAAGTTCCACCTGCACGCCGAATTCCTTGCTGAAGACGCTGGCTGGGTTGGCGCCCTTGCCGCCGTTGGCCATCAGGCCGCCGGCGAAGCCGCCATACAGCACAATGCCCACGCGGATCGGCCGGCCCAGGCTGCCCTTATCCGCCGGGGTGGTGACGACTTCCTTGTCGCCGCTGGAAGGTGTGTCCGTGTTGGCGGTGACATCCGCGCCATTGTCATCGCCCGGCGTATCACCGGGGGCCGTGCTGTCATTGCCATTCTGTTTGTCGTCGGCATTGACGTTGATGTCGCTGAACTCGGTCTTGTCCACCGTGCCCTGCTGCTTCTTGGCCGGGGCGACGGCGTTGATCAACGGGTCCAGCCAGCCCAGCTTCTGGGCACCGAAGCCCAGCAGGACCAGAATGACAATCGCCAGGAAAACCTTGGCTCCGGGCTTTAGACGCATTGGGTACTACTCCTTCCTGTCCGCACTGCTGTGGGGCTGCGCGGACGACACGACGACGGGGTTTTCCCCGGGGGCGACGAAGGGCGCGACAAGCTGGTACAGGCGTTCTTCCTCGGCCTGCTTGCTGTCGCTGTAGCTGTGAAGCGCCTGCCTGGCGGCCTCCAGCTTGGCCTTGTTGCTTTCAATGATTGCCCGGCGGGCGGTAATGAAGTCCTGGATCTCCTGCTCGAGGCTCGAGTTCTGGGTTTCAACCTGGCCCTGCACTTCGGCGACCTTGCGCTGCAGGTAGTCCAGATAGACCTCCAGAGCCTGGTCGCGGCGTGCGGCATCCGCCAGCACTTCCTTCATCTCGCCGCCGGCGGCCTTGACCGCCATTTTCACGCTGCGAGCGCGGACTTCCAGCGGCAGGCCGGTGATCTCGGGGTCTTCCAGCATTGCGGCGACCTTAACCAGGTCAAAGCCCCCCGGCACTGCGGGCAGTTCGGCCTTCTCGTAGACCTGCGGGATGCTCAGAACTATGGGCAGCCGGATTGCGGCCATGCCGGCGGGGGCGTCGGGCAGTCCCGAAATTGCAGTCTTGTCGGATTTGCCGCCTGCGGAGGGAGCGCCGGAAGCGGCCGGCCTGGACGCTGCCGCCATTGAATCCTCGGCGCGCTCGGCCAGCTTGTCGGCCTCGGCGTCGAGCTTGCGGGTGTCGAGGCTGGTGCTGGATTCAAGGTCGGCGCGAATCGCCTCGATCGCGGCCAGCGGGTCGGTCTCGGTCTGATCGCCGCCGCCTTTGGACGCGGCTCCGCCGGAGCCCTTCTGATCCTCAGGGAACTCCACCACCAGACCCGCCAGTTTGCGTAGCAGTCCTGCCATCTACATACCCCCCGTCAAGGCCTGCATTATAGCGTCGCAGGCC
>CAZEJB010000014.1:7219-89840 GCA_964512635.1 uncultured Planctomycetales bacterium | reverse complement strand
CCGCATGTCAGTGCGGGCATTCCCCTCCCCGGCCTGCCGGCCGGGGCCACAATCGCGTGGGCCCGCATGGCAGTGCGGGCACTCCCTTGCCCGGCTGCCAGCCGGGGCCACACTCCGCGTTACAATTCCAGCAGTGACCACTGTCCGGCAAAGCTGGCAGACTGCTCCGGAGGCCGCGCAGCGCGCTGCGCGCGCTGCACGGAAGGTCGCGGCTACGCCGCGTTTGGAGCGCATGCCGCAGCCAGCTTTTTCGCCAAGTGAGGAAATCCCAACAGGACCTGATGGGCCTCCTTTCGTTTTACAGCTACCAAGCCTTACACTACCCTTTAGTAACACGCCTAACCAGGCACCGGGTGGTTCACAGCCGCCTAATTCACCTCAACCAGCGCTGCCACCAAGATGTCCGTGGGGCCCCAAGTGGAGTTATCCGAACTGGAAAGACGATGCCTGCAAAGTAGCAGGTTATGCTTTGATGGCAGTAGCTATGGCATACATTAAGCTCTACAATGAGTGTATTTATCTAGGACTGAATGGGTGGCGGGAACTTACAGCTGGAGCTGCTGGTGTAGGAGGGGAACATTGTTTGAACCGCTATACATCCAGTCCTGCAAGCTGCAGTGAGGTCAATGGACTTTGTCAAACCTGTTGTGAAGCAACGCTTCAACTCAGCAGGCCAAGATGGATTTCTGCTTTATCGCTGTTGTACAGCGAATATCAAGGCCTACGTTGCGGTCTCATTATTCTGTTGCACATATCATGATGCAATAGGAAAACACATGTCAACTACATCAATCATTTCTCTCATGAGGATCACTCTCGTAGTAACAATGCTAGCAAATCTTGTTTTATATACAGGATGCTACAAGCCTCTCAAGTCGAGTGTTAATACGACAGCAACAAGCCTTGTCCAAAGTGACTGGCCCATAAGCGTTTATCCACCACATGACGCAGTCCTTAGTGACTTACCGGTTGGGAGCCGCGATGAACACAGTCCAGACAAGTCACATGCTAAGTGGGTTGAATCTATCTCAGATCAGTTAGGCAGCATGTCAGTAACTACTTGGCAAGTTGCATATTCATCAAAAGAAGATATTCTGTCAAACTTTGCGCTTATTGAATCACAGCTTAAACTAATTAACTATCGACGAGTAAAGGTGGATCTGACGGATCAGAGACTTTACGTGTCTCCTGATAGTAGAACAACTTTATATCTTAAGTTGAATAGCATTAATCATGACGCATATGAGTACACTCTCTCGGTGGCTCAAGCGGATAATCCTGTGGCTCCTGATTTATACAGCAGGGCAGATCCTATCGTGTGATAATGCCTTATAGGTTGTGGTATGGAACAGCGCCTGGAGCGCCTGTTACGACATTTCACAGCAGTACGACAAGAATGGCAACCGCACACGTTATCCTCGTAATGTGACAGGCGGATACACAGGCAGCTATGGCCGGGCCACCGACCTGACCTACACCTACGATGCGGTCAACCGGCCGACTGCCCTCGCACCTACGCGCCCTGTTTTGGTGGGAGGATTTCAACCACAAAGCCGACCCGCCGGACAGCCCTCTGAGCGGCGGGAGGGGCGGCCTGCTCAGAGCGCAGTGCTCAGTGCTGAGTTAAGAGCGCGCGGACGGGGCCGCGCTGCTACAAGCGGGCGGCGAGTGTGCGCGGCCGTGGCCGTTACTGCGTCTGTATTGCCGCGCCCTTTGCTACCATAGCCTGTGCATTTCATCGTTACCGGCGGCGCGGGATTCATCGGCAGCAACCTGGTGCGCGAGCTTCAAAGCCGCCACCCCGGCGCCTGGATCAGCGTCATTGACGACTTCTCCAGCGCCTCCTTCAACAACCTTTCGGGTTTCGCCGGCGACGTGGTGGCCCGGCCCTGCGAGGACCTGGACTGGGAGCGCCACTTTGGCCGCGCCCGGGTGGACTGCATCTATCACCTGGCCTCGATCACCGACACGACTGTGCAGGACCAGCGCCAGATGGTGGAGCGCAATGTGGAGGGCTTCCGCCGCCTGCTGGACTATGCCCAGAGCCGCGGCATGCGCGTGGTCTATGCATCGTCGGCGGCGACCTATGGACTGGCCGAGGGGCTGATGCGGGAAGACCAGATCCCGGCCCCGGCGAACGTCTATGGCTTCTCCAAGGCGGTGCTGGACAACCTGGCGCGGCACGCGGCGCGCAACGGGATGCCGGTGCTGGGCGTGCGCTATTTCAACGTCTATGGCCCCGGCGAAGCGCACAAGGGCAAGATGGCCAGCATGGTGTACCAGCTTTATCTGCAGATGAAGGCCGGCCAGCGCCCGCGGATCTTCCGCGGCGGCGAGCAGGCCCGGGACTTTGTCTATGTAAAGGACGCCGTGGCCGGGACCCTGGCCGCGGGCGAAAGCGGCGCGCCGGGGGCCTACAACATCGGCTGCGGCGAGAGCCTGAGCTTCAACGGCCTGATCGCCGAGCTGAACCGGGCGCTGGGCAGCAGCCTGGAGCCGGAGTACATCGATAACCCCTACATCGGAGCCTACCAGAACTTCACCCAGGCGGATATCAGCCGCAGCGCCGCGGAGCTGAACTACAGCCCGCAGTGGACCCCGGCGCTGGGCATTGCGGATTACGTTGCCTGGCTGGAAGCCGGCAGCCCGACGATGAGCTGCTGGCAGGAGGCGCAGCACCAGCCGGAGAAGCCGGCCATGGTGCCCGAGGCCTTCGTCTAGCCGCCGGCAGCCCGGTACTAGAATCAGGACATGCAGCGTCAGCATTATTCATCCGGTGCGCCCTGGGAAGCCACGACCGGCTACAGCCGCGCCGTGCGGGTGGGCAACTTCATCTTCACCGCCGGGACCCTGGCCGCCGACGAGAAGGGCGCGATCCATGGCGTCGACTGCTATGCCCAGTGCTGCTATATCTTCCGCAAGCTGGAGCGGGCGCTGGCGGAGCTGGGCGCCGGGCTGGGGGATGTGGTGATGGTGCGGGCCTATCTGGTCAACCTTGCCGACGCCGACGGCTTCAGCAAGGCCCACAGCGAGTTTATGAACGCCGCCAAGCCGGCAGCGACCTGCGTGGTGGTGAAGGAGCTCTTTGCCGCCGAGGCGCTGATCGAAATCGAGCTGACGGCGATCGCCGGCCAGCCTTAGCGACCCACTGTGCGGCTGCGCGGCGCTTTGGACTGCGGAGACTTGCTGCGCGACACAGCCGCGGCATCAGCGCTGTCCTGGGTCCGCTCCGCTTCGCCGGTCTGGGTCCCGTCCGCTTCGCCGCTTTGGCCCGGCAGCTGCCCTGCCGCGTCAGCAGCCGGGGGCTGCAGCGCTTCCGGCGGGATATAGATCTCGCCGTGGAACTCGCCCTTGCCGGTCTCCTCCCAGAACATCCTGATGCCCGAATCCCTGCCCGGTTTCTGGCGCGCCGGTTCACGCGGGAATGGCGCTTCCTCCAGGCTGCCCAGCGGGCCGCGCAGGCGCAGTTCAAGCTCGGCCTGGGTGTCGGCGCCGGGGAAGAGATAGAGCAGCGTGATTACCAGCGCCGGCCAGGCGAAGGCCAGCAGCTGGATCGTCCGCAGGGGGCTCAGGCGCGGCATGCTGTGTTAGAGTATAGCCGCGATTTAGCTGAGTGGCCCGACCGGACTGACGGGCCCTGGAGAGCTTGTGATGTACTGCCTGAGGATCATTGGGGGAACGCTGATTGCCGCAACGGCCGCGCTGCTTTGCAGCGGCTGCCAGCTGTTGCAGGGGCCGCGCGCGGGGAGCGACGGGCTGAAGCCCGGACTGAACTATATGCAGCCGCTGAAGTGGCGCATGACCTACAAGTACCGCGTCCAGGAAATTGTGCCGAGCCGCAAGCTGGCCAAGAAGCGCGACTCGGCGCTGTATGCCGGTGTGCCGGCGGTCGGCAAGGGAACCTATGAGGT
This sequence comes from uncultured Planctomycetales bacterium, assembly GCA_964512635.1. GTDB lineage: Bacteria > 4484-113 > 4484-113 > 4484-113 > JAFGCY01 > JADZFO01. The sequence goes on along the minus strand of CAZEJB010000014.1, from coordinate 85,929 downwards.
CTGGTTCGTCGGGCCGCATGCCGGCGAGGAGATCCGCGACGTCAAGCAGGTCATGGCCTCGCCGGAGCCGACCAAGGTTTCACCCGGCAAGGGCAAGGACAGCGACCTGACCTGGTACTACTACGACTTCGCCCCGGACGGCTATCTGCCGCAGGAGCTGGAGGCGACGATCTCCTGGGAATTTGTGACCTTCGAGCGCTATACCTACTGGGACGGCATCGAGAAGGCCGGCTATGACAAGGACTCCGAACTGTATAAGCGCTATACCAAGGAAGAGACTCCGATCCTGTTCCACCCGCAGCTCAAGCGCGAGCTGGACAAGATGGTGAAGGACATCCCGGAGACTGAGATCCAGCAGCGCGCCGCGATCTGCTACAACCACCTGCTGCAGAACTTCACTTATGACTATGACCAGCTCCAGCGGGTGCCGATCTGGGGCTACCAGGGCATGACGCCCAGCCCGCGCGCCTGGGAAAACCGCCATGGCGTCTGCGACGAGATCGCCAATGTGTACTGCTCGATGCTGCGCGGCATCGGCATCCCCGCCCGGCCCTGCGCCGGCATGGTGCATGATGCCCGCGGCGGCCGGGTGCAGATGGGCGGCGGCCACGCCTGGACCGAGTTTTATATGCCCAACGTCGGCTGGGTGCCGGTGGATGCCACCTGGGGCGCGAACAGCAGCCCGGTGGAGATGGAGTTCAGCCCGATGGCCAGCCGGCGCAAGATCCCGCACCCGGACTACTACTTCGGCAAGTCGGACCCCTTCAGGATCACGCTGGTCAAGGACTGGAACACCGTGCTGCAGCCGGCGCCGAAGACGCCGAAGGCCGACCCGATGCAGAGCTGGTTCGTGGCGCATGTCGACCGCCGCAGCGGCGTACATTCAATCGTCAGCGGCTATGAGCCGGTGCCAGGGCAGTCGTACGGCGGCAAGGGCTGGGTGCGCTCGGAGAGCTGGTCGGAGAAGAACTTCGACATGGAAGTCGAGCTGCTGGGCCCGCCGAGCGATGCCGAGCTGAAGCCCCTGATCGCCCAGATTGAGGCCGAGGGCGCGCATTACCTGCGGGTGCCGCTTGGTATCAGCAATGACTTCCCGATGACGACGACGGCGATGCAGCTGCCCGAAATGCCCGAGCAGTAAGAAGTGCTAACATAGAAGCGCACGTGGGGAGCCGATTCCGCCAAGCGGCGGCTGAGAGGGACAGGAGCATGCTCCGGGGTCCGACCCAGCGAACCTGATCCGGATAATGCCGGCGCAGGGATGTGCCAGCGGCCGCAGCGCGGCCCGCCCGGCCTGTGCCTCCTCATGTGCCGAGGCAAAATGAGTTCAACGGGCATTACAGCAACCAGCAGCAGTGAGCGGCGCCTGAGCCGCCTGGACCTTGGCATCGTCTGGTTCGGCGCGGCGATTGCCATAACCGAGATTTTGGCCGGCGGCCTGCCGGGCCTGACCAGCCTCGGCCTGCTGGCCGGCCTGCTGGCGATCCTCCTCGGCCGCCTGGTCGGCAATGGCCTGATGGCGCTGATGGCCCATACCGGCGCTGTCTCCGGCCTGCCGACGATGGCGCTGACCCGGCCGGTTTTCGGGCGGGCCGGCAGCGCCCTGCCCTCGCTGTTCAACATCGTCCAGCTCATCGGCTGGACCGGCTGGATGCTCTTTGTCGGCGCGGGCTATCTGGACAGCCTGGCCGCGATGCTGGGGCTGCCAACCAGCGAGGCAGTTCCGGGGATGCGCTGGCTGTGGGTCGGCCTGCTGGCCGGCCTGTGCATCCTGTGGTCCTGCCTCTTCGGCTCCAGCCCGGTCTGGAAATGGGTTGAGCGCGTCAGCGGCGTCCTGTTGCTGCTGCTGACCCTGGCCATGACAGTTCTCGTGCTGCGCAGCTACGACCTGCGAAGCATCCTCGCGCAGGGCCACCCGAGCCCGCTTGGCGTTCTGGCCGGGATGGACCTGGTCATCGCCATGAGCGTTTCCTGGCTGCCGCTGGTTGCCGACTACAGCCGCTATGCCCGCAGCCCCCGGGATGGAGCATCGGGGACCTTCTGGGGCTATTTCGTCGGCGGAAGCTGGATGTACGGCGTGGGCCTGCTCATCGCCCTGGCGCTGATGCCGGCGCTGGGCGAGGGAGCGTCTTCCGCCACGGCCGCCAGCGAGGTAATCCGGCTGATGGGCAGCGCCGGTGCCGGCTGGGCCGTCCTGGCCATCGCCCTGGTGCTGCTCAGCACCGTCACGACGACTTTCCTTGACATCTACAGCACTTCGATCAGCGCGCAGAACCTCTGGCCCGGGCTGCCCGTCAAGGCGGGGCACTTCGTCACCGGCCTCCTCGGAGCCCTGATCGCGCTGAGCCTCAGCACTGAGTCATACGAGCCCTTCCTGCTGGCGATTGGCGCCGTGTTCCTGCCCGCCTTCAGCGTGGTGATCGCGGACTACTGGCTGCTGCGCCGCAGCTGCGAGTTTCCGGCCGGCCCCATCCCGGCGCTGCGCTGGCAGGCGCTGACGGCCTGGCTGCTGGGCTTTCTGGTTTATGACTGGGCCGGCGGCTTTGCCAGTCTGCGCTTCTTTACTGCCATGCTGGGCGTCAACCCGCCGATCAAGCCCTGGGATACTGGCGCCAGCCTGCCCTGCATCATGGTCAGCATGGGCGCCTACTGGCTGCTGAGCCAGTTCAGACGCCGCTGACCTAAGCCCAATCGCGAAAGCAAAGGGCGGGGAGCCTGCCCCGCCCTTTTTAGCTTCGAAGTCTGTCAGCCCGGCGCGCCAGGCGCCCTGCCCTATGAACAGCCCTGGCTGTTCCCGCAGTTCAGGCACTTGTAGCAGGAGCCGTTGCGCACCGTGGTGTGGCCGCAGAGGTCGCAGAAGGGCGCGTCACCCATCAGCGAGGACATCTGCTCATCCAGCGCGCTCATGCTGATCGCCACCGCTGCCTGCTCAGGTGTCATGGCCGCGTGACTGGCTCCATTGCCGTTACCATTGCCGTTGCCGTTGCCGCTGCTGGCGAGATAGTCGTCAAAGTCCGGCTGAGGGGCATCCGTGCTGGCGCCGATGGCACCGCTGGATTCGCTGCGGCTGCCGGACTGCCGCTGCTCGCGGGCGACCTGGCTGGCGCTCTTCTGCGGCTTGGCCTCCGCCTTCGGCGCGCTGCCGGCAGGCAGGCCCTCGGCCACAGCCTGTTGTTCGCTGATGCCGTCGGCGGGCTTGACCTGCACGAAGTCAGTGCGGCCCATGTAGGTCATGCCAAGCTCGCGGAAGATGAAGTCGATTACGCTGTTGGCGAACTTGATGTTCGGGTGGTCGCAGACGCCGCTGGGCTCGAAGCGGGTGAAGACGAAGGTCTCCACGAACTCCTCCAGCGGAACGCCATACTGCAGGCCCTTGGAAACCGCGATGGCAAAGCAGTTCATCAGGCTGCGGAAGGCCGCGCCTTCCTTGTGCATGTCGATGAAGATCTCGCCGAGGCTGCCGTCTTCGTAGTCTCCGGTGCGCAGGTAGATCTTATGGCCGCCGACGCGGGCCTCGACCGTGTAGCCCTTGCGCTTCTTGGGCAGCGGGCGGCGAATCGGCGCGTGGATCTGCAGGGCCAGCGCTTCACGCGGGCTGACCGGCACCTTCTGCGGCTCCGGCTTGGCAGCGACCGCGATTTCCACGACCTTCTCTTCTTTCTTCTCGTCCTTTTCTTCTTCGCTGTCGCTCTTGGTGCTCAGCGGCTGGCTCAGCTTGCAGCCGTCGCGGTAGAGGGCGTTGGCCTTGAGGCCCAGACGCCAGGAGAGCATGTAGCTGTCCTGGATGTCGGAAACCGCCACCTCGTTGGGCATGTTGATCGTCTTGCTGATCGCGCCGCTGATGAAGGGCTGAACCGCGCCAAGCATGCGGATATGGCCCTCGTGGTGGATAAAGCGCTGGCCGTGCCTGCCGCAGCGGTTCGCGCAGTCAAAGACCGGCAGGTGTTCCGGCTTGAGGCCCGGAGCGCCTTCGATGGTCATCATGCCGCAAATATGGTCATTGGCCTCTTCAATCTGCTCACGGCTGAAGCCCAGCTCGCGCAGCAGGTTGAAGCCGGGGGTCTGCCAGGCGCTTTCGCTGAAACCAAGCCGGCGCAGGCAATCCTCGCCCACCGTGTAGACGCCGAAGGCGTGGGCCAGCTCGAACATGCCCGGAAGCAGACCTTCGAGGCGCTTGATCTCACTGTCCTGCAGGCCCTTGGCCAGCAGAGCCTCGCGGTTGATATGCGGGGCGCCGTCAAAGCTGGAGGTGCCGATCACATAAGTGATGATGCGGCTGATCTCGTCCTGGCTGTAGCTCAGGGCGGCCAGTGCGCGCGGCAGACTCTGGTTAACGATCTTGAAGTATCCGCCGCCGGCAAGTTTCTTGAACTTGACCAAGGCGAAGTCCGGCTCAACACCGGTGGTGTCGCAATCCATCAGCAGGCCGATAGTCCCGGTCGGTGCAATCACAGTCGTCTGCGCATTGCGGTAGCCATGCGCCTCGCCCAGCTCAATCGCCTCATCCCAGGCGTGGCGGGCGGCCACCAGCAGATCGGCAGGACAAGCCTTGTCGTCGAGGCCCTGCGGGGGGATCGACAGGCTTTCATAGTCGCTGCTGTCTGCGTTATAGGCCGCGCGGCGATGGTTGCGCATCACCCGCAGCATGTCTTCGCGGTTAAGTTCATACTGGACGAAGGCGCCAAGCTGAGCCGCCATCTCCGAGCTGGTGGCATAGCTCTTGCCGGTCAGGATCGCCGCCAGGGCGCCGCCGATGGCCCGGCCCTTTTCGCTGTCATAGGGAATACCAAGGACCATCAGGCAAGTGCCGAGGTTGGCATAGCCCAGGCCCAGGGTGCGGAAATCAAAGCTCTTGCGGGCGATCTCGTAGCTCGGGAACTGCGCCATCAGGACGCTGATCTCCAGCACGATGGTCCAGATGCGGATCGCGTGGCGATAGGCCTGGACATCAAAGCGCCCGGTCTTTTCGTCCAGCAGGGTCAGCAGGTTGATCGAGGCCAGGTTGCAGGCGGTGTCGTCCAGGAACATGTACTCGCTGCAGGGGTTGCTGGCGTTGATCCGACCGCTCTGCGGGCAGGTGTGCCATTCGTTGATGGTGGTGTCAAACTGCACGCCGGGGTCGGCGCAGCGCCAGGCGGCATAACCGATCTTGTCCCAAAGCTCGCGGGCTTTGAGGGTCTTGCAGACCCGGCCGTCGGTGCGCCAGCGCAGGTGCCAGTCGGTATCGTTGATGACCGCGTTGAGGAACTCGTCGCTCAGGCGCACGGAGTTGTTGCTGTTCTGGCCCGAGACGGTGATGTAGGCCTCGCCCTCATAGCTGGTGTTATAGCGGCCCTTGGAGCCGGCGACCAGCGCGGCGACCTTGTCCTCTTCCTCGACCTTCCATTGAACAAACTTCTCAATATCCGGGTGGTCGATATCGAGGCAGACCATCTTGGCCGCACGGCGCGTGGTGCCGCCGCTCTTGATCGCTGCCGCGGCGCGGTCGCCGATCTTAAGGAAGCTCATCAGGCCGCTGGATACACCGCCGCCGGACAGGGGCTCGCCATCGCCGCGCAGACCGGAAAAGTTGGTGCCGGTGCCCGAGCCATACTTGAACAGGCGCGCTTCACGGACCCACAGATCCATGATGCCGCCTTCGTTAACCAGATCATCGCTGACGCTCTGGATAAAGCAGGCATGCGGCTGGGGATGGGTATAGGCGTCTTCGGAGCGCCGCACCTCGCCGCTGGTGGGGTCGACGTAATAGTGACCCTGGGCCGGGCCGTTGATGCCATAGGCCCAGTGCAGTCCGGTATTGAACCACTGCGGGCTGTTGGGCGCGGCCATCTGGGTCAGCATGCTGTAGGCGATTTCGTCGTAGAAAGCCTGGGCGTCCTCGGCGGTGTCGAAGTAGCCATACTTCTCGCCCCAGTGACGCCAGCAGCCGGCCATACGGTGCACAACCTGGCGGACTGAGCTTTCGGGGCCGAGAACGTGCTGGCCGTTCTCGTCGAAGCGGTAGTTGCCATCCTCATCGGTCTGCGGCACGCCCGCCTTGCGGAAGTACTTGCTGACCATGATGTCGGTGGCAAGCTGGCTCCACTGCTCGGGGATTTCCGCCCCCAGCATCTGGAAGACCACGCTGCCGTCGGGATTAGTGATTACACAATCCCGCCGCGACCAATTGACCATGTCATAGGGGGACTGGCCAGTCCTCGTGAAGTAGCGCTCAACTTTCATGCACCGTCTCCCAAACAGGATTATCCGCAGGAGCGGACTCCAATCCTGTTTTTCTGCCTATTCTTCCTAAACCCGTCTTACGCCTTATCGTTCAAGACCAGTGCGGCCCGCGGGCCGTTTTCATCGGCGGATGCACCGCCGCGGGGCTGCCTGCGCAGCAAGGGCAGTGGGGTGTGCGTCGTCGTCGTCTTTCTGGCCTCAGCATCCGTGCTTTATGTCACGCGGGCCATCATGCGGCCCCCCCACAGTCAGTCTCCACAACCGGGGCAGTACTGTCCCGGGATGCAGAACAATCGATCATTCAATTCTGGAATGAAGGGGGCGTAGGCTGCCTGAAGGGACGGATCTGACCAGGGGCGCCAGGTCGATGCAGCAGCTTCACCCGCTTCAACCCTCCGTGCCGCCCTTTGCTGGGGATCCCGGTCAATCTGGCCCAGGACTTCAGCTTCGGGATAAACTGCATCCTGCGACGCATAGTTCTCCTCAGCGGCTCGGGCTGTTAAATTATCACAGAGGTAGCCGTCCGACAAGCCCCTTTGGGGACAACTTTGTGGATAAGCCCCTCCATCTGCTGTGGATATGTATTCGCCTGTGTAGATACTCTGCTCACAGTACTCGCGCATTTGCTCGTCCTCCAGCATATTACTATACACACGACAAGTATAACTATTCACAGCGTCAAAGTCAAGGCTAAACGAGCAGAGCAGCGTTTGAATGGGTGGTGGACGAGACTGCGCAGTGATTCAAAACGAAGGGAAGAGGCCGAGGCAAAGAAAAGGGCGGGGCTCGTGACCCCGCCTTAGTGATGGCAATCTATCAGACGCAGCCGAGCGGGAAATGTTCCAGGCCAGGCAGATCCTAACCTGCCCTATTTTCCTTCGGCCTTCATCCGGGCCAGCTCGCGCAGCAGGACTGTAATCGCCCAGGAGGAAGCCTGACCGGCCTGCTTGCCGGTGAGTCCCCAGTTTTCCTTCATGGACTCCCAGGCCCGCGGGCTGAACAGGAGCTGCAGCACCCCGTAACCGGCGAGCTGGTGCTTCTGCGGCAGACCTTCCATAACCTCGCCAAGCATCTTGCGGTAGGCCTGCTGGCGGCCCTGGACCTGCTTTTCACGCAGCTCCTCGCCGGCGTGGCTGCGCATGTGGGCGCGCACCATCTGCTCATAACGGTCAAAGCCTTCGAAGACCACGGGCGGCATGCTGACCAGTTCTTCGGGGTTCTGCGGATACTGGCCCATACCGATCTGCTTGTTGACCCACCAGTAGAAGGCGGTCTGCAGATCTTCCTTCGTCGGGAAGTGGCGGTAGACGGTCCGCTCAGAGACCATCGCCTGCTTGGCGACGGCAGCAAAGGTCACTTCCTGGAGATTTTCATCCTCCAGAACCTCGGCCATCGCCTCCAGAATCCGCTCGCGGGTCTGCTCGGCCTGCTGCTCGCGCAGAGGACTGGTATAGCTCCGCTTGGTGTTGACTGTATCCACTGTGGACATTCTAGCATCATGTCAGTATGACTGCAAGGAATTGGGAAGATGCTGGATGCCAGATGCTGGATGCTAGTGAAAAAAGGCAAGGACACAAGTTCCGCAATACTCCATCCCGATCAATGTACGGACCGCGTCGAGTCTCCTCAAAGCTCCTAGCTAGCATCCAGCATCCAGCATCTCCCCTGCTATGCTGCTCATGTGACGCCACCCGCCGCAGGCCGCGCGAAACAACTGGAGACCGGCCTGCTCTTCACCCAGGGCTACGCCCTCAGCGCCGCCGCCAACTTCGTCATCGGCAAGTACGCGCTGGGTTATGTCGGGGCCTGGCGCTTCGCGGCTATCACCTACATCATGGCCGCCCTCGTCAACACGGTCTGGGACGGCCTGAGCAGCCGCGGACAAATGCCGAGCCTGGAGGCCAGCGGCGCCGACCCGCATAACTTCCGCCGCCACTGGCTGTGGGTGGCGATCCACTGCCTGGCCTCGGCGCTGGGCGTTATCTGCGTCTGGCTCAGCGTTGACCTGATTCCGGCGCACGTGGCGGCAATCCTCAGCCGGCTTGAAGCCGTCGTCGGCATTGCCCTTGGCATGTGGTGGCTGAAGGAGCGCTTCAGCGCGCGGCAGTGGCTGGGCATCGGCATTACCGCCGCCGGTGTCGCGCTGGTGCGCTGGGGCGCGCTCAGCGGGTCGGGCCTGGGCTTCGCCTTCTCCATCCTCTCCGCGCTGACCCTGGGCTTCTCGCAGGTCGCCGGCAAGCTGGCCCTGCGCGCGGTCAGCGTGCCACGGCTGGTGCTGTATCGCGGCTGGAGCCTGGCGCTGATCTTCTGCTGCGGCTGGCTGCTGCTTGAGCCGGGCTGGCCCACGCTGGGCGCCGTGCAGTGGCTCTGGCTGGCGGCCAGCGCGCTGATCGGCCCGATCCTGGCGCGCAACACCTACCTGCTGGCGCTGAGCTATCTGCCGGTCAGCCAGGTGATGCTGCTGAACCAGACGCAGCCGCTGTATACGATCCTGATCGCGATGCTGACGCTGCATGAGCTGCCCGGCAGCCTGACCATCGCCGGCGCGGTGGTGATCGTCGTCGGCCTGGTCGTGGTGCTGCGGGGTAATGCGCGGGCCGTGAATAAGGTCGAGCTGCCGCCGCCCGAGCCGGGACAGTAGAAATGGCGGAGGGCTGATGGCGAATGGTTAATGGCTGATGGCTAATGGCTAATTGGCGGAACGCGAATGGGGATACAGGTGCGCGTGGAGCGTGTACGGGTAACCCTATGCAGAGCCACAACGAAGAGGCGTAGGGGCGCACAGAGTGCGCCCGGCAACAATATTGAACGCTTCGGATCGCTAATGACTAGCTCCGCTTTGATACAAGGCCAACTTGTCATCCAAATCCAGCCTATCGCGATGGGCCGGGCGCACTCTGTGCGCCCCTACTCATGACCCAGCAGCTCGCAGACTGCCTGCCCGGGTGCGCTCCACGCGCCTCTCCCTTCGCCATTTGCCATTCGTCCTCCGAAATGAGCCCTCCGCCATCAACCATCAGCTATTCGCCATCCGTCATCCGCCATCCGTCATCCTTCATCCGTCATCCTTCATCCTTCATCCGCCATTTCCCTACATGACTTCAAGCACTGCGCGGCAGGGACTGCCTTCGCAGCCGGGTATCAGCAGCGGGAAGCAATACAGGCGGTAGGTGCCGGCAGCGACCTTTCGCAGGTCGATGTTCTCGAGCAGCAGGATGCCGGCGCCGAGCAGGGTGTGGTGCACAGGGTACTTGCCCTCGTTGAGGCCGCTTTCGACTTCGATATAGTCCGCGCCGACGATGCCGGCCCGGCGGTCGACGCACCACTGCGCGGCCTCCGGTGTGATATGGACCCAGGGTTTGCGCATGCGGTCCTGGGAGGACTCGCCGTTGAGGGTCTTGAGCAAAACCGCATCGCCGGCCTCGACCTTCACGTACTCAAGCTGCTCGCGGGTGACCGCCGGCGCCGTGCCGCAGTCGACTACATGCGCGGTCACGATGAAGCGCTCCAGGGGAATGTCCTCGCAGCTCGCGCCATGCGGGTCCATGTGCTGCGGGAAGTCGAAGTGGCTCGCCGTGTGGATGCCCATGCTGAGCTGGGTCAGGTTGTAGTCATCCCCGCGCGCCATGTCCTTATAGCGCGACAGCATCGGCCGCGGGTCGCCGGGATGCAGGAGCACCTCCGGCTGGATGGGGCGTGAAATATCGATGAGTTGTCCCATACCTGGAATCTACTCTATGGAGCACGCTTTGTTCCGTATGCAGTTCGAGCGTATGACTTAAACTCAGAGTGAAAGAAGCGTCGTGACTGCATGCGTTGCGCGCTCTTCCCGTTCGGCGTATGTGCCACCAATTAGTACATAACTGCGTCCAAGCCGGTCCAACTCACGCTTCCACCAGTCTACGGCTTCGTCGCGCTGCGCCTGGCTCATGCAGCGCTGACCGTCATCAACCCAGGGGCAATCGCTATCCAGCAGCAGATACAGGTCATACCTGCGAGAGCTAGCTTCAAGCTCAAGCCAATCTGGACAGGTTCCAAGGAAGAAGTTGGCAAAGAAGCAGGTCGTCAACAAGTCGGTGTCGCAGATCAACAAGCGATTAGCCTGACGCGCCAGCGCGTCTTCTGAGGCTGCCTGACCGCGCGCAATCACCGCAAAGTCCTCCGGCCAAACCTCGCCATCCTTACGAATGCCTTGCAGTATGTACTCATCCAGCAAGGCCCTGGCATACTCATCCACGCAAACGGTCTCGAACTTTTGCGCCAATCTGCGGGCAAGGGTCGATTTACCAACTGATTCCGGGCCAACCAGGCAAACCCGTTTTGAGTAGTAGGCTCGCGGACCTGGTGGAAGGTAATCCCAGTTTTCTAAGGGTTTATCTCGGATGACCGTGGCGCAGATGTCCATTTGAGCTCTCAGACGATCCACCGGCACGTACTCAGCACCCAACTCCTCAGCAACGCGCCAGCCGTAAAGCTCGGAAGCCAGAAAGTAGTCAAACTCTACGCCCGGAAACTGCTGCCGGATCGCAGCCTTCCACAGCGACCAGAATTCGGGGTGCTCCTCGGGACTTTGAGGAACTACCGTTGACTGGTGGACGACATTTGCGCGAGGAGCCATCTCTTTAACCCATTGAAAGCGCAGTTCTCCGTCAATCGGGTCATCAGGCAACGTACACACTTGTATGTGCAGACCTTCGCAGAACGTTTGAGCAAAGTCAAACAACAGTTGATGGCCCAGGTGTGGCGGCATGAATTTTCCTAGCACCAGCCCCTGGCCCCTTACGAGTGTTGTGCCACCATTCATGGGATCTCTCCAACAGCAGGCTCACCCGGACCACTCCTTTGCCGCCCATACTGTGCCTGCCAGTGCAGCAGCCCCATGCAAGCAAGAACAAGGAAGACCAGATAGAGTCCTGCGGTGAGGTAAATCTCTTTGTACACGTAGACCCCGATGGAAATTACATCGACGAGTATCCAGATGTACCAGTTCTCCAGAATCTTGCGGTCGAGCAGGACTTGAGCGAGTATGCTGAGTCCGCTGATTGTTGAGTCCCAGTAAGGGATAGAGGCGTCAGTGTAAACGTCGAGCAGCCTGCCAATCACCCAGATCAAACCAGGCGAAGCCGCCACCACAAGCCAACGCTGCCATGCGGGTAGCAGTCCAATCTTCAAGGCGCTGCGATCACGACCCCCGTGAAGCCACTGATACCACCCAAACACGCCAGCCGCGAGGAAGAACACCTGCAGACCCATGTCTGCGTAGAGTTTGATGTTGAAGAACAAGTAGCCGTATGCGACAACGCTGATTATACCCGTGGGCCAGCACCAGATGTTCTGACGAACGGTCAGCCAGACCGAAATCAGTCCTGTCACAACGCCAAAGATCTCAAGGCAACTCATCTAATAGTGTCAATTATACACCATTGATTGAATTGTGCAACACCCTGTAGGGAGAATGCCGAGATCTTGGCGGCTAGTTTCCTGCGAAATGGGCCATGACACTCCCCAGCTCACCCAGGCAATTCCTGGGAAGAAGCACCTGGCAGAATCCTTCCCTGGGTCCTGACAGTGGAATCACCAGGTCTACTTCGCCTTCTCGCAGCATTTGGACTACACCATGGGGGCATTTCCCCAGATTAAAACTAACCCGGTGGGTGTTTCTACCGATCATTGACTGCTTGATCTCAAAGTCGATATGCGCAATGGAATCTGGGGCAGCGTCCTCCTCAGAGAGCGTGAACGCCAAGGCAGCAGTCTCTTTGTTGTTTAGTACGAAAGTCGAGTCGGACATAGCCCAGCAGATATCTGAGCTCTTACCCAAGATACTGAGAAGCTCCTGGTGATGCGGGACCACGACGAGGCTCCTCGATACCGTTCCCAGCCCAAGGTACCAGTCGACATGCAGATTCCCATTAGCTAACTCGGCCCTATATGGAAACGAAAGATACTTGACACTTCGCATCTCTTCAGCGAGTTCAGATTCGGTTTTCCAACCGTTGAGGGGTACATACCTTGCATTTTTTCTCAGAACCAGAGTGTTTGTGAGCAGAGCAAGCAACACCAAGGCGCCAAGCCCCGCCAGCAGCATTGCCAGCTTGCTCTTCTTTGGGATGCTCGACCGAAACAAGATGTCCTTCACTCTCAGGGAATGGCCAGAGGTTCTGCAACGTCCAAGCAGTCAGACGTGATGCGGTGACTGGCGTTCGCTCTCTTGCTTGATGAGCCTGGAAAGGATGACGGCGAGTAACGGGCGAGTCGCGCGCTCCATCAAGATACGGGCGAGTCCCGCGCTCCCGGGCCGAGCATGCTCGGCCCCTACAGCAGCCCGAGCTTGATCGCCTCTTCCTGCAGGCCTTCGCGGAACTGCGGCTCGGCCAGCTCGATCAGCGCCTTGGCGCGCTGGCGGATGTTCAGGCCGAAGAGGTTGACGATGCCGTGCTCGGTGGCCACCCAGCGCACGTCCGCGCGGCTGGTCGTGACCGCGTAGCCCTGGGGATGCTGGGCCACAATGCGGCTAAGCGTCCCGCCCTTGGCCGTCGCCGGCATTGCGATCACCGGCCGGCCGCGCTTGGCCCGCGCCGCGCCGCGCATGAAGTCGACCTGGCCGCCGAAGCCGGAGACGATCTGCGGCCCCATGCTGTCGGCCACTACCTGGCCGGTCAGGTCGATCTGCAGCGCGCTGTTGATCGCCACCATGTTGTCGTTCTGGGCGATCACGAAGGGGTCGTTGACGTAGTTCTGCGGCTGCATCTCGATTAGCGGATTGTCATGGATGAACTCGTAAACCCGCTGGCTGCCGATGACGAAGCCGGCCACCACTTTGCCGGGATGCAGGTTCTTGCGCTCGCCGGTAATGACACCGGCTTCAACCAGTTCGACCACGCCGTCGCTGAAGAGCTCGCTGTGCATCCCGAGGCCGCGGCGATCCTTGACCAAACCCAGGACGGCATCAGGCAAACCGCCGATACCGGTCTGCAGGCAGTCGCCGTCTTCGATCAGGCCGGCGACATGCGCGCCGCAGGCCATGTGCTGCTCTGTTATCTCGGCCCGCGGCAGTTCGGGCAGTTCGTGGTCAACCTCGGCCAGAGCGTCAATGCGCGAGATATGCACGAAGCACTCGCCGAGCGCACGCGGCATGCGCGGGTTAACCTCGGCCAGGACCAGTTCGGCCTTGCGCAGCACAGTCGGCAGGATCTCCGTGGCAACGCCAAGGCTGCAGAAGCCATGCTCATCCGGCGGGCTGACCTGGATCAGGGCCACGTCAATATGCATTCTGGGATCGCGTCTGGATCCGCTGTCGTCGATCAGCCGGTGAACGTCACTAAGGTGGATCGGGTTCCAGTCGGCCGCGCCCTTGTTGATCGCATTGCGGCAGTTCGCCGCCGCAAACAGCGAGTTGTGGCGCACACGATGCTTCAGTTCGCTGCAAAGGTAAGGCAGCTCACCGAGCGTAAGCAGATGCGTAAAGGTGAGGTCCTTGAGATGCGCGCCATCTTCGTGCAGCGCGTACTCGGTGAACGCGGTCAGCAGCTCGATCGGAATACCGGCGTTGCTGTGGATATAGGCGTGCATCCCCGGCTGGATCATGCGCGCGAGCTCGGGGATGCTGCGCTTGCGGTCGTTGAAGGTGGCCATCACGTCTGACATCGGGCGCGTATTGTAATCCATATAGGTAATTTCTTATCGGCAATCACGGAATTATTTTGAGTGATACTGAATTTGTCTGAATTGGCCTTGCAGTCAAGAGCGGGACCTCTCGGTGACAGGCAACGTGCGGGTCTGCTTTAGCGGACCTTCGGGTGGTAACAACTCCCGGCAACCGTCTCTCCCTGCCCTTGTCTCAAACTCCGCTGGCTGATCCTCGACAAGGCTGAAGCCTCACGCAATCTGGGCAAAGCGCTCAACCTCTCCCACAGGCTTGCCGGGGGCTGTCTGTCCTCTATAATTCTTTATCCCGTCCTCATCCGGCGGCGGGGCATCTTTTTCCTCAGGGGAAGGCGAATGGCGGTACCGGTCGCAAACAAGCGCAATGTCGCTCTGCTGGGCCATGGTGGCTCCGGCAAGACAACCCTCGCCGAGGCGCTGCTCAATTACGCGGGTGTGACCACGCGTATGGGCACCATCGAAGAGGGCAACACTGTTTCCGACTATCACCCCGAAGAACTCAAGCGGCGCTACTCGATCTACAGCACAGTACTCCCTTTCAACTACAACGGCCTGCATTACAACGTCGTGGACTGCCCGGGATATCTCGACTTCATCGGCGAGGCGATCAGCGCCCTGTCGGTGGTTGAGGGTGCGGTGATCCTGGTTAACGGCGTGGCTGGCATCGAACCGCAGACCCGCCAGGCCTGGCGCTATGCCGAGCAGATGAACGTGGCCCGCGCCTTCTTCATCAGCCAGCTCGACAAGGAAAACAGCAGCTACAGCCGCGTGCTGGAGCAGCTGCGAGCGGCCTTCGGCAAGAGCGTTGTGCCTTTTGTTATCCCGGTCGGCGAGCAGTCCAACCTGAAGTCCGTGGTCAACGTGCTGAACCGCAAGGTCTACAGCCGCCAGGGCAGCCAGGTTGTGGAAAGCGATCCGCCGGCAGAGATGTCGGAGGCAATTGAAGCTGCCCGTACCTCGCTGATTGAGTCAATCGTTGAGCTGGATGACGCGCTGATGGAGCGCTACATGCTTGACGAGGCCATCGGTGAGGAAGAGCTGCTGCACACCCTGCTGGAAGGCGTGAAGAAGGGCGCGATCTGCCCGGTGGTCGGCGGCAGCGCCAAGCAGAACATCGGCATGGGCCGTCTGCTGGAGCTGATCCACCACAGTCTGCCCGACCCCAGCTTCCACGGCAGCATGACCGGCCAGAAGCCCAACGGCGGCGAAGACACGCGCCCGCTTAGTGATGCCGCTCCCTTCAGCGCTCAGATCTTCAAGCTGACCCTGGAGGGCCAGCTTGGTGAAGTGCTGTGGATGCGCGTCCTGAGCGGCAGCATCAAGCCCGGCGATACGGTTTACAACCCGCGCACGGGTGAGCAGGAGAAGATCTCTACCCTGCTTGTCATGCGCGGCAAGACGCGTGAGGATGTGCCCAACGCCAGTGCCGGCGATCTGGTGGCAACGGTGAAGCTGAAGGGCACGCGCCTTGGCGATACGCTGTGCCTGAAAGAGTCAGCGATCATCTACCCTGAGATCCACTACCCCAGCGCGGTCTCCTATGAGGCGGTTAACGTCGAGGACAAGAACGACCTTGAGAAGGTCATCTCGGCGCTGCATGTCTACAGCCACATGGACCCGACCTTCAAGCTGCATCAGGAAGAAGAGACCAAGGAAATGCTGGTCTATGGCATGGGGCCGCTGCATATTGATGTAGCCGCCAACTATGTCAAGAACAAGAACCACGTTCAGGTGCAGTGGAAGAAGCCGCGGATCGCCTACCGCGAGACGATCACCAGCAAGGCCGAGGCCCAGGGCAAGTTTAAGAAGCAGACCGGCGGCCGCGGCAAGTTTGGCGACGCGCATATCCGGCTTGAAGCTCTGGAGCGCGGCACGGGGTTTGAGTTTGTTGATGCCGTGGTCGGCGGCGTGATTCCCAACCGCTTCATCCCCGCCGTGGAAAAGGGCATCATCGAGACGATGGAGCACGGTCCGCTGTCCGGCAGCCGGGTAATCGACCTGCGGGCGACAGTCTTCTTCGGCAGCGCCCACAGCGTCGACTCCGACGAACTGTCCTTCAAGATGGCCGGCCGCATGGGCTTCAAGCTGGCCTTCGAGAAGGCCGGGCCGATCCTTCTGGAGCCTGTATACAATGTCACCATATATACGCCTGAGCACTATATGGGCGACATCATGGGCGACCTCAACACCCGCCGCGGCCGTGTCAGCGGCATGGAGCAGAGCGGTGACATGCGCGTGCTGGTGGCTCAGGTGCCGCTGGCCGAGCTGTACCAGTACATCAACAGCCTGCGTTCGATGACCCAGGGCCAGGGCTACTACGAAATGGCCTTCAGCCACTACGAGCAGGTGCCGAGCAATGTCCAGGCCGAGATCGTCAAGCACCACCAGGCCACGGCCAAGAAGGACGACGACGAGTAGACGCCAGACGCCTGATGGCAGATGGCAGATGGAGAATATTGATACAAGGGCCGCAGAAATGCGGCCCTTTTCCTGCCGCAATGACCGGCGTGTCCGTGGTCTTTGTAGTGGCGTACCGCGTGCGCCTTCTGAGGATTTAGGAAAGGCGCACGCAGTGCGCCTCTACACGGATCAGGCTCCAAGGCGCACGCAGTGGGCCACTACATGCCTCTATCCATCCTGGCCCGGGTCGGGCACGAAGCGGCGCTTATGCGGGGCAGCCACAGCCTTGCCGAGGCGCGGCGCGCCGAAGACCGGCTTTTCGATCGGGATGAAGTACTTCATCGCCGAGCCGTCCAGATGCTCAAGCTCAAGCAGCAGAGTGTCCTGGTGCAGCTCTCCCGGTGTCATCTGCGCTGCTACCCGGACACCCAGGGCGCTGGCCCGGATCTGGCCATTCTCGTAGGCGGCGCCTAACAGGCCGGCCATCTGCCCCAGCAGTTCCTGATAGTCCCCGGCAGTCTGGTCACGGCTGCTGGAGTAGACGCGGTAGGTGTCATCCAGCATGATGACCACGCTGAAGGGGACAAAGGCCGCATGTTTCTTCAGGCACTCAGTGGCGTGAGCCATGCTGTTGTCCACCAGAGCGGTGATGTCGCGCAGGGTTGAATCAGGAGTTTCCACGGCAAGATCATAAACCAGACCGGGCTGGGCCGCGGGCTGGCCTTGAGTCGTTTTGCAACAATCGGAGCACAAAGGCAGTCCAAAGTGTGGCGACGCCGCGCCTGTGGCATAGCCTAAGATTGCCGGGATGGTTTTCCTCTTTTACAACAAGTGGCTGCTGCGCCTGCTGGTGCTGCTCTGCGGCGGATCGGTCGCGCTGGTAGCCCATCGCTATGTCAGCCTGCTCAGCGCCAAGCTGCCCGACGGCGGCGCGCGGGATGCGCTGGCGATTGTCTCCTTCCTCGTTGCCGGCTGGCTGGCGATGGTGGTGGCAGAGGTGGTCGACAACCACTACGTCCGCGTGCTGGGATGCCTGTGTGTCGCCCTTGGCGGCTGGGTATCCTTCCCCTGGCTGTTCCAGAAAGACGGGCCGACACTGGTGACCTTGCCCGGCGGCCCTGCAGCGATGCAGCAACTGAACCTGGCCTTCTGGGCCGCGATGGGCATCGCCGGCCTGATGCTGGCGCTGCTGGTCACGCGCCTGATCCTGGACAAGGTCAATGCGGGTCGCCTGCCCGGCACCATTTCCGCTTCGCGCTATGACCGGCCCTTGCCCGGCGCGCCCGCTGCTGCGGCGGCCAGCACGGCCGGGGCACCCTCAGTCAACGGCGCAGACCTCGGCCACGGCGTCCCTGCCAGCAGCAGCGCCCAGCCGGAGCTGCCCCCGATCCCTGTCGATCTTTCTCCTTTGAACGTAAGCATGGCCACGGCCGTCGGAGCGGATGCAGCCGCCGCGGGCTTTGGCTCGGCGAGCGCAGCCGCTGTTCAGCGCAGCACTGCTCCGGTCAGCCGCCTGCAGGGCATCGGCGGGCTGTATGTGGGCCAGAGCTTTGCCCTCAGCCCCGGCGAGCACACGGTCGGCCGACAGGACGCCGAGATCCTGCTGGCTGACGACAGCCAGGTTTCCCGCCGGCACGCCATGATCAGTGTGGCGCCGGACGGCATTGCCACGCTGACCGATCATGGCTCGACGAACGGTTCGTTTGTCAATGAGCAGCGGGTGACCATGATGGAGCTGGCGCCCGGGGATACGCTGCGTTTTGGAACCAGCCTGTTTAAGGTGGAAGCATGAGCCCGTCTGCCGGCCCCAGAGTGAATCGACCGGGCCGCGGGCTGCTGAGGCTGGCATCCCTGTCCTGCTTCCTGATCCTGGCCGCTGTCACCCCCGTTCTGGCACAGAGTAATCCCAGCGCCCCTGGAAATGGCAGCCAGTCCGGCTCCAACCGCGGGCAGGTGACGGGCAACCCCTGCAACCAGAGCAAGCAATCCCCGACCCAGAAAGGCGAGGAGCACAGCGAGCACGACGACCCCTTCCTGAAGTATGCCAAGGGCGTCAAGGTGCGCGTCAGCCAGGTGGACGTCAGCAAGTTCCCCACGATGCGCGCCTTTGTCTCGGTCACCGACAGCCTCGGCATACCAATCCGGACGCTGAACGAAGGCGATTTCGTCGTCACCGAGGGCGGCACCGGGGCGGCGGATGTGCACTTCGCCAACCGCGACGAGCTGGAACTGCCGCTGGCCCTCATCTTCGTGGTGGACATTTCGGGTTCGATGGAACCGGCCATGTCGGCCGAGATCGAGGCGCTGCAGGCTTTCGTCAAGCAGCTGCAGCCCCGGGACCGCGTCGGCCTGATCACCTTCAGCGACGCCGCGATTCGTGAGGTCCCGCTGACGGATGATCACGAGGCCTTGCTGCGCCGTTCCGACGTGCTGTCGCCCTATGGACAGACGGCGCTGTGGGACGGCATTCAGCTTGGCGTGGAAGAACTGCTGGCGGACACCGATCCGGCCCGCAAAGCGCTGATCGTGCTGTCGGACGGCCTGGACAACAAGAGTCTGGAGTCCCCGGCGACCGTGCTGAAGTTCTATGACGAGAATGCCCAGCAGCAGAACAAGGGCTTTTCGATCTACTGCCTCGGGCTGGGTGCGCAGATTGACCGCGCCGCTCTGGGCAACATCGCCACCCGCACCGGCGGTGTTTACCTCGATTCACCCAGCCAGCAGGACCTGGCCAACGTCTATGAGCAGATCCTGCATCAGATTCAAAACGAGTACCTGCTGGAGTACACCAGCCCGCTGGAAAGCGAGGCGGGAACGATTATTGACCTCGAAGTCGGGCTGAAGACTGTGCAGGGCTTCGACCCCGGGCAGTATAGCTATCGCAGCCCGGGCCTGGCCAAGCTGCTGGCCCGAAGCCTGATCCCCGGCCTGATCGCCATCGCCCTGATGATGCTGGTGCTGATCCTGGCGACGATCTTCAAGCTGGCGCGCAAGGCCTGGGTGACGGTGATGATCACGCCTCTGGAGGGTCGCGACTATGCCCTGGGCGCGCTGGGCGGCGACATCGGCAGCCTTGAGGGCTGCGAAGTGCGCGTCGCCCGCGACCCGACGATCCTGCCGCTGCATGCTGCCTTCAAGGAAACGCATGAGGGCTTCCTGCTGGAAGCAGTGGACCCGGCCTCGCCGATCCTGATGGGGCCAAGGATGCTCTCCCGCCGCCTGCTGCGGGATGGCGACCGCTTCATACTTGGCATGACGCAGTTCGTCTTCCACGAGCGGGTCAGCCGACCGGGCGCCGGGCTTGAAGTGGAGGTCGACAGCGAAGTCTTCAACAGGATCGATGCGGCGGAGCTGAGCGAAGCGGCGCAGCTGGCCGGAGGAGCCGCGGCCGCCCCGGGCAGCGCCGGCGCTGCGGCAATAGCCGGCGCTGTGGCTGCCGCCGGCGGGGTGATGAAGGTCGCACCCAAGTCGATTGTGTCCATGAGCGGTCCGCACGCGACCCAGCGTTTTGAGCTGCACAGCGGCGACAACTCCATCGGCCGCGGCGAGGGGTCTATCCCGCTGAACGACTCACAGGTCAGCCGCCGTCACGCGGTGATCAAGCTGGAGGCCGGCGGAGCGACGCTGCTGGACATGGGCTCGACCAACGGTACCCGCGTGAACGGCAATCCGGTCCAGCCCGGCATCCCACAGGCCGTCTTTGCCGGTGATGTGCTGAGCATCGGCAATGGGGAGTACCGGCTGGAGTAACCTCGGGCTGTAGCAGCGCGGCCCTGCCCGCGCGTCCCGTGAGGAGTCCTGAGTCCTGAGTCCAGAGTCCTGTGTCCTGAATAGCGACTTGCTGCTGCATCTCACCTAAGTGGCGTTGCAAGTCCATGCTCATCGGGCCTGAAGAACATAGTCGAGTCTGGACTCTGAATTCAGGACTCGAGACAGGTCCAAGGATCGAAGCACTCATCACAGCAAGTCACCGCTACAATGTGCCTCCAATGATTGTCCTTGGCACCCAGAGCTCCGACAAGCTGCGCGAGATCCGCGCGCTGCCGGCTGCCGCGCAGTTTGAGCTGCAGGCCATCAGCCACTGGCCCGGTGCACCGGACATTGTTGAGGACGGCGATACCCTTGAAGAGAACGCCGCCATCAAGGCGGTGAAGTACAGCCTCTGGCTGCGCCGTGAGCATGGCATTGAGCCGCCAGTGGTAGCCGAAGACAGCGGCCTGCAGGTGGAGGCTCTGCTGGGCTGGCCGGGGGTGGACAGCAAGCGCGTGGCGCCCAGCGATCCGGAGCGGATTGAGCTGCTGCTGGAACGCCTTGGCGAGGGCCAGCTGCGCACAGCGCACTTCATTGCCTATACCGCGCTGGCGATCAATGGCCACCTGCTGCACACCTGGCGCGGGGTGACGCCCGGCCGCATTGCGCTGGAGCCCCGCGGCCGCAGCGGCTTCGGCTATGACCCGGTGTTTGAGGATGTCGAACTGGGCCAGACCTTCGCGGAGATGGACCCCGAGGCGAAGAACGCCCGCAGCCACCGCGGCAAAGCCTGGGCGCAGGTGTTCGAGTACCTGAGTCTGAAAGGACTGGGATAGGAGAAGGCGAAAGGCTCAAGGCGGAAGGCGGAAGTCGAATGTCGAAAGTCGAAGGGGAAGAGTAGCAGCGCGGCAATAGGCACGCTCGTCTTCCAGGCTCAAACCGAATGCAGGGATTGGCGCAGGCGCTCCACGTACCACTACCTCTTTGTTAGATCCCTGTTCTCAAGTTCCTGGTTCCTAACTCCTTGTTCTGCCTTCTCTCGATCTTTCTTCCTTTTAGCTTCTGCTGTCTTGGTCCTTTCACCTTGCGCCTTTCGCCTTCCGACTTGACCCTTCTACAGCATGTTCCGCGCTTTGACCTCGAGGTACTGGTTCACCAGCGAGGCGTTCAGGCGGTCGGCGGCGACATTCACGATCAGGCAGCCGCGCGTGCGCAGCTGCTGCAGGGTGCGGCGCTTTTCGGAAATGAACTTCTCCGCCGCTGCTTTGGTGTAGGCGTCGTCCAGGCTCTCCGCCGGGGCCGCCGCCATGGCCGGCACCTGCGGGTCGTCGAGGATGCAGATCACCGGCAGGTGCGTGCGCGCCAGGCGCGAGAGGTGCGCCACCGCGGCCTTGCTGGAAATCGAGTCCACAAGGTCGGTAAACAGCACGGCCAGGCCGCGCTTGGGCTGGCGGTGCTTCAGGGTGGTCACGGCGCGGCCGTAGTCGCTCTCCACAAAGCGCGGCTCGAGGTCAAAGACCGCCTCAATCAGATCGTCAAGCTGGCGCGGACGGTGGCCGGGGGCGACATAACGCCGCACCTCGTTGTCGAAAACGATCATCCCAACCCTGTCGCGCTGGTTGAGGGCCAGATAGGCCAGATGCACCGCGGCGTCCAGATAGCGGTCCAGGCGCGGTCGCCCGGCGATCTCGGTGTGCATCAGCCGGCCGGTGTCCACCAGCAGCATCAGGTCGCGGCTCTGCTCAACCTGGTACTGGTTGACCACCGGCTTGCCGGCGCGGGCGGTGGCCTTCCAGTTGATCATGCGGTACTCGTCGTCGGGGCTGTACTCACGCAGCTGGTCGAACTCCGTGCCGCGGCCGAACTTCTTGCTCTGATGCTGGCCGATGCCGTAGAGCCGCCGGCGGTGAGCGAACAGGTCGCCGCGTACCAGCTCCTCGATCAGCGGATAGACCCGGGCAACATTGCCGGGCTCGAAGCGGTACTGCAGTATCCACAGACCCAGACCCGCCAGCAGGCGCAGGGATGCGCCGCCGAGCGGCACCTCGCCGCGTTTGTGCACGGTGATGCTCAGTGGCAGGCGCAGGCTCGAGCGCGGGCCGATGGACTTCCAGGCCGGGTCGACATCTTTGTCGATCAGGGGCAGCGAGTCCTCATAGACCCGCGCGCGGATGCGGATGCGCGAGCTGTTTTCTATGCGGTGCCAGCCCTTGCGCGGGCGGGCTACGGTGGTGTTCACCGGATAGTCGCGGACAAGCTTAAGCTTGCCATAGAGCGCACGGGCTGAAAACCAGAGGTCGAGCAGCATGACCACGACCAGTACACCCGCCCCCGCCCGGGCCAGCATAAAGGCCTGCGGCCACAGATAACCCAGCACCGCCAGCAGCACCAGGCCAAGGCCGAAAGCTGCCGCACGGGGTGAGGGGTAAGCGATCACGCTTCTATTCTATGCGGCGCTCAGGATGGAGCGCGGACCCATGGTCCGTTTTTGCCTTGTAGGGGCGCACCGCGTGCGCCCGGCCCCTACCGGGGCCGCGAATTGGATTGGTATTGTCATTCGCTGCTCTGGGCAGCGAGCCAAATGCCGGGCGCACTCTGTGCGCCCCTACCCCAGTTCGGCCGTCCCGGACCTGCCATACAAAGATCACAGCGTAAAGCTCGCGAAGAACGCAAAGCAGAACAGCTGGACATGGCTTTTCTCAACATCAGGCCCACCAAGCAGCACCAAGAGCACTAAGGCTAAGACTCTGCCAGCCCCCTTGGCTACATCAGAATGACAGCTCAGAGGCAGCTTCCAGGCTCTATTCCTACTCTTCGTGTTCTTCGTGAACCTTTGTGATCTTTGTGGTTGATCCCCGCACCACATTGGCTTGTCGCAGCGCAGAAGATACGGACCATGGGTCCGCGCTCCACTAGCCCGGCAGTTCCAGCAGGCGCAGGCAGACGCGGTGCATAAGCTCGGAACCGATGGCGAAGGCATCCTCGTCGACGTTGAACTTGGGGTGGTGGTGCGGCCAGACGCAGTCCTTGGAGGGGTTCTGCGCGCCGACAAAGGCAAAGGCCCCCGGCGCTTCGCGGGCGAAGTCGGAAAAGTCCTCGGCGCCCATCGTACGCTGGCGAGTGATCACGTTGGCTTCGCCGACGATCTGCACCGCTTCCTGGCGCACGATCTCGGCAATGTTGTCATCGTTCACTGTCGGGAAGTGCTCGTGGATGATCCGCACATCGGCCTGGACCTGCAGGGCATTGGCGATGCCGGTGACGACTTCGGGCACGCGCTTCTTGATGATCTCGTGGGTCTCGTTGTCGAACCAGCGGATCGTTCCAACCAGCTCGACTTTTTCCGGGATGATGTTGTGGGCGGTGCCACCGTTGATCATCGCCACCGTCACCACGCCCGCCTCGAGCGGGTCGATATTGCGGCTGATGACTGTCTGCAGCGCGGTGATTACCTGGGCGGCGGCATAGACCGTGTCATAGCCGCTCTGCGGCTGGGCCGCATGGGTGCCCTTGCCGGTCAGGCTGATCTCCAGGCGGTCGACGCCGGCCATCACCGGGCCGCCCTGGATCAGGATCTGGCCCGTCGGGCTGCCGGCCCAGATGTGCTGGCCGTAGCAGTACTGAACCTTCGGGTTCTCCAGTGCCCCGGCGGCGATCATCTTCTCCGCGCCGTGGTGGCCTTCCTCACCGGGCTGGAAGCAGAGCTTAACGCGGCCCTTGTCAAAGCCTTCGCTGACCAGGCGGCGGGCCACGCCGATCTGCATCGCCGTGTGGGTGTCATGGCCGCAGGCGTGCATGAAGCCCGGGCGGGTGGAGACGTATTCGTGGGCGGTGGCTTCCAGGATCGGCAATGCGTCGATGTCGGCGCGCAGCATAACCACTGGACCGCTGTCGGGGTTGCGGCCATTGATCATGCTCAGGATGCCGGTCGGGGTGCAGCGCTCATGCGCCAGCCCCAGGGCGTCAAGGCGGCTTTCAATGAACTCCGCCGTTTGAAACTCCTGCAGGCCGATTTCAGGAATCGTGTGCAGAAAACGGCGGTTGGCGACCACCTCGGGGTGGCCGTTGCGCGTGGGTTCGCTGATGTTGACGCCGGGCAGGACGTCCTGAAGCATAGTTGCCATAGCCAGATTTTAGCGCGAGGCGCTAGAATTAGTGCCAGCAGGAAACGCCGGGGGGAACGCCATGTTTGAAGACCTGCTCTTCATACCGTGGGTCAGAACAGCACTTGCGCTCGTGCTGCCAGTGGCAGTCATGTTTCTGCTGGTGCGCATTATCCTGCTGAACCTGGCGCACCAGAACCGTCAGGTGGATGAACAGCGCCGTGCCTGGGAGGCTGAGAAGGCCGCCGAAGCCCAGGCGCAGGCCGCCATGGCAAGCGAACCTGAGCCGCGGCGCTGCACCAGCTGCGGTGTAAACATCGGCGACGAAGTGCGTTTCTGCCCTTCCTGTGGCGCCATCAACGCCTGAGCGGCCCAGACTCCTCCAGGCCCTGCCTCAGGATATCAATCTCGGCCGGATGCCTCAGGATGAGCATCTGCTTGTGCTCCTGATGACGGTTCAGAATTTCGACAATCTTCGGCCGGCTGCGCCGGGGATAGTTCCAGATCCAGACCATGAAGCCCCAGTCGAAGCGCTCATTGCATCCCGGAGTCATATCAGCCCGGGTACGTCCATAGTCCTTCACCACACGGCCCAGCACGCGATTGATACACAGCCAGCGCGGAAAATCCAGGAAGATCACCGCCTGGGCGCGCTCAACACGCTGCTCAAAGGTGTTGCTGAAGTTTCCGTCCATGACCCAGTGGGGCTCGGCAAGCAGCTCGGCAACACGTTGCCGCCATTGATCGCGATCCGGCTCGACCCAGCCGGGAAGCCAGAATTCGCGGTCCAGGTGCACGACCGGCAGGCCAAGCGCCGGCCCAAGCCAGCGTGAGAGCGTGCTCTTGCCCGCGCCGCTGCAGCCCACCAGCACAATACGCTCGAGTCCGCGCAGTGCCGCGGCCTGCTGGCGAAGCTGCTCATGCCGGCTTGAATTCATGGCAGAGCAATGATACCCAGACCGTCCGGCGGCAAATTAGCAGCCGCACGGATATACTCCCTTTTATGAGCGACTGGCGGCAGAAACTTGATCAGGATGAGCATGACTATCGCGTCCAGATGCGCGCGAACCTTGAGCTTGAACGCCGCGACGAGGAAGAACTGCGCGAGCCTGAAAGCGCTTTTGTGGTGTCGTTAGAGGAAGAGGCTGGCTCTTCCAGCTACTGGCCGATTGCTGTGTTTGTGGGCCTTGCCGTGCTGATCGTACTTTGGGAGCTCTACCTGCGCTGAGGCTGATGTTAAGTACTCTCAGGGGTCACGCTAACATAGGGTCGTGGCGCGTCTGGTAGTTGGTGGCAAGAACGGCGATGAGATCCGCTTCAGCGGTGACAAGCAGCGCCTGCCGCCGCACATACGCCGGATCATCAACCAGTACTTCAGCTTCGGCTTTGCGCTCAGCGACTACTCGGCCTACCCCAGTCTGCTGGCAGAACTCGGCGACGCGCGGGCGGACCGTTTCTTTGCCGGCACTGACTGGGAAGCGCTGCAGAAGGCCTATGACGCGCATATGCAGCGCTATGTGGTGCTCTTCAGCGGTGCTAAGCAGCGTGGCATCGAAGGGCCGCAGTCAGTGCGCTTCCTGGTCAGCGCACCGGCGCATGAGGCGGCCAGGCCGTTGCAGAACCTGCTGCGCGAGTACTGCACGGAAGGAGCGCTGCGGGACAACTTTGATGTCTGGCGCCTGGAGAAGCTGCTGCGCCGGGCCAAGGGCCAGCTGCGCTTCGACAAGGGCTTCACTCTGGCCCTGAAGGAGTTCGGCGCCCGGGCGATCAGTTTCGAAGAGTCGATTTCCTTCTTCCGCCAGGTGCAGGCCTATCACGCCGAGCAGTTCCTGTTGCCGGAACTGCACAGCATTCTTGCCGCGCATATCGACCAGGTGCATACCCTGCGCCAGCCCCTGGACTGCCCCGAACTGGTCGCCAGGCTGCACGTCGCCGGCGCGCAGGTGCGCATACACCCAACAGTGAAGCCCGTGCTGGATCACTATGAGGGACTAAAGACGCTGGCGGAGGAGCTTGAACAGTGGATCGCCGGCGAGGGCGCCGAGGATGAAGCGCGGGACTCTTCGGTGGGGCGGCCGTCACTGGCCGCCATCCCAGCTGCCAAAGACGATTTTTCTCAATATCGGCACCGACTTCCCCACTGGCGTCTAAGTAACTCAACTTACTTTGTAACCTGGAGGCTGAACAAAAAGCACCAAACTCTGAGCCCAGCTGCCCGTGATTTGGTGGCCAGTGCCATTCATCACTTTGACACTCAGCGTTACCACCTCTTTGCTTACGTCGTGATGGACGACCATGTTCATGTTCTCATGCAACCTATGCCCGGGCACTACCTTGAGGACGTTGTCCATTCCTGGAAATCATTTACGGCCCACACTGCACAAAAGGAGTTAGGCTATGTGGGGTCCCTTTGGCAAGATGAGTATCTCGATAGGATAATGCGAGACGATGACGAACTTCTCGAGAAAGCGCAGTACATCTTGAATAATCCTCACAAGCGCTGGCCGAATGAACAGGGCTATAAGTGGGTTTGGTGGTGGGGACTGCCAAAGCCAGAGAATAAGAAGAAGGCGGCCACTGAGGGCCGCCCCACCGAAGACGCGCTCCATTCTGAGCGGCCCGGCCGCCCCACCGAAGACTCCGCGCTCCATTCTGATACGCCGGTGAAAGCCAAGCTCTACCCCTTTCAGCGCGAAGGGGTGGCCTTTCTGGTCAGCAACCGGCGGGCCCTGCTGGCAGATGACATGGGCCTCGGCAAAACCCTGCAGAGTATGACCGCCGCCTTCTACCTGAAACAGAAGCAGGGTTTGAAGCGCGCGCTGATTGTCTGCCCGGCCTCGCTGAAGTACCAGTGGCAGTCCGAGATCCAGCGCTTCACCGGACTGCGCTGCGAGGTTATTGGCGGCGGGCCGGACGAGCGGGAATCGATCTATCGGGCGGCGGCAGTCTTTGATCGCGCCACAGGCGCTGCGGCGGCGCAGCAGGCTAAAGACCCTCCTGCCCCGGCAGGTCGTGCGGCCAGGAAGGCCAGCGCGCGCGATGAAGCCGATGCGCTGCTGGACCAGATCCTGGCCAGCCCGCCCGGCAAGGCGGATGCCAGGGCATCCGGCAAGGCGCAGCAGCTCCCCGGCATCTTCCACGACCCGGCGGACATGCCCTTCTTCTACATCGTGAACTACGAGCTGGTCCACCGCGATATCGAGCAGCTCAAGGCCCTGGCCCCCGACATCCTGATCCTTGACGAGGCCCAGCGCGTCAAGAACTTCCGTACCAAGACCGCGCAGTCGGTCTTCAGCCTCGCCAGCCCCTACCTGTTTGTCCTGACCGGTACGCCGCTGGAGAACCAGCTGATGGAGCTCTACACCATCATGAAGTTCATCGAGCCCAGGGCTCTCGGCGCCAACCCGCTGGCCTTCCGCGACCGCTACGTGATCCTCGACCGCTTCGGCGGCATCCAGGGCTATCAGAAGGTCGAGGAAGTCAGCCGCAAGATCGCGGCCCTGACCCTGCGACGCACAAAGACCCAGACGCTCACCGAACTGCCGCCGCTGATCGAGATGGAGCGCTGGCTGAGCCTGACCGACATCCAGCGCGCATTCTATAAGGACCTGCAGGGCGAGACCAGCATGCTGCTCAGCAAGGAGCAGTGGGACAAGCTGGCGACCAACAACGCCATGACCCTGCTGCAACGCCTGCGCGAGGTCTGTGACACGCCGGAGCTGATCGAACCGAGCCAGCGCGAAAGCCAGAAGCTCACGGAGCTGAACGCAATCCTTGAGGACGAGATCCGCACGCTGGATCGCCAGGCGATCATCTTCACCCAGTGGACGCGAATGGGCGAGATCCTGCTGCGCGAGCTGACGGCTGCGGGTTATGCCCCGGCCTTCCTGCACGGCGGGGTGGATGCCCAGGGCCGCCGCGAGCTGGTCGAGCGTTTCCAGGAGGGCAAGAGCCGTATCCTGATCAGCACTGACGCCGGCGGCACCGGCCTGAACCTGCAGGCGGCCAGCCTGGTGGTCAACTACGACCTGCCCTTTAACCCGGCCAAGCTGGCGCAGCGCGTCGCCCGCGCGCATCGCATGGGCCAGCAGGGCAGCGTGGTGGTGATCAACCTGCTGTGCCGCAACACGGTTGAGGAGAAGCTGCTGAAGATGTTAAAAGAGAAGCAGGGCCTCTTCGACGACGTCTTTGGCGACATCTCCGACCCCAGCCAGGTCAAGCCGAGCGCGCAACTCAGTCTGAGGGAGTTGCTGAAGGAGCTGGTCTCATAGAATGGCAGATGGCAAATGTCAGATGGCAGATGGAACGTGGCGCTGGGAAGACATGTAGGGGCGCACTGCGTGCGCCCGGCGTATAGCTTGCGCTGCGGAGTGATTTCGAGGAGTTGATTCACACAAAATGAAGGCACTAGAATTTCGAAACGGTCCTTTTGCAGAGTTCGTTTGGAGAACTGTGGTGAGTTATGGACGGCCAGTGGCTGTGTGGGATCTATTGCAAGGATGGGACAGGCTTGTCGGGACGTGCGAATCTGGCTATGGCGACATTTATGATGAACTGATGTTTGACCTTGACGTCCGACGTCTGCTCGAAGAGGCCATAACGTCCTATTCGGATAAGACATCGCCCGACTATGTTGTCTTCAGACAATCGCTCTCTGACATTGACTACCGATATCGATCGATCCTATTGCCCGATAACCCTATGCAATCGCATTCAAGTTACGTTCTGCCTTGGTGGGAAGCATCGTTGCCCGACCGAGGTCGTCAAGAGTTTGTTGAGTCAGTTCAGGGATTGGGCTTGCCAATCAGACTAGTCAAGTGAGCCGGGCGCACGCCGTGCGCCCCTACCCTCATTCCTCCATCTCTGCCATCCGCCATCCGCCATCCGCCATCATCTATAACTAGCTGCGATGCATTCAGCTACCATCAAGCACGGCGTCGGCCTCTCTGGCAGGGGTTTGTTCTCTGGCAGCAAGTGTTCCTGCAAGATCCGCCCGGCGCTGTCGCCCGAGGAATGCGAGCGCGGGGGAATCCCCTACGACGTCGAGAAAAGCACGCCGGAGTTTGCCGCGCACGGCATCCTGATTGAACACGAGGGCTACCGCTACCCCGCCCTGCCTGAGCGCTACCTCGAGCTGCCCAACTGTACGGCCCTGCTCCCGCCCGGCGAGGGCGGCCCGCCCCTGCTGGTGATTGAGCATGTCTTTTGCGCGCTCTGGGCCGCCGGCATCGACCACTGCCGCATTGTGGTGGACAACGGCACTGAACTGCCGAATCACGACGGTTCGGCCAGGACGCTCTATGACGAGATCGCGTCCGCGGGAGTGGAGTACATGGCGGCAAACCGACCCATTCTGCCAGTAGAGCAGTTGAGGGTCGAAGATGAGAATGGCAGCTACATATTGATCGAACGAAACCGCGACATAACCGATTATCGACTGAGCATCGACTACTCCTTCAGTCATCCTGAACTCGGAGAGCAGCGAGTCTGCTTTGGTGACATCACAAGAAAGTGGGCAGTCGACGGCATCCTCCCGGCGCGGACCTTCATTACTCAGCGCGAAGGCGAGGCGCTGAGCGCAGCGGGACTGTTGAAGAACACGCACAGCGAGGACGCGCTGGTGATCCGGCCTGCTGGGAGCGCGGACTTAAGTCCGCAGACCGGAGCGCGGACCAGTGGTCCGCTTCCGGACGAAGATACGGGACACAGTCCCGCGCTCCCTGAAGATTCGCGGACGGATCGTCCGCGCTCCGAGATGGTCCCCGACAGTCCCCTGCGCTTCCCCGACGAGTACGCGCGGCATAAGGTGCTGGACCTTATCGGTGATCTCTATATCGTGCCGGCGGAGTGGAGCGGGCGTGTCACAGCATTTCGCAGCGGCCACCGCCTTAACCGTATGCTGGCCCGGGAGATGATGAAGCTCCTCTGATGGAGCGCGGGACTGTGTCCCGTATTCTTCGTCCTTAAAGGACACTGAGACTTGGAATAAGCACGAATCCTGACAATGCGAAGCTGACCAGGGATACGGGACACAGTCCCGCGCTCTAAGAACTAAAGCGCCCGGGTATGGTACAGCCACCACTCGAAGGTGATCAAGGCCAGAACTGCCAGGATCAGCCACAGGTAGAACTCGCGGTTGACCCGCACCTGTTTGGTGCCGGCAATCTCCTGCAGCTTATCCCCGGCACCGATGCCGGCCAGAGCCTCTTCGGCACCCTGAACCTTCAGCGTAGCGGCGGGCGCGATGTTGCTCTCTTCTGCCGAAACGAGGCTGACAGGTACGAGCTGGCGGCCGAGATCAGCCCCGGCTGCATCCTTGTATTGCAGGCGATAGATTCCAACCTGGTTGGTGCGGCTGAGCGTGAAGTCCCGCGCGCTTAGTTTGATCGAGCTTCGGGCGCCGCCTGGGTCAGCGACCTCAACCAGGGTTGTATCCGGCGGAGCCAGCAGATCGACCCTTGCGCCGGACTGCGCCGATCGGCCGATGGAGCCCTGGCTCTGCTCGCTAAGGTAGCGCACAGCGTTGGCCATGAAAATCGGAAAGGCGGCCCGCAGCGGCAGATCGCTTTCATAGACGTCAAAGGCCAGATAGAGCGAACGCTGGCCGTTCAGCTCACCCTCGACCACCAGCGGGCCGACACTGGCATCCACCACGCTGCGGCCCCAGGGCTTGAGCTGAACCTGCCGCATTGACTTCAGTCGCAGATCGCTGAAGTTCACATAGCGCAGCAGCGGGCTCGAACGGTCGAGTCCAACCACGGCTGGAATCACGGGCGGGCTGGCATTGAAGTCCGTCTCGACGCGTGCGCCGGGGATCACCGGAAGCAGGGGGTGGCTGCTGGTGTCGAGGAACAGATAGCTTGCGGTGTCGTCCATCGGCACCTGCGCGCCGCCTTCAACGATGAAAACGTCAATCTTCGCGCTGCCGTCGTCTGAGGCGTTGGCAGCATCATTGGCCGCAACCAGTTTGCCGCCTTTGTATTCGTAGTAGAGCACATCGCTGAGGCTGGACAGGACCTTGCGCAGCAGGAAGCTCTTGCCGTCGCTGCACAGCGCGACGCGGTATTCCGCCTTGCGCGGCATGACCACATAGGCCTCGTTGTCGGCCTGCAGCTTGTCCTTGAAATCCAGATTGACTTTGATCGGCTCGGCGATGTAAGGGAGGTTCTGAAGCAGGACCTCCTGGCGATCACCAGGATCAAAATGGACAGTGCGAACATCAATTACGTCGCCGTCCTCGCGCTGCACCGTAACGTCGACTTCCTGCGGCGTGCCAAAAAAGCTCTGCATCGCCACAAACAGCTCGTACTGGCCTGTCAGCGGATTGCGCCGGGCGCCAGCGCCGGTGATGCCCAGATTTTCTGTGTCCTGGCCAAGCGGAAAGAAGTTGATCTTCAGATCACTGACGGCAAAGGGGTCCAGGTCGTCCACCGCACCGTCGGAGAAGATCACCACCCGGGAGGCTGATCCAGTGCTGACCGACGAGGCCAGTTTCAGCGCGGCGTTAAGGTCAGCGCGGCCGCCGGCAAACTTCCGCGCTTCGCGCACGGCGTCGAGCAGGCGGTTCTTGTCGTTGGTAAAGGCGCACAACAGGCTGGGCGTCGGACCGGCAGCGATGACCATGCCCTCGTCGGACTGGCGCAGATCTGAGAGTACCTTGCCGGCCTCGATCATCGCACGGCCGAGCCGGTCCGGGTCTTCGTCAGCCGCCAGCATGGATGCACTTGTATCCAGCACGACCACAGTGCGGCCACCGAGCAGGGCTGAGCCGAAGATGAAGGGCCGCGCCAGCGCCAGCGCCAGCAGGCACAGGGCGATGATCTGCAGGATCATCAGCCAGTTTTTGCGCAGCTTTTGCCAGGGCGCGTTGGCCTTGGAGTCGTGGATTACCCGTTCCCAGAGCAATGTCGAGCTGACGCGCACCTTCTTGCGCTTGAGGCGCAGGATGTAGAGCAGCACAATGCCGCCGGCCAGCCCGGCCATCGCCAGCATCCATGGGTTGAGGAAGAAGCGGTCCACTTGAGCCTACATCATAGTTGACGCTCAGGCAGGCCCGGGGTTCATATGGAGTGTTGAGCGCTCGCTTGGAAGGAAAGATATCTCGCTTTTAGTTCCTGCCTCTCGGCGTGGCGCCTCTCGACGACTGCTAAATCGTCCCGAGGCTTTCCATATCTTCCGGGACCAGCAGGTGGCGCAGCTTGCCCAGCGCCAGGCGTGTGATGCGGCTGATGTTCATCTGGCTGGTTCCGAGGCTGTCGGCGATTTCCTTCTGGGTCAGCTGGTCGAAGAAGTACATCCGCACCACCTTGGCTTCCGTATCGGTCAGGTGGCCCAGCAGGCTCTCCCAGAAGATACTGCGCTTGGTTACACCCATGTCGGTGGTTTCAGAGCCTTCGCCGTCGCTGTCCATGGCATAGGTCGCGTCGCCTTCAGAGCTGTTTTCCATGTAGCTCTGGGGGTGGTAAGCGGATCCCAGCTCGAGCGCTTCCTGAATTGTCTCGTCGGAGAAACCGGTTCGGCGACATAACTCGGCCACAGTTGGCTCATGGCCGTTGTCGTTGATGTACTCGTTGCGCGCGTTGAAGACCTTCAGCGACTTTTCCTTCAGGTCGCGGGGCACATTGACGGCCCAGGTCTTGTCGCGGAAGTAGCGCTGGATCTCACCCTGGATGGTGGTCCAGGCATAGGTGCTGAAACGGAAGCCGGTTTCAAGATCAAACCGGCGGATCGCCAGCAGGAGCCCGACAGTGCCTACCTGAACAAGGTCGTCAAACTGGTCCGGGTTGAAGCGGAACTTGTGGACAATGCGGTAGACCAGGGGCTTGAACTTCTCTACCAGCTCGCCTTCGAGGCGTTCACTGGGAGCAGCTTTGTAGCGAGCAAAAAGAGCGCGCTCTTCGGCGCGCTCTTGTTCCTTGCCATCGTCCTCCGGCAGATCCGGGACCTGCAGAAGCACCTTGGGCTCAGGCTCGTCCGTTTTCCTTGTCATTGAAGATGTGGGGCCGGTCTTCCTTATAGCGGATCGTGAAACCGAGGTCAAGCTGCGGCACGCCATCGATGACCTGAGAACTGAGCTCGCCACCCATGCTCTGGAGCAGGGCCAGGCTGGCGGAATTCGTGCTGGCAATGCTCTTGTGCTTGCCGCTCGGGTCAGAAAGGGAGACCGTGATGCGCGCCCCTTCCTGCTTCCAGGTCAGGTGCATCAGTCCAATAGCATTTTCAGCCTTGGCAACCACGGTCAGGAAGGCCTCGCCGATCATCAGCTTGAGATTCTCAAGCTCATCAACCGGCAGCCCCAGACGATTGCCGAGGCCGGAGACCAGCAGGCGCACTACTGAGACATAGTCCGCGCTGACGGGGACTTTGAGCTCAACTAAGTTGGCAGTCTTTGCATTCATCGGAACCACCCTCCCGGTGGTGACAGGGTTAAAGTCCGGCCCCCGGTGTCCTCAGCGGGCCCTGTGCCGTCCTCAAAACTGTCTTACCCAGCTTGCGCGCCTGTGAAACGTCTTCAAGGCGCCAAAAGAAAGGCCGATAAGTGCAATCGAATTGGTGCAGTTTT
Source organism: uncultured Planctomycetales bacterium (assembly GCA_964512635.1). Classification (GTDB taxonomy): domain Bacteria; phylum 4484-113; class 4484-113; order 4484-113; family JAFGCY01; genus JADZFO01. Next base: position 52,227 of record CAZEJB010000014.1, on the reverse strand, counting down.
CCAGGCTGTCCGATTAGGACAACGTTAAAGTGCTGCCAAATATGGCTTAGAACGGCCACACAGCATATTGCTGTCAGGTAGGCTTTGCCGTGCCCCAGGCATGGTAACGGGTGGTTGGAACGAGGTAGCGACATGATTGATTACAGGATCGAGAACAACCGGCTGGTAGTCGACCTCAGCGGGGAGCTGGGGATGTTCACTGTCAGCAAGTTCAACGAGGTCTTTGCCACAGCGCTTGAAGAGACCAGCATTTATGCTGTGGTCATCGATATGGCCAAGCTGGACATCATGGATTCCTGCGGCCTGGGTGCACTGGTCAGCGCCCTGAAGATGGTCACCGCCCGCGGCGGATTTATCCATCTGGCGCGGATGAAGGCCGGGATTGTCGAGCTGCTGTATCTGACCAAGCTTGAAAAGCGCTTCCGCCTGTTCAGCTCGCTGGAAGATGCACTGGATGCCCCTCCGCTCAGCCCGCTGGATCTGGCATCCGCCCCGGCAGCCTAAGACCTCGGCAGACAGCCTCCAGTCCAGCCCCTAGCTGCGTGCCCGCAAGCGCGGATCAAGCACGTCCCTGAGGCCATCTCCGAAGAGATTGAAGCCCAACACGGCCAGTCCAAGCGCCAGCCCGGGGAAAAGCCCCCACCACCAGTTCTCCTTGAAGAAGGGCCGTGCATCGGCCAGCATGCCGCCCCAGCTTGCCGCCGGAGCCTGCACACCAAGCCCCAGAAAGCTCAGCCCCGCTTCGCTCAGGATGTTGTAAGCAACCTGCATGGTCCCCAGCACAATCACCGGCGCCATGCAGTTTGGCAGGATGTGGACCAGCATGATGCGCAGGTCACGGCAGCCGATGGCCCGGGCGGCCTCAACGAACTCGCGCTCTTTCAGCGACAGCACCGTGCCCCGGATGACGCGCGCGATGCCGGTCCAGCCGGTCAGCCCGAGCGCCAGGAAGAGCCCCAGCATGCCGGGGTCATAGCTGTCCCCCAGGCTGGCGCTCAAAGTTGCCAGGATGATGATCGCCAACAGCGTTCCGGGAAAGGCAAAGAAAGTGTCGGTAACGCGCATGAGCAGGCTATCCAGCCAGCCGCCGTAGAACCCGGCAAGGATGCCGATGGCCACGCCGATCAGCAGGTTCAGCAGCGTGGCGACAACGCCGACCAGCATGCTGATGCGCGCGCCATACAGTACGCGGCTGAGCACGTCGCGCCCGTGGATGTCTGTACCCATGGCGAAGCTGCTGCCGGCCTTGCCACCCTCCCCCTGCTCCGTCTGGCGGTCTTCTTCTGTGAACCTGCTTCCGGGCGGCTTGAACTGATAGCCCCGGAACTGGCTGGTCGGGTCAAAGGGCGACAGCCAGGGGCACAGCACTGCGGCCGTGATAGCCGCCGCAACCAGCACCATTCCCAGAGCGGTCAGCGGGTTCTTCCACAGGCGTGCGATCAGCTGCATCAGGCGGCCCTCACGCGTGGGTCGATCAGGCCGTAGGTGATGTCTACGAGCAGGTTGATCAGCACGAAGACGCAGGCCATCAGGATCACGCCGCCCATGACCACCGGGTAGTCAAACTGGCTGATCGCCTCGACCATCACGCGCCCGAGGCCAGGCCAGGCAAACACTGTCTCGGTCAGCACGGCGCCGGTCAACAGCGCCGCGAAGTTGTTGCCGATCACGGTGATCACCGGGATCAGCGCGTTGGGCAGGGCGTGGGTAAGCACGACCCGCGGCCAGGACAGCCCCTTGGCCCGCGCGGTGCGGATGTAGTCCTGATTGAGCACCTCCAGCATGCTGGAGCGCGTCAGCCGCGCGATGATCGCCATCGGCACGGTGCCCAGCGTCAGGCCCGGCAGCACGAAGTAGCGCCCGTAGGCCTGCCACCAGAAGGCTGGATAAGATCCGCTGCTCTTCCAGAGCGTCGTCAGGTCGCCGCTGTAGCTCATATCACTGACCGGCAGCCATCCAAGTTTGGCGGCGAAGCTAACCTGCAGCAACATGCCAAGCCAGAAGACCGGAATAGAAATGCCGGCCACGGCGAGGATCATCAGTGCGGCGTCCGCCGGACTGCGCGGCCAGGCCGCTGAGACGATCCCCGCGGACATGCCAAACACGATGGCGATCGTCATAGCTACCAGCGTGAGCTGCAGGGTGTTGCCGAACTTATCCAGGATAAACGGACCGACCGCTGTGCGCTTGGCATAGCTGTGTCCCAGATCGCCGTGGGCCGTGCGCCAGAGGAAGCGGCTGTACTGGACCAGCCAGGGCTGGTCAAGGCCCCAGCTTTTGCGGATCTGTTCGGCAATGACCGGGTCATAGTGCTGGCCCATGATGATCCGCACCGGGTCACCGGGTGCGGCGGACAGGATGCCATAGCATATGAAGGTCACACCAAAGAGCACCGGGATCGACAGCAGCAGCCGCCTCAGCACGAAGGCGAGCAGGGGCGGGAGACGCAGTCGCCGCGGCGAGCCGGCCGGCTGCTCAGGTTGGAGCGCGGGACTTTGTCCCGTATTCCCGCTTCCCGGCGGGTCAACTGTGGGTCTGTCCGACAAGGCGCCTATTGTATTAGGTTGGTCGAAGCATATCGCTGGGAGTTGAAGAATCCTGGCCAGCGACCCACGCTTCTTTCGGGCGACATTGCTCTTGGCGCGGATCTCCGGGCTGCTTGCACAGCAAGAGCCCACTTTATCTTCTTGTAGGGGCGGGGTAGCATCCCCGCCCGGCTGTTGGCTACAATGCACGATGCCTGAAGATCCTAGGGACTATCGCAGCCGCAACTCGATGCGTGACCCTCGCATAGATTACACGCGTGGCAACTACTTCGTGACAGTCTGCCTGGCAGAGCGCAGGCCACTGTTTGGACGAATTGTAGAAGGAAGCCTGGAGCTCAACGCAATCGGCAGGAAAATCGAGGAGATCTGGCTGGCCATGCCAGAACATAATCCGGGACTGGTTCTTGACTGTCACATTGTCATGCCTGACCACTTCCATGCAGTGCTTGGCATTGTCGAAACCCGACTCACGCATCCACATCTTGAGGTTTTCCCTCAGCGCCCCGACTTGTCAGCCGTAATCGGTAACTTCAAGCGCCACAGTACGAAGCAGTACGGAGTTGGTGTCAGGGAGCTTGGCTGGCCACCTTACGATGGGCAATTCTGGCAACCAGGGTTTTGGGATAGCTCTCTTGACGGCGAAAAGGACCTTGAGTTCCATCGCCAGTATGTGGTCAGCAACCCGCTGCGCTGGCACCTCAAGCGCCAGGGACTGCTTTAGTCAGCTGCTAGCAGGCTCCACCGGGGCGGGGATACTACCCCGCCCCTACAAAACAAAAGCAATTGGCCATTTACGCCTTGCCATCCCTCCGCCGCCTCGAAGGACGGCGCTACTTCAGGCTCACCTTCTCGATCCAGCTGCCGCCGAGCTGCGGCGTGCGGTCGAACTGGGTCACCGTCAGGTCCTGAACATAGGGCTGGACCAGGGTTGAGCTGTTCTTCCAGTACAGCAGCAGCCAGGGCGCCTCGTCCAGCGCAATCTTCTCGGCCTTGCCATACAACTCGGCGCGGCGGGCCTCATCCAGCTCAACCTGGGCCGCGCGCACCAGGCTGTCAAACTCGCTGTTGGACCAGCGCGAGGTATTGCCCTTGCCGCCAAAGTTGGAGCTGTCGAGGAGCTGGAACAGCCAGTTGTCCGGATCCGGGTAGTCCGTCAGCCATGTGCTCTGGTGGAACAGGCTGTCGCCAGCATAGATTTTGTCCAGGAAGGGCCCCCAGTCGGTGGTCTCAATCCGAACATTGACGCCGATTTTGCTCAGATCCTCCTGGACCGCTTCGGCCACGAGCTTATTGGTCGGAGCAAGGTCGACATTGAGCACGAGATCGGGCAGGCCCTGCCCTCCCGGATAGCCGGCCTGTTCCAGCAGGCTCTTGGCCTTCTCAACATCATATGGATAGCCCGCGGAATCGCCCATGAAGTAGAACATGCCCGCCGGGACGATCGTTTTCTGCTCGGTGACCAGGCCACCCCAAATGTTGTTGACGATGTTCTTTTTGTCGACGGCATAGTTGAAGGCCTGGCGAAGGGCTGTGTTGTCCTTGAACGGCGCTTTCTCGCAGTTGAAGGCATAGCTGTATTTGTCCATCGCCGGGGCGCCCTGGATCATCGCCTTCAGCTTGGGGTCGCCGTTGACCTCGCTGATCTTGCTCGGCGGGATGTCGCAGTGCTCAAGCGAGCCGGCCTTGAACTCCTCAAAGCGGGTGTTTTCATCCTTGATCACGCGGAAGATGAGGGTCTCGATCGCCGGCTTGCCAGCCCAGTAGTCGGGGTTCGCCTTAAGCACGATGCGCTGCTCGCGTTCCCAGGAGTCGAACTTGTAGGGCCCTGATCCGATCGGGTTGTCGCCGAAGTCCTTGCCTGCGGCCTGCGCCGCCTGCGGCGGCACTGCGCAGAGGCTCATCAGGCACAGGGCGTCGAGGAAGGGCGCGTAGGCCTTGGTCAAGGTGATCTTAAAGGTCAGCGGGTCAACGACCTCAAGCCCGGCAACTTCGGGAGCTTTGCCGCTGGCAAAGTCAGCCGAGCCGGCAACATACTCCAGCAGGTTGGCGCGCTCACATTCGTTGGCGGGATCCAGCACGCGCTTGAAGCTGTATTGGAATGCTGCAGCATCCAGGACCTCGCCGTTGTGGAACTTCAGCGCGGGCTGGCCATCCTTGCTGCGCAAAGCAAAGGTATAGACGAGGCCGTCGGGGCTGATCTCCCACTTCTCTGCAGCGTCACCCACCACTTTGCCCTCGGGGCTGAAGCGTACCAGGCCGTTGAACATACGCCGGGCGACGGTGTCGCTTACCGTATCGGTCACCTTGAGCGGGTCGAGGCCCATCGGGTCGGCAGGCAGCGGCCAGCGGTACTCGCTGGGGCGGTCGGCGCTGGCGGTATCGCTGCCGGTCGGGCTGCCCGTAGCGCCGGAATTGCCCGTGTCCTTTGGCGGCGCCGGGCAGCCGGCCAGTGCCAAAGCGATCAGTGCCAGGAATCCGAGTTGGATGAGCTTGTTCATTTGAGTCTCCCTGCGTGAAGAGTAGGATTCTACAGGCAGCGCCACTTACAATTCAAAAGGATGAGCAGGCCTCGAAACTCATTTGGCTCGGAGCCCAAGGATCACGTCATCGTCGCCGTGATTGGCGTAGCCCTGATCATGAGCATCTTTGACGCGGCCATGTACTTCCAGGGTGACCTGGACACGGACCCGGTATGGCTGACCGTACTATTTATAGTGGTCCTTGCTCCAGTTGTTGGAATGCTGAGCTGGATAACTGCTGTATTCAGAGGCCGAGTCTAGTCAAGAAAACCAACAGGAGGCACCGAGACACTGAGAGGATGGAGGGCGCCAAATTCCCTGCCGATCTGAGCAGGTCTCAAATTCATCTCTTCGGTCTTCGGAGGCGTGCAGCCCTCAAAGTTCTCTGCGCCTCTGTGTCTCCTGTTGGATTTGAATGTTCGCTGCCCCGGCCCGGATATAATCCTCCACCCGTGGCGAAGAAGGGTAAAGACGAGGGCGGCGTCGGCCATCCCACCATCAGCAACCGCAAGGCCTATCACGACTATGCGATCCTCGAGGAGTTCGAGGCCGGCATCGTCCTGAGCGGCTGCGAGGTCAAGATGGTGCGGCGTGGCGGCTTCACGCTGTCCGATGCCTACGCCGAGTTCAACTCTCCGAAGGACGGCGAGCCCCGGGAGCTTTGGCTGGTCGGCTCCAATATCCCCCCCTACCCGCAGGCCAGCACCCACGAGAAGCAGCCCGAGCCGCTGCGCAAGCGCAAGCTGCTGCTGCACCGCGAAGAGCTGCGCAAGCTGCGCCGCAAGGTGATCGAGAAAGGTCTGACCATCATTCCATTGAAGGCCTACTTCGTGCGCGGAAACGTCAAGGTGCTGATCGCGCTGGTCCAGGGCAAGAAGCACTACGACAAGCGCGAGAGCATCAAGGAGCGCGACATCGAGCGCGACAACCAGCGCAAGTTTAAGTAGCTGCACGAGGCAGTCCACCAGTCAGGCTGGCCCGGGGCAAAACCCCAGAACCCCGACTCATTTCTGCTATTCTTCACCTGTGCCAACAACGCGCGTCTTGCGCAACATGATGGAGCTTTCGCACTGGGCTGCCGAGATGCGCCGCCCGGTGTATATCACCGTCGGCTTCTTCGACGGCGTACACCGGGGTCACCGACATCTGATTGAGCAGCTGCGACGATGCGCCCAGCTTTGCAGCTCCTCCCCGACCGACGCCCTGAGCCTGGCGATTACTTTTTCTAACTCTCCCAAGAATTTCCACCGCCTTGATGCTGCCGGCGAAAGCGCCCGCAGCGAGAACTTCCCGAACTGGCATTACCTGAACACCCCTGAAGAGAAACTGCACCTGCTGAGCCAGCTTGACCTGGATGCGGTGCTGATCCTGGATTACGGTCCTGCCACGGCCGGCCAGAGCGCCGAGCAGTGGCTGCAGGGGCTGGATACCGCCTTGCGCAGCGGCGGCTCTCCTGCGGGCCTGGCGGGCATAGTGCTGGGTTATGACACCAGCCTTGGCAACGACATGGTCGGGGGCCAGGCCGGCTGTCAGCTTTTGGCGCAGCGGCTGGCAATCGACTGCCATCTGGTGGAACCCTTTGATGCCCTCGGCCAGCATGTCAAGAGCAGCCGCATCCGCCAGATGCTGGTCCGTGGCGATCTTGACGGCGCCAAGGCCCTGCTGGGCTACCGCTTTTTTTCGCTGGGACTGGTCGAGCATGGCAAGGGCAAGGGCCGCGAAGTGCTGGGCATCCCCACCGCAAATGTATACCTGCCTGCCGACAAGCTAACGCCACCCGGCGGTGTCTATGCCGGGCTGGCTGAACTGGACGGCGGCTGCTTTCCGGCGGCGCTGTGCCTGATGAGCACTGTGCTGGCCTGCCAGACAGTCCTGGAGCGGGAAGCGGTCCCGGCCGGGCCGGCAGGCGCGCTTAAAGGCCTGATTGAGCCGCTACTGCTTGAAAGTGACCGCCCGGCGGCACAGGCCGCAGGCCAGGTGCTTGAAGCGCATCTGATTGGCTTCGACGGTGATCTATACGGCCGCGAGCTTAAGCTGAGCTTCCTGCAGCAGCTGCGGGGCTGGCAGGACTTTGACAGCGGCGAGGCCCTGCGGGCCCAGATGCAGCTTGATATCAGCGACAGCATCGCGGTGGCTTACCGCGCCGGGATTCCCTGCCTCGTCAAGCGCTGAGCTTTGCACTGGCCGGCAACCGCGCTAACATCTCATCATGCCGGACAAGACACGCTGTTTCTGCCTGCTGCCGAAGGCCGTGGTTTTGGTGCTGCTGGCCTGCATCCTTGTGTCCGCGCTGTTCTCTTGCGAAAAGAGCGCGCGGATGCACTACACAGCGGCGCAGAACGCCCAGGGCGCCGGCGACTGGGGAACAGCGCTGACCGAGTATGAGGCGATTCTGGCCAAGCTGCCGGACGACGCGATGGCCACCCTTGGCAAGGGCCGCGCACTTTATGAGCTGGGGCGCTTTGAAGAGGCCCTGCCCTTCTTCGAGAAGTTCCTTGAACAGACCAAGAGCGACCCGGCGATCTTCAAGGATGAGCGCTACGACGCCGAGTTCTACCGCGACAAATGCAAGCAGGGCCTGGGCCAGGAAGTGCCGCAGGACCCGACGCACATCCCCGAGCCGCCGATGGGGGAGTAGTCAGAAGTGCTGAGTGCTGAGTGCCTTATGCTGAGTGCCTTATGCTGAATGCTGAATGCTGATTGCTGATTGTCCGGAGTACCGAGTTGGATGGAGGTCGTTCTGCTTCCGATCAACCTTTTGCCCAAAACGACGTCGAGCTCTACGCACCCATAATTTTTTGCTGGCAGGCAGCATGCTGACGGCTCATGCTCAGCGCTCATGAAAATCATCAATCAGCAATCTTCAATCATCATTTCTCCCCGCCGGGTACAATCGCTGCGCGAGTGGGCCAAGCGGCCGCGGGGTTAACACCTCGAGGAAAGTCCGGGCACCACAGGGCAGGGCGCCGGGTAACACCCGGAGGTCGCGAGGCCATGGAACGCGCTACAGAAACAAACAGCCAGCTCTAGGCCATAAGGCCTAAATTCCGGTCAGGGAGTCCGCTGGCAACGGTGAAACGGCGAGTTAAGAGCTCACCAGCGGCGTGGTAACACGCCGGCTCAGGCAAACCCGCCTGGTGCAAGGCAGACGTGGGAGCCGCGAAAGCGGCAAGGCTGGCCCGGCCCCCGCGCAATACCGCATGAGCCGTCTGGAGACAGACGGCCCAGACAGATGGCCGCATAAACAGAACCCGGCTTATGGCCCACTCGCACAATTCTCCCAAAAGCAGCGCGGCGCCCTGCGCGCGTCGTGCCCCGGCGCGTAAAGCTGGGATTCACAAAGAGCCGCGGTGCCGCAGAGCAAATCCAAAAGCAAACAGGAGACACTGAGTCACAGCGACTAATGAGGGCTGCTCGGCTGCGCTGTACGGAGTGCAGGAATGTCGACATGAACTTCAGCCTGACTGGCTCGACGACCTCCATATCCTCAGGGTCTTTGCGTCTCCTGTTGGATTTGATTTGGATAGCAGCGAAGTTCCAGGCTGCTCGAATGAGAGATGCAGTCTAAAGTCTGCGCTCCCCAGCGAAGATGCCGGGCCAGTCCCAGCGCTCCATAAAAATGCCGTGCGGGGTTACAGGCTATGCGCAGCGCTCAACGCGGGCGGTTGCACTTTGCTTAAAGCGTCCGGCCAAGCTGTACGCGGTGTTAACCCGCCTTTAGCCCGAGCACGCGCCTGGGCGGTTATGCTTGCCCCGTGCGCCCGTGTTGGGCACAGCCACATGGAGGTGGATCTTGTTTCCCAAATCAGCTTCGCGGCCGGCGCTGCTCGCCCTGGCCGCCCTGGTGTTATTGCTGACCTCGTGCGGGGGCTATAACGGCGCCCCGATCAACATCCCCAAGAACCCCAAGCCGGGGGATGGCTCGACCGCGCTGAACCTGAAATTCCAGACCGGACTGCAGCTCAGCCATGGAACCAGCGCACTGCAAGCGGCAACTCAGGCTGCTGGCAGCACCGGCGCATATCAGCTTGCCCCGGCCAGCGCAGCCGTCAGCTTCAAGCCGCTGCGGCGCGGCTCGGCCCTGGCCGCCGGAGAGAGCTTCAAGTTTCTCTGGATGGCCATCAGCGCCCACGGCGAGGCAGCCGTCCCCGGGGAGGCTAACGGATCCTTCAGCAGCGGCGACATGGTCGACCTGCACGTCTGCTATGAGGCGGCCGCCGGCACCGTGCTGGACCGCTTCTGGGTCGTGCGCGGCGCCGGCCTGAGCTATGTCGAGCGGGACGTCGAGCATTCCTCGACAGGTGAGTACACGGCGGTCTTCAGCTATCAGCTGCCCTTTAACATGGACGGCTCGGCCAGCCCGCTGCTGCCCGGCGACTTCTTCAGCCTCGACTTTGCCCTCAGCGCCACGCCGACCGCCGACCCGCTGGTCTATCCCCAGGGCAGCGACGCCGGCCAGGCCCAGATGGTCTGGGAGGACGTCAAGGACGGCGGCAGCGACTATGACTTCAATGACTATGTCGGCTCGCTGCGCGCAGAAGAATTGCGCGACAAGCAGGGCCGCCTGGTGCAGATTAACCTGCTGGTCAAGGCCCTGGCGCGCGGCGCGGGCTATGCCAGCAACTGGCAGCTGAACATTGGCGGGGCCTTCCCCGGCAGCAGGGTTTTTGCCACGGTCGACCAGTTCTATGACAATGGCGACGCGGTGCATACCAACGACCAGCGCCACTTCGACCAGCGCGTCTGGACCAGCATAGACGGAACCAGCCTGCCGGTCTTCGCGCCCACCGCTGAGGCGCTGCCCTCCAGCCCCGGTGGCTGGGGCGCTAACGTCAAGGCGGGCACTACGCCGGTCGCCGGCGACTATGCCATCGTAACCCTGACTTTCAACCCGCCGCTGGCCCAGGGCAGCTATACCCCGCTGCCGTACAAGCCTGAGCTGCTGGTCAAGCCCGGAGAAGCCGCTGAGTACCGCCTGGGCCTCTGGCAGAAGCCCGGCGACCCGGTGGACGCTAAGGGCGTGCCGCTGGGCTTCATCGTGCCGGCAACCTTTGCCTGGCCGCTGGAGGGCGAGTCGATCTTCAACGTCTACAGCGGCTTTCAAGCCTGGGTGGACTGGATCAACAGCCCGACCGGCCCCGAGCCCAGCCCGGCGTGGTACTTCAGTGCACCCAAGGGCAAGCACTTCGACCCGGATACCCTGAAGGACGATCCCGGCGATGACGATCCGGGCGACGACGACCCTGGCGTGGATGATCCGGGTGACGACGATCCGGGCGATGACGATCCTGGCGTCGATGATCCCGGCGATGACGACCCAGGTGATGACGATCCAGGTGATGACGATCCAGGTGACGACGACCCAGGTGATGACGATCCGGGTGATGATGATCCCGGCGACGACGACCCCGGAGGTCATGACGAAGGCATCGGCGGAGACATCTAACTAAGCTCGTCCCATAGCGAGAGGCGCGGTCAGTCCGGGCTCAGGCCTGGGGCTGGCCGCGCTGTATGCGTTCCAGGAAGCCGAACTGCTGTTCGATGGCCTCGGCCTGCTGGACGTCGTTTTGTCGCGCGGGCGTCCCCTTCCGTGGCCCATACCTGGCGGTTACATCCTGCCTTTGAGCCGCACAATACGATCCCTGACTAACTGTCGTGAGAAAGGACCGTCAATAATGCTAACAATCACCAGCTTGGCTTGTTCGCCAGCCGATAGCTCCCCCTCAGGCAGGCTTAGCACGAACATGCCGCCGGAACCATTTACTGGTTGATGGGCGACAGTGATAATCCTGCCTTGGGACCTCAGCTCATGGTCAATTGTTGAAACACTTTCAAACTCTGCTGACAATCTCAACTTCGAGGTGGGCAGCACCAAGTAAATAGAGGTGATCCTATGTTTTGGCTCACGCGCTGATGCCTGGGTGTGAACCTCAATCGCCTGACCCACCCTATGGATCGACGTGATTCGCGGCCGGGACCAATAGATTGCACTTCCGCACTCAGCCAAAACAAAACACATTGAGCAAGCCGCCACGACAAGACCAAGCGACTTCAACAGCCTAGCCAGGTTTTGCTCCGACTTGGGCATTTCATTCACTGTAAGTGACTCCGCGCTGCACCGTAAATGATATCGCGAGGTGGCACAAGAGTTCGGGTTCCAGCCTCTGCTCCAGCTGTTTCCTGCCTGTCTTAGCATGCTGCAAATGCTTAGCTCTGCGGTCCTCTGCGTTCTCCGCGCCTCTGCGTTGGATCGGACTGCAGCAAGCTGCGAGATACAGGGAAGAATGCCGGCTAAAGCCGGCGTTCCGACAGCGTCCCATAGCGAGAGGCGCGGTCAGTCCTGGGCTCAGGCCTGGGGCTGGCCGCGCTGTATGCGTTCCAGGAAGCCGAACTGCTGTTCGATGGCCTCGGCCTGCTGGGCGTCGATGAAGAAGCGCTGGCCCACGCGGATCTGGCGCAGCTGTCCGCCGACATCCTTTAGCAGCATGCGGACCTCCTGCTCACCTTCGGTGCGCTCAAGGGTATTCGCCAGCAGTTTCAGCGCGGCGGCATCGGCCTGGCTAAGGTCGACAGACCAGGTGATCATGCCAAGACCCTTGCCCAGTTCATCGGCGGCCTCGGCGGACTGGCCCGGCGACGGCGATGAACTTCCTTCCTGAGCGGCATCGGCGCTTTCGAAGCTTGCCGAGTCTGCATCAACACGGCGCAGGACAGGCCGCAGCCGCGTCTGCGAGGACGGCAAGTGGTCCTGATTGCTCTCAGGGACGGGCGCCGGACTGGCCCCCGCTGCAGCGTTATCCGATATCTGCATTACCGCCTCAGCCGCAGCCAGGTCGCTGGCCGTCAGATCGGCCAGCCGGCTGGGATTTCGCGCGGCGGACGTTGTCTCGCGGGGTGCTGCGCTGCGCTCTTCCCGGTCGCCGCGTGGGGTAATCCCACCTGGTGGCGGGATGTACTGCTCGACCTTTTCGACGATGATCTCGATCGCCTCAAAAGCTTCGCTCTCGTCGCCCTGCTCGGCGCTAGCCGCAACATCCGGCGTCTGGACCTTGCCCCAGACAATCACCGGGTTGTTTTCAGTAACCAGGTCGCGGGCGGCTTCCAGTGTGCGCGGCCAGATGACCAGCTCGACGCCGCGTTCCGGATCTTCAAGCCGTGCCTTGGCGAAAGGCTTGTTGCTGGTATTGGCCATGCGGATCGTCACATTGGTCAGCAGTCCGACAATTCCCTTGGCCGGCAGCGGGCGTTCCTGCCAGAATGCCGGGTTTTCGTTGACCAGTTCCTGCAGGCGCTCCAGCTGGACATAGCGGTCGTCAAAGAACATCGGGTGGTCGGCGTAGGGATGTTCGGTGAGGAAGAGGCCAATGGCTTCCTTCTCCAGCATCGCGATGTCGATACGCGTGACTTCCTTGCTGGGCAGCACACTATCGTTCTCGCTTGAGGCGTTGAAATCGTCAAACATCGAGAACTGCTTTTCCGGCCCGCGCAGGAAGACATCAATATCGTCGAGGCGCTGGATCAGCTTGCTGCGCTGCGGCTCGAGGCAGTCAAAGGCGCCGGCGCAGGCCAGGCTCTGCAGCACCTTCTTATTCAGCGCGCTGCTCTTCGTGCGCTTATAGAAGTCCGTCAGGTCACCAAATGCACCGCCGCGCTGGCGCTCGGCCAGGATCACATCGACCGCCGCAGAGCCCAGGCCCTTTATACCGCCAAGGCCAAAGATGATCGAGCCGATCTCGCCCATCCCCGTGGTGGCGGTCGGCGTAAACTCCAGCTCGCCGTCATTAACACTCGGCGGCAGCACCTGGATCTTCATCCGCCGGCACTGCGCCAGAATCTGCGCCAGCTTGGCCGCATTGCCGAGGTAGCTGTTGAGCATCGCACACATGAAATAGTGCGGATAATGGCACTTCAGGTAAGCCGTCTGGAAGGCAATCCAGGCATAGCAGACCGAGTGGGCCTTGTTAAATCCATAGCCCGCGAAGGTCTCCATCATCTGCCAGATGTCTTCCAGTTCCTGGGTGGGGATCCTGGCACCGCCCTCGTCGGCAATGCGCTTGGCGCCGGCCAGGAACTTCTCCTTCTGGGCCAGCATGACTTCCATGTTCTTCTTGCCCATCGCCTTGCGCAGCAGGTCCGCTTCGCCGAGGCTGAAGCCGCCGAGCTGCTTGGCGATCTCCAGCACCTGTTCCTGGAACAGCAGCACGCCGCCGGTGCTTTCAAGGATAGTCGCGATGCTCTTGAAGCGCGCCTGGCTCTGCTTGCCGGCCTTGCGGGCCTCAAGGTACTGGGCGGTACCGCCGCTCTGCAGCGGACCGGGACGGTTGGCCGCGTTGATCGCCGCGAGGTCGATCACGTTCTCCGGCCGGCCGTCGATCAGCATCCGGCGCACCTGCGGCGCTTCAAACTGGAACACGCCGTAGTTGTCGCCGCGCTGCAGCATGGCGTAGGTCTCAGGGTCGTCTTCAGGGACAAAGCGGGCGTCGAAGCTAGGGTCGACATACCGGCGGATGTACTGCGCCGTGTCCTCAATCATCGTCAGGTTACGCAGGCCGAGGAAATCGAACTTAACCAGACCAGCCTTGGGGACATAGTCCATGCTGTACTGGGTCACCAGCAGATCACTGTCTTTGATCGGCTGGACCGGGACGTAGTTGCTGATCTCGCTGGGGGCGATGACGATACCCGCCGCGTGCACGGACTGGTAGGCCGCGATTCCCTCCAGCTTTTTGGCATCCTCGACCAGCTCGGCGATTTCCTTGTCCGAGCGGATCATCTCCTGCAGCACCTTGCTGCCTTCAATGGCCTCGTCGATGGTCGGGTTGAGGCCGTTGATCTCCTTGGTCACCTTATCGGTGTACTGGAAGGCGATGCCCTTGGTGCGGCCGACCGCCTTGATCACCGCGCGGGCCTTCAGGCGGCTGTAGGTGATGATCATCGCAACCCGGTCCGCACCGTACTTGTTCTTGACGTGCTCGATCACCTCATCGCGCCGGCGGTAGCAGAAATCGATGTCCGCGTCCGGCAGCTCGATGCGCTCCGGGTTGAGGAAGCGCTCGAAGTACAGGCCGTACTTGATCGGGTCCAGGTCGGTGATCTCAAGGCAATAGGCGACCACCGATCCGGCGGCGGAACCACGGCCGGGGCCGACCGGGATGCCCTTGCTGCGGGCGAAGTCGCAAAAGTCGTGGCAGATCAGGAAGTAGGTCGTAAAACCCTTGGGGATGATCACGCCAAGTTCATAGTCAATTCGTTCCTGCAGCTCGGAGCTGATGCTGCCATAGCGCCGGATCGCACCCTCGTGGACCAGATGGCGCAGCCAGGCATCCTGCGCGGCCTGATCGGTGGTGGTTTCCTGTAGGGGCGGACCTTGTGTCCGCCCATCTTCCGTTCCGACTTGAGGGGCTTGGGCTTGATCCCGCCCGTCTTCGGCACCGCCATCACGGGTAGGGACAAGCCCCACCCCTACGGCAGAAGATGGCGAGTCAGGACTCGCCCCTACGATCGGCACTTCCATCTGCGGGAAGTAGACCCGCTTGAGGTCAAGACTCAGGTTGCACAGGTCAGCGACAGCCCTGGTATTGGCAAGTGCCTGCGGATAGGCGCCGAACAGCTCGGCCATCTCCGCCTGGGTCTTGATGTAATACTCCGGCCCGCTGTAGCGCAGGCGGTCCTCGTCGCTGAGCAGCTTCTTGTCGCGCAGGCACAGGCAGATATCGTGGGCCCGGGCATCATCCTTGGCCACATAGTGGCAGTCGTTGGTCGCGACCAGGCGCAGACCGTAGCGTTGGGCCATATCCGCGGCCCAGGGGCTGTAGGCCCGTTCCATGTCCATGCCGTGGTTCTGGATCTCCAGGAACAAGCGCTCGGGTGTGAAGATTTCGAGATAGGTTTCGAGCGCGCGGCGTGCCGCGGCCTCGTGTGCCGCCGTAACCCCGCCAGCCTCGCATTCGTTGTCGGCGCCATCAAGCCCGCCGCCGACCAGCCCGCTGCCTGGCCCCTGGCTTTGCGACGCGCGGCTCTCGGACTCGTGGCCCTCGTCCCCCATCGCCTTTCCATGAAAGGGACCGGCGACCACGCCGTTGGGGCAGGCGGTGAGGCAGATGATGCCCTCGCTGTGCGCCCGGATCGCCTCGACGTCGACCCGCGGCTTGTAGTAATAGCCAAAGCGGTGCGCGATCGAGGTCAGACGCATCAGGTTGATGTAGCCCGTCTCGTTCTGAGCCAGCAGTACGCAATGCCAGCTCTTGCGGTCAAGCTGGCTGTCCTTATCCGTCAGCTTACGGCTGGCGACATAGACCTCGCAGCCGATGATCGGCTTGATCCCGGCGGCCTGCATGCCCAGATAGAATTCGAGGGCGCCATACATGACGCCGTGGTCGGTCAGTGCATAGGCGTCGTATTCCAGCGCCTTGAGGCGTGCAGCCATGTCGCCGACGCGCGCAATGCCGTCAAGCAGCGAGTACTCACTGTGATTATGCAGATGGACAAACGCGGACAAGTTCCTCTCCACTCTGGGCTACGCCCAACCCTCCGGCCGGCCCTGACGGCCTGCCCTGACCTAAGTCTACCCGGCATCCGCGCCGGGCGCGCCTATCGCATTTGTCCGCTTCCGCCGCGCCGTTTTTGCCCCGGGCGCGGGAGGGTCATTATAGCCTGCCGCCGCGCGGCCAGCGCCCGATTCCGCCTGCTAAAATCCCGCCCGAACGAGCCCGGGCTGCCCCCTCGGCCCGCGGCCGGCACATTCGAGGAGGATCATTCCATGTCAAGCGCAGCCCGGGTGGCAACACCCGCAGACGCGCTCGCTTATGTCGAGCGTGAAGGCATCGAAGTCATCTGGCACTGGTTCGTCGATCTTGAAGGGCATGTCAAGGGTTTTGCCATTGCCCCGACCGAGTTCGAACGCAGCCTGACCGACGGTATGTACTTCGATGGCAGCTCCGTCAGCGGCTTCAACTCGATTGAAGAGTCCAGCCTGCTGGCACGGCCTGACCTGAGCACATTCCGCGAGCTCCCGAGCTTCAAAGATGAGCCCAAGCAGGTCTTTATGTTCTGCGATCTGTTCACCCCCAACGGTGAGCCCTATGACCGTGACCCGCGTGGTGTGCTCAAGCGCATCGTCAAGAAGGCTCAGGACATGGGTTTTACCAGCTATATGGGCCCTGAGCTGGAATTCTTCATCTTTGCCCAGGGCAACGGCCCCACCCTGCTGGATCACGGCGGCTACTTCAGCGGCCCGCCGACCGACCGGGGCACGCCGGTGCGCCATGCAGCCGTCCGGGCGCTGCAGAACCTCGGCATCCAGGTGGAGTACCACCACCACGAGGTCGCACAGAGCCAGCACGAGATCGACCTGCGCTACAACGAAACGGCCGTCATGGCTGATCACGCCATTGTTTATAAGTACATCGTCAAGCAGGCCGCCGATGCCGCGGGCTGCTATGCGAGCTTTATGCCCAAGCCGATCTATGGCGTCAACGGTTCCGGCATGCACGTCCATCAGAGCCTGTTCAACGGCAGCACCAACGCTATGGCGGATGCCGCTGACCCCCACGGCCTGAGCACCACGGCCAAACAGTACATCGCCGGCCTGCTGAAGTATGCCCAGCCGCTGTGCAGCTTCTGGGCCCCGACGGTCAACAGCTACAAGCGCCTTGTGCCGGGCTATGAAGCGCCGGTCTATATCGCCTGGAGCCAGCAGAACCGCAGCGCGCTGGTGCGGCTGCCGGCCTTCGTCAAGGGCAAGGAAAAGAGCGTGCGCTGCGAACTGCGCTGCCCGGATCCTTCGGCCAACCCCTACCTGGCCTTCGCCGGCATGCTGGCGGCCGGCCTGTCCGGCATCGAGGAAAAGCTGGAGCTGGAGCCGGCGCAGACCGACAACCTGTTCCACCTCTCCGAGCTGGAGCGCGAACGTCGCGGCATCCGCAGCCTGCCGGGTAACCTGCATGAGGCCCTGCACCACACCAAGCGCTCCGACTGGGTCCGCGACGCCCTCGGCAACAACCTGGTCGAGAACTACCTGACGGTCAAGTACAAGGAGTTCGACGAGTACCGGACCCAGGTTTCCGACTGGGAAATCAACCGCTACTACAGCGTGCTCTAGGCGCTGCTGCGCAGGCCAGGCACTGAAAGGTGCGTGCCCTGCTTGTCTCAATTCGCCACTAAGGGGACGGGTATAACAACCCGTCCCTTTGCTTTGTTTGACGGGCTGGTGGAGTGCCTATGCGGGATAGGCTCCACCATCAAACATAGTAGAGTGGCCAGGCGTCAGTACTGCATGCGCACGGGAATCAAGTTTTGGGAGGCAGTCTGATGACCCCTCTGTTTTCACGCCTCGCGGCAGCCGCCGCTGTTCTTTGCGCGCTCGGAGCCTTCAGCTCCTGCGGCGCGGGAGGAGGCATTCCGTCCAGCACGATCTCGCTGTACAGCGCGGATGAAAACCGCCTGATCTCCACGGCCCGGGACACCGGCGAGATTGTGCTTGTTGAGGGCCAGGAGTATCACTTCACGGTCAAGCGGCTTACCGCCGACAGCGACAACACCGACACTGATGAGGTCACGACGGTCTGCCGTTACTACTTCATCCCCAGCGGGATTGCGGAGGCCAACAGCCTCGGCGTGATCAAGGCGCTGGATGCCGGTACGACGCGGATGGAAGCGCGCTTCCGCACCAGCGGCCTTGACGAGGCGGACCATGTCTACCTCAACATCCGGGTTAACCCGGCGCCGGTGGATGAGACTGCGGACGAGACCCCGCAGGTCTGAGAACGAAAGCCAGGATTGGAACAAGGGCTATGGGCCGCGGGCAACCGTGGCCCGATTTTTTCTGATCCTGTCAGCCGGCAGTACCGTCTCCCGGATGGCCTGCTCCCGGGCTAACCGACCTCGGGCACCGCTGGCGCCGAGGGATGCGGCGCCGGCTTGACCAGCCGCCACTGCTGGGCCCGGGCCAGCTGCTCAAGAAGCTCGAGCGTACTCAAGGTTGACTCAACTGTGCTGCCGCAAACCAGCGGGCCATTGCCGCCAAGCAGAAGTGCACCGTGCGGCTGGCCCGAGAACTGCCGTCCCATGGCAGCGACGACCACTTCCGGCAGCTGGGCTAGCCCGCCTGTAACCGAGGGCAGGCAGTGAATCTCCGCCGCCCGGCCTGCCTTAAAAGCCGCGTAGTGCTCGGCCACGACCGGCAGATCGACCCCCGCGAGGGCAAAGGCCAGCAGGCCCCATGAATGTCCGTGAATGCTGAGATTCCAGTCCGGCCTTGCCGCGAGCAGCGCCCGGTGGCTGCGGTTGTCGCGGCAGGGCTGGCGGCCGGCGCGGGCCATAGAAGCCTCCCCCGGGCCCGGGAACAGCACCAGGTCGTCGATCTGGAGCTGCCAGCGCAGCGCCGGCCCGGCCTGCAGCGGGCTGACATAGACGCCCTTGCTGCCGCGCACGGCGAAACTGCCCCCGCTGGCGTCCAATAAGCCCCGCCCGTAAATTTCGGGCAAAAGCCCCAGTAACCTTGTGACCTGTTCCACGTCTTTGATTATACGAGCGGGCCGCTGTAGAGCTCCTACTCGGCGCAGCGCTGCATCTCGGGGGGCAGCCTGGGCATTGGAATTGTTCCTCTGTTTGAGGAATACAGGCGGGTGGATCGCAAGGTCCATCCGCTTTTTTGCTTTGTAGTGGCGGGTCTTGACCCGCCTTCCGGATAGGGGCGTGGGCTTGTCCCCGCCCGTCTTCGAAAACAAACACATGACGCAGAGACACAGAGAACGCAGAGCCCGGATCGAGCTACGACGGAATCCCAGGAATCATCAAGGATTCTTCTCTGCGAAACTCAGCGTCCTCTGCATCTCTGCGTCCTGTTTTGATCTATTACAGAGCAGCAATCAGCTAAATGGCTAAATTCGCACGGGGACAATCCCCCGCTACTACAGGAGTTCCTGCAAGAACTCCCCAATCAGCCTCAGTACTGTCTCCGGCTGCTCGCGCTGCGGCAGGTGGCCGCAGTCCTGCAGGATCGCGAGCCTGACCGGCCCGCCGGCCAGCTCCGCCACTTTGCGCGGCTGTTCCAGCGAAGCAAATTCATCTCGATCACCGTGGATCACCAGCATGGGCACCTGCACCAGCGGCAGCTCAGGCAGGATGCTCCAGTTGCGCATAGACGGCCGAAACCAGGTGCCGGTCCAGGCATCCAGGACCCACTGCGCCTTGGCGCCATGATACTTCTTCAGGCGCTCAAACTGCTCGGGATCGCTGAACTGCTCGCGGGCACTGGCAATGGTACTCAGGGTCTGCTCCTCAAGCCAGGCCTGCGCCGCTATTGCAATTACAGCCTGACACCTGCCGGGCAGCCGGGATCCACAGGCAATGGCCATTTCTCCGCCAATGCTGTGGCCAAGAGCGACGAATTCCCTGATGCCCATGGCCTCCAATATCTCTGCCAGGTGCATCGACTCCGACTCCACGAGATCATCGCCCAGGACGCCATGGTGGGCGTCGGAGCGCCCATAGCCCAGGCGGTCATAGGCAATGACGCTTCGCTGCAGGGCCTGGCTCAGCAGCGCAGGGAAGTCGCGCCAGAGCTCCACACAACCCAGCGAGTCGTGCAGCAAAACTACTGGCGACTTCTCTGATTCAGCGCCGGACCACGTGTGTGTGAAGATCCGGCCGGAGCGCGTATCAACGAAGCGCTCCCCGGGAGGGGACTGCTGGCGCAGCTCGGCTTGATCAGGCATTGACTCTAGCCCTTTCCAACGACCTTGTAACGATGACAGGTGACGATGTGGTCGTTGACCATCCCGACCGCCTGCATAAAGGCATAGACGATAGTGCTGCCGACGAACTTGAAGCCGCGCTTTAGCAGAGCCTTGCTGATTTCGTCGGACAGCTCCGTCTTGGCCGGGATCTCGCCCATGCTGGTCCAATTGTTGACCACCGGCTTGCCCTTGACGAAGTCCCAGATGTACTGCTCGAAGCCAATGCCCAGTTCCTGCTCCAGCGCCAGCAGCGCTTTGGCGTTGCCGATAGTGGCGGCGACCTTCTGGCGGTTGCGCACTATACCCGCGTCTTCGAGCAGCCGCGAGGTCTCGCGGTCGCCATAGCGCGCAATCTTCTCCGGCTCGAAGTTGTCGAAGGCGCGGCGGAAGTTCTCGCGCTTCTCCAGGATCGTGCGCCAGCTCAGGCCGGCCTGGAATCCATCGAGGATCAGGTCCTCAAACAGCCGCCGGCGGTCGCGCTTTGGCACGCCCCACTCTTCATCGTGGTAGGCAATGTACTGCGGCGTGGAATGGCACCAGTCGCAGCGGATCAGCTCTTTGGGCATGTGGGGATTGTTGCATGCGTTCTTGTAGGGCCGCACGGATGTGCGGCCCTTTTCCAGTCAAGGACGGCCGCACATCCGTGTGGCCCTACAATATCTTCGTGAACCAAATCCTCATCACCGGCGGCTGCGGCTTCATCGGGTCGAACCTGATCCGCATGCTGCTGTCCGAGCAGTCCGGCCTCAACATCGTCAATCTGGTCAACCTGGACAAGCTCAGCTACGCCGGCAACCCCCAGAACCTCGCCGATATCGCCGACGACCCGCGCTACAGCTTTGTCCATGGCGATGTGGCCGACCGCGCGCTGGTTGACGAGCTGGTAGGCCAGGGCAGCTTCGACGGCATCATGCACCTGGCCGCCGAGAGCATGGTCGACCGCAGCATCGTCTCAGCGATGCCCTTCGTGGAGAGCAACATCGTTGGCACCCAGGTTTTGCTGGACGCCCTGCTGAAGCTGAATAAGAACGGCCAGCCGGTTCCGCGCTTCCTGATGGTGTCTACCGACGAGGTCTATGGCAGCCTCGGCGAGGAGGGCGAGTTCTCCGAAAGCTCACCGCTGGCGCCGAACAACCCCTACAGCGCCTCCAAGGCCGCCGCCGACCTGATGTGCCGCGCCTACTTCCGCACCCACGGCCTGCCGATCATGAACACCCGCTGCAGCAATAACTATGGCCCGAGGCAGTTCCCTGAAAAGCTGATCCCGTTGATGATCCAGAAGGCTCTGCGCGATGAGCCGCTGCCGGTCTATGGCGACGGACTGCATGTGCGCGACTGGCTCTATGTTGAGGACCATTGCCGCGCGCTGTGGACCGTGCTGCAACATGGACGGCCCGGCGAGGTCTATAACGTTGGCGGTGGCACGGAGCTGCCCAACATTGAACTGGTGCGTACCCTGCTGCACCTGCTCGACAAGCCTGAGGGGTTAATCAGCTTCGTGCCCGACCGCCCGGGTCACGACCGCCGCTATGCCATTGACGGCCATAAGATCGAGACCGAACTGGGCTTCAAGGCCGCTGTGCCCTTTGAAGAAGGCCTTAAACGCACTATCGACTGGTACCTCGCCAATGAAGCATGGATGCAGGCAATCAGCGACGGGAGCTATCAGGCGGGGTATTAGGACTCACTTGTACATTTTTGGCGGATTTGACGCCGCTGTTGTAAGCTAAGCAGGCATGCTCATCGACATTTCGCGCACTATCGGTCTGGATGATATGCCTTACCCCGGTGATCCGGCGACGGCTTTCACAGCCCTGGCCAACATTCAGCTTGACGGCTTTAAGCTAACTCAGGTCACAATGACCCTGCACGCCGGGACTCATCTTGACGCCCCTTCGCACTTCATCTCCGGCGGCAAGAGCATCGACCAGTACGCCCCGGACAGCTTCACTCCGCTATGTCATGTGATCGAATTGATGACCCTCAGTTCCATCCCGCCCGAGATTCTGGATGGCGTGCAGGTTCGTCCTGGCGAGGCAGTGCTGTTCAAGACTGTCAACGGCGAGCTAGACCGCGGAGGCTTTGTTGAGCGCCACGCCCATATTCCCATCGAAACTGCCCGGCGGCTGATCGAACTGCAGGTCGGCATAGTCGGGATGGACTACATAACCATCGAACGCGCCAGTGGTGAGGGCTACCCGGTTCATCGGGCCTTGCTGGGCGCAGGGATACTGCTGCTTGAAGACGTCGACTTGAGCCATGTCAGCCCTGGGAAATACCGTCTACTGTGCTTTCCGCTTAGGGTTGCACGCGGCGAGGCGGCTCCTTGCCGTGCCGTGCTGATGACGATCCAGGGCTAGACAGAGCGCCTGGGATCTCAGCGAATTCCCTTTCTTCAGCGGCGGCCGCAACTCCTGAATCCTCACGCTCCATATACTTTCTCTATGCTCATTGACATCACGCGTACCATTGGCCTCGACACAATCGACTATCCCGGAGATCCAGAGACCGAACTTGAAGCAGTCGCCATGGTGGTTGACCAGGGCTACATGCTCTCAAAGATCAGCGCCAGCCTGCACCTTGGAACGCACATCGACGCCCCGGCGCACTTCATCGAAGACGGGCCGAGTATCGACCAGATTCCGCTGGAGCGCTTTGTGCTGACGGCCCACGTAGTGGAGGTGGACACGATTGACGTGATCGGGCCGAAGGCGCTGGATGATCTGCAGATCATGGAAGGCGATGCCGTGCTGTTCAAGACCCTCAACGGCGAGCTGCAGCGCGACAGCTACATTGAGCACCACGCCTATGTCAGCCTGGATACCGCGCAGCTGCTGCTGGACCGCGGCGCCGCGCTGGTGGGGATTGACTACCTCTCCATCGAGCGGGGCCACGACGAGGACTTTCCGGTCCACCGGCTGCTGAGCAGCTTCAACGTGCTGATCCTGGAGGATGTCGATCTGCGGCAGGTCAAGCCCGGGCGCTATGAACTGCACTGCCTGCCGCTGAAGATCGGCGGTGCCGAGGCATCGCCCTGCCGGGCCGTGTTGGTTACGCTTTAGTAGCAAGACTGGTAGGGCCGCACGGATGTGCGGCCGTCTTCTTCCCGGCATGCGGGTTTCGGAAGCAGGATCCAAGATCGGCCGCACATCCGTGCGGCCCTACTAGAACTCAGCGCTTCCCGTCCATTTCCTTCACCATCTCCACCCGCTGGGCGTGGCGCCCGCCTTCCTCGGTGGCGCCAAGGTAGGCGTTCAGGCAGCGCTCGACCTCGACCCAGGTCTGTACATCCGCGCCAAAGGCCAGGCAGTTGGCATGGTTATGGCGGCGGCCGTATTCGCTGACATGCTCGCACCAGGCGACTGCGCAGCGGATGCCATGTACCTTGTTTGCCGCGATGCTGATGCCGATCCCGCTGCCGCAAAAGACCAGGCCGAGGCTGCCTGGAGCGGCGCTGACCGCCTCCCCCACTGCCTTGGCGAAGCCGGGATAATCCGTGCGCTCTTCGCCCAGCGCGCCGTGGTCCGTGCACTGGTGGCCGAGCTCTCTCAGGTATTCAAGGGCTCGCTCTTTGAGTTCGAAGCCGCGGTGGTCGCTGCCGAGATGAATCTCCAAGGTGTCCTCCAAAGCCAGGCGAGACCAAGCAGGCCGCCAAGCATTACCAAAGCCAGAATGCGCTGGATGCGCTTGAACGCACTTTCGGTCAGCGGCCAGCCGCTTTCCATGTTGTAGTTCGGGTACTCCAGCCGCTGGACAACATCAAAAGTCAGGGCGCCATACTCCCGCTGCCAGAATCCCGGCAGCTTGTCGCGGCCCAGCAGGCTGAGGTCATTCGGGTTGAACCACAGTCGCTGGCCGTCCGGGAGGACCAGAAACAGTCTTTCACTGCCGTGGTCGCGGCCAAGGACAATTCCATTTCTCTGCACCGGCAGCAGATCCTTGAGCGGAATGCTCTGCAGCACCTTAATCTCGATGCCGTCCTCAGCCGGCGCGCCTTCCGGAAGGCCCAGCGTGGCCTCGCTGGCCCGCAGATGGTGCAGGAACTGGCCCTTGTCGGTGGTCAGCCAAAGGTCAGGAGCTTTGTAGGCGGCTGAGTCGATCACCGCGTAATAGTCGTGACCCTCCAGCAACTGATACTGCAGCTGGGCTTCACCGCGGACCTGTTCCGGCAGTTCGTTGACGGCCAGCCAGCGGCTGACCCGCAGGATGTTAAGCGCAACGAAATGCCCGGTTTCAGCTTCCTTGCCGATAATCTTCGGCTCAATGTGCTCCCCGGGCAGCTGGGCCCGCGGATCGGTCTCATTGTTGAGCAGCGGCTTACCCTTGTGGCTGAGCTTGCCGGCTTTGGCCCGCAGTTCGCGGCGCTGGGTGAAATAGGCCGGGCCGGGGGCCACATCCAGATAGGAGTGTCCCTCCATTCGCATATAGGGCTGTGTCATCGTTCCAGTGCGGTTGGGCTCTGAGGCAAGGCCCCGTTCCTTGCTGCGGGTCAGGATTCCGTCAGCGCTGATGTCATAGCGGCCCATCCGGTCGGCATAGGCCTGGCGGCGGATGATCCACTCACCGGCAGGGCCGATCTGGACACTGGCCAGGCCGAAGCCGAACTCCAGCATGTCCTCCGGAACCCTGACTTTTTTGAGCAGCGCCCCGGGTAGATTGAAGAGCTGCCAGGCGCTGAAGATGGTAATCAGCAGCACGATCCCCAGGAGCTGCATGTTGCTGCCGGTGCCGCTCGGGCGCTCTTTTTGCGGTTGCATTTCGCGTGGCAGCTGTAAACTCATGGCTTAAGTGTAGAAGCTGTGCAGGATGACCCGGGCCTGCCGCGGCGGATTAGGCGGATTAGTCAGGCGCAGACAGGCTTGTTCATAGAGCGGATAGAGCTCATGCCAGGCCGCCATGGCGTGTTCTCGGCTGGTGCTTTTCAGGTAGTCCCGGCAGGCCGGGTCACCCTGGATCCGCCGCCAGAGGACCTCAAAGGGCTGGTCGATGAAGACCGTAAGTGTGTTTTCAAGATACAGCGTCGGCCAGACCTCCTGGCGCACCGCCTCCGGCCCCAGCACAATCACACAGTCGCGGCGGAAGGGGAGTTCGGAGGCTATCCGCAGCTCATGCAGCTCCGGCTGGGGCTCCGGGACGATGTTCAGCAGCGCCAGCAGGTCACGGCGGCTGCGGCGCTCCAGCTCGCTGTCCCAGTCCACCAGCTGCCGGCGCATCCTGCGGCCCAGCTCCCGGCCAACATCCAGCGCCCCGGAGCCGTAGAAGCCGGTTAGCACAATGCTGCGGGAAGGCTGCCGGCTCGAGATCACTTCTGCATTGTAGCGAAAGCGCGCCGCCGCCGCAGAAAGGAAAGGGGCCACCCCGCTGGGCAGCCCCTTTTGTATCCAAATTGCACCAGACTGAACCAGCCTGCCGGCTGGCCCAGGTCCAGGGCCGGACTAGCTGTTGTAGCCCCGGGTAGCGAACTGCTCGCAGAACTCGATCAGGCCTAGGAACTGCTTGCGGCGGCTGGGGTGCTTCAGCTTCTTGAGCGCCTTCATCTCGATCTGGCGGATCCGCTCGCGGGTCACGTTGAACTCGCGGCCGACTTCTTCCAGGGTGCGGCTCTGGCCATCATCGAGGCCATAGCGCAGACGGATCACGCGCTCCTCGCGGTGGCTCAGGGTCTTGAGGATCTTGTCGATCTTGCCGCGGGTCAGCTTGTACATCGTCTCCACTTCAGGGCTGACGATGTTCTTGTTCTCCTGGAAGTCCTGGAACAGGCTGTCCTTGTCATTACCCACCGGCTTCTCAAGACTGATCGGCTTCTGAGCGATCTTCAGGATCTCGCGGACCTTGTCCTCCGACACGTTCATCAGGTCGGCGATCTCACGGTTGTTGGCCTCACGGCCTTCGCGCTGCTGGATATCCTTGCTGGCGCGGCCGAGCTTGGTGATCGTCTCGACCATGTGCACCGGCTTGCGGATCAGCTCAGCCTGGTCGGCCAGAGCACGGCTGATCGCCTGGCGGATCCACCAGGTGGCATAGGTGCTCAGCTTGAAGCCGCGGTCGAGGTCGAACTTCTCGACGGCGCGGATCAGGCCGATGTTGCCCTCCTGGATCAGGTCCAGGAAGCTCATGCCGCGGTTCAGGTACTTCTTGGCGATCGACACCACCAGACGCAGGTTGGCTTCAATCAGCTTCTGCTTGCTGGTCAGATCGCCGTCACGGTAACGCCGGGCATAGTAAATCTCTTCTTCCGGGGTCAGCAGGGGAATCTGGCCGATGGTCTTGAGGTACATCTTCACCGAGTCATCAAGGCGCAGGTTGTCGGCGTCCTCGATTTCTTCCTTGGTAAAGAACTCCTCGCTTTCACGGGGTCCGTCCTCATCATGGTCCGCCACCTTGGCGGCATCCACGATCTGGACGCCCATCTCGGTCAGTTCCTCATAGAGCAGCTCAATCTTCTCCGGCGTCAGGTCTTCGTCCTGGCGCACGATGTCGGCTAATTCCTGCTCAGTAATGTGCCCATTCTTCAGGTGCAGCTCATTGATCTGGTCATAGATCTCGCCGGACATCACACGCTGGTGCGCAACACTTCGGCTGGCCAATGCTTGCTCCTTACACTACATATTTGTGTAGCGCTCCGCTGAGGTAGCGAAAAAAGCCATCAATCGGGACGCAGGGCAATTACTGAATAGTCATGCGCATGGCAGCAGGTAAATCAGCGCGGCTTTGAGAAGTCAGCCAGCCACAAGCAACCGTCTGATAACGCCATTGCTCTGCTGTAACTGCTTCTCGAACCACCCAGTCTTATCAACCACCACAACGCTGCATCCAGTCCTGATCGGCTTCGGCGAAGATCCCCTACAGGGAGGCCAATATATAAATGATGGCCATAAAGTGCCGCAAGCGATCTCAAATGCACCGCATCTCAACCCCGTCTTCCGCTACTTCCCACCTCAGCTTGAAACGCGCCCAACGCTTTTACTTTGCGGCTTCCAGCAACGATATTAATCTTTGCCTGCCGCCCAGCTGGCGTTGGGACTTGAGTTTATACCCGCGCCGTTGCGGAAAGACAAGTTAAATTTTCCACTTTTTTACCGACCGCCCTGGCCGCAGCCACCATTCCCGCAACCTGTCCCAGAGCCATTGCCGTCGGCAGGGTCCTGGCGCTGGCGAAGCCGCTGCGGTCGGCACTGATGCAGCGCCCGGCCACCAGCAGGCGCTCAACCTGCGGACTTTCCAGGCAGCGCAGCGGGATGCTGTACCAGCCCCGGCTGTCCAGTTCGCGGGTCGCCAGCTCGTCGCTGCTGGCGCTGTGAATGTCGATCGGGTAACAGCCCCGGGTAATCGTGTCTTCAAAGTCCCGCCCGCTCAGCAGGTCCTCAACACTCAGCTTGTACTTACCTTCCAGCCGCCAGCTTTCTCTTTCTCCTATGTCATCTGCCACCCGCCCCAGGCCGGCGCTGGAAAAGCCGGGGATATGACGGGGCAGCCAGTCCAGCAGTTCACGCACCTGGCGCAGGCCTTCCAGGCGCGGCTGGGGATGCTCAGCCGGGATGCGGGTGCTGTTGATCAGCACTTCGCCGGGCCGGGGAGTGGAGAAGCACAGCAGGCGGTCGCGGGGGATCGTGATCTCGCCCCGTTCGCGCCCGCCGCGCCACAGATCGAAAAAGCCGCTGACGGCGACGAAGTCCGGGCGCAGTTCCCGAACCCGGGGATGCAGGACGAACTGCTGCGGATGGGCCAGCTGGAAATCGCGGATCGCCGCCGTGTCCACACCCTGCATCGTGAACATCCAGGTCATCGGCTGACGCTCGGCGGCCAGGCTGCACTGCGCCCCCAGCATCCGGGCGGCGGCGCAGGAGCCTGTGGCATCCACCACCTGCGCCGCGCTGCTTAGCAGTTCGAGCTCAACGCCCTGGCCGAGGCGGATCTCAACCCCGGCGGCGCTGAGCTTTTCCGGCAGGTAGAGCTTCAGGGCATCGGCGTCCACCGGGGTCAGGCTGCCGGCAAAGCCGATCGGGTCGACGATGTGGCCCAGACTGGCGCCCCGGGCGACCAGGTCGTCGACGAACTCCTGGGCGATGCCGCCGATGACCTGCTGCGGCAGCGCGCTGGACTGCGGGTCGGGGCGGCTGGCGTGATAGCTCTGCCATGGCGCTACCATGCCGCGGGTAGCATTCCCGCCGAGATAGCCATGCAGCTCGACCAGCAGGGTCCGGGCCCCTTCACGCACAGCCGCCAGCGCGGCGGCGCAGCCGGCCAGTCCGCCGCCGGCGACGATGACATCATATGTATGGGGCACGGGCATATTCTAAAGGGCCGGCGCGCGGCCGCCGGGCCACTGCGCAGCGCATGACTTTGTTGCAGGGATCTGCAGACGACGGATACAGGCAGCCATCCAGCCCCTCGCCGGATTTAACTTTGCGGCCGCAAAACGAACGTCGAAACACATTTTCATGCCAGCCGCGCGGCCCGCGGATTTAACCTTTGGCCGGCAAACGCAACGTGAGATTCTGTTTTTCAGGCCCGCGATGGGCTGCGCGCCGGCAGTTTTGGGCCAGGTCTGGTCCAGGCCGCAGCTTTTGGCCCTGCTTTGGTCCAAGTCTGGTCCAGCGGCACTGCCGCCCCCGCCAGACTCGCGGACGAGGGCCAGGGGCTGGAATTTGGCGGAGGGATACTTGAGCGGATGAGCAAGCATGTGACGGGGCCTTCCAATGCCTAAATACACTTCCGGCAAACAGCTATGCCGGACGGCGCATCTATGACCCGCGCCGCAGCGCGATTGTTTTAGCCTGCCGGCCGGTTTAGCACAACTGGACCGCTTTTGTCCTAAGTGGGCCGGCAGCCAAGAGGATTCCACCCGCGACGCTTTTCTGCGGGCCTGCGCGCTCTTCCAGTCGGCCATGCTGGCTATCACTATCTCCCCAAGCCTGGCCTTGACCGCACTGATTGGCGCGCTGGAGACGCTGATCGATCATGACAACCGCGGCGTCAAGGTCGATCCTTGCCCCAGCTGCGAGCAGCGCCATTACGCCGTGTTGAAGAGATACCGAACCTTCCTCGACAAGTATGGCGGGGTCAGCGACGAACAGCGCAAGCACTTCGAAGGGCTCTACAAGATTCGCTCGCGAATCCTGCACGCTGGCGAATTGCTCCTGGCTGATCTCAGCCCGAGCCTGCTGGCAGGAAACGATGGTATGCGGCAGACGCAGCAGTTATGGGGCTTGCAGCAGGCGACCCGCGACCTGCCCTGCAACTGGCTGATGGCACAGGAGCGGGCGTGAGTAAGTGGGCGACGCCCCAAGTGGTCGTCGATCTGCCCACACTGCATGCTACAACGGAGGCCGCGCTCAGCGCTGCGCGCCTCGCACGGAAGGTATGCGGCTGCGCCGCTGGCGGCCATGCCGTCTCGCGCCGGCGCTCGCCGGTCTAAAGTACGCCGGGCTAAGCCCGGCAGCCCCAGTTCTCGTAGGGCCGGGGCTTGTCCCCGGCCGGCATTTCTAGCCGGGACGCTACGGGGCTTAGCCCCGCGTAGCCTAGACCGCCATGAGCTTGCGAATGGCGGCATGTCCGCAGTAATGGTGGTCCTTGCTTGAAGCTATCCGAAGTCCTACACAAACTAACACAGCCAGGAACAAAGCTCAATCTACCCCTTACTAAGGCCCTGATTACGGTAGTAAGGGACAAGAAGGGCCTGGAAGCCGCTTCCAGCCTGATCAAATCAGGCTTTTGCTGCTTCTCAAATGAACCCGACTCCGCCCCTCCCGCCGCTCGGAGAGCAGCTAGGCGGGTCGGCGCCATAAAAAATTCGACTGTGCGCGGAGTTCGTTCTAACACTGAGACTAAAAAAACTACCACTTATCTTCCTACTGCCGACGCTGTTCGTCACTTGAGGATGGTCTGCCTGCGTCAGGTAGCCCAGCCATTGCAGCGTAAGGTCAAGCGGCCAAGTTGCCTTCTCAGAACTGCCAAGTGCTGGCCAAATAGTGCTATCAGTTCAATAGCGGTGCCAAAACCTCCGCAAAAGGAGCTTCTTGAAAGCGATGCCCTCATTGCTGTTGACGCGTCGGTTTCTCGATACGGTCGGCAGCTGGAGCTCTTGAGAATTGCAGTGTAAATGCAATTGGTGTATCGGAATTCAGAAAGTCTTCTTTACTTATGATTCCAATAAATACACCTTGCGCTCTCCATTGGATTATGTTACTTCCTGTCATTGAAGTACTTACCTCTGGTTTAGCTGATTTCACCTCTTCTCGCAATAGGTCGCAAAGCCTGTCTGCGCTCAGTCCGTTAGCTTGTGCATACCAAATTGAACTAGTCTGGAAAATGCATGCCTGGAAATCACTACTTGTGGACAACTGCCAACCATTCTTGCCTCCACCATCATAGGCAATTTCGATATTAGAATTCCACATCCTTACCCATTCCTCATTCGGGTCATTATTTGCGTAAAGCGCCACCGTATTCTCTTCAATGGAAAACAAATCGTAAACTTCTATGAGCCCTAGAGCTCCAGAGTCACGAATTGTACTAATATCTCGGCTAATGAAATCGACTTCAGATGGTGTGGCAGATACATTCGTTTCATCACCGCCGCACTGAGCTAGCAATGCCATTACAGCTACGAACACTGGGATTTGACTCAACAACATCCCCGTTTACCTCCTAGATCTCTTGAAATGTTTGAAACAAAAGTGATCGAACCACGCCTCGTTCCAAACCGTTCCATCAACGAAATGGGAGGAGGCTCACCATCGATTCCCGAAAAATCCGAGCACGGACAGAGAATTTGTCCCAGAACATTCTTTATTCTGCCGCCAAACACCGACTTTTCGCTGGGGGAGAATGACTTCCCGCAGGGCAAGTTTACACTCACGGTTCCTGTGCCTTGGGTTGTATCCTTGAAATTGAAGCAAGTGCAACTCACTGCAGCAGCATAATAGGCTGTCTTGGTTCCACCGCTCTTACATGGAATTGACTGGCACAATTGAGTTGCCGTGACGCTGCATTTGTAGGTCAATTGTCCTCCTGGATTAGCACCTGGATCATTCTCCTCACCTGGGCCAGGGACGTAGCACCCGCCCATAAATGAACCTAACTGTTTGCTTCCTGGTACTACGATCCAGCACAACCCATCTCCTCCATCATCGCCCGAACCGCCGTCTGACTTCTCTTGGCAGTAGCAGTCGTCAGGCATTTGGCACCACTTGGGACCAGCGCAATCAAATTTGCATGGATACTCACACTTTTTATCTGCTCGATTGCGAGCTTTGCACTCCATACAATAGCAACACTCAGTTATATGGCGCCATTCACTGGAGCTGCAGTCAGGGCAGATGTCGGGACGGCACGATCTCACTTTGCAGAGACATTGGTCCCATTCATTATCATGTTCCCAAACCTTTGCATGCCAGATGCAGCAGTCCGATTTTGCGTATTTATCCCAGTACTTAGTACCCCCACCTACACATTCTGGGTCTGGGCAATCGGGAGTCGGCATCCCATCATTATTAATCGAGTTACCGCTGCCCATACCTTTTCTAATGGTAAGGGGTATGACGGCGGAGATTCTGTTAAAATTCTGGGAACCGCCTACTAGAGCGAACCCTCCACTCCTTCCAAGCGGATTTACATCCCTACCAATCGCCTCGTTCGTCACACGGCCATAGCTCCCGCCATAGCTCAGCGCAGAGCCGAAGATGCCGATGCGGCCGGCTTCACGGCTGTCGGTCGCGCGGCTCATGTCGGTCGCGGCGACGGTGCCGATGAAGCTGAAGCGACTGGTAGTAGTGCCTTGCAGCGAGGCGGGCTGCGGGCCGGACTGGATGCCGAGGTGCCAGCTGCTCACGCTGTCCTTGGCCTGTGGGCGGCCTTGGCCGAAGAGCTCACGCTTGTCGCCTTCGACTGTCGGCTGGCTGAAGCTACGGCGCACCGGGATGCCCTTGAAACTGCCCGCAGCAACATTGTGGTTGACCTGGCTGGAGGTATCCGCAGCCGGACCCCAGAGCGGGCCATTGTGGCTGTTGGCCGCGCCGGCCCAGCGCCAAGTCGCGCCGTACGCGGAGGTGCCGTCGTAGTTCTGCACCATCCGCCCGGCCTGGTCGTAGACATGCTGCAGGCTATCACCGGCAGGCTCGCTGCCGCCATTCAACCACTGGCGGTAGTTGCTGTCGCTGGTGCGCCCGATTGCGTCAACCTGGTGCGTGATCTTGGTCCACTGCCAGTCGTTGGTCCCGCCGGCAATGATGACCGGCCGGCTACGCGATCCGCGCGAGCGGGCGACGCGGGCAAGATGTCCGCGCTGCTTGAAGATGCAGACTAAAGTCTGCGCTCCCCAGCAGATGCCGGCTGAAGTCTGCGCTCCCCAGCAGATGCCGGCTGAAGTCTGCGCTCCCCAGGAGATGCCGGCTGAAGCCGGCGCTCCAGCACGCGGCGCAGCCGCGAAAACCCACCGGTTGCAAGCCGGTGCCACCGGACGTGGCGCGGCGCGGCCTGCGGAGCTGTGCTGCCGGTTTTGCGGGGCAGTGGACATCTGCGGGGATTGTAACAGCCGGAGAGGACGCCAGCCTATGGCTGGCGCCCCAGGGCAAGAGCCCGGCTTGCAGCCGGCCGTGGGGGACAGGAAGCCGGTCGGTCGACCGGCGCTCCGGGAAGAGATGCAAGCGCGGCGGGTCGGCGTTCCGGTAAAAATGCCGGGCCTGGCCCGGCACTCCCGGAAAATACACAAACGCGGACGGATCGTCCGCGCACTGGCCCGTTACCTCCCCTGCCCCGCGCGGCTCTATCCCTGCATGCGCGTTCTCGGACGCTTTGGAGGCTGCTGTAGGCCCCTGAAGCGGGGCTGTCCGGTAACCACTGCGCCGGCCGGCCCGTCTGTGAGCTTGTTGAACGCTGCCCGCGGGCAGCGCGCGCCTCGGCGCAGACGCCGCAACGGGTCCGCACATGCTAGGCTTTATCCCGTGTCACGGCAGGCCGGCATACCAAGTGGCCGACTGCTGCTCTCCAAGGAGGAACTGATGGTATCCCTTCCCTGCATCGCCGGCGCGCGGACTGCGTCGCTGGCACTGCTGGCCATGCTTGTGCTGGCTGCATCAGCGGCCCTTTGCGGCACAGCCCAGGCGGCATCTGCCGGCGGCTCCGTGGCCCTGAATGCGGCCATGCTGCGCACG
The DNA here is from genome assembly GCA_964512635.1 of uncultured Planctomycetales bacterium. Classification (GTDB taxonomy): domain Bacteria; phylum 4484-113; class 4484-113; order 4484-113; family JAFGCY01; genus JADZFO01. Next base: position 19,270 of record CAZEJB010000014.1, on the reverse strand, counting down.
CCGGATGTCAGCGCGGACAAGATCGTCTTTCGCTATGACAACGACCTGTGGGTCGCGCCCAAGACGGGCGGCCTGGCCGTCCCGCTGGCCAGTCCGGCGGGGGCCGAGCAGTTCCCGCGCTTCAGCCCGGACGGCAGCCATGTGGCCTTTGGCGCCAACTATGACGGCAACGGCGACATCTATGAGCTGCCCGTCAACGGCGGCCTGCCCACGCGCCTGAGCTTCCAGCCCGGCGGTGTGTTCATGGTCGACTATGCCCCGGACGGCCGCGTGGTGTTCGGCTCCTCGCAGGAGAACGCCGGCCACCAGAACCGCCTGTATTACACCAGCCGTTCAGGCGGCCTGCCCGAGGCCCTGCCGCCCTTCGAGGCGATGTTTGCCTCCTTCAGCGCCAACGGCGAGTGGGTGGCGATGGACCAGCAGTGGATTGAGTTCCAGAACTGGAACCGCTATCAGGGCGGCACGGCCAGCAATATCTGGATCTACAACCTGAAGAACGGCGAGAGCAAGCAGCTCACCGACTGGCCCGGCACGGATACGGCGCCGATGTTCTATGGCAATGACAAGATCTATTTCCTGTCCGATGCCGGCCCCGAGCATCGCCGTAATATCTGGGTCTATACCCTGGCCGACGGCAAGCGCCGCCAGGTTACGACCTTCAAGGACTTCGAAACCAAGTGGCCCGCGATGGGCCCCAGCGACATCGTGATGGAGAACGGCGGCCAGCTCTGGCTGCTGGATATCGCCTCCGAGAAGCTGAGCAAGGTTGATATCAGCGTGCCCGGCGACCGTATCAGCGTGATGCCCCAGACCATCGACGCCGGCCAGAACATTATGGAAGGCGGCATCTCGCCGCAGGCCAAGCGTGTGACGGTGAACGCCCGCGGCGATATCTGGACCATCCCGGCCGAGAAGGGCTTCCCGCGCAACCTGACCAACACCAACGGCGTGACCGAGCGCGAGCCGACCTGGAGCCCCGACGGCCAGTGGATCGCCTACCTCAGCAACGCCACCGGCGAGTATGAGATCTACCTGCGGCCGAGCGACGGCAGCGGCGAGGCGAAGCAGCTGACCCACGACGGCCACACCTTCCGCATGAACCTGAACTGGAGCCCCGACAGCAAGAAGATCGCCTTCAGCGACAAGACCGGGGCGAACTTCATCTGCACCGTGGACAACGGCGAGAGCTGGATGTTCTTCAAGGACCCCTGGGCCAATGCCGGAACCCTGAGCTGGGCCAAGGACAGCAACTGGCTGGCCTTCAACGGCACGGATGCGGTCAGCGGCAATGGCGTGGTGATGCTCTGCGACTATGCCGCCCGCAAGACCTATCCGGTAACCAATCCGGCCTTCAGCTGCGGCAATGCGACCCTCGACAAGAGCGGCGATTATCTGTTCTATACCAGCGACAGCAGCTTCAACCCGAGCTATTCGCCGGTGGGCGACTGGGGCGAGTTCAACTTCAGCGATACCACCGTGCTCTGCGTAACGACGCTGCGCGCGGACATCGCTTCGCCCTTCGCGGCGAAGAACGACGACGAGGAGATCAAGCCGGCGGAGGAGAAGCCCGCCGAGGGCGACAAGCCTGCGGAGGGCGCGGCCCCGGCGGCACCGGCTGAGGGCGCTGCGCCGGCGGCTCCGGCCGAGGGCGAGAAGAAGGAAGAGCCCAAGGTTGAGAACCTCAAGGTTGATATTGAGGGCATCGAGGCCCGCACGATCAACCTGCCGGTCGGCTCCGGCGCCTTCTTCAACCTGCAGGGCGGCGACAAGAAGATTTTCTACATCAAGGCCGGCGCTGCGGCTCCCCCGACCCTGGCGATGTTCGATCTGTCAGGCGATAACCCGGCCGAGACCCCGATCCTGCCGGGCATCGGCGGCTACCAGCTGACCCCCGACGCCTCCAAGATGCTGGTCTTCGCCAACGGCGGCGTGTTCATCACCGGGGCGATGCCCGGCGCGGCGCTGGACAAGCCGGTCAACACCAGTGGCCTGCTGGTTGAGGTTAATCCCCGCGACGAGTGGAAGGCCATCGTTTACGATGCCTGGAGCCGCTATCGCGACTATTTCTATGACCCGGACATGCACGGTGTGAACTGGGATGCCGCCGGCAAGCGCGCGCTGAGCCTGGTTGACTTCGCGACCAACCGCGGCGATGTGGAGTACATCATCCGCCAGATGGTCGCCGAGCTGAACTCCGGCCATACCTATGTTTACAGCGACCCGGGCGACTATCCCAAGAGCATCGGCATCGGCCAGCTCGCCTGCGACTTTGAATACGCTGCGGATGCCAACGGCAAGCGCGGCGTGCGCTTCAAGAAGATCTACAGCGGCGCGAGCTGGGAAGCGGATGTCCGCGGCCCGCTGGAGCAGCCCGGCATAGACATCAACGAAGGCGACTTCCTGCTGGCGGTCAACGGCCAGCCGGTCGGCGAGAACGGCAACCCCTGGGAGCTGCTCAGCGGCACCGTGGGCAAGCCGACCGAGCTGACGGTCAGCGCCAGCGCGATGAAGGACGGCAAGGAGCGCAAGTACCTGGTCAGCCCGATTTACAGCGACGGCGAGCTGCGCCTGCGCGACTGGATCGAGATGAACCGCCAGTATGTCTCCGACAAGACCGGCGGCAAGATCGGCTATATCTATGTCCGCGACACCGGCGGCGGCGGCGCATCTGACTTCATGCGCCAGTTCATTGGCCAGCACAACATGCAGGGCCTCGTCATTGACGAGCGCTGGAACGGCGGCGGTCTGAGCCCCGACCCGATGATCCAGATCCTGAACCGCCGCGGCCGCCAGTACTGGGCCACCCGCGACGGCGTCAACTGGCGCAGCCCCTGGTACATGAACGGCGGACCCAAAGTGATGCTGATCAACGAGAACGCTGGCTCCGGCGGCGACTCCTTCCCCTGGCTGTTCCGCGACTACAAGCTGGGCAAGCTGATCGGCAAGCGCACCTGGGGCGGCCTGATCGGTATCTCCGGCAGCCCGCCGATGCTTGACGGCTCCGCGGTCAGCGTGCCGAACTTCGGCTTCTTCGAGCCCAACGGCACCTGGGCGGTCGAGGGCCACGGCGTCGACCCGGATATCGACATCGACAACACGCCGAGCATCCTGGCCCGCGGCGAGGATGCCCAGCTTGACCGCGCGATTCAGGAAGTGGTCAAGGAACTCGGCGAGCGTCCGTGGAACGAGCCGGCCAAGCCGAAGTACCCGAACCGCAGCGGCGCGGGTATTCGCGAGGAAGACAAGTAGAAAGAGGGACCAGGGATTAGGTATTAGGGATCAGGGACTGGATGTCTCGGGATCTTGATTCCAAGGTGTTGCCAGAAGCTAAACAAGGGGAGCAGGAGGTTTGCGCCTTCTGCTCCCTTGTCTTTTCTGATCTTGATCCCTGATCCCTGGCTCCTTCCCCCGCTATCATTGCCGCGTGCCAGATTCAGGCAAACGGAAGTGCAGCGTCGCCATCCTTGGCGCCACCGGCTCAATCGGCCGGCAGGCCCTGGAAGTCATCGCGCATCTGCAGCAGATCGACAGCGAATGCGAATGGAGCGTGCGCAGCCTGAGCTGCAGCGGCAGTGTGGAGCGACTGGCCGAGCTGGCTCTGCAGTGGAAGCCGGCGGCTGTGGCCTGCAACCCGGCACACAGCGCCAGCCTGGAGGCGATGCTAAGCGGCAGCGGTATCCGCGTTCTGGCCGGGGATGAAGGTCAGTGCAGCCTGGCCAGCGACCCTGGCGCGGATCTGGTGCTGCTGGCCATTTTTGGCACCGGGGCCTTACTGCCGCTGATGACGGCGATCGAAAGCCGCAAGGCCGTGGCTCTGGCTTCGAAAGAGGCGCTCGTGGCCGCCGGCAGCCTGGTGATGGACAGTGCGCGGACGCATGGGGTTGAACTGCGGCCGCTGGACAGCGAGCACAGCGCACTGTGGCAGTGCCTGGCCGGCCAGCCCCGCGAATCGCTGAACGCGGCGATCCTGACCGCGAGCGGCGGACCCTTCCGCGGTCTCAGCCGCGAAGAGCTGGCTGCGGTGACCTATGAGCAGGCCCTGTCCCACCCTGTGTGGAACATGGGCGCGGGGATCACCATCAACAGCGCAACGCTGTTCAACAAGGGTCTTGAAGTGATCGAAGCCCACCACCTCTTTGGGCTGCCCGCGAGCCAGATAGAGGTGCTGGTGCACCCGCAGGGCCAGCTTCATGCCATGGCGAGGCTGAAGGACGGCAGCCTGCTCATGCACGCGGCCACTCCGGACATGCGCATCCCGATCCAGCTTGGCCTGACCTGGCCGCGGCGGCTTGAGGCGGTACCCGGCATGCCGGCGGCGCAGCTTAGCGGCTGGGATCTGGAGCCGGTGGACCTTGACTGCTTCCCGGCCCTGCGCGCCTGCCGCGAGGCGCTGGACGGCCCCTGGTGGCTGCCTGGGTCCCTTGTGGCGGCAAACGAGGAGCTTTGCCGGGCCTTCGAGTTCGGGGCCATCAGCTTCAACGGCATCGGGGATACGCTGCTGGATCTGGCACGGCATCCGGAGCTGCTTGCTCCGGATGGCCGTCCTGCGGCCGAAGCGTTTCCGCGCGAGGTCTACGGGGTATTCATGGCTGAGAAGGCCGCGCGGCACTGTGCTGGGCTGGCCATCGCCCGCCAGACCCGCTCGCCGCTGCCCGCCTGAGCCCCCGGGATGCGCTGCCTGCTGTAGAATTTCAGGCCGGTTGGATGGCCTGCCTGCGCGGTCACTTGAACTGAAGCTGCGCATTTCAGTCCTGTAGATGAGCATTCCCGGCTGAGGCAAGAACAACTATGACCACACGAGTATCCCTGCGCCGTTTCGCAGGCCTTTGCGCACTTCTGCTGGCGGGCGCGGCCCTGCTCACGCTGGCTGCGTCCTGCAACGGCGATAGCAAGGGCAGCGGCGGCAAAACCGGCAGCAACAAAACCTACCCGGCGCCGCAGGAGCCCGGGGTTGAGTTTACCAAGACCTCGGTCGGCCTGCCCTGCCAGTCAATGGATTTCATCGGCATGCAGGGCTTTTCGCTCGCCGGAGCCAAGAAGAGCAAACAGATCTTCTTTGCCGTGCCTGCCGGCGACGAGAAGAACGACATATATGTACGCGACCTGCGCACGGGCATTCGGGCCAAGGTTGCCACAATCGACCGCATGCTGGCCGGCTCGCTGACCGTGGACCAGGAAGGCCGCTATCTGGTCTATTCCAGGTTGCGCGAGACATCGAAGTACATCGACGATCCCGGCCTCGACACTCCCCATGACATTGCAATTGCCTACCGCTACGACCTGGCGAGCAAGGAAGAGTCGGCGACCTTTGACTTTCGCGACCCGGCCTGGCGCCCTTACCGTAACGCCAACCTGATCCCGCTGGCGAGCGCAGACGGCCAGCGCGTTGCCAGCCTGGCTTTCGATAACGACCTGTCCATCCTGGGCTATACGGCGGATCGCTGGTTGAAGGACTTTCAAAACCTCAAAGCCGGCGCGAAGGACCTGTCCCCGGACCAGCTCAAGCAGCTCAAGACAGGAATGACCTCGATATTCAGCGAGAAGATCTTCAGCGAGAAGCTTAAGGAGCTGGGACTTAGCGCGCCTGCCAGTGAGGAACCCACCGAGGCACAGCGCCAGGTGATGGTCAAGATGCGCGACAGCCTGCCCCCGCCAAAGTGGGTGCTGCTGCTCTGGGACAAAGGCAGCGCCAGCCTGCTGCCGATCAACATGCCGGCCGGTGAGGAAAGCAAGATGCTGACCCTGTCCGCCGTCAGCAACGACGCTCTGGTGCTCTCTGCTTCCAGCACCGAGCCGGGCCAGATCAACACGGAGTACTTCCTGCTGCCCAGCGGCGGTGGCGAGATCAAGAGCCTGCTTAAGGTCCCCGGTGTGGCGATGCACGCGACAATCGAGGAAGGCGGCAAGAACATGGTCGTGGTCTACAGCCCGGCCACCGCGGACGGCAAGAACCTGGAGAACTTCTCGGTGCTGCTGCGCCAGCCTCTTAACGGCTCGCCCTCGCAGGAGCTCCGCTTTGAACAGAACTACACCAGTATTGTCGACCTGACTCCTGACTGCAAAAAGATGCTGGCCCAGGACCAGTTCGACCGCGACCTTTACCTGATCGACACCTCGAATGGTGAACGCAGCCGTCTGATGGACTTCGTCGCCGGCAGCGAGATCGGCGTGTTTTTGCCCGAGGGCGCCGACCAGGGTGTGTTCCTGGAGAACGGCATCTTGTTCCGTTTTGATATCCCGAACAGCCCCGAGCAGTCCAAGCAGTGGCGCGGGCAGGACTACTTCAAGGAGTACGACAGCAAGGCCCGGGAGTTCCTGGCCCAGCTTGGCTTCACCCCCGGTGAAGGCGCGGACACAAGCTGGGAGGGCCGCGAGGGCATCGGACTCAATGAGTATGCCGGCGTCTTCTATGACCCGAGCCATCCGGACTCCATCGCGCTGCTGCGCTTTGACCTGCAGCGCCGCGGTTTTGACTCGCTCTATTTCCCCAACGACTACAACATGGCCGCGGCGCCGGATGTGGATAAGGGCCCGGTGGACGCCTACGGCGCCGAGGAAATCGCGCGCAACGTGTTGAAGAAGGCCGGCTGGCTCGGAGCAAACGCCCAGCCCTTCCAGCGTGGCAGTGGCCCGATCTATGACGCCCGCAGCGACAGCTATGTATTCATCTATCGCGACGGCTACAACCTGCCAAACAGCGGGCCCTGGGTCGTGAGCAGCGAGGCTACCATTCGTGTGGTCAAGGGCACAGGACGAATAGCCGAGATGAACCTGTCCAGCTTCGAAGCTGTGAACGAGCCCGTGCTCAAGGCGACTGATGAAGAGCTCGAGGTTGCTGTGCGCAACTACAAGGAAACACCTTTGCCACCGCAGGCCAAGGCCTATATTGATGTTGCCGGCAAGCGCATGGTGCTGGCCCGTCCCCGCAACAAGGAACTCGGCCCGGCCGCCTATGCCCTGCCCGGACCGCCCAAGGTGTTCTACGAAATCGACGTCTACCTGCAAAAGGGCGGCGACCTTTTGTGGACATCCCGCGTCGATGCCGAAACCGCCGAAGTAATGGACCAGCTTTACTTCATGCCCAGCCTGCCCAAGGGCAATGTCGGCTAGGCCGCGCGGCGCAAGCATGCTCAGAGTCCTGTTGACCAACGACGATGGAATTGGCGAGCCGGGGCTGCTTGCCCTGGCCAGTGAGCTTGCGCCCTTTTGCGAGTTGCTGGTCATCGCGCCACAGGCGGCGTCCAGCGGCACGAGCCACTCGATAACGCTGCGTGAGCCGCTGTATCTTGAAGAGTGTCCTGACTTTGCCGGCTGGCTTGGCAGCAAGGCTCGCGACCTGCGGGCGATCAGCTGCAGCGGAAAGCCCAGCGACTGCGTAATGCTGGCGCACTTTGCCATAGCCGATGGCCGTCAGCCCGACCTGGTGCTGAGCGGCATCAACCGCGGCTGCAATGTGGCCGAGGACATGACCTACAGCGGGACGATTGGTGCGGCTCTGGAAGCGGCAGTGCTGGGCCTCCCGGCCATGGCGCTGAGCCTCGACAGCGAGCGGGGTGGCGACTTTGCGGAGGCCGCCCGGATGGCCAGTCTGACCATGGCACTGCTGGTATATGGCCACAGCTTCCCCTGGCAGTCAGAGACTCTGGAGCGTCTGAAAGCGGCAGCGGAGCGGCAGACCGAGCATCTTGGCGAGCACTTCTGGCCGCTGGTGTCGGCGCCAAAGGGCGGCTGCGACCACTTCCCCACGCCTCCCGCAGGCTGGTTTCCGGAGTTGATCGAGCACGCACCTTGTTTCAACGTCAACTTCCCGGGCTGCGCCATGGACAGCGTCGCCGGGATCAGCTGGAGCATGGGGGGCGTGCGGCGCTACATCGACGCGATCTCCAAGGGCCAGGACAGCTCCGGCCGCGAGTGCTTTTACGTCGGCGGTGAGAAAGTGCTGCAGGACGATGATACGCCGGGGACCGACACCCACGCACTGAGCCACGACTATGTCAGCGTGACGCCAATCACGTATGATCTAAGCAACCGTCATGAGGCCGCCCGGTTCCGCGAGCACCTGGCCCAGCGCATGGCTGCCGGTCAGGCCGGCAGTTTTGAATAGCTGACTGGAACGCCGCGGGCCGTAAGGCAGTCAAAAGGTTAAGGCCGCAAGGCCGGCAGGAGAGCAAGATGAGCAACGACGCCACCGCACTGATCAATCGCGACGGCACCCAGGCCTACCCGATGGACGCTGCCCTCGCAGCCAGCGCGGAGAGCTGCCCCGGCTGCAACACGCAGATTCCAAGCGGCGAGCAGTTCTGCCCCCGCTGCGGCTATCAGCGCGGTACCTGGGCCGCCGGCGCGCCGGCAGCGCAGGCAGCCGCAACCCCGGCAGATCAGCCGGCCAGCGGCGCGGCCAGCCCGGGACGCAGCGGCGCCGATCCGCAGACGGCACCCTGGTTTCTGGAAAACGCCCACGGCCAGCAGTTTGGTCTGGCGCTTGGCGAGACCGTCATCGGACGGGGTGAAGTGGACATCCAGCTTAACGACAGCTTTGCCTCCCGCCAACACGCGCGCTTCAGAGTCAGTGAAGATGAAGTGATGGTCGAGGACCTTGGCAGCAGCAACGGCACCTTCATTGAGGAAGCCCAGCTTGCCGCTGGCGGGATGCCGCTGCCGCTGGTCCAGGGCGAGAAGATCAAGATTGGCGGGACAGTCCTCACCCTGCACCGCAATCCAGACTACGAAGGCGCCGAGCCCGCTGCCCTGCAGATCAACCAGCCGGCCACCAGCGTGGATGAAGCGCATCTGGACTTTGACTCGACTGCGCTGGTTTCAGGAGAGACTGCCGCAGCGCCGGCCGTGTTGGATGCGGCAGCCGATGCGGAAGGCTCCGCCGATGCGCCGGCCGAAGAGGCCATCGAGCTCTCACCCTGGGGGTTGCAGTTTGCTGACGGCGAGCCGGTCTTGCTGAAGATGGGCAGCACCACCTTTGGGCGCAAAGCTGAGAAGGCCGAGCTGGTCATCGGCGATGGCTATGTCAGCAGCCTGCACGGCCAGTTTGACGCCGACGCCGAAGAACTGAGCATAACTGACCTCGGCAGCACGAACGGCACGGTGCTGAACGAGGAGAAGCTGAGCGCGCACATGCCGCGCGCCTTGGCCGCCGGCGACATCATCACGCTGGGCCAGACCCAGATTGTGGTAAGCCGGGAGGGCTAGATAGGAGCCGAGAGGCCTAACCCTGTGCGCGCAGGGCCAGGATCTGCTTCTGCAGCTCGGGCACGATCTCAAACAGGTCGCCCACCAGGCCATAGTCTGCCAGCTTCATCAGCGGGGCGGCCTCGTTGTTGTTGATCGCCACGATGACTCCCGAGGTCTGCATGCCGGCGAGGTGCTGGATCGCCCCGCTGATGCCGCAGGCGATATAGAGCTTGGGGTTGACCGTCTTGCCGGTCTGGCCGACCTGATGGCTGTGGCCGATCCAGCCGCTGTCCACCGCAGCGCGGCTGGCACCGAGAGCGGCGCCGACGGCAGTCGCAAACTCGCGCAGCGGGGCAAAGCCTTCGGGTCCGCCAACGCCGCGGCCGCCGGAGATGATGATGTCGGCTTCCTTCAGATCAATCTGACCTTCGCCCTTAGCCTCAACGCGGGTAACCTTGCTTTTGCAGGCCGCCGGCTCCGCCAGCGAGTTGACGCTGACGCTGGCGCTGCCATCAGCAGCCGCTGGCATGAAGGTCTTGGGCCGCACCGAGACGATCTTCAGGCCGCTGCCGGAAAAGCGCATGCGGCTGATGATCTTGCCGGCATAAAGCGGCTTGACGAAGACCGGGCCGGCCTCGACCGCCGTCACATCGTTGAGCCAGGCCGCCGAAGTGATGGCCGCCAGACGCGCGCCGAGATCGCGGCCGAAGAAGCTTTGCTGCAACAGGACGTAGTCGTAGCCGCTGGCGGCAGCGCTCAGCGCCTGGGCAAAGCCGTCAGAGCTGTAGTGCGGCAGGCTGCCATCCAGCGCGTGGACGGTGCCGATGCCGAAGGCACCGAAGCCCAGAGCCGCGGCGCTGGAACCGCTGCCCAGCAGGGCGCCGTGCAGCTCCGCCGCGGGGTCAATGGCGCGGGCGGCGGACACCAGCTCGGCCACCGAGCCCTTGAGCTTGCCGTTGTTGAACTCGCCAACGATCAGGATCTTGGTCATCTTTCTATTCCCTGTAGGGGCGTGGGCTTGTCCCCGCCCGATTTGATCTTGTAGGAGGGCGATAGCATGCGCCCCCCTCTTCGCCTTTGAAATCAGGGCGAGAATTCTATCCCGCCCCTACAAGAGGGCGGGGACAAGCCCACGCCCCTACAAATCAAAGAACTTTCGCTTCCTCGCGCAGGAGCTTGACCAGGCTTGCTACCTTGGCCTGGGCCGTGTCGCCCTCAATGATGCGGCCGCCCTGGCGCTTTGCCGGCTCGCTTGCACTGACCAGCTCAACGCCCGCCGCCGCCGCGCCAAAGCCGGAAGCGTCGAGGCCGAGACTGCTCAGCGTGTGCTCGGTGATGGTCTTCTTCTTGGCCGCCATGATGCCCTTGAGGTTCTTATAGCGCGGCTCGTTGATGCCCTTGTCGGTGGTGAACACAGCGGGCAGGCTGCCTTCGGTGATCAGCTTGCCTTCGTCGCCTTCGCTCTCAGCCTTGAAGCTGCCAGCGCCGAACTCAATCTTGCTGACAACGCCAACGTGGGCCAGCCCCAGGGCCTCGGCCAGCGCGATACCTGTCAGGCCCCAGTCGTAGTCCACGCCCTGGCGGCCGCCAAGGATCACATCCGCGCCCAGCGGCTTGATCGCCGCGGCCAGCGCTTTGGCTGTCGCCAGCGGGCCGCTGCCCTCCAGCGCCGGGTCGGCGATCAGGATGGCCTCGTCGATGCCGAGCGCCAGCACGTCGATCAGGTTCGTACGGCTGCCGGCGTTGCCGACAATCACCGCGACCGTGCTGGTGCCGGGATTGGCTTCGGCCAGACGCACGGCCTCCTCAACGGCGTATTCGTCGTAAGGATTGACGATCCATTTGACTCCGGACAGGTCCGGCTTGCCGTCGCGGATGGGGATGACGGCCTCGGTATCGGGGACTTCCTTGACGATCACTGCGATCTTCATCTGCTGCTCCTCATGGCCGCGGGGCGCGCGTGGCAAGGCAAAAACGGGTCTGGGTTGGGTGCGCTTGAGCCCCAAGGCGGCGGAGCAGAATTGTAGCAAAGGCGGCTACTCCGTCGCCGGGCGGACGAGCCACCATCCAATGGCAGTACCTATAAGAGCTGCGCAGGCAGCCAGGGTCACAGCCATGAACTCGCTGCCCCAGTTCAGGTCAAGCTGTCGGCCCAGCGACCAGCCTCCCAGTCCGCAGACTCCGGCTAGCCCTACGACCAGCTTTATCTTCCAGTCTTCCATGAAGTAGAGCATGCTGCCTCCTTCACCGCATTTCTGGTGTATTCCCGCTCAGGGCTCGCGATCTGAGCGAAGCTGGCCACGGCTGAGCAGGAGAAGGCTGATTACAAATCCGCACACTGCGCCAAGAAATGCCAGCAGGGGAGCCATGTACTCCGTACCCCAGTTGGCATCCAGCCATGATCCAAAAGACCAGCCACCCAAGCCACCAGCCGCAGTCAGACCAACTATGAGGACAAGCCACCAACTGAGGGCGAGATCTATGAGACAACAGCCGGTAAACAGCCAGTCCATATCAGCTCCAGTCTCTCGACTCTGCATTGCGGCGCATGATCCAGTAGGCCAGAACTATGCCCGCGCCTGCGCCGACTATGGCCAGCAGCCATTGCAGAAAGTCTGTACCGAGCTGGGCATCAAGCCAGCGGCCGAGGTAATGTCCGCCGGCGCCTCCCGCCGCACCTAGTATCAGGAATAGAGCGACTGTTCCGTCACTCATGCAGCTGGCAGGATCGAGAAAGCTCAGACAGCCCAGCCAGTCCATATCAGCTCCAGTCCCTCGACTCTGCATTGCGGCGCATGATCCAGTAGGCTAGAACTATGCCCGCGCCTGCGCCGACTATGGCCAGCAGCCATTGCAGAAAGTCTG